>CAZLMW010000032.1:0-71802 GCA_964560875.1 uncultured Enterobacteriaceae bacterium
TGGTTACAACGGCCGCCACGACCATCACGACGGCCAGCTCGATGAGCGTGAAGCCGGCCTCGTGGTGAGTCCGGTTTCGTGATCGATGTGGGGCGCCGACCGCGGACATCGTCTGCTATTCGCCTTGCTCTTCGCCGTAGCAGATGTCGTCTTCGGAGCCTTGGCGCTTGTCGTCGCCGCTGCTGCACAGCGTGAAGCCGTCACCGTCGGCCGAGAACTGGATCTCGCGCTTCCACGGGTCCTTCAGGTTGGCCTTCTTGAGCTTGGCGCGCTTGCCTTCGGTCAAGGCCTCGAGCGACTCAGGGTAATCGCCGTTGCGCGCCTCGTACGCCTCGATGACCGCGCCGATCGTGTTGATCTGAGCGCGCGCCGTGTCCTCTTTGGCGTCGCCGAGCATGCCGAACACGCCGACCGCGAGCGCCGAGCCCATGATGCCGATGATCACGATCACGACCATGATCTCGATAAGCGTCATGCCTTTTTGGCCACGCGCTACGACCACGCCGCTGTCCTTGACCACTTCGGCCTCCAACTCTTGCATCGTCTCGTGGTTTTCCATCGCTACCTCCCGGTCTTTCCGACCGCATTCTCTCTATGCGGCGTACTGCCGCCTCGTCCTTTTCATCAACCGCTGATCGCCCGCGTCAATTGCATCATCGGCAGCAAAATCGCCGCGACGAGGAACGCGACGATGAGGCCCATGCCCACGATCATCAGCGGTTCGAGGATCGAAGTGAGCGCGCCAACGCGGCTATCGACCTGGTTTTCGTAGCTCTCGGCGACGTTGGTCAGCATGTTCTCAAGCTCTCCGGAGCGCTCGCCGATCGCGACCATGTGCACGACCATCGGCGGGAATTCTTCGCTCCGCTTGAGCGGTCCGCTGATCGAATCGCCCTCACGGATGGCGCCTCGCGCGTCGCTCAGGACCTTCGCCAGGATCACGTTGGCCACGACGTTCTCGACGATCTCCATCGCGGTCAGCAGCGGCACGCCCGAGTTGAGCAACGTGCCCAGTGTCCGGGCGAAACGGGCGATCGCGATCTTGCGGACCAGGTCGCCCATGACCGGGACCTTGAGTAGGAATGCGTCCCAAATCGGCCGACCTTTCTCCGACTGTCGCCAGCGGTTGAAGGCAACGAATGCGCCGGTCGCGGCGAGCATGAGCAGCGGCCACCACGACTGCAGCAGGTTGGAGACGAAGATCAGGATCTGCGTGATGATCGGCAGGTCGGCGCCGAGGTCCTCGAACATGATCGTGATCTTCGGGACCACGAGCACCATCATCGCCATCACGATCATCGTCGCGATGAGCAGCATGATGACCGGGTAGGTGAGCGCGCCGATGATCTTGTTGCGCAACCGAACCTGGCTCTCGGTGAATTCGGCCAGGCGCTGCAGCACGAGGTCCTGGGTACCCGAAGACTCGCCCGCGCGGACCATGTTGACGTACGTCGGGCCGTAGACCTTCGGGTGCTTCGCGAGCGCCTTGTAGAAGCTCAGGCCTTCGTTGACGTCGGTACGCACCTGCGAAAGCACACGTTTGAGCTTGGGGTTTTCGACCTGTTCGACGATCGCGCTCAGCGAATCGACCAACGGCACACCGGCCTTCTGCAGTGTCGCCAGTTGCCGCGTGAACTCCGCGACATCCATCGGCGAGATGCGGGTCAGCAGCTCCGTAAGGTCGATGTCGGCCGAGCCGGATTGCTGCTTGACGCCGGCCTTGACCTTGCCTTTGCCTTTGCCTGATTCGCGTTTGTATTCGGTGAGGTAGATCTTCTCGCGTCGCAGCGCGGCCTTGAGGGCCTTGACGCTCTCCGCATCCATGACGCCCTTGACGGTTTTGCCGCCCGGACCCTTACCGACGTAATTGAAAACCGCCACGACGCGCTACTCCACCGCCGCGGTCGCGATGCGGACCACTTCTTCGACGGTCGTTTGGCCGGCCATCGCCTTGAGCGCGCCGTCCATCAAGAGCGTCTTCATACCGCCCTTCAACGCCGCCTTCTTGATCTGTCCGGCGTCGCCGCGATCGACCACGATGCGCTTCACTTCCTCATCGGGGCACAGCAGCTCGTGCAGACCGGAGCGTCCCGCGTAGCCCGACATCCCGCATTCGGAGCAGCCGACCGCCGAGAAGAACGTCGCCGTCTTCAGCCCCGGGTCATCGGGCGACAGGCCGAGCTGTTCCATCTCCAACGCGGTGATTTGGTGCGGCGCTTTGCAGTCGCGGCACAGCACGCGGATGAGGCGTTGGGCGAGGATTCCGATGACCGACGACGACAGCAGGAAGGGCTCGACGCCCATGTCGATAAGACGCGTAAACGTCGACGACGCGTCGTTGGTGTGAACCGTGCTGAACACGAGGTGACCGGTGAGCGACGCTTGCACTGCGATCTCGGCCGTCTCGAGGTCTCGAATTTCGCCGACCAGCACCACGTCCGGGTCCTGGCGCAGCGTGGCGCGAAGGCCGCGAGCGAACGTGAAGTCGATCTTCGGGTTGACCTGCATCTGGCCGATACCTTCGAGCTGGTATTCGACCGGATCTTCGATGGTCAGGATGTTGACGTCGGGCTGGTTGATGGTGACGAGCGCGGAGTACAGCGTGGTCGTCTTACCGGAACCGGTCGGTCCGCAGCAGAGCACGATGCCGTTGGGGCGCCGGATGAGGCCGTCGAGCAGGTCCCGATTCTCCGCGCGCATACCGAGCGCTTCGAGATCCAGGGTGGTTGAAGTCTTGTCGAGCAGACGCATCACGATCCGTTCGCCGTGCGCGGTCGGAATCGTGGAGAGACGAAGATCGATGTCGCGGCCGGCCACCTTGATGCGGATACGGCCGTCTTGCGGCAAACGCTTCTCGGCGATGTTCAGGCCGCCCATGATCTTGATACGGCTGGTGATCGACGGCTGAAAGCGCTTCGGGGCGCGAACGACCTCGTGCAACACGCCGTCGCGCCGAAAGCGGAACAGCACGTACTTTTCCATCGGCTCGATGTGAACGTCCGATGCGCGCTCCTTGGCGGCCTGGTTGAGCACGGAGTTGACGAGGCGAATGATCGGCGCCTCGTCGTCTTCGTCGAGGATGTCCTTGGACTCTTCGAGCTCCTGGGCGATGTCGCCGATGCCGTCTTCTTTGGCCATGTCGTCAACGACCTGGTCGGCGCGAGCGCGACGGTCAAAGGCGAAGTTCACCGCTTCATTGAGCACCTCGGGGCTCACCAGCAGCGGTACGATCGTCGCTTGGTCGTAGAGCACCCGCAGGTCGTCAAGCACGTCGACCGACAGCGGATTGGACATCGCGACCTCGAGCCGGCCCTCTTCGTGGCGCACGGGCAAGACGCCGGCTTCCTTCGCGTAGCTCATCGAAAGCGGCCCGACCAACGAGGCGTCGATGGTCTCTTCGTCGACACCGTCGGCCACTTCCATGCCGAACTGCGCGCCGAGCGCCTCGGTGAGCTGCCTTTGCGTGATCGCCTTGTGACCCAGCAACAGCTCGCCGATCAGCCCGCCACGCTCGGTCTGGATCTCGAGCGCGGTGTCGATGTCGGACGCCGTGCATGCGTCGCGGTCGACGAGGATTTCACCGAGCGGTCGTGGGTCGATCATCAGGCTCATGGCGGCTGCTATCGTGGCTCTCTTGCTAACGGGCTACTGGAGGGCGGGCTACTTGCCGGCCTTGTGCTTGGCGGCGGGCGCGGACCTCTTTGGGGGCGCGGCCCGGCGGGCTTTCTTCGGCGCCGATTTCTTGGGCGGATCCGGCAACTCGATGACCTGCACACCACGGCTGGGAGCTTCCCGCTCGCCTTTGCGCTTGGCGAAGGGATCGTAGTCGAGGTCGTGCTGATCGGGCGGCCCGACGAGGTCGACGTCCGCGTTGTCGTAGTACGCCTTCTCCATCAGCTTGCGCTCCTTGGCGGCGCGCTCGACAGACTGGAACACACGCTGCAACACGCCGGTCTTCTTGCGGAAGTCGATCTTGCCGTCGTACTCCTTGCGCTTGGTGGCGAGGGCGTCGGCGAACTCCCGAATCTGCGTCATCTTCTCCTCGTGGATGCGTCGTAAATCGCTGGGATCTTTGATGATATGCGGCACGATGATGAGCTGCAGATTCTTCTTCTCGACGCGCTTGGTCGACTTGCGGAAGAGGATGCCGATGAGCGGCAGGTCGCCGAGGATCGGGATCTTCGCGACGCCGGTGCTTTCGCGGTCGGTGATGAGGCCGCCGATGACCACGGGCTGCTGGTCGCGGACGACGACCGTGTTGGATACCTTGCGCTTGGACGTTGTCGGTCCGAGGTTGGGGTCCATCGCCTCGATCTCGTCGAGCTGCTCTTCGATCTTCAGCTTCACGAAGTCGCTCTCGTTGATCTGCGGGGTGATTTTCAGCGTCAGGTCGACATCGACGTGCTGAACCATCGCGCCCACGCCGCCGAGTCCGCCGAGCGCGCCGCCGAGACCACCGAGCGCGCCACCAAGAGCACCGCCGGCCGCGCCACCGGCGAGTCCACCGAGCGCGCCAAGACCGCCGAGTCCACCCAGCGTCGCGGACCGGTAGGGAACCTTGCGACCGACCTGGATCTCAGCGTCTTCGTTGTTGAGCGTGAGGATGTGCGGCGTGCTGAGCACGTTGACGTCCGAGTTCTCCTGGATCGCCTGGACGAGGAAGCCAAACGCCGGGATGGACAGCGTGACGCCGGCCGGAACCGCGCTGCCCGTCGCGCCGCCGGTGTTGCCCGTGCTCACGTCGAGCAGCGGTCCCTGCATACCAGCGGCGAGACCACCGGATTGCAGCTGGCTCAGGTCCACGCCTCCCATGCCGAGGCCACCGAGCCCGACCAGGAACGGCACCGTTTCACCGCCGATATCGAACGTGGTGCCCGCCGAACCCGCGATCTGCATTGTGCGGTTCTTCGAGGTGCTGATCTCCATGATCACGGCCTCGACATAGACCTGCTTGCGCCGGCGGTCGAGCCGCTCGATGACACGCGACAAGCTGAGGTAATCCTTCAGCGACGCTTCGATCACCAGCGAGTTGGTCGCCTTATGAGCGGTGATCTTGACCTCGCCTTCGAACAGCGCCGCCGTTCCGCCCCGCTTGGACTTGCCGCGACGACGGCTTCGACCACGACGACTGCCGCCGCCGCCACCGGCGAGTGAACTCAGCGTGCTCGCGAGGTCTTCAGCGTCGGCGTTCTCGAGCCGGTGGATGTGGATCTGGCCTTCACCCGGGATCGGCACATCGAGCTTGCGAATCAGCGCGTCGACTTTCAGGTAGCTCGTGCGCGTGCAGATGAGGATGAGCTGGTTGGTCCGCTCGTCGGAGATGGCCTTGGAGATCTTGACCGACGTCAGCGCTGAACCGGAACGACGGCTGCGGCGGCGACGGCTCTTGGTCTCAAAGACCTTGTTGATCTTGTCGAGCACTTCCTTGGCCTGCATGTGCTGCACCGGCCGAATCCAGATCTTCTCCTTGCCCAGCGGCACGTCGACGTCCTTGAGCAGCTTCATCATGCGGCGGATGTTGGCGCCGGTGTCGGTGATGATCAGCGTGTTGTTCGCCTCGTAGATGAAGATGTCGCCGCCCTTGGACTTGAACTTCTGAAGCAGCTGCTGGACCTCTTTGGCCTCGATGTGCTCGAGCCGAATCAGGCGCGTGACGATGCCGTCGTTGTTCGGCACGCCCTGCTTGATGCCGTAGACCGCGGTGCCCGACGGGCGCGCCTGGTTGCTGTCGATGATGTGGTAGATCTTGCCGCGGCGAGCGAGCGTCATCCCGTTTACGTGCAGCATCGAGAGGAACGCGCGGTAGGCCTCGTCCACGGTCACCGGCTGCGGCGACAGGATCGTCACTTTCGCGCCCCGACGGCTGGTCGCGACCAGGAAGTTGCGGTTGAGCCAGCACGAAATCAGCTTCGTGATCGACTCCAGCGGGGCCTGCTCGAAATCGAGCGTGACCAATGCGTTGCGCGGCAGTCGCCGGCACTTGATGTCCTTATCGAAGTTGCTCTTGAACGTGACCATGTCCTCGATGGCCTTCTCGTTGGGATCGCGGGCGGGGTTCTTGCCGGCAGAGGGGCCGGAGCCTGCCGAGTTGACGCGGGGCGCGGGTGTGGGCGCGGCGCTGTTCTTGGCGACCTGCTTGCCGACCTTCGCGGGGTCGTATTTCGGGTCGAGCTTGCTGCGAACCTTCTTGCGCTTGAACACGCCGACGCTGCCCTTGGACTTGACCGAGCGCTTGCCGGACTTGTTGAGCGTGCCGGCGCCGGCGCGAACCGGGATGTTGCGCGACTGGGCGTCCACCGCAGCGGGCGCGAGCACCGACCCGGTCACGAACGCGGCGGCAAGCGCGGCGGCGCACAAACTTGATGGTGTCGTGAATCTCAAGACTTCATCCTCTGGCGTTGGGAGCCCGCCGTCGATCTGGACATTTGTATAGCAATCTCAGCACGTTCAGCGGATCATGTAGCGGAGCGTTTTGAGCATTCCGCCGCGTTCGATTTGCACGGTCAGGCGGCTCTTGTTCTTGAGCGCCTCGTACAGCGACAGCGCCTTGTTCGGGCTGTCGATGCGGCCACCGTTGATGACCTTGACGATGTCGCCGTTCTTGAAGCCGATGTTCGAGAACAGCGACGTGCCCCGCATGCCGATCATGCGGAAGCCGTCGTACTTGCCGTTGTGGTAGTTGGGAACGACGCGAGCCTGCTGGCCCAACGACGCGAGATTCTTGAGCTTCGAATTGATGACCTTGCGCTCAATCTGGTAGCTCGTGTCCGAGATTCGGCGCACGCCAACAGCCACTTGCCGCCGCGGCCGCTTGGACCGTGACGGTTTGGCACGCTTGCTCTCACGCTTGGTCGGTCGCGCGCTCGCCGTCGCCTTCGGGGCATTGGGACGCGGCCACAGCGGCGCGATCGTGAGCTTTCCGGCCTCCTCGAGGATCAGGTACGTGCGCCGGATCGCGTGCACCTTCGCCTGGCCGCCGAGCAGATCGAAACCGGGCGTGACGATCTTCTGGTTCTTCCGTTCGACCTCGACCGTCGCGCTGGAGTACTCCGACGGCGTGACGACCATCGTTCCGAGCAGCTTGATCGGCAGCGACGTCACTTCGTAGGTGGCCTCAAGCTCGTCGGGCTCATCGTTTTCGTCGTCTTCGGGCTCTTCTTCTTCGGGCTCTTCTTCTTCGGGCTCGTTTTCGTCCATGTCGTCGATCAGGAACGGGCTCGCACCGTCCATCCGACCCGCAGCGCTGTCACTGGCGCGCGCGGAAGCCAGGCGCTGTTCGAGACGGCTCTTGCCGCCTGCCTTCTTCAGCCCCACCAGCGACACATCGGTCGATGATCGCGAGGCGAGCTGCATCGCGACGAAACCGTTGATCGACCCCGCCAGCAGGTAGGCGATGATGCCCAACCCGACGACGTTGATGGCCCAGAAATGGCGCTTTAGCAGCGTTTGCATCGTGTAAACCAACGCGAGCGGCCCGCAGACGGCGCGGCTGCTCTCCCGCCCTCCTTAGAAGCAAAGGTCGTGCCAGAATGCACAAACTCTAAGTGTTGATAAAAATGGGTCTTTTGGAACGGGGCCGCCGACGGGGCCACGATCTTTTAGCACCGCATCGGGTCCGGTTTCGTCATCGCGTGACAAAATGACAAAATGGCCGCCAATGTTCTGGCCGTATCCCGCCGTCCGCCCGCTCTTCGTCGCCGCCGTCGCGATGGCGTGCGCGTGCTCGGATCCGGCGGCGACCGAAGATGTGGCCGACAACGGATCTGCGGTTGGTGAAGACGTCGACGACACGACCGGCGGTGGCGCCAAGGACACGGGCGCGACAACGAACGACGGCGGCGGCGTGAAGTTGGACGTCGATGATCCGGGCAAACCCGACACCGGCTGCGTGAAAGTCTGCCTCGGCAAGATCTGCGGGCCGAACGGTTGCGGCGGTGTCTGCGGGTTTTGCGCGACCGGGCAGTTCTGCGCCAAGGACGGCAGCAAGTGCCAGGAGTACTGCAAACCCGACTGCACGACGCTCGACGGCGCGGTCAAGAAGTGCGGGCCGGACGGCTGCGGCGGAAGCTGTGGCAAATGTCCCAAGGCGTACACGTGCGGCATCGACTTCCTCTGCCATGCGGCCGACTGCAAGCCCGACTGCAAGCTCGCCGCGGGCGGCGCCAAAAAATGTGGCGACAACGGCTGCGGCGGGTTGTGCGGGACCTGCGCCGAGGGCGACCTCTGCGATGCGTCCGGGACCTGTAAACCAGGACCTTGCAAGGGTATTCCGGCCCAGGGCGTGTGCGACGGGAGCATCCTCAAGACCTGCAAGGGCAACGGCGTGACTGCGCAGAAAGTCCTCGTCGATTGCGCGGCCCAGGGTGGCGGACCCAACAAGATCTGCGGCTGGGATCCCGGCAACAACGTTTTCGCGTGCATCGACAAGCCCCCGTGTACGGCCGATTGCTCGCTCAAGGACGGCGGCAAGAAGCAGTGCGGCTCGGACGGCTGCGACGGCAAGTGCGGCGTCTGCCCCAAGGGTTGGTCGTGCCCCGGCGGCCTCTGCAAACCCGAAGACGGCGGCGATTGTGGCTTTCTGCCCGCTCAGGGCAAGTGCGATGGCAACGTCTGGATCTTCTGCAACACCGGCAAGATCAAGAAGTATGACTGCGGCAAGGTCGGTCAGAAGTGCATGTACGACAGCGCCATCGCCAAATTCACGTGCAAATAGCGCCGGTGCCGGTCACGCCGAGGCCGGCTTCTGGCCGTCGAGCACCTTGAAGTTGAGCCCTTCGCGCGCGCCGTGCTCGCCGTAGAACACCTCATCGAGCGTCAGACCCCGTGCTGGGGCCGTCTGTCCGGCCTCGCGCCGATCACGACTCGCCAGGATCGTCGGGATCGCGTCGACCTCCTTGCGACCCCAGCCGACCTCAACGAGCGTGCCGACCATGATGCGAACCATGTTCATCAGGAACGCGTTGCCTTCGACGACCACCTCGATCTCCGGCCCGTCGCCATGAACCGTCACCGACCGGATGGATCGCCGTGTCGACAAGGATTGGCAGTTGGCGGACCGAAACGCCGCGTAGTCGTGCGATCCAACGAAGTCGCGCGCCGCTCGCTGCATCCGGCTCACGTCGATCGGCCTGGAGACGAACCACTGGTTGACCCGCCGCAAGGGTGACCGCGTCCTGGCGTTCCAGATGCGATAGACGTAGCGCTTGCCGGTCGCGTCATGACGAACATGGAATTCGTCGCCGACACGTTCGGCGCTCATCACGGCCACGTCGTCGGGGAGCTCGTGGTTCCAGCCGTGGACGACCGATTTGGGCGTCACGTTGAGCTTGGTCTCAATGAATACGGGCATCCGTTCGGCGTGGACACCGCTGTCGGTGCGGCTCGAGGAGCGGACGTGGATTGTCTCGTCTCGCCACCGCTTCCAAGCAGCTTCGAGCTCGCCGGCGACGGTGCGGATGTCACGTTGGCGCACAAAACCGGAAAAGTCGCTGCCTTCGAACTGAATCCAAGCGAGGAAACGGCGCGTGGACACAGGCAACCGGTGTGTTTTGAGCGGTTATTGGGGCGTGCCGCTACAGGTCGAACGCCAGGCCGAAGTGCACGATGTCGTCGCTGAGGTCGAGCACCTTCTTGTCTGTGCCGAAGTTGTTGAGCGACATGCGCTGGTATTCGATGAACAGGTAGCTGTGGTTGACGCCCAGCTCCATGTCGAAGCCCTTGGCCGCCTGCGGCTCAAATACGTCGAGCAGAAGCCGAATGCCGGCCGACCAATGCAGCCCCGCCACGCCACCGCGCGCCGTGCTGGTGTTGCCCTTGGAGTCGGTGTACGTCGCCGTCTCCTCCAAACCGTTGGTGATCCACCAGATTCCGTAGCCGGCTCCCACACGTCCGTAAGGCACCAGTGGGAAGCGGAATTTCTCGGCCAGGACGGTGAAACGATAACTCATGTCCAGCGTGATCGGCAGGATGTTGAGGATCGTCTTGTCGTCGGTCTTGCTGCCGTCGTAGGCCTTGCCCGTCCCTTCTTGCTCCCAGAAGCCGAGGCCAAAGCCGAACGAAAGCTCACCGAAGCCGTTGAACACAAGCCAGTCGACCGTGATGCCCTTGTGCAGCGCCGAGTCCTTCATCACGTCCTTGTAGGGCGTGTGACCGCTGCCGTTGTCGGCAAACTCCGTGTCGATCGCCGGCAGGTAGTAGCCGAACCGCACGTCGACGCTCGCCGTCCGCGGTGACTCCGCGTGGGCCTCCGTTGCCGCGAACACACTCACGCCTATCGCAGCGACGGCCAGCAGACCGAGCGCCCGCTTGACCGCGCGTTCCGACCAGCGCTCGCGCAGCCGCACACCTACGATCAGAAGAACGACCAGAAGCGCCGCAAGCCAGCCGCCATCACCGCGCCGCGACGCCTGGCATCCGGGGTAGAAGCCGCCCTCCGAAGCGCCACCGTTGGCCTTGTAGTACTGCCACAAGTCCTGCACGGGGACCGGCCGCGCCTCGACAACTTCCTTGGCTGGCGACTCGTTTTCTGCGTCGTCCATCGCCGTGACCGCGATGAAATACGTCTTGTCGTTGGTCAGGTCGGTGATCTTGTAGCTCGTTGCCGTCAGCGTGTCCGACTTCTTCGGCGCCGCATCGACCGCGTCCTTGCTGAAGGAGATCTCCGACCAGTATACGCGCGCCTTTGTGGTGTTCGTGTCCGCGTGTTTCCAGGTGACCTTGATGTTCTGGTTGCCGCCCGAAACCGACGAAACCGTCGGCGGATTGGGCACGCTCAGGTCGAGATCGATCGTCAGCGTCGCGAATTCGGTGCGATCCTGCAGGTTGGTGTCCTGGTATTTGATGATGAAGTGCACCTTGGCCTGCGCGTCGGTCCCGCCCGTGCACTTGGTCCCGCTGACGAGGTCGTTCAAGTCCATCTCGAACATCTTGCCCGCCGTGCCGCCGCCCGACTTGTATTCGAAGGCTTTGCAGCCGTCGCCGTCATCCTTGGAAGCGATGTGCGAGTTGGTGTCACAGGTCTTGTTCGGGGGCGCGACTTTCACGCCGTAGTTGGCGTTGGCGATGTTCGCGCCGAGGTTGAGGAAGTCCGTCCACGACCAGGTGACCTTGACCTTGGCCTGCTTCTCGTCGGCGAACTGCTTCTCGATGGCCTGGCAGTCGCTGATGTTGATCAGGCGCTTGACCGACGTGTCCGAAACGAGGGCCGACGTGCGCGACAGGCGCTTGTTGGGCACGAATTTGCTGCCCGACGCCGTGCCGATGCTGTCGATCTTCACCTGGATGGCCGACGCCGGCAGCGCGAACGTGAGAGCCAGGAGGCCCGCTGCAATCGCCGCCATACGCCGACCAGCGGCTTTGACCGTGCGCCCCGAATCGCGTTGAAAAGATCGGGTGTCCAACTTCGCCTCCACCGGCTTGCTCTGCGTAATCCGCGGGATAGTGCGCTTTCCTGCCGCCGTTTGCGACCGGTCACCGATGCCCAAACCCCGGTGACGCGCATTTCCATCCCACCAGAACGTGGATGCACGCTTTGTGCCAAAAGCGTTGCGGGCACAGAAGCCCAAATGTCGGGCACTTGCAAGAAATCAGCTGGTTCTCGTCCGGTGACGTGACGGCACGCTCGGCGCTCGCCGGCTCGGCGGCCGTGCCATTTTGGCAATCGACGTGCTGGAGCGCCCCTCAGGCCAGCGCCGAAGTCTCGCTTGCCCCGAACTCATGCCTGACCCGAACCTATGCCTGACCCGAACCCATGCCTGACCCGAACCTATGCCTGGGCGGCGTGCCACCACGCGTCGAGCAGCTTTGCGATTTGGACCGCGTTGGTCGCCGCGCCCTTGCGCAGGTTGTCCGCCACGCACCAGAGCGACAGGCCGTGATCAACCGATCGGTCTTTGCGAATGCGACCGACGAAGACCTCGTCCCGCTCGGCGGCGTCGATGGCCATCGGGTATTGCTTCTCGTGGGGCTTGTCGACGACAACGACCCCCGGGAACTCACCGAGCAGCTCGCGAGCGCGGCCCGGCGTGATCGGCTTTTCGAACTCGATGTTGATGCTCTCAGAGTGACCGGCGAAAACGGGAACGCGCACCGCGGTTGGGTTCACGCGCATCTCGGGCTCGCCGAAGATCTTGCGCGTCTCGTACACCAGCTTCAGCTCTTCTTGCGTGTAGTCGTCTTCGATAAACGGGCCGATGTGCGGCACACAGTTGAACGCGATGCGCGCGGAGTGGACTTCGACGTCGTACGGCCGGAAGTTCAGCAAAGCGACTGTCTGCTTCGACAGCTCGTCCATACCCTTCTTGCCGGCGCCCGATACGGATTGGTAGGTCGAGACGACGACGCGCTTGATCTGCGCCTCATCGTGCAGCGGCTTGAGGGCGACCACCATCTGGATCGTCGAACAGTTGGGGTTGGCGATAATCCCCTTGTGCACCGCGACCGCCTCGGGGTTGACCTCGGGCACGACGAGCGGCACGTCGACGTCCATGCGGAATGCGCTGCTGTTGTCGATGCACACCGCGCCACGCTTGACGGCTTCGGGCAACAGCTTGCGGCTTACCGACCCACCGGCTGATGCCAGGACGATGTCGACGCCCTCGAATGCGTCAGGTTCAGCCAGCTTGCACCTGAACGGACGGTTGCCGAGCAGGACTTCCTCGCCAACAGACCGCTCGGACGCGAGCGGTACGAGCTCACCAACCGGGAAGCGGTGCTCGTCGAGAACCTTCAACATCTCGCGGCCAACGGCTCCGGTGGCTCCGAGAACTGCAACTGTGTATGGACGACTGGGATGCATAACGGCTCCTCCGCCCGCACACGCGAGCAGATCCTTGCACGGGTGCGCAGGCGGCTATGGTTATGTTTTGGGCGCCGGGCCGGGGGGCGGCGGCGGAATATCGACCGGCGCTGGCGCGCTTGGCGGGGGGCCGGCAGGGGGCGGCGGAATCGCACCGGGCGCGGCAACACCCATCGGCTCGGGCTCCGGCTCTGGTCCAGGCAATTTCACGAGCAACGGCTCGCCGGTGTCTTCGTCCGGCGGCGTGAAATGCATGAGGATGGTCGTGATGTTGTCGTGACCACCGCGCGCTTTCGCGAGGTCCGCGAGCTTGTCACAAGCCACCTTCGGGTCATCGTTTGCGTGCAGGATCGCGCCGATCTCATGGTCGCGCACCAGGTCCGTCAGCCCGTCGGAGCACAACAGCACCTGATCGCCGGCCTTCACCGTTGACCACGCGACGTCCACGCCGACTTTCTCGTGCAGCCCCACCGCGCGAACAATGACGTTCTTGTACGGGAAACTGTCGACGTCCTCGGGACGCAGCATGTTCATCTTGATGTATTCGTTGACCAGCGAGTGATCTTCGGTCAGCTGAACGAGCTTGCCTTTGCGCAGGCGGTAACAGCGGCTGTCACCGACGTTGGCCGTGTACATGCGCGAGCCCGAGAAGGACGCGGCCACAACCGTGGTGCCCATATCCCGCAACGCTTCGTGCTGCTGGGAGAGCCGGAACACCGAGATGTTGGCGCTCTCGACCGCTTTGCGCAGGCGCAGTGCGTGATGGCTGACATCGCGGCGTTCCTTGGGAACCTGCTTGATCGATGTCTTGTGGGCGGCTTGGACCTTCTTGAGGATCTCTTCGCTGTCGTAGAACGCCATCAGCGCTTCGATCGCGAACTGCGACGCGACCTCACCGCAATTGTGTCCGCCCATGCCGTCGGCAACGACGTACAACCCCACGTTTTGATGGATGAGCAACGCGTCTTCGTTGCCCTCACGAACGAGCCCGACGTCCGTCAGGCCGTGCGCGCGGATTCCGAATGGACGCTTGTTCTTCTTGGATTGGCTTGAACCGCGAGCGGGCTTCTTGGGCATGGTCAACGAATCCGCCTGAGGCGCCGCGGCCCGGGTAATGCGACGACAAGCCGCGAGGCAACAACCGACGTCGAGGCTACTGCCGGTGCCAACGGGTTGTCAATTTTCACAAACCCGTTCGCGTATGCGATTGGCAGGGGCTAAATCTCGTTGTTGACGCGTCGCTTCAACTCGAGACCGACCTTGAAGAACGGCATACGCTTCGACCCGACCTGGACGGGCTCGCCAGTCTTGGGGTTGCGGCCTGTGTAAGCGCCGTAGTGGCGAACCGTGAAGTTGCCGAAGTTGCGAATCTCGATGCGTTCGCCGCGCTTCATCGCGTCAACCATTTCGTCGAAAATCGCGTTGACAACGACGCTCGCCTTGTCCTTGGTCAGCCCGGCTGTTTGCGCGATGGACTCGATCAAGTCGGACTTCGTCATGGCTGGAACTCCTAAAGGTTGCTGCGTGCTGGCAGGCGGTTTCCGACCGAAGAGTGCCTTGTAGACAGGGCGGCCGATGAGGATGGGACGACCGACGCTGGCGCGACGTCATCTCGAGGATGGGGGCCGGTCAAAAACCGGAGCGCCGATGTACCCGAGCAGCGACCGGAGGTCAAGGGACATTCCGCATGAAAACCGCAAGAAATCAGAGGTATGGCGTCTGTCTGGCGAAGCCGCTCGCTGTCAAGGGGGATTAAGCGGCGCCGGGCATTTGAACGACGGCGTCTTGAACGGATATTTCGGGCGAAGTTCTTTGCCCTGGCCAGAGAAGCACTTCTTGACGTCGGCGGCCGCCGCGGTGCCGTCCCACTTCACCTTTGCCGCGCACCACATGTCCTTGGTGACCATCGGCGGGCCCTTCTTGTTGAACACTTCGAGGCTGTCGAGGAACACGCGCACCTTGGGCACCGATGGCCCCATCCCCACGTCGCTGAACACGTAGACGCCGATCGTGTACCAGGCCTCTTTGCCGTTGACCTTCTGCTCGGGGTACTTGATCGAGATGTTCTCAGGGCCCCACCCATCGGTATCGTCGAGGTCCACGGTCGCGTCGTCATCGAGGTCCGCGAGACTGCCCCACACGGCCTTGTTGTTTCCTCCCGGTTTGCAGTTGAACCAGAAACAGTCGTAGCACTGCGCGTACCACGGGTCGGGTTTGCCGTCCTGGTCGAGATCGCCCTGGCCTTTGACCTGGCTGGCAAGCGGATGCGCGAGGTGCAGATCGAGATCGCTACCCTTCTTGTCGCCCTTGTTCTTGTCGCCCAGTTGCACCCACGTCAGCTCGACGTGCAGCTTGTTGTCGGGCAGCACCTCGACTTTGACCTTGGCCGGCTCGCTCTTGGTCCCCGAGGCGTCCGAGACCGTGAGCCCAAACGTGTAGGTGCCGGAAACGTTTGGCACGAGGCCAACGATCTTGGCGGCATCGTTGGGCGAAAACGTCGCGACCGACCCGTTGGGCTGCGACACCGTCCACTTGTAGCCTGTCAGCGCCTGTCCGGGGCACGCTTTGCTGGGGCCGGCCGACAACGTCAGCGGCGTCTGCGGAATGACGGTCGTGCCGGGTTTTACGTCGATAAGCGCGGTCGGCTTGCACAGGTCGACCGGGGTGCATGACAGGGCCATGAAGCGCTCGGTTCCGTCCTTGGAGACCAGCTTGATCTTGCCCGTCAGCGTCTTGCCGAGCGTGGACGGCTTGCACATCGCCTTGAACTTCTGCAGGCCATTGGGCTGGACGACGAGCGGGTTATCCTTGGTCGGGGCCTTGCCGGTGCTCTCCGAGAAATCGAGCTGAAAATCGCCGGCGCTGCCCGCGTCGAGCGCGACGGACTCCAACACAGCGGGTTCGGTGCCGCATCCGAGCAGCTGCACCTCGATCTGCTCATTGCCGCCGACCGGCACGTCGCCGAAATCGTGGCTGCCGGGTTTGAGCTTGAAACATGGCCCCGTCTGGTTGGCGAGCATCTGTACGACCACTTTGTCCTTGGACGGGTCGTTGCTGAAGATGTGCATCGTGGCGCCGACCGGTTCATCGGTTCCCAGGGCGGTCAACGTGGCGTGCATCGCCAGCGCCTTGCCGGGCGGGATCACGATCTCGGGTTTGCCGGTGTAGGGCTGCTTGAGGCTCAGAATCCAGCCGCCCATGCCAACCGTCAGCGGCGGATCGGTCTTGCTGAACAGCTCGGCTTTCGCGATGACCACCGGCGCGCTGCCGATCGACGTGCACTTGATCTCTTCGGTGGCTCCTTTGCCGGCCGCGATCTTGCCGAAATCGACGATCGCCGGGCTGCACTCCAGCCGCGCTGAGCCGATCGCCGCGGAGAAACGCACCTCAAGCGGCTTGTCCTTGTACTCAGGGTCGCCCTCGACCCACAGGCGAACCAACAGCTTGCGCTCGCCCTGCACGCCCCCGTGGTCGTAGCGGATCATGAACTCTTCGCTGCTGACCGGCGTACCCTTGATACACGCCTTGTCGTACCCGTCCGGGATGATCACACCCCAGGTCGTGTCCGCGCAGGACTTGCCTTTGTGCAGGCATGAAAAGGCCGAGTTCGAGACGATCTTGCCCTTGCCGTCGGTCTCGACCATGTCGATTTCGGTGATGGTTAGCGGTCTCGCGGAAAGCGCGCTGGCGGTATTGCTGACGACGAATGCGTACGCCTTGGGGCCGCTGAGGCTCGACGCGTCAAACGAGTACAAGGGCTTGGCCGCAGCGCCGACGTGCGAGACGGAGAGCGCGGCTTTCTTTTCCAGCGACAGCTTGGAGTTGTCATCCGCGCAGCTGTCATCGCCGCTGCCGTCGTCGCTGCATGCCGGACACGCCAGCACGAGCCCGAGGATCGCGCAAACGGCCGCCGCGCGCCCGAAGAACGCGTTCATGGTCGCCTCGAGTTGGTCTTGATGGGGATCAGTTGGAGCACTTGGCGCCGAGATTGGCGGCGAAGAGCGTGAAGTATTTCGGCGTGATCTTGCCGTTTTTCAGGCCCTTGCCGGCCTTGTCCTTGTAGTCGAGCAGCAGCCCGGATGGCCATTCGATCTGCTTGACCCACCACATATCGCATTGCTTCATCGTCACGCTGAACATGTCAGCCACAAGTTTTCCGAGGATGTAGATGCGCACATTGGCCACCGAGTCGCCAAACCCGTGTGCGTCCCAGTAGTGCACGCCGACAGAGTACACGTTGTTATTCTCGGGGTTGTTCAGGTTCATGTTCTCCGGGCCCCAGCCGTCGGTGTCATCGAGGTCCAGACCCGGGTTGTCATCGATCTTCGGGTCTGCGCTGCCCCAGTTGGGGTTGGGGTTGAACCAATAGGTATCAAACGGGCTGTGGAACCACGGATCGGCGATCTTGTTCTTGTCGAGATCCTGCTGGCACAAGCACGGTTTGCCGCTGCACATCTTCGGCGGTGTTTGGCAGATCGGCGCCTTGCTCGCGGTCTGGTGCGCGAAGTGAAGGTCCAGGTCCGACCCGGCGTCCAGGCCCTTGTCGAGCTTGTCCTTGTCGCCGGGCGTGTCCCACAACAGCTCGATATGGATGGCCTCGTTGGGGATGACGAGCACCGTCTGCTTGGCGTCAACGCAGTTCTTGTTGCCGGATTTGTCGTGCACCGTGAGCTTGAACCCGTACTCGCCAGCGATGTTTACCGCCGCGGTGTAGCAAACGTTCTGCGTCGAACCACCCTGTGCCTTGTCGCAGAACTGGCCCTTCTTGCAATCGGCGTTGGTGTTGCACGTCTTCTGGTTGCCCGCGATGTCCTTGACGGTTGTTTTCGCGCCGAACACGACGTCAGGCGCGTTGGGGTTGGGCCAGAAGATGTGGTCTTCGGCGCCCTTGGGACGTTTGGTGACCTTCCACTCGTACTTGGCGATCTCCTGGTTGGGCCCCGCGAACGACTGGCTGCCGACCAGGTGAAGCTCCTGCTGCGGCACGATCTCTTCGCCCTCTTGCGGCACGATGACCGAGGTTGGGCAGTTCGTCGCGGTGCCGTTGCACAGCAAACTCAGCGACTTGTCGGGCTGCACCGTGTTGTCGACGATGCCGAGCTTTGCCATGTACTGCGAGGTGCCGGGCTTGACGTCCTTGGCGGCTGACTCGGGCGTGCACTTGACCTGAACGGTGACCTCTTCGTTGACGCCGAGCTTGATCGGGTTGTCTTTGCTGACCGGCTTGCCACCCAGGGTCGGGATGCTCTTGGTGTCCACGCCGAACACGACGTCTTTGTCGTCCACGACCTTGAGATCGGTGACTTCGACTACGTCGCTGCCGCACGAACGCAGCACAACCGGCCGTTTGCCGTCGTGACCCAGCGGCACGAAGCCGAAGTTGACCGCTTTGTCGGGGACCACCTGCAGACATGGCACGTTCTGGTTGCCGAGCAGCTTGATGCTGTGGTCCTTCTCCTGGTCGTTGGCGACGATCTCGATGACGTCTTGGTGCGGGTTGCCATCCACTGCGCTGTACCAGGCGATCGCCTCGATCGACTTCTGGGGCGGAATCACCAGGTCGTCGAACGTCTTGGTCTCGCCACCCTTGAGCTCCACATTCTTGCCGCCGACGGGAACTTCGAGCTTGTAGGGCTTGGGATCTTTGGGCGCGAGCTTGATCTGGTGGATCTTCAGGTCGGCGTCACCGGCGTTGGTGAACTTGATGATCTTGGACTCTTTCTCGCCGAGTTTGACCGTGCCGAAGTCGACGATCGACTTGACCGCGAGCTTGGGCTGACCGGCCTTGGACGTGATCTTGGCCGACCACGACTTGTTGCCGTCGTACTTGTCGTCGCCGTCACTGATGATGCGAACGACCGCATTGCGGGTGGTGTCGTCCAGCGGCTTGTTGAAGCGGATGATGACGGTCAGCTTGGTTCGCCGTGTCGCCGTCGTGCACAGGTCCTTGGCGCCGGAGGGCACGACTGAGCTGTGCTCCATCTTGTCGCACGGAACGATCGTGCCGCCCTGGTCGACCAGGCATTCGAACGCGGGTTTCGTGCTGTCTTTGCCGCCAGGGGGCGCGCTGTAGATGAGCAAGACCTTCGCGATCTTCAGCTCTTTGGCCGCATCGACCGCCGCCGCGTTGACGATGAGCAGCTTGGTGTCGAGGCCTTTGCCGGCCTGTAGACCGCTGGCGTTGACCTTGACCGTGCTCTTGTCGGCGACGAGCTGACCGTTGCGCGAGATCTGCATGTCGGCCTTGCCTTGCAGGCCGAAGTTGCCACCGCTGCTGTTGGCGTTGCAGTTGCCGCCTGACGACGCGCCGCCCGGCGATCCGCCGCCCGATGAGCTGCTGTCGTCGCCGTTGTCGCTGGTGCCGCACGCCAAGCAGAGCGCGCTGATGCACACAACGGCTAGCAGACCGATAAAGCGGCGGCCGTGACCCGTGGTGTGAGTCGCGGGGTGGCAGAGGTTCTTCATGTCGCGTTCCCACTCCCCGAAGCGGAGAGGTTAGGAGCTCGTCGGGCTCCGAAGGCCGGCGAGTTGCACGACAATCGCTACGGCTTCTTGTTCTTGCAGACCGTCGGGTTGGCGCCCGACTGCGTGGCCGTGAACGCGGGGTTCACGTAGCACGGCGTAATGCAGTAATCGCCCTTGGGCAGCCAGCGTTTGCCACCCTTGCACGGGTTGCCGCTCTGGTAGCAGATCTGGAAGGGATCCAGCACGCCCTGGCTCATCGTGTTCGGCCAGTTGATCTTGCCGACGTACCACATGTCCAACACGTCCATCTTGACTTTGCTGATCTGCAGCGCCAGGACACCCATGATGTAGATGTTGACCGTCGCGTAGGACGTCTGGAAGCCGTGGTCGTTCCAGTAGTGGACGCCGACCGCGTACTGCACCGGCTTGCCAACCTTGCCTTCCGGATCGTCGAGGTTGAGGTTCTCAGGTCCAGCGCCGTCGGTGTCATCGAGGTCGAGGCTCGGGTCGTCGTTGATCTTCGGGTTCGCGCTGCCCCAGTTGGGGTTGGGGTTGAACCAGAAGGTGTCGAACGGGTTGGAGAACCACGGGTCGGGTTTCTTGTCGCAGTCGATATCGGGGCCCTGCGCGTACGGGTGCGCAAAGTGGAGGTCCATATCGGCGCCGGCGGCCGGTCCTGTGTCGGTCTCGTCCGGATCGGCCGGGGTCTTCCAGAGCAGCTCGACGTGGATCGCCTCTTCGGGCAACACGAGCACCGTCACGCAACCGGGCGAGCAGCTCTTCTTGTCGTTCTGGTCCCACACGTTGAGGCAGAACTCGTACTCGCCCGCGGCGTTGGCCGTAAACGTCGGGTTGGGGAACGCATCGCCTGGCACGAACACCTGGTTGGAGCCGGCCGGCTGCTTCACGGTCCACTTGTACTTCTTGATCGTGCCGCCGCCGGTCGCCTTGGACTGGTCGCCCTTGAGGTGGAGCATCGTCTGCGGGATGACCTCTTCGCCTTCCTTGACCGTCACTTTCGCGGTCGGGCAGGTCTTCTTCACGCCGATGCCTTCGCAGATCACCGTCTTCTTGTCGGTGAACGCGTTGGAGTTGATGACGATCTCGGCGATGTCGGGCTTGGGCTCACCGGTGGCCTTGTCGACCGGGCTCTCATCGCTGGGCGTGTACACGACGTTGAACGGCGCGCAGTCATTGACCTTGATGTTGATCGGCTTGTCCTTGGTCGGGCCCTTCTTGGCGTCGACGCCGGGGTATTTCTGCGAGGTGTTCTTGTAGTCGAGCGCGTACTCGTCGCTGTTTGTCGCGTCGCCGAAGTTGATCTTCTCAACGACCAGCGGGACGCCACCGCAGTTGCAGATCTTGACCTCGCGTTCGGTCGGCTCGCCGAGCTTGATACCGCCAAAGTTCACCTTGCTGGCGGGCTGCAGCTTCATGCACGGCAGCTGCGCGTTGGCGGTGATGAGGAGCGTGCCGTTTTCACCCGGGCTGGGGTCGTTTGTGCTGACCACGACCTTACCCTGCTTGCCCTTGTCATCTTTGGCCTTGAACTTGACCCAGAACTCCTTGGACTTGCCCGGCTCGATGCCGATCGGCGGATCGAACTGCAGCGGCTTGGTGTTGGGCAGGTGACCCTTGCCGCCCTTGGTTTGGTGCAGCGTGAAGCCGGCGCTGCCGGTCAGGTTCATCGACTTGAGCTCGAGCAGCGCGTCGCCGGTGTTGGTGACCTGGAACTTCTTGTCGCCTTCCGCGCCCGGCTTGACCTGCTGGAAGTCGAGCGCAGGCGGCGACATCTGGATCTTCGGCGAGCCGAGATCGGTGCCAAAGCGGACGAGGAACTGGTTGCCCTTGAGGGTCGGATCGCCGAGCACCTTGAGGATGACGCTGGCGACGCGAGCCTGGTCGTCGTAGCGCTTGTAGCGGATGATGAAATCGAGCTTCTGCGTCCAGCCGGCGTTGTTGACGCCCGACGGAACGACGCGCTCCCATTTACCCTTCATCTGCGAGCAGGGGATGGTGCCGGTCTTGTCGAGGCACTGGAACGCGAGGCCCTTTTCGGCTTCGTCGGACGACTTGGCTTCGTAGCCCACCAGAATGTCCTGGATCTGCAGGAGCGCGGCGGACGCGGCGTTGGCCGTGTTCGAGATCGAGAACTTGAGATCGATGTGTTTGCCGGTCGCGACGTTGCCGACGGGCACCTTCACGTTCGCGCCGCTGTTAAGCGTCACGCCGTTGGCATCGCGCACTTCGATCGAGGCCTTGCAGTCGAGCTGCGTGGCCTTGAGGACGCACTGGTACGGGTTGTCGCTGCCGCCAGCTCCGCCAGTGCCGTCGTCAGAACCGCAGCCGAGCGTCGGAGCGACGAGCGTGAGAGCGGCCAAGATGGCGCCGAAGCGCGCGTGCGTGGGCCGCATGGGGTTGGGCCGAGTCATGGTGCGTCTCCTGTTCGTTCCTGGGGCCCGCGGTGCGCGAGCTTTTCCGACGGCTACGTCGGCGTATTGGTCAAGAAGCGGCGCTTCCGTCACCGCACATCCAAGTCCCGTCCATTTCTGCGTGCCCACTGGGCGGTCGCTGCGTTTCAGGGTGGCTTACTGGTCGTGCTGGCCCCACCAGTTTTTTGCGGCGGTGCGGCGTCGGGGCAGCGGACACCTCTTTAATATACAACTGCGCGCCCGTGGGCCACGCAGCGCGAGTCAGGCTAGAGAGTTCGTTTTCCACCGTCAACAATCAACCAGCCGCGCATGCTGCAACACCCGGGGTGCGCACACACCATCACATTCCCAAGTGTGACACTCCGGCGGACGTACACAGACAGAACCCTTCGCCTGCGACCAATACGGTGTTGGTCAAGGTCGTGTCGGGCCCGAGCGTGACGGGCGACGACGCAGGCTTGACTGTCGCGGGGCGCGGTCTGATTATCGGGCGCCTTTGCGCAGGGGTCGGGGTTGCGAAACCGTGCGAAAAGCGCACACCACGTCGCAACCGTCGTCCCTGGCGGCACCCGCGAGAGGCCTACGGATGGCCCGGCCCGCTCGGAAAGCAAGCACTGAAAGTTCGGAAAGCAGGCACTGAAAGTTCGGAAAGCAGGCACTGAAAGTTCGGAAAGCAGGCGAAGACAGCACGACGCTCACGGAAGAAGGACGCAGCGAATGGACAACGCAACTTCTCGTATGGGGGTACGCAAGCGATTGTGGTTGCCCGCTTCGATCGGAGGCACGACGGCCTTGGTCGTTTGGATGCTGGTCGGGGGGCTCGCTTCGTGCGACTCGACGGCCAAGTTTAGCCTCCCCGACCGCAAGTTCAGCGACGTACAGGTGGTGACGGCGTTCCCCGCGTTCGTCGACGAATCGACCGGCTCGATCTCGCGCGTTTGTGGCGTTGCGCTGACCGATGCGGAGAAAGCCAACCCGCTCGCTGCTAACGGGTTGGAGTTCAACGTCAACTTCGTCTCGACCGAGCTCAAGACGCCGTCATGCGAACCCGATCGCGATCAGTCGATCAAGGCGGGCGATCTCATCGAATTGTTCCCCGTGCAGACCGGCGGCGCCGACGCGACGGTGAGCGCCAAGAACTTCAGCATCAACGTCGACTGCATCGAGGGATACGGTCCGGCGGGCGCCTGCAAGAACAAGACGATCGCGCTGTCCAACGCGCCGCCGTCGGTCGTCAACTACAAGGAGTTGGCCCCGCGCTGCGACCCCACTTCCGAGTCCACGCGGTTGAACGTCGCGCTGCTCATGGATCACAGCGGCTCTGTCACCGGCTTCGTCGACAAGACGTCTTTTAAAGAAGATGACCCCGCCAAGGGCGATTGGCCGGTCGATCTCAACGTCACGAAGTCCGATCTGAACCACGCGCGGATACCGGCCGCTGAATTCTTTATCGACGCGCTCAACGATCGCGATCGTCTGATCGGCTACTACTACAACGAGAAGGTGAACATCGCCGTCGCCGCGTCCGACAACCTCGCCTGCGTGGGCGGTGGCGAAGACGGCAAGAAGTGCATCAGCAACAGCAACTGCAAATCGGGCGCTTGCTTCCCGGGCAACGCGACCGACGGTGACTCCTTCGAGCTCGCAACCCTCGCCCAGGCCGAGGCTGAGGCGTTTGGTTCCAACGAGAAGACGCGCGTCTACCTCAAGACCGCGCTGTCGGACAAAGTGAAGTACGGCAAGCCCGACAACGGTCGCACGCCGCTGTGGGAAGCGATGAGCAAGGCCTACTCGATGCTGAAGACGAAGGTGAAGGGCAACCGACACATCGTCGTCGTTTCCGACGGCCCCGACACCTGCACCGAGTCCGAGGACTTCAACTTCAAGGGCACCGACGGCAAATGCCGGACCCCCTGCCAGAACGCGTTTGAGAACTTCAAGGTCGTGCGTCAGCAGATGGCTGACGACGGCTACCCGGTCATCGTTCACTTCGTGCAGTTCCAGGCAAAGGGATACCGTAACCCCGATGCGCACATGATGGAGATCGCTTGCCGCACCGGCGGTACGTTCCAGTTCATCAACACCGAAGAGATCAACAAAGCCGATGCTCAGGCGATCTCGACGGCGATGAACCGCGCGCTCATCCGCGTCCGCTATTCGCTCTCGGGCAGCTGGCGCGTCGGCCTCAAGCTCCAGGCGATGACCGCTGGCGGCGCGATTCCGACCGGCAAACTGCAGGCGGTTGCCGGCCACCTGCGCTTCGAAAACCCCAAGTTCCCGAGCCTCGCGACCGTCTACGAGACGCAGACCTCGTGGAAGTTCGGCGTCGAAACCGCGAACGAGGATCGCCGCGTGATCTTCCGCAAGGGCTGCAGCGGTCACAAGTCGTGCGGCGGCGCCGCCGACGGGTTTGGCGACGCCGAGTGCTCGTCCAACCACTGCACCGAAGACGGCCTCTGCAAGAGCGGCGCGGCACCCAACAACCTCCGATGCGGCTCCGGTAGCGCCCAGCGCTGCTGCGACGGCAAGTGCGCCGCGGACTGCAAGAAGGACTGCCCGTAGCGGTGCACGGGCCCGGCCAAATGGTCGGGCGCGCTTCCGCAACGTGCCACCCACACCAAGGGATCAAGGCGATGATTCTGACTCCCCACCTTCCAGCCGGCGCTCACCGATGGTGCGCACTCGTGCTCATGGCGGCGATGCTCGCGCCGGCAAGCGCGATGGCCGCCAAGACCGGCGACGCGCCGGTCGACAACGAGCTCGAGAAGTATTGGAACGTCGAGCTGGCGGTGCCCACAACCGAAAACCCGATGCACGAGCGCGCGGGACGGTTCGAGGCTTCGATCGGCACGGGTGTTCTGCCCAACGACTCGTTCTTCCTCGGTATCCCGCTCACCGCGCGCGCCGCGATGCACCTGTCGGATTCGGTGGCGATCGAGGCTGGGTTTTCGTACGTGCTGATGCTCGACAGCGACCTGCACAACTTCCTCAAGACGGCGGGCAAGGCCGGCCTCCTGCAGAACGTCAAGAAGCCGCCGCAGCTGTACATGCTTGGCTCCATCGACCTGGTCTACAGCCCGTTTCACGGCAAAGTCGGCGTCTTCGCGAGCAAGCTCAGCAGCTTCGACATCGGCATCATGATCGGCGCCGGCGTCATCGGCGTTAACGTCGACAAGCAGCCGACCGCGGAAAGCGACGCGCTCGTCGGCGAGATCGCCCCCGCCGGGCACTGGGGCGCCACCCTACGCTTCTACTTGAGCCAAACCGTCGCGGTCCGCTGGGACTACCGTCAATTCGCGTACCAGCCCGAGGACGCGATGCTTTTTCCGATCGAATTCACGCTCAGCGCGTCATTCCTCTTGTAGGAGCCTGCAGTGCACTTCCGAATCGCCTCTATCGTCGCCCCAGCGCTTATCGCTTTCGCCGCTCTTCTGAGCGCGCTGCCGGCGTTTGCCCAGGCACCCACGACCCCGCCACCTGGCGGCGATGGCGCTGCAGCACCCGCGGCTGCACCCGCTCCGTCGCCCGCACCCGCAGCGGCACCCGCTGGTGATCCAGCTCCGGCTCCTGCTGAAAAGACGGATCCGCTGCCGACGATCGGCGGTGGGGGCATGAGCGACTACGGCGTCACCGAAGGCGCTGTTCCGCCCGGCGGCACCATCGAGTGGGCGACGCGCCGGAAGATTCGCGTCATCCAAAAGCGCGCGACCCTCAAGCAGGGGCGCCACGGAATCTCGATCAACGCCGGCGTGGTGCCCAACGACGACTTCTTCGCGTACGTCGCTGGCGGCCTCGCCTACAGCTACTACTTCTCCGAGGACCTCGCGCTCGACATCAATGCCGCCTACACGCTTGAGGCGAAGACATCGCTGGAAGGAAGCTTGACGGCCTCGCGCGCAAACGGCCTCGGCCCGGGCCTGCAGGTTCGTCTGCCGGAGACGTTGGTCGGCTACGGCACCGCGTCCGCGACCTGGTACCTGTTGCACGGCAAGCTCGGTTTCTTCGACACGCGCCTGACCGAGTTCGACGTCGGCTTGAACTTCGGCATCGGCGCGAGCGCGACGTTCGTCCAGGGCAAGAGCAAGCAGGACCAGGCGTACCGCGTGAAGCCCAACGGCAACCTCGGCATCGCCGCCCTGTTCTACCTCGGTGAGCGGTGGGCACTGCGCGCCGACTACAAGCAGATCTTCTACCCCAAGGATGGCGGTGGCGTGTCGTTCCCGATCGCCGTGACGCTCGGCCTGGCGTGGTTTACCGCGCCGCTGGACTGATGCCGATGCCGCGGTTGTCCGACCACGGACCGCCGCGCACCCGACGCACCTGATGATGAGGTCGAATATGAATACGGCGAGTCGCAAATACCTGGTGGCGGTGGCTTTGATCACCGCGTTTTCACTGCCAGTTACGGCTTCGGCCATCACGATCGAAGAGGTGATGACCCTGGTTCGCCTCGGCATTCCGCCAGCGCAGATCAAGAAGAAGATCGCCAAGGACGGCACCGTCTACAAGCTGACGCCGCCCCAGATCCTCAAGCTCAAGCGCTCGGGCGTTCCCGACGAGCTGATCCGTCACATGCTGCAGACGTCGTCGAAGGCGTCGGGCACCACGGGCGGCGGCGTTGTTGCCCCCGTGGTCAAGCCCAAAGAAGCGCCCAAGCGCCAGTTGACCGCCGCCGAGCAGGCCGCCGAAGAAGCGCGCATGAAGGAAGAGGCCCTGCGCCTCGCCGAAGAGCAACGCAAACGTGAAGAGGCCCAGCGCAAAGCGTTCGCCGGCAAGGTCCTCAAGCGCGGCCAGGCCCTCGCCAAGTCCGGCAAGTGGGTCGCCGCGGTGCAGGTCTTCACCAAGTTCGTCAACGACGGCGTCGGCGGAATCCCGTTCGCGCCCGACTCCGACGAGGCGTACTTCGCCACCTACGGCATCGCCAACGCACTCGCCCGCGCCGGTCTGCTGCAGAGCGCCGCCAACAAACTGCTGGACGTGGTACGTGCCGGCCCCGAGAAGATCTTCTTCGAGTCTGCGTTCAACCAGCTCCGCGCGCTGCGCCGCAAGATCAACTACCGGCCGCCCGAGCTCGAAGACCTCACCAAGTTCGCTGTCGTCAGCAAGTCCAAGGCGTTCCAGAGCGGCTTCAACTACTTCGTCGGCGAGTTTCTGCACGACTTCGGTCTCTCTGGTGAGGCCGTGCCCTATCTCGAGAAGGTCGCGCGCAACGCCTCCGACTACCCCCGCGCGCAGTACCTGCTTGGCCTCATCGCCTTCCAGGACGACGCGCTCGACGACGCGTCCAAGATCAAGGGCGCCAGCCAGGGCTTCCAGAACGCGGTCATCGCCGGTGAAGAACAGGACAACCTCGGCATCGTCGACCTCGGCTACCTAGCGCTGGCCCGCATGGCGTACGAGTACCAGCAGTACGACGCCGCGATTTACTACTACCGCAAGATCTCGAAGAACTCGCCCAAGCTCGCTCGCGCCTTCTACGAAGCCGGCTGGGCGTACTTCCTCAAGAACGACGTGAGCCGCGCGCTCGGCACCTTCCACGCGCTGCACAGCCCGTTCTTCAAGCACCACTTCTACCCGGAGCTGTGGATCCTCGAAGCGACGATCTACGTCAACGCGTGCCACCCCAAGAACGCCGAAAGCGCCATCAAACGCTTCAAGGACGACGTCCTCGTGCTCGGCCCGCCGCTGCGCGACTTCCTCAAGCGCAACCGCCGCCCCGAAGACTTCTACAACGGCGTCCTGACCTCGGTGAACAAGCCCAAGACGGCCACCTTGCCGCGCCAGCTGGTCAGCCCCGTTCTGCAGAACGTCGAGTTCTACAACCTCTACAAGACGATCAAGCAGATCGAGATGGAAGAGACCAAGGTCAAGAAGTTCATGCAGAAGCTCGGCCCGTTCGGCCAGGAGCTGCTCGCAAAGCTTGGTCAGCTCCGCAGCGAGCGAATCGCAGAAGCCGGTGTTGTTGTGCAGCGCACCCTTCGCGCGGTTCAGAAAGACATCGCCAACTACCAGGACCGCTTGACCGAGCTCCGCATCGACCTCCAGGAACTCGAAATCACCAAGCTCGACCGTCAGATCGAGCAGGTCGAGAAGAAGGGAAAGGTGACCGACAAGGTCGTCGAGGTTGGCGGCCAGATCGCCATCGCCGGTTCGGACTCGATGGTGTGGCCGTTCGAAGGCGAATTCTGGAAAGACGAAATCGGCGCCTACCGCTCGTTCCTCAAGAGCAAGTGCACCGCCGAATAGTAGACGCAAGACGCCAGCGATAGGCGCGGCGACGAAT
Organism: uncultured Enterobacteriaceae bacterium; assembly: GCA_964560875.1. Classification (GTDB taxonomy): domain Bacteria; phylum Myxococcota_A; class UBA9042; order UBA9042; family UBA9042; genus CAZLMW01. The sequence continues at coordinate 27,977 of CAZLMW010000032.1, forward strand.
CAGTCAGCGCCTCTGGGCGTTGAACCCCCGGCCCCAGGCAAAAAACCGGCCAACTTGCACGACGCAACGAACTTGGCTGGGGCCCATACTCCCTCTCCCGTGAGCGAAACAGCATGATGCAGACCACGCGGAACCCGACCTCGCGGCTTTTCCTGGCCGCCGCCTTCCTTGCCGCAGCGCTCCTGGCTCTCCCCAGTATTGCGGCTGCCCAGGCGGCACGCGCTGAAGTTAGCGTCGGAAGCAAGTCGAAGAAGAAGAAGAAAGCCTCCTCGCTGTTCGACGAAAAGACGATCAAGAAGAAGAAGAAGGCCAAGAAGAAGCGCGATCCGGACGAGCTCGTCAAAGGTGAGTTCGACTTCGAAAAGCTCGAGCAGCTGTCCTTCGATGAGCGCGCCCGTCGCCTCCAGGCCCGTAAGTCGCGCGCTCGTCGCAAGATGATCAGCGACATGGAAGACCTGATGGCGCGTCGTGGCTCGCGCTACGCCAACGCCGCGTCGATCTTCTTCCGCCTCGCCGAGACCTGGTGGGACGAGACGCACTACCAGTACTTGCTGCAGCGCGCCAACTACAACAAGAAGCTCAAGGCCTACGACGCAGGCACTCTCTCCGTGAAGCCGACCGAGCCAGTTGAGAACTACCAAAAGAGCATCGAGTACTACGAAAAAGTCCTCAGCCAGTTCCCCAACTACAAACGTATTGACGAAGTCGTCTACCGCCTTGGCAAAGCAGCGTTGTCGCAGGGCAAGGCGCTCGGTGATCGGGTTCTGTCGAACAAGGGCGTGCAGTACCTCAACCAGCTGGTTCAGCGCTACGCCCAGAGCCGGTACATCCCCAACGCTCACCTCGCGCTCGCCGAGCACTTCTTCGACGTCAACAACCTGACGCTCGCGAAGATGAACTACGAGCGCATCGTCCAGAACTTCAAGAACAGCCCGATGTACAACTACGCGCTGTACAAGCTCGGCTGGGTCTACTTCAACCTGCGCGAGTTCCGCCGCACGATCGAGACCTTCCAGGCGGTTGTCCGCGAGATCTCCAAGCAGGGCGGCAAGGCCATCGGCTTCCGCGACCAGGCGCTCAAGGACCTCATCCCGGCCTACGCGGAGCTCGAAAACGGCTGGCCCGAAGCGAAGGCCTACTTCCTCAAGGTCGAGGGCGAAAAGAAGATGTGGAAGGCCCTGTTGCGGCTCGCCAACATCTACGTCGCCAACGACAAAGACGACCTCGCGATCGCGCTCTTCGGTCACTTCATCGACCAGAAGCCCACCGACGCCCGCTGCGTCGACTGGTGGGAGCAGATCATCGACATCTACATCAAGCTCGAGGAGTTCGCGGGCATCGAGCAGGCGGTTCGCAAGTTCCTCGCGTTCACCGACGAGCGCACCAGCCCGTGGATCTCGGCCAACAAGGGCAACGCCGAAGCGATCGACAAGGCGCGCGACATGGGCGAGCGGCTGCTGCTGTTTATGTCCAACCGCTTCCACCAGACGGCGCAGAAGAAGGAAGAGCAGCAAAAGGATCCCGAGGGCGCGCGGCCGTTCTACATCAAGGCTGCCAAGGACTACGCCGAGTTCGTGCGGCGCTACCCCAACAGCCCGAAGGCCTACATCGTCAACTTCTACTACGCCGAGATTCTGTTCGACCACATCAAGGACTACAAGACGGCCAACAAGCAGTACAAGCGCGTCATCGCGCTCGATCGCAAGGGTGAATACGTCGAAGACGCGGCGCTGGGCGTCATCTACTCGGTCGAAGAGCTGATGAAGCAGACCCACGCTTGCTACAAGGACGACAAGTGGAAGCACGACCCGACATGCCCGCTGCTGCTCGACCCCGCGGTCGGTGAAGGCACCAAGGTCGAGAAGACCAAGACCAAGCACGAGGTCACCGCCGAAGACGTCAAGAACGCCAACGTTCCCAAGAAGCGCCAGGAGCTCCACCCGCTCGAGGCCGACTACGTGATGGCGGCCGACAAGTATGTCGAGCTGATGGAAGCCCTCAAGAAGGAGAAGGGCGCCAAGTGGATGAAGAAGAAGAACCGTGGCCAGAACGTGCCCGGCATCATGTACCTGGCGGCTGCGACGTACTACGAGCGCGGGCAGTATCCCAAGGCCATCGAGCGTCTCGAGAAGGTCTACAAGTACGACCAGGGCCGGCTCGAGTCCGAGATCGCCGTCAAGACCATCATTGATGTGTACGCGCGCCAGAAGAACTGGCCGCTCATCGAGAAGTGGGCGCGAAGGATGGTCAAGCGCGGCAAACGCAAGCTGCGGCTCTTCAAGGTCAAGGACCTGCGCAAGTACATCGCCGTCGCGGTTGGCGAGCAGGCCCGCGAGATGGCCGAGCGCAAAGACTTCGACGGGGCGCATCGCAAGTACGACACCATCCTCCGCGAGTTCCGCCGTGACGAGCCCGAGTTGGCAGCAATCTCGCTCTTCAACAAGGCGACGATCTACGAGATCCAGAAGGAAGAGAAGAAGGCGATTCAGACCTACGAGGCGGTCGTCAAACAGTTCAAGAAGAGCAAGGTCGCGCCCGAGGCGATGTTCAACATCGGCATGATCTACGAGGCCCAGACGCAGTTCAAAGACGCGTCGGACTCCTTCCTCAAGATGGCCAAGATCCGCAAGAACAGCGACGCGGCCCAGGCGCTCATCAACTCCGGCGCGATCCTCAAGGCGCTCCGCCAGTACTCGGACGCCGCCAAGGTGTACGGCAACTTCATCAAGCTCGCCAAGGGCCTGAAGGAAGGCCCGAAAGAGGACATCACACGTCTCAAGGCGCTGATTCCCGACGCGCACCTCGAGGTCGGGAAGGTCCATGAAAAAGACGGCAACCTGAAAAAGGCCATCAAGGCGTACGGCCTGGTCGCCAAGAAGATGAAGGACCGGCCTGAGCTGCGGATCGAAGCGATCTCGCGGTCGATGGCGTTCATGCACGAATCCGACACCGCCAAGTTCAAGGCCGCCACCGCCAAGTACGAGGCGCTGTCCGACAAGAAGAAGGCCAAGAAGAAGCCGCCGAAGAAGAAGTCCAAGAACCGCAAGAAGGTCACCAAGCTCATCAAGCAGATCAAAGCGATCTGGGATGCGGAGCCGAAGGCGCGCAAGGGCATGGCCGTCTACTACTACGCGCAGGCGCTGTTCATGGGTGCTGAGTACGTCTACGACGACTTCGCCAACCTGTCGCTGTCGGACGTCAAGAACATGAAGGGCCTCAAACCGATGCTTGAGAAGCAAGCGAAGCTGCTCAAGGCGGCGGAGAAAGGCTACTTCGGCGTCATCGACACGACGGCGGCTGGACTGGGACGCGCGTTCGCGGCCGCGGCGGCGTTCAAGATTGGCCTGCTGTACTACCGGTTCAAGGAAGACCTCTTCAACGCGCCGCTGCCCAAGAAGATCGAGAAGCTCTCGGACATGGGCTACACCGACGTCGAGGACCGCTACCGCGAGACGATCGAGAAGATCGCGGCGCCGATTGAAGAGCAGGCCCTCGTCGCGCTGCGTCACGCGATCAACGTCGCGCACAACCTTGGCGTCTACAACAAGTGGTCGCGTGAGGCGGGTGAATACGCCGCGAAGGTCAACCCGTCCGAGTACCCGACGGTCGAGAAGGACCCCAACCTTCCCAAAGCGACCACGGCGCTCAACCCCAACAAGACCACCGACCCCGCGACCAGCGCTGCGTTCATCACGCGCGTTCGCCGCGGCAAGTTCACCGTCTCCTTCAAGCCGAAGTCGATCAAGACCAAGGAAAAGAAGGCGGCCAAGCGCCAGTACAACTAGCCGAACAGCAGACTTAACGGATCTGAACTCATGAAGAACGTCAAAGCCATCCTCGCTGTCGGCATCGCGGCCGCCATTGTGCTCGCCGCGAGCCCGCTGACTGCGGGGGAAACCGAATACCTGCCCAAGCTCTCGGAGAAGGCGCAGGACTCGATGCGCGCGGGCCTTAAAGCCGCGCTCAAGCCCTTGCCCAAGTGCAACCAGCATCGCTTGTTGAAAAACGGTGCCTGCTGCCCGATGGGGTATGCGTCGCTCGGTGAACGGTGCGCTCGCATCGCGCCCGCCACATGCGCAAACGTCGCGATCGAGAACCCGAGCGCCTGCAAGTTGACGCAGTGCGCACGCTATATCCGCGAAGTGCCCGCGCCGAAGATGGACAAGAAGGGCAAGCCGATGTGCAAGCTCGACGCCAAGGGCAAGCCGATCCCGAAAAAGGATGAAGAGGGCAACCCGGTCGAGGGTCAGTGCGAAGTCGAAATGGGCACCAAGGAAGTGCCGTGCCAGGCGTGGAAATCCGGCGTGCGCGACCTGACCTGCTTGCTCGATACTTACGAGTGCAAGAAAGCCGAGCTGGCTTCCGGACCCACGCGGTGGTGCGGCGACTGGATGAAGAAGATCACCGTGCCGCCGACACTCGACGACGAGGGCAACCCCGTCGCTGGCAGCAAGCCGTTCGACAAGTTCATCCGCTGCCAGGCGGGTTCGGAGGGCTGCGACCAGGTTGTTCGTGAGTGCACCGGCCAGGAGCTGACGAGCAACAAGTCGGAGGGCTTTGGGCCGTGCAAGATCGGCGAGTACGTCAACCCCAAGAACAACACCTGCACCAAGTACACGTGTCCCAAGCACTGCACGACGCCCGATGGCCGTTGCGCCGCTTGTGGGCCCGACTACATCTCCGCCACCAAGTACTTCCAGGAGGCGTACAGCGCCGATGACCACTTCTACGAGGCGTACTTCAACCACGCGATGGCGCTTGAGAAGCTCGGTCGCTATGAGGAGGCCGTCGCCATCTACCAGAAGGCGGCCGGTGTCAGCCCCAACAACGCCCGCGAACGCAGTCTGCAGCTGTCGGCCAAGGCGTTCATGGCGCGATCGAAGGTGTCGCAGGCCAAGCGTCTTCTCGAAGCTGGTGAAAAGCAGAAGGCGGAGAGTTTGCTCACCCAGGCCCGCTCGGTGTGCGAGTCGATCCGCGGACAGGACCCGGACAACGTCGTCGCAAACAACGTGTTGGCCCTGTACTGGCTGGAGAAAAACGACCTCAAGCTCGCCGAGAACTTCATCAAGCAGGTCTTGCGTGTCGATCGCGAAAACACGATCGCGCTCAACGTTCGTGGCCTCATCAACCTGCGCACCAAGAAGAACGAGATCGTGAAGTGGATCCTCGGTGAGAAGGTGCTCGCCATCGACCCGGCCAACCCCGAAGCGTTCGCCAACCTCGGTCTCGCGTACGTGCGTCTCGGCGACCTTCCACGCGCCGTCGTCGCGTTTGAAAAGGCCGTCAAGCTCAAGCCCAACTCGGTGGCGGCCCGCCTCAACCTCGGCGCCATCTACATGGAGTACCTCAACTACAAGCAGGCCGAGCGACAGTACGGTGCGGCGCTCAAGCTCGAAGGCAACAACCTCGAGGCGCTGACCGGCTACGCGCTTGCGATGGAGGGGATGCGCAATCCCAAGAAGGCTGCCGAGCTGTACGAGAAGGTGCTGAGCAAGGACAAGACCCGCCATGCGCTGCTCGTCCGTCTTGCGCTCATTTACGAAAAGGCTCCGTTCAACGACGGCAACAAGGCCGTGGCGTACTGGAAGCGATACAAGAAGGCCGCTGAGCTGCCGCCCGGCGCCGCAGTGAAGGCTGAACGTGACGCTGCGCGGCTTGAGTGGGCCAAGATCAAGAAGAAGCGCACGCCGCGCCGCAAGGGCAAGGCCGAGTTCCTCGCCAAGAAGGCGTCGATCCAGCAGAAGGTCACCAAGCTGACCATGCTCTACAAGAACGTCCTGGCGATCGAGAGCCGCATCATGGCGATCGAACAGGGCATGAAGCTCGAGAAGGAAGCGCGGGAAGAAGAGGCCAAGAAGCCCTCCACCTGATGGATCGAGGCGGCGACCTGATGGATTGGGCTGGCGACCTGGTGGATCGTGGCGGCGACTTGATGGATCGCGCTGGCCGTCACCAATCTCGAAGCGGCGGCGGCAGATCGAAGCGCGTTCTGATGCGTCGTATCAAACAGAAGGTCGTCAGGCGATCGCTGGATTAAGGTCTTGGAGCCCCGGAGCGTGACAGTTGGGCAGGGCGAAAAAAGCTTTTCGCTTGCTGCACATGGGACGGTTCCGGTACTCTCCGCGCGCGCCGCAGAAGCGGTGCACTGAACATGGAGTTAGCATGAGCACTCTGCACCGCATCGTGACCGCACTCGTCGCCCTCGGACTCGTCATGGCAATGGCCAGCCCGGCGCTCGGAAAGAAGGTCAAATCGCGCTTCTACGACTTCTCCGATCAGCTGATCGATGGCGAAGTGAAGAAGCCGAGCACGATGTACATCGACACCCGCACCCGCGCGAAGTTCCAGAAGCTGCTCCGGCTCAAGAAGTCGTTCCGGCAGGCGATGATCGACAGCAGCAAAGAGCCGATCCTCAAGTAGCGTTCGCGACGTCGCGAGCCGCGCCAACCCGGCGCGCCTCAACGAACTGTCACGCCCGATCGAACTGTCCTGCTCGACGGTTTCGGATCGCAGAGGACGACGCGGCGGCGTCACCCCGGCACGACGATCGCTTTGAACCCGCCGACGCCCTGTCGCCGCGGCCAAGGTCCGAGCCCAGCCCGCTCCAGCAAAACGCTGACCCGCTCCGACGTCCGCCCCTCGGCGACGCGACGCGCGATGGAGAGCAAGTCATGAACCAGAACACCGGCAAGTCCGTGGCACCGCGCCCGCTTGTGCTGTTGACCGCCCTCGTCATCGGCGCCTGCAGCGGCAATGCGGCGACCGACTCTGGCAGCGGCACCGGCGGCCCCGATCCGTTCGAAGGCAAGCTCGAGAGCTCCTGCGACAACAAGACCGGCGGCTTCGGGCTCGAGTGTTCAGCGAAAATCGACGTCTTCGACATGGCCAGTGGCGTGCTCGCCAAGAAGATCTACAACATCAACGTCGGCGACGTGGACAAGTCCGGCGAGCGTCTCTTCAAGTTCCAGATTCGCAACTCGGGCAACAAGGCGCTCGGTATCTCCAAGATCACCATGAGCTACGAGGCCGTCTCCCCGGCCGAGCAGGGCAAGCCCGCGCTGTCGTGCCTCAACGCCGGCGGACAGCCCTGCGACGGCACCACCTGGCCGATCGTCCAGCCGCTCGACAAGGGCGGCAAACCCGCCGACTTCGCCGTTCGATTCCGCAACATGGGCGACAACAAGAAGCGCTCGGGCATCCTGCGTATCCATTCGACCGCGCAGAACGCCAAACTCATCCAGATCGCGTTCACGACGGCGTCTGGCAACCCGCGCATCGAAGTTCAGCCGTCGCTGCTCGACTTCAAGTTCGTGCAGATCGGCTCGGAGCGTATCGAGCAGGTCAAGCTCTACAACATCGGCAACGCGGCGCTGGAGATTGGCTCGATGGAGCTCAAGCTCGACAAGGAGCTGTTCCGCATCATCGTCCAGGGCAAGGAATACACGCCAGGCCCGGTCGTGAAGTTTGACCCCAAGCTGGTCATCAAGAAGGGCGGCACGATGCCTCTCAAGGCGATCTACCGCGGCAAGGACGACAAGCCTCATAACGGCACAATCGTCCTGCACACCAACGATCCGTCGCTGCTTCACGAAGGCGGGCCCGGCCACAAGGCCATCAACGTGAAGGTCAACTCCACCGGCCCGTGCCTGCTCACCAAGCCGAGCAACGTCGTCTTTGGCGCCACGCCGCTGGGCAAGTCCGGCACCACGCTGCTCAAGCTCGAGAGCTGCGGCGACCTGCCGGTGGAAATCAGCCGGATGGCGTTCGCGGCGCCAGGTGGCGGCGAGTTTGCGATCGACTGGAAGGCGTCCAACCCGGCCAAGGCCGCGCCCAGCGACAAGGCTCCGCTCAAGATCCCCGTCAACGGCAGCGCCAACATCGCCTTGACCTACACGCCCGAAGCCGCCAACCCGGTCAAAGACGGCAAGATCATCGAGGACAAGGCGGTCATCGAAATCACCAGCAACATCATCAAGAAGGTGAGCAAGGTGAACGTGTCTGGCTTCGCTTCCAGCAGCGACTGTCCGACCGCGGTCATCAAGATCCCTGAAGGCGACACGGTTGTCCCGCAGACGCTGCTCAACCTCGATGGCGGCAACTCGTTTGCGAAGAGCGGCAAGATCACCAAGTACCGCTGGGAAGTTCAGCAGCCCAAGGGTTCGGTCGGCCTGTTCAAGCCCAACGCGCAGCTGCCCAAGGTGCAGTTCCAGCCCAACGTCGCCGGTGAGTACACGTTCCGGCTGCGTGTCTGGGACGCCACGAACAAGGAGAGCTGTGTGCCCGCCGAGAAGAAGGTGAAGGTGCTGCCCGACCAGGCCATCCACGTCGAGCTGCTTTGGAACACGCCCGGCGACCCGGACCAGAGCGACGAAGGCCCCGCAGCCGGCGCCGACCTCGACCTGCACTTCGCGCATCCGTTCGCGAGCGGGCTCGACTTCGACGGCGACAAGAAGAGCGACCCGTGGTTCGACCCGACGTACGACACGTTCTGGTACAACAAGAACCCGGAGTGGGGCAGCTACGACCCCAACGTGGACGACAACCCGAGCCTTGACCGGGACGACACCGATGGCGCCGGGCCCGAGAATTTGAACCTGACCCTGCCCGAAAACGGCATGAGCTACGCGGTCGGTGTTCACTACTTCGACGACTTCGCGAAGGGTCCGTCCACCGCCGAAGTTCGCATCTACATCTACGGTCAGCTGCAATTCCAGGTGAAGAGCGAGCCGTTGAAGAAAAAAGACATGTGGTACGTGGCCACGATCGACTGGCCGAGCGGCAACATTGCCGGGGTCAAGCCTCCCAAGGGCGGCAAGTTCTTCGTGACCTCCAAATATCCACACCCGCAGCTGTAGAGCTGACGGACGAGTTTCGAATCTACCCTTGAGGTGACCATGCACCTGTCCCTGCACCGCCGCACTCCGCTGTCTTCGAAGACGGCACGCATCGCCCACGTGGCCACGGCGCTTTTTTTGAGCGTCATGCTCGCTGCTTTGGGCTGCTCTGACACACCCGGCGGCAACGGCACGGGCGCTAGCAGTGGCGGCGGAACCAGCGGTGGCGGAACCAGCGGCGGCTTCAGCAGCAGCAGCGGCGCGAGCAGCGGCGGAACCAGCGGCGGCTTCAGCCTCGAAAAGCAGATCGAAATCGCGGTCGATCCCAAGAAGCTCGTGTTCCCCGACATCGATCCGACGGCCGATCCCTACATCATCAAGCTGCGTGTCTCGCACGCCGGCCAGAACGGCCAACTGAGCCTCGACGCCATCAAGTTCGTCCCCGACAACGGCGAGTTCACGGTCAAGAACTTCGCGCCGGCGAAGCTCGACGTCGGCAAAGTCGTGGACTGGGACATCGTCTACAAGCCGAAGAAGTCGGGCGGCAAGGCGCTCAACCTGGTCATCACCAACAACGATTCGGACGCCGACGACCGCGAGTTCGAGGTGCCGGTCATCGTTCAGAAGGCTACCGGCTCGATCGACATCAGCCCCAATCCCGTCGATTTCGGCCCGGTTGCGACCGGCAAGTGCGCGGACAAATCAGCCAAGCTCTACAACGTCGGCCAAAAGCCCATCAAGCTCGTTTCGGTCGACCTGTCCAAGGCGGGCAGCCCCGATTTCACCATCAAGAGCAAGCCCGATTTCACCAAGGCGATCCCGCCGGGCAAAGCCGTTGAGGTCCTGCTCACATTCTGCCCGAAACCGGGCGCCGACAACGACACGACCGAGCTCGTGGTCGAGACCGATGACGGCAAGCTGGCCATCGCCAAGGTCTTCGGCGGCGAGATCGTCCCGAAAATCACCGTCATCCCGCCGACGCTCGACTTCGGCAGCCTGAAGCTGGGCAGCAAGGGCACGCGTGCGTTCAAGGTGTTCAGCAGCGGCCTGGCCGATCTCGAAATCACCAAGATCGAGCTGTCGCCGCTTTCGAAGGTCAAGACCGTCACCTGGAGCGAGAAGGCGCCGCTCAAGCTCAAGGTCAACGGCAACAAGGTCATCAACGTCGAGCTCAAGGTCGAAAACGCGCTGCCCAATAATGGCAACGCGGTCGCCGGCATCATGCTGCACACCAACGATCCGGTTCGCCCGATCGTCAACATCCCGCTCTTCGCCCGGACCGAGTCGGGCAAGCTTGTCATCACGCCGCCGGACGTCCTCGACTTCGCCATCGCGGCCAAGGGCGTCAAGGTCGAGCGAACGGTCCACGTCGCCAACCAGGGCACCTCGCCAATCACCGTCTCGAAGGTGATCATGCTCGACAATAGCGGCGGTGAGTTCGCGCTGATTCCCGACGGCTTCAGCCCCGCCGACGCCAGCCCGAACCCGCAAAAGCTCGGCGCCAACGCCTACACGAAGTTCAAGGTGTCGTTTAAGCCCAAGTCGAGCAGCGGCCAGGCCAAGGGCAAGATCCAAATCCAGTCCGACGATCCGACCAAGCCGGTCTGGGACGTCGTTCTGAGCGGCAAGCGGGCCGAGGGCGCCACGTGCGTCATCCAACTTATCCCGCAGATTGTGAACTTCGGCATGATCAGCTTCGGCAAGTCCAAGGTCAGCCAGATCATCATCAAGAACATCGGCACGGGCTACTGCAACTTCAAAGAGATGAAGATCAAGCACTGCCCGGCGACCGGCTTCGGTCCGCTGCAGGGGCCGCCGACGTGCAACTTCCTCGACCCGCTCACAACCTGGTTCTCGACATTCGCGCCGAGCACCAAGCTGTTCGCCCTCGGACCGGGCGAGACGGGTAAGGCGCAGGTGCTCTTTGATGCCCCCAACGACGCGGGCTTCTTCAGCGACCCGAAGGCGATCCAGAGCTACTACGGCTTTATCGCGTTCAAGTTCGCAGACCAGGCGACGGGCTCCACCAAGTGGTACCCCAAAGACCCCAACGACAAGGCCAAGGTCAGCGGCTACAAGCCCAACCTCATCGCCAAGGTCGGCAAGTCGTCCGTTTCGGTGCTGCCCGAGTCCATCGACTTCGGTCTCGTTACCGTCGGCTGCAAATCGAAGCTCCAGTACGTCCGCGTCTACAACACCGGCAACATTCCGGCGTACGTGACCAAGGTCGAGCTGCAGGGCTGCGGCATCGAGGTCGACAAGGTCGCGTGGCCGGGCGTTCCCAAGAAGGGGCTGGAGATCAGCAACGCCGCCCCCGCCAAGTTCGGGCTGCAATACGCGCCTCAAAACGTCGGCAAAGACACCTGCCAAATGGTCGTGACGACGGGAGTGGAAGGGCAGTGCATCTCCAACCAGGGGATCGCGACCGGCAAGGACTGCAAGGTCACCGCTGACTGCAGCGCCGGACACTGGTGCCAGGGTCAGGTCTTCTCGGTTCCGCTGGTCGGTACTGGCACGCTCCTGGATGAGTACACCGACGAGTTTGAGCAGGGCGCCGGCAAGAAAGTCGACGTGCTCTTCGTCATCGACAACTCCGGATCGATGGGCGACGAGCAGAAGAATATCGCCAACAACTTCAAGTCGTTCGTGAGCATCGCGACGCTCTGGCAGAACGATTACCAGATCGGCGTGACCAGCACGGACATGAAAAACGGCCTGCGGGGTCGGCTCAAGAACCTCAACGGAGACCGGATCCTGACCAAGAACAACGGCGCACCGAATAAGTTCCCGAGCATGGCGAAGTTGGGCACCAACGGTTCGGCCAACGAGCAAGGCCTTGCTGCCGCCAAGGCCGCCTTGTCCTTGCCTCACACGTTCGACACATGCACCACCAAGTGCAAGACGTGCAAGACCGATAACGACTGCCCCAACAAGCTGTTTTGCGTTGACGCTGGGGGCAAGAAGGCGTGCGGCGGCTCCAACCGCGGGTTCTTGCGCAAGAAGGCAGGCCTCGAGGTCGTGTTCGTGTCCGACGAGGAAGACAGCTCGACCGGATCGCTCAAGATCTACGTCGACTTCTTAAAGAATATCAAAGGATTTGCCAACAAAGGCCTGATGCACGCCCACGCCATCGTCGGCACCGGCGCGCAGGGATGCCAGGCCCAGCAGGGCAAGCGCTACATCCAGGCAGCGAAGGAGACCGGCGGCAAGATCGCCAGCATCTGCGACCAATCGTTCGCCAAGACGCTGCAGGACATCGGCAACGTGGCGTTCGGCCTCAGCCACCAGTTCTTCCTGACGATGAACGCTGAGCCCTCCACCATCAAGGTGTGGGTCAACGGCAAGCCGTGCGCGGGCCCGAGCAAGAACACGTCGTGGTTCTACGAGCCGCAGTCCAACAGCGTGGTCTTCGTCGCGGCCAACAGCGGCGGCACCTGCGTGCCCAAGAAGGGCGACAAGGTGAAGATCTACTACAAGACGTTGTGCTTCCCGAAAGGCCCGTAACTTCGGGGCGGCGCCTTCACAAAGCAACGAGTCGCGTGACGGTTGTGCGGGTCGCGAGCCAATGGGCTTTTCGGTAGGATGCCGGCCCTCGCGACGCTGTGGGTGCGGTTGCGGGCAAGCAACGACGCAACAAATGCAATGGAGTTCTCGATGGCCAGGATGACCCGCGTGGTGCTGCTCGGCGCCGCTACCTTGGCGTGGATGATGAGCGCCGCCGTACTGACCGGTTGCGGCAGTGAGGCGTCGCTCGAAGAGAAGCCGCAGATCGAATACACGATCGCCGGCCAAGCCAAGACGTCCCACAAGTTCTTCGCCGACACGACGGGCGGCCAGCTGACGCAGCAGGTCAAGGTGCTCGTGCGCAACTCCGGCCGTGGGCCGCTGAAGATCGAAAGCATCAAGTTCAAGACGCAAAACGACTTCATGAAGATGCGCTTTCCCAAGGGCAACCCGAGCTTTCCGCTTACGCTCGCGGAAAACGAGAGCATCCTGGTTCACGTCAACTTCACGCCGAGCCCGGATATCGAGGACAACCGCGCCGGCCGGATGGAGATCACCCACAACGACGAAGACTTCACGTCCAACCCGATCCAGTTGACGTTTTCGGTGCAGCTCGCGGGCGCCCGGATCAGCCTTCACACCACGTCGTACACGTTCATCAACCCGAGCAAGCACAACCCGCCCGAGGCCTGCTTCAAGTTCGGCAACACGGGCAACGCGCCGCTGAAATACGAAGACGCCCAGATGGGCACCGCGACGCCTTACTACGCGATCACCAAGACGCCGAACGCGGGCGACACGATCCCGGCGCTCGGCGACGCGGGCAACCCGAAGAACACGCCCAAGACGCTCGAGGTCTGCGTACGGCTCAAGCCCGAGTCACCCGACAAGGACTACGGCTCATCGCTTGTGATCAAGACGTCCGACAAGAACAACTCGGCGGCCAAGATCGTGCTCAACGCCAAGTGGGAGGCGTCCAACGTCTTCAAGTTCACGTCGGACCATCCAAAGGGCGAGCTCATCTACGACTTCACAGGCGTCACGGCGGGAACCAAGACCCGCTGCGTGAACGTCTACAACGAGGGACCAGCTGGCTTCCTCATCAATACGGTGGAAGTTGTCGCGTACAACGACAAGGAGCAGAAGGCAGCCAAGCAGCAGTACGTGCCCGAGCTCTACAAGACCGATCTCAAGGGCGACAAGGTCAAGGTCGGGCTGCCGTTCTCCGTCAACGCGTCCAAGAGCCTCGATATCTGCATGACGTTCACGTACCCGACCGACGGGACCGAGCCGATCAAAGCGCGCACGCTGGTCACCTACGTCCAGGCGAACGTGGCGGACAAAGTCGAGTTCCCCATCCTCAGCGGCAAATGCGACACCCCGCAGGCTGTGTTCGCGCCGGCATCACGTCCGCTTTGGCTGCGCGCCGAGGTTGGCAAATCTGGCACCGGCAAGTTCTTCCTCGCCAACCAGAGCTGCGCGCCGCTGACGATCATCAAGGCGTGTGTGACGCAGACCGCCGGTGTCGGGATCAAGGACCCCTGCGCGCAGGCCAACATCCAGTCGGTTCACTTCAAGGTGAAGACCAACACGGGACTGAAGACCATCGATCCGTGGGGCATTTTGCCGATCGAGATCGAGTTCGCGCCGCCCAATGAGAAGTTCAAGAACGTCCACCACCTGCTCAACGTGACCTACTGCGCCGGACCGTTCAAGGCCAACGCGTGCGGCGGCGGCGGTACCGTGAACGCGGTGCTCAACCTCGACGGCTACATCGGCAAGAACGACAAGACGGAAGGGGTCTTGTCCCCGACGCTCAAGCTCGCCGTCGCCGAAAACCAGAAGGCCACGGTGGGCGCGCCTCTGAAGCTCGAAGCCATCGGCAAAGAGGGCAGCTACCCGATCGCGAGCAGCGGCGGTTACCTGTGGATGCTCAGCAAGCGACCCAAGGGCAGCAAGCTGTGGCTGACCTCCGATTTCCAGGTCTCCAACGAGCCGTGGATGACGATTAAACCCGACGCCGCCGGCGAGTACGAAATCACCGGCGCCGTGCAGACTTTCGACACCCAGACGCCCAGCAACCTCGCCTGGAGCGACCAGGTTGCGCTGACGTTCAAGGTGGCGGCCGCGAGCAAGTAGGTCGATGCGCGCCTCGATACGACGCCTGGCGGAACTTCGTTGACCGACGTCGTCGAACCCGGCCGTGATGGCCTCGTCGGCGCGGACGATGATGTCGCGCGCTTACGACGATGTGTCGTCTTTGGGCCCGGCGCTGAGTTCGATCGCCTCCGGCCCAGCCACATCGAATCGTCGCGTCACGCGTCCGACGGCACGCTCCGGGCCAACCCCGATTATCTGCTGTTCGACGATCTCGTCTTGACCGAGGCGCTCGCCGACGAGCACGCAAGCTTGCGCGACGTGATCCGCGCGGCCGTCGGCGATGACAACCTGCTCGATCTTCGCGACCTGCTGCGCCGCCTCCTCTGGCCGACCGCATTTCGCGAGCGCGTTATCGCCGCCGTTGTCGACCTCGAACACGACCTCTTTGGCGTGGATATCTCGGCTTCCCGAACGCGTCTGCTCGAGCTGCCGCCGTCCAGTCTCGCCGATGCATTGATCAGCGGCGTGGTGCCCGAATCCGGCCAACAGGTGCTGCGCTGGCCGATGCCGAACTGGCTGTTTGCGCGGGACTGTTTTGCCGTCGCCGCAAACGCCATCGTGGTCGGTTATCCCCGTCATCGCGCCCGGCTTCGGGACGGCTTGCTTGCGCGCGCAATCGTTCGCTATCACCCGCTGCTCGCAGGCGTCGACCTGATCGATCTTGAATCCGGCGGCGAAGAGCCGTGCTTCTTCGAGGGCGGCGATCTCGTGTTGCCCGCACCCTCGGTCGCCCTCATCGGAATCGGCATCCGCACCAACGAGGCTGGCGCGCAAGTGATCGCCCAGGCGCTCGCGGATCGCGGCTACAAACACGTTCTTGGCGTGCGTTTGCCGCTGCGTCGGGGCGCGATGCACCTGGACACGATCTTCACGATGATCGACCGCGACGCCGCCATCGTTTTCCCCGAAGCGTTTGATCCCAGGTCCGCCGCCGAGGACCGCGTCGAAGTCATCGACCTGCTGGACGGGGGCACCTCGCGCGGCTGTGATCTCGTTGGCGCGCTCGGTCGTGTCGGGGTTTCATTGACGACTATCGCGTGCGGCGACGGCGATCCGATCGCGGCGGCTCGCGAGCAATGGACCGACGGCGCCAACGCGTTCTGCCTCGGACCGGGCCGTATCGTCCTGTATGCGCGAAACCGCGTCACGCTTCGTGCTCTCAACCGGGCCGGCTACGAGATTCTCACGCCGACCGAGTTTTGCCGCAACGCCGAGCTCTTGATGGCCGGTTCGAGACGCTTCGTCGTCGCGCTGACGGGATTTGAGCTGTCACGGGGTCGCGGCGGCCCCCGATGCCTTACGCTGCCCCTCGCTCGCCGCCGCAATTGACGCGTCGCATTTGCGTTCATCGCACCATTTGCGCCACGCCCCGCCATCGCGAAGTCCGGCCTCTCCTGTCAGCTGCACCAACACGGCGCGCGCTCTACGACCGACGCTGGGTACCGGGTCAGCGGCGAGTTCAACCAAGACCGGGATGTCGCGCTTGCGCGGCACGGCTTCGAACTGCTCGGCCACCGCTCGCCGAACGACAAATGCGGGATGTCGCGCGGCCAAGCGCCACGAACGTTCGCAGTCAACCCCGGACCATTGCGTGCACAGGTAGAGGCCCCACGTCACGGCGCCGGAGCCAAGCAGCTGGCCAACGCGGTCTTCAAGCTCCCCCTTGAACGCGGCTTTGGCGCCCTTCACACCCCAACGAGCCAACGCCCATCGCGTCGACAGCCGCGTCTTTGCATACATGAGTCCGGCGCCGGCCGTAGCGAGATCCTCAAAGCGTTTCTGCTCTGCGCGGTAGTCGAGCAGCACCAGGCCGTACGCCGCATAGGCGATGACCGCTTCGTTGCGATCGCCGAGCCGTTCGACCAGGAAGGGCAGGGCGTCCGGATCGCGGAGCTCGGCGACAATACGGACCGTTCGGCTCCGCCAAGGGGCGCGTCGTGGCGCGCTGGCGAAAAGCTGCTCGACGAACGGGCGTGCACGCCGACCGAACCCGATCGCGACGTCCTGCGGCTTGCAACCGGAGATGCGGTTGCACTTGAACTTGTTGCGCACGTTCCGCAGCGCGATCCGCAGTCCCTCGTCGATACCATCCGTGTCACGGTCCGTGGCGAGCGGAATTGGCTCGGCGGGAGTGGGTTTGGATGACGTCATGTCGACGGCTTTCTGAGCGGGCGTCGACTGCTCGCAGCCCGTCGCAAGCCAACAAGCAAGGATCAAGATGAACGCAGCACGACTCAGCACAATTGCCTCCGCTTCGCGATTGGACCATGCGCGTGTCATCCGTCAACCCGCCGAGCCGAACCAGCGCGCACATCCGGTCTCAACAAGTCGTTATTGCACCCGTCCAGACGCCGTTCTATAAGGTCCGCCCTTCGCGGTCGGGGTCCCTCTATTCGATCGACCGCCTCACCCGTACGGCCTGGTCCGCTACGGCAACGAGTCAGCACGATATGAAGAAAGAGAACGCCATCATCGCCATCGTCGCAATCGCCGTCGGCGGGTTCGTCGTCAGCCGTTTCATGAGCCGCAACGAGGCCCCGAAGAAGGCACCTGCGCAGCCCGCCAAGGTCGCCAAAGCCGCTCCCGCCAAGCCTGCCGACAACGTCACGCGCCACCCCGGTGTCGGCGCAGCCACAGGTCAGGCCAAGGTCACGGTCATCGAAATCAGCGACTTCGAGTGCCCCTTCTGTTCGCGCGGCGCCAACACGGTCAACCAGGTCAAAGCTGCCTACAAGGACAAGGTGCGGGTCCAATTCGTCAACCTGCCGCTGTCGTTTCATCGCAACGCCCGCCCGGCTGGCATCGCCGCCCTCGCCGCACATCGCCAGGGCAAGTTCTGGCAGATGCACGACAAGCTCTTCGGCAACCAGCGCGGGCTGACCAAGGACAATTTCCGCAAGTTCGCCAAGGAGCTCGGCCTCGACGTTGCCAAGTTCGACAAGGATCTCGCCGACCCCGCGCTCGCCAAGATGGTCGACCAGGACACCGCGATCGCCAACGGACTCGGCGTCCGCGGCACGCCCGGCTTCTTCGTCAACGGTGTCAACATCTCCGGCGCGCAGCCGTTCGAGAACTTCAAGAAGATCATCGAGCAAGAGATCACCAAGGCCAACGACGAGCTCGGCAAAGGCACCAAGCTCGCCGACCTGCACGCCAAGATGTGGCGCAAGAACAACCCGGCGCTCGCCGACAACGCGATCAAGTGGCTGATCAACAACCAGGACCCGCCCGCCAATGCGCCGCCGCCGCCCCCGCCGCCCGCCGCCAAGCGCCAGAAGCCGCCCGAGGACAAGACGGTCTGGAAAGCCAAGGTCGCCGGCCACGAGCCCGCCAAAGGCCCCAAGGACGCGCTGGTCTATATCGTCGAATACACCGACTTCGAGTGCCCCTTCTGCTCGCGCGTTCGCCCCTCCCTCAAGGAGATCGAGAAGAGCTACGGCGACAAGGTGCGCCTGGTCTTCAAGAACCAGCCGCTGCCCTTTCACAAGAAGGCGTTCAAGGCCGCCGAAGCCGCTCTCTGTGCCCACAAGCAGGGCAAATTCTGGGAGATGGAAGAGCGCCTGTTCACCAACCAAAGCGCGCTGGCGCGGCCGCAGCTCTCCGATCACGCCAAGGCCGTCGGCCTCAACGTCGCCAAGTTCGACAAGTGCGTCGACTCGAGTGCGACCAAGAAGCTCGTGCTGCAGGACCAGGAGATGGCCGAGCGCATCAAGGCGAGCGGAACTCCCGCGTTCTACATCAACGGCCGCAAGGTCTCCGGCGCCCAGCCCTTCAGCGCGTTCAAGAAGGTCATCGACGAGGAGCTCGCCAAGGCTCAGAAGCTCGCTGACTCCGGCACGCCGCGCGCCAGGGTCTACGAGAAGGCCATCGAAAACGGCAAAGAGATCATCCCGCCGCCGGTTCTCGACTCGCGCGTGGCCAGCTTCGACTACAACGGCTCGCCCATCTACGGCGACAAGAACGCGAAGGTGAAAGTCGTCGTCTACAAGGACTTCGAGTGCCCCTTCTGCGGTCGTGTTTCAGCCCCGCTCAAGGCGCTCGAGAAGGCCAACCGCGGCAAGGTCGCCATCGTCTTCAAGCACTTTCCGCTGTCCAATCAGTGCAACCGCGGCATGTCCCGCGACATGCATCCCGGCGCTTGCCAGGCGGCCTACTGGTCGTTCGCGGCGCTCGAGCAGGGCAAGTTCAACGAATTCGAGTCGATGGTCTTCAACAACATGCGCAACATGATGCCCAAGGGCGGTGACCTCGCGACGCGCCTCAAGGGCCAGGAAGCCAACCTGCGCAAGTATGCTCAGCAGATCGGCATGAACGTCGACACGGCCGCCTCGTACGTGAAGGCGCGCAAGTGGGAAGCCAAGCTGCAGAAGGACATCCAGGAGGCGAGCGCCGCCAACGTCCGCGGAACGCCGTCGATCTACATGAATGGCCGCGCCTACAACGGCCCGATGAACCCCGCGAAGATGGGCGACACGGTTGCCAAGCTCATCGCGGGCAAGATTTAGGCTATCCCGATTCCGGAGCGCCGATTCTTGATCATCGCTTGAGCCCGACGCTTTGAGAAAGACAGGCTAGCTAAACGACCAAGCGGTCGGCGGTCTTGCGCCGACAAATCGCCAGCATCGCCAGCAGAATCAGCCCGACCAGGCCCGCTGCGCCATCGCTGCGACGCGTCGCTGAGCAACCGGATTCAGGCTCATCGGCCTTCTTCACAATCGAGCCGTACGGCAACACGGTGTCCTTCATATCGAGGGCGCCGCCGGTGAAGTTCTTCGTCGCCGGCTTGCGCAGCGGGCGATGTTCGTTGAGCGGACCCGTCTCCTTGCCGCAAACGCCGCGTCGGATCCCGTCCTTGGCGGTCGTCGTCAGCGCGACGCAGCTTTGCCCGGCGCCGCACGCCTCTTTGTCGTTCATGTCGCAGTTTCGTCGGCAAAGACCGGTCTTTGGATCGGCCCCCGCGCACGCCAGGTCGATACGACAGGGCTCCGTTCCGCTGCATGCAACGCCAGTCAGCCCACCGCCGCCGCCGCCTCTGCAAGCGCCACCCGTCGCTGTCACCAGGGTCGAAACCCACGCGCATCGCCCGCCGTCCGTGCACTCCTTGGAGTCACCGAACGGGTTGCACTTGATGCGGCAGACACCGGCGCCCGGCACATCGGACTCGTCGCAAACGAGGCCGGTAGCGCACCCGCCTGCGTTCTTGCACGGAGACCCGGCCGGTGGCGCTCCAAATGGAAGACAGATCGCCCCACCCTTGGTCGGCGTGCAACCCGTCCCCTCCGGGCAATCGGTCGTGACCTTGCACGTCCGCGTACAGACCTGCTCAAAAGCGCCGCCAGACTGGGCGCACAGGCCGGTCTCACAGTCGAATCCGCTCAGACAGGGCCAGCCGATCGCCAACGTTCCTTTGCGCACGCAATACCCGGTCGGTGAGCCGCCGTCGCACTGAAACCCGGCCGGACATTGGCTGTTTTTCGTACACGGCTGGCTGCACTTGCCGCCGCTGAGCAGGCTCGGTGCACATGTCATCGAACCGCAATCCGGGGCGCCTTCACAGGGCGCTCCGGCAACTGCGCCACCACCCTTGATGCATAGGCCGACGACTTGCGAACCGATCTGCAGCTGTCGGCAGCTACCGAAAGGTCCACACTGGCCGAGGCATTGGGCGGTGCAGAAGCCCCCGGTTGCCGCGCCGAGGCAAAACAGCTCCTTGTTGCAGGCCAGGTCGCTGGCGCACGGTCCGCTTGGCGGGGCCTTGGCGAGATCGGGCGCGCAATGCAGATCGTTGGGAAAACACGCCTTGCCGCTCACCCACGTACCGCACGAGTACCCGACCGGGCAGTCGCTATGTTCTTCGCACGATCGGGTGCAGAAGCTCTTGTTGCCGTCGGTGAACGTCGCGCAGAAGCCGCCATCGCAATGATCGTGTCCGTCGCACGCGTCGCAGAGGCGTCCGTCTGAAAAAGGGGTAGCTGGATACAAAAAGCGAACGGCCCTTGCGTCATCTAGCGAAAGCGCCCGATACCGACTCGTCGCCGCCAGGAAGTACATCTGTGCGTCCTGATCACGGGTGACCGAAAGGCCGATCGCGCGGCCGACCATGTGCCCGACCACCGCCTCGAGATCCGCTGTGGCCTTGCCGAACTGCGGCGTCGTCGCCAGGTCGAGGTCCTGGTCGTTGAGCACAACTTCGACCCTCTTGAGCGTGCCGTCGTCATCAGACGCGATGTCGATCTTGCCCAGGACCTCACCATCGCGCGTTGCGAAACCGGATTTGCCGATTCTCACGTAGATGTCCAACCCTGGATCGGCGCTGACCAGACCGCCGTAGGAGAGCTTCAGGCGCGATCCCTGTACGGAGTTGAATCGCCCCAGGACGCGGGTCAGCGCGGTCTCGAGCTGCTTGACCGTGACCAGCGACGTGCCCTTCGCCTGCAAGAAGACGTTTACGTGGCGGTCGGGCCAATGCAGCGGATCGCCGTCATCTTGGCGTGCGATGTCGTATCCGGGGAGGACGAACACAGACGATGCGACCAACGCCAGCAGAGCCGGGCCGATCGGGCGGTTTTTGCGCCGTCTTCGCCCCCGTTCTTGGCGTCCGGACATACCGTGAGGAAGGGCGTTGTTCACCATGTCAGCGTAGGTTCCTCGCAAGGGGCCGTCCAGCCCCGCGCCGGGAGGCTCAAAAGGAGACAGGGATTATGCTCCTAACGCTCAGACATCAAGGCGGAATCAAACTACCGCTTGCAACCCGGACTCGTGGATGTAGAGTCGCGACCCGCTCCACCATCGAGGGTGAATTTCTTTATCACGTGCACGACGTTCTGCCGTTTTGTCAGCCATCTCCGATCGCCGATTTCCAACGCGCAGCACGCCCTCTCAATTGCACATTGTCGCGAAGGGTGACGATGGGCGAACCGAACACCACGCCTCGAAACCAGAAGGACTGAGTATGAACGGAACCACCGCGCAGGTCGTCCCCCAGGAAACCTCCAAACCCCGCCGGCTGTCCGATGTCTTTCAGTGCGACTACCGCAGCCGGAAGATGTTCCTTGCGACCTGCCTCGACGACTTCATGAACGCCAACGCGCTCAAGGTCCGCTCGATGGTCTGCCACGACTGCCCGCAAGGTTCCGAGAACCGCGCCACGTTCGCCGCCGACGCCGACAGCGAAGGACTGCTCGACGCCGAAATCTGGGGCCGCCTCATCGCCGACCTCGGCGAAGAGGACAGCTAGCCAGCCCTGCGCGTCGCACACACCCTTTCCCGCAGCAAGATAACCGCCCCGGTGCCCGACGAGGGCCCGCTGGGCGTGTTGATTTCCCGACGCCACCGTTGTATGTCGGTCAACCATCGCGGGGCCTCGGGCATTCATCTACGACGGTGGGTGTTGGGGTCGACAGCGGTGCTCACTTGGAACGCACTCATCCGGACAACAGGCTGTCACCGCAACCAGTTGAAGCCCGGATCGAAGACCGCGGATTGAGAACAGATGGCGACAGGTAAAAACGTCGACTATCCGCTGCCTTTTGGTCGGTACTACCTGACCCAAAAGATCGCCATGGGCGGTATGGCGGAGATCTTCCGCGCCAAGTCCATCGGCGCCGAAGGCTTCGAGAAGGCCGTCGTGATTAAGCGCATCCTCCCGCATTTTTGCGAGGATGAGTCGTTCGTCACGATGTTCCAGGACGAGGCGCGCGTCGCAGCCCACCTCAACCACGCCAACGTCGTCCAGATCTTCGATTTCGACGAGGTCGACGGCCTCTACTACATCGCGATGGAGTACGTGGAGGGGCAAGACCTCAAGCGCGTGCTCGACGTCGGCACCAAGCTCGGCAAGCCGCTTTCGATCGCGCAGGCCGTCCTGGTGATGATCGAGGCCGGCCAGGGGCTGGACTACGCTCACAAACGCGAGGTCGACGGCAAGCCGCTCAACATCATCCACCGCGACATTTCGCCGCACAACATGATGGTGTCGTACAACGGCGAAGTGAAAATCATGGACTTCGGCATCGCGAAAGCTGCGAGCCGATCCACGAAGACACGCGTCGGTACCGTCAAGGGCAAGTGCGCGTACATGAGCCCCGAGCAGGCGCGCGGCAAGCAGCTTGACGGGCGCTCCGACCTCTTCGCCCTCGGCGTCTGCCTGTGGGAGATGGTCACGGGCAAGCGCTTGTTCGTGGGCGAGTCGGACTTCGAGACCCTCAACAACGTGCTGCGCGCCGAAGTTCCGTCGGTTTGCGAGCTGAACCCCGACGCGGACGAAGAGCTGAACAAGCTCATCATGGCCGCGCTTGATCGCGACGTGGATGTCCGCCCCAAGGACGTCTCCGCGTGGGTGGCGATGCTGCGCAAGTGGTTCTACTCCACCGTGCCCGACCCCTCGGCCGTGACGCTCAAAGCGTACATGCACGAGCTGTTCAGCGATCAGATAGCCAAGCTCAAAGAGGACGTGCACCGCGAGGCCGAGGCGCTCGCCGACATGCGGACCAACAGCGGTCTGCGTCGCCCGATCACGAAATCCAACCGCGTTCCTGCGCTCAACACCGACGACGAAGCTACCGTTGCGCTCGACACCAGCGCCGGCTTGCCCGGTGACCAGGACGCGACGATGGCGATTCCCGATGCCGCCGCGCTCTTGGCCGGTGGCACAGGGTCGGGGCCCGCCGTTGCCCAGCAAGGCAAATCGAAGACCGGGCTTTTCGTCGGTGTTGGCGTGCTGCTCGCCGGTGTCATCGGAGCCGCCGCGTTCGTTGGCATGGGCGACAAGGAAAAGCCCAAACCCACGCCGGCCGCCGTCGCTGGCGCCATGGTTGAGAAGCCGCCCGAGAAAAAGAAGATCACGATCAAGATCAAGGCGCCGGGCGCGCGCGAGATCAAGATCAACGGCGAGACCGAGTCGACCGACGATCACTGCACGTTCACCGGCGACGAGGGCGACCGCATCAAGATCGTCGCCATCGGCAAGGACGGCCAAAAAGAGCTGGTTCGGCACACCCTCGAGAAAGCAGGCGCCGAGGTCACTGTCGAGCTGCCCAAACCGACCAAGAAGGCCCCGCCCAAGCCGGTTGCTCCCGCGATCGTCCCGGTGGTTCTCCAGGTTGAACCCAACAGCGCGTCGGTCAAGGTCGATGGCGCGGCGATCGCCCTCAACGGCGGCAACGGCAAGGTCCCCGGCAAGAAGCTCGGCGACTCGGTCGTGGTCGAAGCCACCGCCCACGGATACGAGCCCTTCAAGCAGACGTTCATCGTCAAGAAGAAGGACATCGAGCTGCTGGCCATCAAGCTCAAGAAGAAGGCAGGCCCGAAGGTCGCAGGGCCCGGCAGGGTGACGATCAACGCCAAGCCGTGGGCCAACGTCTTCTACAAGGGCAAGAAGCTCGGCTTCACGCCTCTGAAGAACTACAAGCTGGCGGCCGGTAAACACACGTTTACGCT
Organism: uncultured Enterobacteriaceae bacterium; assembly: GCA_964560875.1. GTDB lineage: Bacteria > Myxococcota_A > UBA9042 > UBA9042 > UBA9042 > CAZLMW01. The sequence continues at coordinate 51,913 of CAZLMW010000032.1, forward strand.
GCAAAAAGGCAGCACGAAGAAGACCGTGACCGTGACCGTGAAGTCCGGTCGGACAGCCAGCCGTCTCGTCGACATGACGAACTGATGCAGCGTTGAGGTAGAGTTGCTTGACACGCCCGTACGCCACGGCTAAATACGCCGCCCGGACAGGTTTCGCGCCTGTCCCTCCGGTTCGCCCCCGGGATCCGGAAACCACGCGGGAATAACTCAGTGGTAGAGTGCGACCTTGCCAAGGTCGAAGTCGCGGGTTCAAATCCCGTTTCCCGCTCCAGCAAAGAAGCCGATTACGAAGGGTCCCATCGCGGGCCCTTCGTTGCGTTTTGGGCCGTTTCCAGGCGCCGAGCTGCGTCGTCCCGTCATCGTCACGATCATTCGCCGCCAACACGGCCTATCCAGCCGGTAGCGGCCCCCCAAACAGCCGACCCTGCACCGGACAGCGATCGTGTGAACAGGCGCTCGCGATCGCTGCAGCGCTCATCGAACTTCCGGCTGACCAAACACGCGCTAAAACACGTGTTGCTCGGCATTTGGGCGCGTTTCGGCCGCGTTGCCGGGTCGCGGCAACCGCAGAATCCACCTCGAAACCCTCTTCAAACGAGCGCGGGCTGCACCATCTGCTTGCCTTGAAACAGACCCTTTGTTAGCTTGCAGGGTGGATGTCCCAGTGCAGTTTTCGGGCTGTAACCGACTCCAGCCGCTCCGCGGCAACCGGTTCCGATCCCCCATTTTGTTGTGCGACCACACCGTATCTGCGTGTTGCGCTGATGCGGGCCAGATCGGAAGGCGATTAGCACAAGGCGGATCGAAACCATGCTTGGCCAGCGTGGTTTCCACACACCCTCACCGTCTGTTGCATGAGGCCGCGAGTCACCGCTGGGTGAGCCGCTTCCTCGGCTATCCTGGTTCCGTGACCCGCTCTGGTTGGGAGGATTGAGATGAAGTCTCCGTCTAACACGCGCGTGTCTCGTATAGACCGACTCGCGCTACCCATCGCCGCATTGGCGATCGTCTTCGGTGCATGTGCCGAAGAGCCCGATCCGCCCAGCGGTCTGCTGACGGATTACGCCTCGGGCGTCGACGCCGAGTTCGGTGTTGAGACGTTCGCCCTGGGGCCGCCGAGCATCTCGGTGACCTATCCGCCCGCAAAGCCGTTCACCGGTTTTGATCAACAGGCAGGCAACACGCCGCTGACGCCCAACGGCGTCGAACTGAGCGTCAAGAACTGCGATCTGAAGCCGGGGACGTGCGCTATTGAGTGTCGCCTCAACGGCGTCCTGAAGTTCAAGACCTATAAACTCAAGGGCAACCAGATCGCCAACGTCGGAAACGCCGGGTTGAAGACACTGACCTGCTACCTGCTCGACGAGTCGGGCGGGGGCTCCAAGGAATTCAAGAACACAGAAGCGCGCACCGTGCGTAGCTTCTACGTCCGCAAGCCGTGCAAGAACGGCTCCGACTGCGCCTCGAGCGACGCCTGCGCTTACGAGCAGTGCGTTGACCTCAAGTGTTTCTACTCGCCCAAGCCGTTCTGCTGCAACGACAACTGGGCCTGCCTCACCGGTGAGACCTGCCAGAACGCCGGTACCGCCTCGGCCAAGTGCTCCAGCTGCACCCAAGACGCCGACTGCAGCGACGGCGACGAGTGCACCACCGACAAGTGCGACCTCTCCCTTTCGAAGGGTCAGTGCACCAACATCAAGACCAACGCCAAATGCTGCACCAAGGCCAGCGACCCCTGCGACGACGGCCTCGCCTGCACGACCGATACCTGCGACACGACCAAGAAGGAGTGCATCAACAAGAAGATCGCGGGCGCGTGCTGCAGCAACGCCGACTGCGACCCGAACGATCCGTGCCTGGTTGGCCAGTGCGTCGACGCCGAGTGCCGCACCGGTGCGGACATCTTTAAGAAGGACTGCTGCTCGCCCAAGCACAACCCCACCTGCAACGACAACCGCCACTGCTCGCTCGACAAGTGCGACACGACCGACGCGAAGTACCAGAAGGTCACCGACGGCGTGAAATGGACCCAGTGCAAGCACAGCCCCGATCCGTCCAAGGGCGACGACTGCTGCGACCCGTTCAACCAGACCAACGAGTGCGATGACGGCAACGCCTGCACATACGACGCCTGCATCAACTTCACCTGCGTCAACAAGGTCGTGGCCCAGTGCTGCTTGGCGGACAAAGACTGCAACGACAAGAACAGCTGCACGACCGACACCTGCGCCAAGGAGAAGGACGCCAAGGCCACCGACGCCGGCGAGTGCGTTTTCAAGAAGGCCGACCCGCTCTGCTGCGAAAGCACGCCCGACTGCGACGACGGCAAGCAGTGCACCGCCGACAAGTGCAACCTGTTCACCAACAAGTGCGTCTTCACCAAGACCGACCCGAGCTGCTGCGACCTGAGCAGCGAGTGCAACGACAACGACCTCTGCACGACCGACTTCTGCGTCAACGGCTTCTGCGTGCACGGCCCCGACGGCCAAAAGCCCAACTGCTGCACCAAGTCTGACAACTGCAACGACAACAACCCGTGCACGATCGACACCTGCGACACCGTGAAGAACGACTGCAAGTTCGTGTCCAACGGCGACCCGACCTGCTGCGTTGGCAACGACGACTGCGATGACGGCGACTGCGCGACCCTCGATTTCTGCGCGTCCAACAACAAGTGCGCGTTCAAGGGCGACCCGACCAAGTGCAGCAACAACATCGACTGCGATGACGGTCTGGCGTGCACCAAGGACACCTGCGACACCAGCAGCGGCTGCGGCGTCTGCAAGCACGAAGCCAGCAAGGGCTGCTGCGACAACGACGCGCAGTGCAACGACGGCAACCCGTGTTCGGCCGACAAGTGCCTCAACAACAAGTGCGAAAACTCCGGCTTGGCTGGCTGCTGCATCGACGACAAGGACGCGCTGTCCAAGTGCGACGACAAGAACGGCTGCACGATCGATTACTGCATCAACAACACGTGCCGTCACACGGTCCCGAAGAACGGCTGCTGCGCGACCGACAAGGACTGCGAAGATGGCGACTTCTGCACGCTCAACCAGTGCTCGGACATCGATGCTGGGAGCAAGACCGGTAAGTGCAAGTTCCCGAAGGATCCGCTGAAGAAAGATTGCACTTGCGACCCGACCAAGGTCGCCCAGGACGTGCCCAACAGCCACTGCAACGACAACAACACGTGCACGATCGACGCCTGCATCGGCGGTATCTGCATCCACAAGCCGAAGAAGGGCTGCTGCCTCGACAAGTTTGACTGCAACGACGGCAACCTCTGCACGTTCGACCAGTGCGTGTTCAACGAGTGCCTCAACTACGAGGCGACCGGTGACAACGCGCTGTGCTGCAAGAAGGAAACCGAGAAGATCGACTGCGCGTACCTGAACAGCTCGTGCGCCAAGGGCATCTGCGAGACCAAGACAGACGGCAGCCGCGCGTGCGTGGCCAGCCCGCTCGATGTCTGCACCGTCCAGATCGGCTACTGCCAGGACTTCTCCGGCGGCACGAGCCTCAAGGCCATGGGTTGGAACCCCGGCGACGTGAAGGGCACGGCGAAGACCAACTGGAAGGTCGCCACGAAGGGCAACCTCGGCCCCGATCAGCACGCGATGCTCGATTGGACCCCGACCAAGACCGATTACGAGACCTGTTTGCAGTCGCCGATCATCCAGGCGGCCGGCTCCAAGTCGATCACGATCCAGTACGACCGTCTGCTCGACGTGGTCAAAGAGGACACGACGTTCCGCATCTACGGCTCGCTCGACGGTGCTGACGTTGATTGGACCAAGGCGACGCTCATCGACGTCATCACGCCCAAGTCCGACGTCGGCCCGAACACGGTCGACCTGAAGCTCCCGCCCGCGCTGACCGGCTCAAACGGCCTCCGCCTGGCGTTCTGCGCCGCCGGTAAGAGCACCGCGAACCTGACCAGCTTCGGTCTCGACAACGTCTGCGTCGTCAAGGGTGGCAAGCCCACGTTCGGCAAGTGCCCGCCCAACCAGATCGCGAAGTTCAACGACCTCATCGCGCTGCCGCTCAAGGCCAAGGATCCGGACTCGGACGCGATCCTCAGCTTCTCGCTCGTCAACGCGCCCAAGTTCGTGACCCTGAGCAGCGCGCTCTACTTCTGGCTCGACAACAGCTGGAACACGCAGCTGAAGATCCTGCCCAAGGATATCAACGACGTCGGCACGCACACGGTCACGATCAAGGTCTCCGACGGCTTCCTCTACAGCCTGTGCACCTTCAAGGTCACGGTTATCGCCAACGCCGGTTACCTGGTCTGGCGGCCCACCGAGGTCCCGAGCACCCACGGCGCGAAGATCGCCAACCTGCTCAAGGGCTGGGTTGCCAAGAAGGGGCTCACCGGTGAAAAGGCGATCGTCCAGCACACGACGGACCTGAGCCTCTACAGCGACCTGACCAAGTTCGCCGCGATCTACATCAGCCTCGGCGTCTACCCGAAAAAGCACGTGCTGACCGAGACCGAGGCGCTTCCGCTCAAGCTCTTCCTGCAGCAAGGCGGCAAGCTCTACTTCGAGGGTGGCGACACCTGGGCGTTTGACACGCAGACGTCCCTGCACGGCTTCTTCCACATCAAGTCGGCGAAGGATGACAGCAACTTCGGCGTCGAGGGCCCGCTCAAGGGCAACGGCGTGTACCAAAACGCCAAGCAGTCGCCGGTCAAGTTCTACAGCTTCGCGTACGAGCAGAACTTCACCTACAACAACGGCAACGACCTGCTCAACGCGGCGACGCAGGTGAAAGAGACCCGAAACGTCCTTCACAACGACGGCAAGAACGACAAGTTCTTCGTCCAGGTCGCGCACGATGATCCCAATGGTTACCGGACCGTCGCTTCGTCGATTCTCGTCAGCGGTCTGACCACGGACACCGGCACCGACAAGCCCGAAGACGCGATCGAGCGGATCCAGGCGTTCTTCGAGGAAGGCTTTGTCGATTGCGTCGACGCGAAGGCTTGCGACGATGGTGACGAGTGCACCCAGGACTCCTGCATCGACAAGCGTTGCGAGCACAAGAACACCTGCGAATGCTCCGGTCAGGAGACCGTCAAGTGCGGCGACACGATCACGATCACGTCCAACAAGGGCGGCAAGTCCGACAAGGTCGAGATCTACAACTGCGCTGCGGGCACCAAGTTCAGCGGCAACGAGTACGCGGTGAAGTTCGGCACGAACACCTCGCGGCCTGTCGAGCTCAACGTCACGTCGCTGTCCGATCCGTCGGCGCGCGTCTTCGTCCTCAACGCCGGCAAGGGCACCACCTGCGACACCAACGCGTGCTTCGCGACCGGCGGCGCTGGCAAGACCAAGTTCGCCTCGGCGAAGGGCAACCTCTACTACATCGTTCTCGACACGGTTGAGGGCAAGGACGCGACGGCCAAGGTCACGATCACCTGCGGCGCGGGCGAAATCTGCAACGACCTGCAGGACAACAACTCCAACGGTCTTATCGACTGCAAGGACCTCGCGTCTTGCTGCGGCGACCCCGCGTGCGCGGAGATCTGTGACGGCGTCGACAACGACTGCGACGGCCACATCGACGAGAACTGCGACGCTGACGGCGACAAGTTCTGCGATGCCAAGGCGGTTGTCGAAGGCACACCCGCCGTCTGTCCGAAGGGCAAGGGCGACTGCGACGACTCGGACACCACGGTCAACCCGGGTGCCAAGGAAGTCTGCCTCAACGGCAAGGACGACAACTGCAACGGCGCGCAGGACGAAGAAGACGCGGCTGGCTGCAAGAATTACTTCAAGGACGTCGACGAAGATAAGTTCGGTGCTGGCGCGCCCAAGTGCCTCTGTGCTCCCAAGGGTACGTACACGGCCGACAAGGGCGGTGACTGCAACGACGCCGACCCGAAGATCAACCCCGTCGATAACCCCGAGATCTGCCACAACGGCGTCGACGACGACTGCACCGGCACGCAGAACGACCTGAACGCGCTCGGCTGCACCACGTTCTACACCGATACCGACGCGGACGGCTTCGGCACGCTGCCCAAGAAGTGCCTCTGCTTCGCCGAAGGTGCGGCGACGGCCAAGAAGCCCGGCGACTGCAACGACGGTGACACCAACATCAACCCGAACGCCAAGGAGATCTGCAACGGTCTGGATGATGACTGCGATGGCCTGCGCGACGAAGGTTGCGACGACGACGGCGACCTCTACTGCGACTTCGACATGAAGTACGTGGCGGTCGGCGCCGAGAAGAAGCAGTGCGCGCAGGCGGCCCAGGGTGCCAACCTCAACGTCACCTGCAGCGAAAAGGACGCGAAGATCACCCAGATCTCGTTCGCCAGCTACGGTCAGCCCAAGGGCAAGTGCGGCGGCTTCGAGCAGAGTGCGTGCCACGCCAAGCTCTCCGTCCAGAAGCTCAAGGACGCCTGCCTCGGCAAGCACAGTTGCATCATCGCGGCCACCGACCAGGTGTTCGGCAAGCCCTGTGAGGGCCAGAAGTCGCTGCAGGTCGAAGTTGTCTGCACCGGCAAGAACGGCAAGCCGCCGAGCAAGTGCCCCAAGGGCCCGGGCGACACCGACGATAACGATCCGAAGATCAACCCCGAAGGCATCGAGATCTGCGACGGAAAGGACAACGACTCCGACTTCCAGATCGACGAAGACTGTGACGACGATGGCGACCAGTACTGCGACAAAGACATGATCGTCATCGGCGCGCCTGACGTTTGCCCCAAGGGTGGCGGCGACTGCGACGACAAGGTCAAGACGACCAACCCCGGCGTCAACGAGAACTGCGCGACGATCGGCATCGACGACAACTGCAACGGCAATGACAACGACGTCGACGCCGACAACTGCACGCCGCGGTTCTATGACAACGACAAAGACAACTACGGCACGACCGAATTCAAGTGTCTGTGCAAGCCGCTCGGCCTCTTCTTCGCGAAGCTCACCGGCGACTGCAACGACTACGACAAGACGATCCACCCGGGCGCGGCCGAGATCTGCGACAACATCGACAACAACTGCAACGGCAAGGTCAACGAGGGCTGCGACGACGACGGCGACGGCTACTGCGACGCGAACCAGCCGTGGGATGTCACCGGCATCCTTGTTTGCAAGAACGGCAAGGGCGACTGCGACGATCAAGACAAAGAGGTCAACCCGGGCAAGGCCGAGAAGTGCGGCAACGGCAAGGACGACGACTGCGATGGCAGCCAGAACGATCCCAACGCGATCGGTTGCACGACGTTCTACAGCGATGCGGACGGCGACGGCTTTGGCACCAACACCAGCAAGTGCCTCTGCGTGCCCGAAGGTACGTTCACCGCCACCAAGAAGGGCGACTGCGACGACACCAAGAAGACGGTCAACCCGATCGCCACGGAGATGTGCAACAACGTCGACGACAACTGCAACGGCGTGAAGGACGAGAGCTGCGACCAGGACGGTGACGGTTTCTGCGACGCGAAGAAGCAGGTCACGCTCAGCGACGCTTGCCCGAAGAGCCGCCCGGTATGCGCCGGTCAGGAGTACCTGAACACGTGCTACACCGGCTTCAAGGACACCAAGACCTTCGCCGGCGCCAACAAGTACTGCACCGGGCTCGGCGGCCATCTCGCCGTCATCGACGAGAGCAAGGAAAACGAGGTGGTGCGCAAGGCCGCGCTCCAGGGCTGCGGCGCCGGAACGCTCTCGATCATCGGTCTTGGCGATACGGACAAAGAAGGTACGTACAAGTGGGTCGACGGCACGCTCTACCAGTACAAGAACTGGAAGACTGGACAGCCCGACAACGGCGGCGCGGGTCTGGACGAAGACGGCGTGGTCATCAGCTCGACGACCGGCGCGTGGGAAGACATTCAGCTCACTGCCAAGCATTGCTTCGTTTGCGAAGTGAAGCTCGCCAACTACAAGCCGCGCGCCGGCGACGACTGCAACGACAACGATAAGAACGTCTACCCGGGCGCCACCGAGATCTGCGACGACGTCGACTCGGACTGCGACGGCAAGGTCGATAACAGCTGCGACAAGGACAACGACGGCTACTGCGACGCGAAGCTCGGTGTTTCCAACCCGGCTCCGAAGGTCTGCCCCAAGGGCGGCAACGACTGCGACGACCTCAACCAGGACCAGAACCCGGGCGTCAAGGAGATCTGCGGCAACGGCATCGACGACGACTGCAACGGCTCGCAGAACGACCAGGACGCGTCCAACTGCACGGCGTTCTACTTCGACGGCGACAAAGATAAGTACGGTCTCAACGTCAAGCTCTGCCTCTGCGAGCCCGCCGGTAACTACACGGCGAAGGTTGGCGGCGACTGCGAAGACAAGAACCCGCTCATCAACCCGGCCGGCAAAGAGATCTGCGGCAACAGCATCGACGATGACTGCAGCGGCACTCAGAACGACGAGAACGCGCAGGGTTGCAGCAAGTTCTTCCTCGACCAGGACGGCGATAAGCACGGTCTCGACGGACTGACCAAGTGCCTGTGCTTCGGCGAAAACGACTACACCGCCAAGGTTGGCGGCGACTGCAACGACGTTGATCCGAAGATCCACAAGGGCGGCACCGAGGTCTGCGACAACGCCGACAACGACTGCGACTCCAAGGTCGATGAAGGCTGCAACGGCGACGGAGACGAGTACTGCAACGGCGATATGGTTACGACCGGTCTGCCCTCGATCTGCCCCAAGGGCGGCGGCGACTGCAACGACCAGGACGCCGAGGTCAACCCGGGCCACGCTGAATGGTGCGACGGCAAGGACAACAACTGCGATTCACCGCACACATCTGCGGCCCTCGCTGCCCAGCGCAAGAAGTGGGAAGACGCCCAGACAGCGCGCCTCGCCGCCGACGCGAAGGTGACCGGCCTGCAGAAGGATATCGTCAACCTGACCAAGCTTATCGGCACGCAGGAGATCCTGTGTCAGAACCAGCCCAGCCAGCAGTGCTCCGATCAGCTCGCCAAGTTCAAGAAGGACAAGACCGATCGCGAAGCGGGGCTCAAGACGGCCCAGGCGGACGCGGCTGCCAAGCTCAGCGCGGAGAAGACCGAGTACAACACGTACATCAAGATGCTGAAGGCCGGTGGAACGAGCGACGAAGGCTGCGACGACGACGGCGACGACTACTGCGACGCTGCGATGAAGACCGTCGGCAAGCCGGTTGCGTGTCCCAAGGGTGGCAACGACTGCAAGGACACCGACAAGAACATTCATCCCGGCATGCAGGAGAACTGCGCGACCACGTTCGACGACAACTGCGACGGCTCGACCAACGACGTCAACGCGCTCGGCTGCAAGAAGTTCGGCGAGGACCTCGACGGTGATGCCTACTTCCCCGACAACGGCAAGATCTCGTGCATCTGCCGCGCCGAAGCACCGCTGACCGGTACCAAGTCGGGCGATTGCGACGACAAGAACAAGCTGGTCAACCCGGGTGTCCAGGAGATCTGCGACGGCGTCGACAACGACTGCGACGGCAAGGTCGACAACGGCTGTGATGACGACGGCGATTCGTACTGCGACGCGAGCATGGTCACAATCGGCAAGCCTGCGGTCTGCAAGAACGGCGGCGGCGACTGCAATGATTCGTCCGCGAGCGTCAATCCTGGCGCCAAGGAAATCTGCAACGACAACATCGACCAGAACTGCGACGGCGACCTCAACGGCATCGACGCGGTGGGCTGCAAGAAGCACTACCATGACGGTGACAACGACGGCTGGGCCGTGGACGTTGCCCTCTGCCTCTGCGCCCCGCAGAACGCGTACAAGGTCACCGACACCAAGAAGATCGGCGACTGCGACGACACGACGCAGGCCGTGAACCCTGCGGCTGCCGAGAAGTGCGGCGATGGCCTTGATAACAACTGCAACGGCACGCAGAACGACCTGAACGCGCTCGGCTGCAAGTCCTTCTTCGAGGACAGCGACAAAGATGGCTACGGCGGCGGCTCGGCTCGTTGCCAGTGCCTGCCCGAAGGTACGTTCGTCACCGCGCTCGGCGGCGACTGCAACGACAATGATCCGACGGTCAGCCCCGGTGCGCCGGAGATCTGCGACAACAAGGACAACAACTGCAAGGGCGGCAAGGACGAAGGCTGCGACAACGACCTGGACGGATTCTGTGACGCGAACATGAAGATCGCGGCGTCCGCGACGTGCGTGAACAGCAAGAAGCCGACCGGCACCGCGCTTGTCGTCAACAACGCCGACATCAAGAACACCGGCGTCGCCGGCAACAGCGGCAAGGGCACGGCCTACACGGTCAAGTGCCTCAACGGATACGTCGCGGTCGGCCTCGACGGCCTCAAAGACAACGGCATGGTCAGCCGCTATCGCCTCAAGTGCGCCAAGCTCAACCCCGATGGCTCGTTCGGCATCACCGTCTTCAGCGACTACTTCGGCACCGCGAACAGCAGCCCGATCCCCGCGATCAACTGCGCCAAGGGTCACGTGCTCATCGGTGGCACCAACTACGTGCACAAGGCGACCGGCCAGCTGATTCGCTTCATGACCCGCTGCAAGAGCGTCGTGGACGTATCCAAGGCGCAAAACAACGCGACTGCGAGCAACGTCGGCAACTTCGGTGACACCGCTTCCGGTCAGTCGACAGGCACCACAGTTTGCCCCAACGGCTACGCGGTCACCGGCATCCAGGGCACCTTCGGACCCAACCCGTACAACGTTGGTTTCGTGTGCGCCCGCGTCGAAAACAAGGTCGATGGCCTCGTGCCCGGCGATGACTGCAACGACGCCGACAAGACGATCAACCCGGCAGCCGTCGAGAAGTGCGACGACAAGGACCAGGATTGCGACGGTGAAGCCGACAACACCTGCGACGCGGACAAGGACGGCTACTGCAACAAGACCAAGACGATCGTCGGAACGCCGGTTGTCTGCAGCAAGGGCGGCAACGACTGCGATGACCTCAACGCAGGCGTCCACCCCGGCAAGACCGAGGTTTGCGACGACCTCGACAACGACTGCAACGGCCAGCTCGACGACGGCTGCGACGTTGACGGCGACGACTACTGCACGCAGGCCAAGTCCGTTATCGGCAAGCCGAAAGTCTGCCCCAACGGCGCCGGTGACTGCGACGACAAGCAGAAGGCGATCAACCCGGGCGCGAAGGAAGTTTGCGACGGCATCGACAACAACTGCGCAGCGGGTGCCGACGAAATCTGCAAGGACAACGACGGCGACGGTTACTGCATCGGCAACACCGGCGTCTCGGGCGGCTGCCCCAAGGGTGGCAACGACTGCGACGACACCAACGCGTCGATCAACCCCGGACAGCGCGAAGACTGCAACACCGAAGCGGACGACAACTGCTCAGGCACGCCGAACGACCTCAACGCGGTCAACTGCGTCAACTGGTTCGTCGACTTCGACGGCGACAATTGGGGCGCGGGCAAGAGTGAATGCCGCTGTCACCAGACCGGCAAGCTGACCAGCAACCAGGAAGGTGACTGCGACGACAAGAACCCGACCGTCAACCCGGCCGCGACCGAGATCTGCGACGGCGTCAACAACGACTGCAACTTCAAGCTGCTCAAGGGCGTTCAGTTCAACGGCCAGGTGGTCAGCTCGATGAACGTCGGCAGCCACGGTGGCGGCTTCCACCTCTTCCACAAAGAGTACTGGTACCCGCAGTGGAGCGGCAGCTACAACACGACCGTCCGTCGCTACGACATCAACCACAAGTCGCTCGGCTCGTTCAACTCCGGCCGCCGCTACGTGCGCCAGCTGTCCGGCGATCCGAAGGAAGACACCTACTACGTCGCCTGCCAGCACAACGGCATCCGCAAGATGAAGGGCAAGACGAGCTCGGTCCTGTGGACCCGCAGCATCAGCAGCTACCCAGGTGCGGTGACCTCCGACGGCAACAAGGTCTATGCGCAGCGCTACAACGACTACCGCGGCCTGTACATCCTCAACCGCAGTAACGGCAACCAGGAAGCGTACAAGCAGCTGCAGGGCGACCTGTACGGTCAGTACAACTTCGGCCTGTTGCACGCCATCGACGGCAAGCTCTACCGCGGCGCCTACGCTGACCGCTGGGTCTACCGATACAACATCAGCGACCTCAAGCACGACGGCATGAAGTTCCGCGTCACACCGACCATTTACACGTCCGCCTTCAACGGCAAGGACCTGTGCGTGTCGGATACCGGCAACAACGTCTACTGCTACGAGCTGCCCAAGTCGTCCGATCCCATCCCGGGCACGAACGCGCGCGTTGTCGGCCTGCAGCCGTACAGCCACGGCGGCGGCTACCACCTCTTCCACAAGCAGTTCTGGATTCCGGAGTGGACCAGCGGCAACACCAAGGTCCGCACCTACAACGACAAGTACGAGCAGACCGGCGAGTTCAACACCGGCTACCAGTACATCCGTCAGCTCGCTGGCGACCCGAACGACGATCACTACTACACGGTCACGTACAGCAGCAGCTCGGGCATCAGCCGCGTGCGCAAGCAGAAGGGCAAGACCTCGGCCGTTGTCTGGTCGAAGAACCCGACCACGTACATGTCCGGCATCGCCGTGGACGGCAAGAACGTCTACGTCATGCGCCACAACAGCAGCACGGTCTGGGTCCTCGATAAGACCAACGGCAACACGTCCAAGACCGCCAACCTGACCAATGGCTTCACGGGCACGATGTACGGCGGCCTCGCCGTTGTCGGCAACAAGCTGTACCGCGCCAGCACCGACCGCTGGTTGTACCGCTACGACATCAACCTCGCGTCCAGCAGCTGGAAGCATGATGGCGGCAAGTGGCAGCTCGACGTCACGCCGTACTTCGGCGCTTACACCGGTAGTCAGCTTTGCTACGGCAGCACGAGCGGTTCGATCTGGTGCTACAACATGCCCGGCGACGTCAGCGGCCTTTACACGGGGACGCGCAACGTCCAGCCGCAGAGCCACGGCGGCGGCTACCACCCGAAGTACAAGCAGTACTGGAACCCCGGTTGGAACGGCAGCTTCAGCACCCGCATCTACAAGTACAGCAACACCGGCGCCTACCTGGGCAACTTTAACTCAGGCGCCCGCTACGTTCGCGCGGTCAACGGTGACCCAACCGAAGACACCTACTACATGGCCGAGCAGTATGAGGGCATCTCCAAGCGTAAGAGCAACAGCAGCTCGATGCTCTGGCGGACCAACATCGGCAGCTACGAAGGAAGCGTCGATACCGATGGTCAGAGCGTCTACGCGATGCGCTACAACGACCACCGCAGCGTCTACAAGCTCGATCGCGCCAACGGCAAGCTGCTCAACACATTGCAGCTCGACAAGTGGTACGGCCAGGACAGCTACGGCGGTATGCACATCTACCAGGGCAAGCTCTACCGCGGCGTGTACAGCGCCCGCTGGGTCTGGCGTTACGACCTCGCGACGATGCAGCACGACGGCATCCGCTTCCAGGTCGCACCGACGAACTACGCATCGGCCATCACCAGCGACGGCGAGTACTGCGCGGCCAGCACCGGCGCGCCGTTCTACTGCTACAAGCTGCCGGGCAAGGACGACAACTTCATCGGCAACCCGGCCGGCATGGATACCCGCAGTCACGGCGCCGGTTACCACGCGTACTTCAAGGAATACTGGTACCCGCAGTGGTCGGGCGACACGGTCTACCGCTACAGCCAGCAGGGCAAGTACCTCGGTCTGTTCCGGACCGGCCAGGCCAACATCATGCAGCTCGTCGGCGAGCGCACGGGCAGCGCGTTCTACACGGCGAACTGGGGCTACGGCACCGTCACCAAGCTGACCGGTAAGGTCGGGACGTCCAAGAAGCTGTGGAGCGCCAACATCGGCGGCACGGTCGGCGGCGTCGCAGTGGACGGCAACTACGTCTACGCCATGCGCTACAACAGCTCGACGCTGTGGTACCTGAACAAGGAGACGGGTTCGACGGTCAAGACCCTCAACCTGAACACCGTCAACGGCAACATCTACGGCGGTCTCGCGGTCGTCCAGGGCAAGCTCATCCGTGGTTCGGACAACCGCTGGGTCTACCGCTACGACGTGTCCACCGGACAGTTCGACGGCGTGGCCTTCCAAGCCGGTACGAACATCCACAACTCGACCTGGGATGGCAAAGAGTACTGCATCGCACACGCGTCCTACTCGGCCGTACGCTGGTGCTACCCTCTGACAAACACGCTGCAGCCGCTGTCCGATGAGGGCTGCGACGATGACGGCGATGGCTACTGCGACTCGAGCATGCGTATCACCGCCGACGGCACAGCCAAGGTGTGCCCGAAGACGCGGATGAAGTGCGACGGCTCGGTCTACGGCGGCACTTGCGTTCGCTCGTACTCGAAGACGGGCACGACGTGGCCGCAAGCTCAGGCTCAGTGCGAAACGTGGGGCGGCAACCTCGCCAGCCTCCACGGTGCGGGCCAGGCCGGCGCGATCAAGACCGACGCGGTCAAGACGTGCGGCGGAATCAAGCCCTTCTGGATCGGCATGACCGACAAGGACTTCGGCGGCAGCTTCCGTTGGGAAGACGGCTCGCCGGTGGACTGGACCAACTGGGCCAAGAACGAGCCGGACAGCAAGTCGACGGCGGCCTACTTCTCCGACGGTATCCTCCTTACCCCGTCGGAGCAGGCGACGCTCAACGATTGGCACAGCGCCAAGGTGCAGACGTCCGGGCTCAGCAAGAGCGCCAACATCGTCACCGGCGGCCAGAACTTCAACTTCACGTTCAGCGGTATTCCCAAGCCCAAGGCTGGTCAGAGCACGCTGAAGGTTCGCACCCGAGTCGCCGGTGACTTCGGTAGCAGCAGCGAATACGCGAACGTCTACATCGAGGGCAGCCACTACGGAAACGTCGGTAACGAGAGCGGCGGCGACTGCACGAGCAAGACCCGTGAGTTCAGCGTCCCGATCAGCACGATCTCCGACGGCGTCATCACCGTTCGTCTGCAGAACACCGGCAGCGTCGGAGCGGGCTGCAGCGAGCGCAAAGTCCAGGTCGAGCTCCTGTATGAGTACGCCAGCGGCTCCGGCCAGAAGCTGCTGCCGAAATGGAAGGTCTGCTACCGCGCCAGCAAGGACGGCTTCAGCTCCTCGACGTTCCACAGCAAGTGCAACGGCAAGGGCCCGACCTTCACGATCATGACCAACGACAAGGGTCGTAAGGCCGGCGGCTACATGACGAGCTCGTGGCACAGCAGCAGCAACTACATCTACGACTCCGAGGCGTTCTTGTTCTCACTTTCCGACAACAAGGTGTTCGATGTTCGCTACCCGCAGTACGCCGGCTACGGCAACAACAGCTACGGCCCGACGTTCGGCGCGGGACACGATATCTACGTCAACAGCAGCATGAAGAGGGGCTACACGTACTTCGGCCACAGCTACAAGTGCCACCTTGGCGGCTCCGGCTCGACGGCCTGCCGCAACTACTTCTTCAGCACCTACAGCAGTTGGACGCTCAGCGATGTCGAGGTGTACTATCAGGACGGCTTCACGACGCCGCCGCCCACCGACGGCCAGGACTATGTCAGCGTCGGAACCGACGGCAAGTGGTCGGATGTGGCCAACAAGACGACCCTCGATTGCTTTGTCTGCACCCGCCCGATCACCGGCGCCCAATACGGCTTCGGCGATGACTGCGAGGACGGCAATGGCGCTGCTAACCCCGGCACGCCCGAGGTCTGCGACAACAAGGACAACAATTGCAACGGCGCGATCGACGAAGGTTGCGACGACGACGACGATGATTACTGCGACGCCTCGATGGGTGTTGTCGGTACTCCGGCAGCGTGCCCCAACGGCGCCAACGACTGCGACGACGCCGACAGCAACGTCAACCCCGGGGCGCAGGAGAACTGCAACACGCCTTACGACGATAACTGCAACGGTCTGCTCAGCGAGAACAACGCCAAGTCGTGCATCAAGCAGTACTACGACGGTGACGGCGACGGTTACGGTACCGCGAGCTTCCAGTGCCTCTGCACAACAACTCAGTGCGCGACCAACACCTTCAAGGACGACTTCGACGGCAAGACCGCTGCGGGCTGGACGTTCAAGCGCTGTACGCCGAACAACAAGAACCCGACCAACTGCAGCACGTCTGCGACCGGGCAGGGCTGGCAGCATCGCCCGAACTCCTTCAACTACCGCACGCCCAAGGGCGCGCTCTACTACGGCGATCCCAAGACCGACAAGTTCGCTTTCGGCGCTAGCGCGGGTACAGCCCGCAGCCCGAAGATCAAGGTTCCGGCCAACGCCAAGCCTGAGCTGACCTTCTCGATCTACTCGGGCATCGAGGCCAACCCGAAGACAGACCACATCAGCCTGCGCGTGTTCGTCGACGGTAAGTTCGCCGAGGAGCTGTGGGGCAAGTCCAAGCTGCAGAGCCGCTACCTGCGCTGCGACGGATCAGCAGTTTGCAACCCGGGCTCCAACATCCTGACGACCGCGCAGGAAGCCCAGCTGAACTCCTGGTACGGCAACAGCAACGCCGAGTGGGAGCTCTGCTACCAGATGAGCCGTGACGGGACGTCAGCCTCGACGTTCCACAACCGATGCAACAGCAAGGGCGAGACCATGACGGTCATCAAGGCGACCAACGGACGCAAGTTCGGCGGTTACAGCAACCTGTCGTGGACCAACGGTTCGTACTACCAGGGTACGTCCAGCAGCTGGCTGTACTCGCTCGATAAGAAGACCAAGCACACGTACTACCGCTACAGCCAGTACGGCATCTACCAGTGGAGCCGTTACGGACCCACCTGGGGCGGCGGCCACGATCTCCGTTCCGCGTACAGCGACATGCGTTACAACGGTTACACCAACCTTGGTCACACGTACCGCTGCCCGAGCGGCTACGGGTATGGCAACGGCACCTGCCGCAGCTGGCTCGCCGGCCAATACAGCGGCTGGCAAAATGCTGAGTTTGAGGTCTACACGCGCAAGTCGAACGGCTCGACGTTCCAGACCGACAAGTGGATCGACCTCAAATTCGACCTCGCCAAGTACGTCGGCAAGGACATCCAGCTCGAGTTCTACTTCGACACGGTCAACAAGGATAAGAACGACGGCCTCGGCGTGTTCATCGACAACATCCGCCTCGCCAACGGCGCCTGCAGCAAGTACACGGCCACCAAGTACGGTGACTGCGACGACACGAAGGGCTACGTCTTCCCGTCCGAGTCCGCGGAGATCTGCGACGGCAAGGACAACAACTGCAACAACGTGGTCGACGAAGGCTGCGACGCGGACGGCGATGGCTACTGCGACAAAGATAAGTTCGTCAGCAGCACGCAGGCGTGTCCGAAGACCGGTGGACCGGGCAGCAAGAACTGCAAGATCGTGATCTCGGACAAGCCGCGCTATGTGGGCCAGCCGATCTCGCAGAACACACACAGCCACGGAGGCGGTTTCCACCCGAAATACCAAGAATACTTCTACCCGAGCTGGGGCAGCCGAACGATCTACACGTACAACAAGCAGCGTCAGAACACCGGCAGCTTCTCGACCGGCCAGTATTACACGATGGGGCTCGCGGGCGACCCGGACACCAAGATCGACCAGTACTACACGGCGAACTACTACTACTACCGAATCTACGCGTGGAAGGGTAAGACCAGCAGCCAGGCCTGGAGCGTGTACTTCGGCTACTACGCCGGCTATGTCGCGGCCGATGACAAGTACGTCTACGCGCAGAAGACCAACAACACGCGCATCTACGTGCTCCGCAAGGACAATGGCAGCAACATCGCCAACTACTACACCAGCGGCGGCAGCTACCAGACGTACTGGGGCTACGGTGGTTCTGCGGTCCTCAACAAGGTCGCGGACAACGGCAGCATCATCAAGAAGTACTACCGCGCTGCTGGTTCCAGCCGGTTCGTCGAGCGCTTCACGATTCCGACGTCCGGCTCGACTGCGCAGTACGACGGCCTCCGATTCCAGACCGCGTCGTACACCTACAACGCGACGTTCGACGGCAGCGACCTGTGCATCTCACCGAACAGCAGCTCGGTATACTGCTACACGCTGAAGGAATCGAGCTGTACGCGCGGCGACGACTGCAACGACGACACCAAGGCGCAGAACCCGGGTATGACCGAGCTTTGCGACGACCTCGACAACAACTGCGACGGGGCGGTGGACGAGAAGTGCGACAAGGACAACGACGACTATTGCGACAAGAACATGCCCGTCGTCGGTGCGCCCAAGACTTGTGGCAAGGGCGGCGGAGACTGCGACGATAACGACAAGGCCAAGAACCCGGGGACTGTCGAGATCTGCGACGGCAAGGACAACAACTGCAACAAGCTCATCGATGAGCTCGGCTCGAAGAACTGCACCAACTTCTACTTCGACGGTGACCAGGACGGTTACGCGGTCGATAGCAAGCGGTGTCTGTGCAAGGCCGACGGTGTGTTCCGTGTCCCGGAAAGCAAGTTCAAGACCCTCGGCAAGGACTGCGACGACAGCTCCGCGACCGCCCACCCCGGCGCCAAGGAGATGTGCGACAACCTCGATAACGACTGCGACAAGTCGGTCGATGAGCTCTGCGACAAGGATGGCGACGGCTACTGTGACAAGAACATGATCACCGTGGGCGCGCCCAAGGTCTGCAAGTTCGGCGGCAACGACTGCAACGACGGCAACAAGACGGTCAACCCGGGCGCGGTCGAGCTCTGCAACAACGCCGATGAGAACTGCAACGGAATCATCGACGAGAACGCGAGCGACCACTGCGGCTACTTGCCCAACTCGATCAGCAAGTGCAGCAAGGGCAAGTGCGTGGTCGTGGGTTGTGCGGAGGGCTACTTCAACCTCAACGGCCTGATGTCTGACGGCTGCGAATGCAACGGCACCGACCAGCACGAGCCGAACAACGTCTGTGGCAACGCTACGTCGCTGTCGAGCAACCTGTACGACCACAACCCGAACACGGGCGCTGGTGGTACGGCGGTTCATGTCTCGGGTCGTCTGGTTCGGGCTCCCGACGAGGATTGGTTCAAGTTCTTCGCCCGCGACAATACGGACAGCGGCTCCAACGCCTGTGACCGTTTCGGCGTGCGCGCTCGGTTCCTCAAGAACCCCAACGGCCGTCTGCGTTTCCAGGTCTACCGCGGCAAGTGCCCGCCGGTGAAGAATGCGGCCATCGCGGGTCCGGGCAACGGCGGCGGCGAGAACAAGAACAACGCCGTCTGCTGCGGCGACACGGACTTCCAGTGGTTCACGCGCTTCAAGCGCTACTCGCAAAACTACTACAGCAGCGGTGAGTCCGAGTGGGGCCAGTGCCCGTGCCAGAGCAACAGCTCGTACTCGACGTATCACGCGTGGAACAGCGGCTACAACTGGAACGGCTACCCGGGTCCGTACTGCATGAACTTCCGGCGCAGCAACACCGGTCGGTGCATCCCTCAGGGCTACTACAAGACGCGCTGCCAGGATGACTCGTCGTGGTTCTACCTCAAGGTCTACCACATCGGTGGCACGGCCTCGTGCAGCGACTACCAGTTCGAGGTTACCAACGGCATCTACTCGGGTAGCACGCGCGGTCGAGCCGGTCCGTAGCAGCCTGACGATCGAGACGATCGCGATTCAACGACGCCCTCGGTGGTCCACAGGCTGCCGGGGGCGTCGACGTTTTGATAAGGTTGCGCCGCTGCAGACCGTTGCGGCGCTGCCGGGATGGCGGAATTGGTAGACGCAGGGGACTTAAACTCCCTTGAGACCTGGTCTCGTGCGGGTTCAAATCCCGCTCCCGGCACCCTTCAGAAAACGGCCATCGTTTCAGCCGGTTCCAAGCGGCCCAAAAGAAATCGAAGTTGGCGACGAGAAAGGGGCCAAAAAGCGGTTGACAGGGGTAGGCGCTGGATCTACAAAGCCGCTCCCCGCGTGAGGTGAGCCC
>CAZLMW010000033.1:0-70362 GCA_964560875.1 uncultured Enterobacteriaceae bacterium
GCTTACCCGCCTCTTAGGGGGCGGGACCCGTTGAAGCGAAGTGACGCCACCGGTTGGGGCGACGATCGTGGGCCTTACCCGCCTCTTAGGGGGCGGGACCCGTTGAAGCGGCGACCTCATGGCACACGCATGGAGGCCGACCAAACTTACCCGCCTCTTAGGGGGCGGGACCCGTTGAAGCGCGAAGCGTATCGGCGTGTCCCGGCAGACGGTCTACAACCTTACCCGCCTCTTAGGGGGCGGGACCCGTTGAAGCAAGTCGGGCTCGTCCATTCGTAATCGCCGGATCGAACTTACCCGCCTCTTAGGGGGCGGGACCCGTTGAAGCGAAACAAACAGGCTCGGACAGACGACCTTCCCCGAACTTACCCGCCTCTTAGGGGGCGGGACCCGTTGAAGCGTAGCACGGGCGGCGGCGGACGCGCCACGGTGGCGTTCTTACCCGCCTCTTAGGGGGCGGGACCCGTTGAAGCAGCAACGCCATCGCGTCTCAACTGATACCGCGCGGGCTTACCCGCCTCTTAGGGGGCGGGACCCGTTGAAGCATTTCGGAAGGCTGGCACGAGCTCGGATGCGAGGCGCCTTACCCGCCTCTTAGGGGGCGGGACCCGTTGAAGCGGGGACCCGCTGCAACTCGCGGCCGGTCAGCGGAACCACTTACCCGCCTCTTAGGGGGCGGGACCCGTTGAAGCCATCTACATCGCAGAGCAGCCGCTCGGCCAGCGAACCTTACCCGCCTCTTAGGGGGCGGGACCCGTTGAAGCACCGTGACGGTGTGCTCGGTCACGATCATCGGGATCTTACCCGCCTCTTAGGGGGCGGGACCCGTTGAAGCTATTCGCCTCATGGCTGGTATTCGTTCGCCGACTTTCTTACCCGCCTCTTAGGGGGCGGGACCCGTTGAAGCTGCCCGGAAGCCGCACAAGCCGCGGTCATGGAGATCCCGCTTACCCGCCTCTTAGGGGGCGGGACCCGTTGAAGCCAGTGCAGGTGTGTCGCGATCCCGGTGCGTCCCACCTTACCCGCCTCTTAGGGGGCGGGACCCGTTGAAGCGAGCCGGGCAGCGGCGCGCTCGAGTAGCCAGCGGTCTTACCCGCCTCTTAGGGGGCGGGACCCGTTGAAGCCCTTCCAGCATCTCAAACAGCCGAAACAGGTCGTCTCTTACCCGCCTCTTAGGGGGCGGGACCCGTTGAAGCATCGTGGTTTCGATGATTTCGCGGCAGGCCAGCGCCCTTACCCGCCTCTTAGGGGGCGGGACCCGTTGAAGCATTCGCTCAAGTCGCGCATCGAAGCGTTGGCGCCTCTTACCCGCCTCTTAGGGGGCGGGACCCGTTGAAGCGAGTACGACAGCGACGCAAATAGCCGGCTTGAAAAGCTTACCCGCCTCTTAGGGGGCGGGACCCGTTGAAGCCAGCAGCGCCAGGATCATGGCGGCCAGGTCTTGCTCCTTACCCGCCTCTTAGGGGGCGGGACCCGTTGAAGCTAGACCATGCGGTGCCCCCGCTTGCTGGTCGACCGCTTACCCGCCTCTTAGGGGGCGGGACCCGTTGAAGCGACGTGATCAGCGCCTTCGGTGACAGTGCCGAAACCTTACCCGCCTCTTAGGGGGCGGGACCCGTTGAAGCCTAACTCCACCCTTGCAGTCATCGAGCAAGCGACCCTTACCCGCCTCTTAGGGGGCGGGACCCGTTGAAGCCGCAGAAGACCATCAAGAACGCGCAAGTCGCGCAAATGGTCTTACCCGCCTCTTAGGGGGCGGGACCCGTTGAAGCGCGCTCAACGGCACCGGCACCGACGGCTGCGCGATCTTACCCGCCTCTTAGGGGGCGGGACCCGTTGAAGCGTGATTTGCATGGCGTAGGCAATCTGCGGGTTGGCGTAGTACTTACCCGCCTCTTAGGGGGCGGGACCCGTTGAAGCCGTTGCTCGTGGTGCTCCCGCAGTCCGCAGGCCGTCCTTACCCGCCTCTTAGGGGGCGGGACCCGTTGAAGCTAAGCGAATAGTCCGTGCTCTGCACCACGTCACAGACGGACCTTACCCGCCTCTTAGGGGGCGGGACCCGTTGAAGCACGACGGGGCTCATTCCCGAGGACCGGCTACAAGATCTTACCCGCCTCTTAGGGGGCGGGACCCGTTGAAGCTAGACCGAGCCGCCGGCCCGGTGCACGCGAGAAGCGACTTACCCGCCTCTTAGGGGGCGGGACCCGTTGAAGCGTCCTGACCACCTACCTGCAGGACGAGGCGCAGCTCTTACCCGCCTCTTAGGGGGCGGGACCCGTTGAAGCAGGGGTCGGTGTTCGGTCTGCCGCGAGTGGTTCACCCCCAACGTGCGCGTCTGTGGCCCGAGCGGTGGTCCCTTGTTTACGGCGCGAGGCCGCGTCACGTGGGCCTCAAAGCGTGGCGCGCGACCATCCCGACCTTCGGCCTCGGCTGGTCGGTCGTCTTTTGATGCCGAACGCCGAAACCCTCGTAGAACTGCACAGGACGGGCGATAGGGCCGAGGGGGCACTTAACTACCTACCCCCCCTGCAAAACGGCTCTGCGGGCTTCTGCGAGCCCGTGGCGGGCATATGGTCTCAAAAAAGGGTCCTGAAACGCTCGACTGCTCTCCTGCGGGCGGGAATTGACCCGGGTGCGCGTCCAAGCCCAAAGTCGCGCAATCTACCACCATGCAACGATTCCTCCCCCGCCAGTCCGCTCTTCGCGCGCCCCTGGTTGCCGCCGTCCTCATGGCTGCACTTGTCGCCCATGCCGCGTCGCTCATGGCCGCGCCACGCCTCGATGCGCCCGGTCCTCCCCGCGATGCGCCCGGTCCCAAACATCCGCCCGCCATCGCGCAGAGTTACCTCGCCGAAGCCGAGACCATCGCCAAGCGTCACCCGTCCCTGGCCATCGCCCACGCTGCTGTCGCCCGCCTCGCCTCTCACGTCGGCAAGAACGTGCTCCGCGCCAAACACCTCGGTCTCGAGCTTCCCAGGACTTCATGGACGGTGAAGCGGATGACATTCAGGCCTTGCGTCGTCATCCAAGCGTCTCGAATCTCATCGTGCTCGACCTGAGCCGGCTCGCCGTGATGGTTCGGCCTATTCGAAGCACTTGAAGGCGACCCAGAACTTGTCCTTCTCGCCGCTGTCGTCGTTCCACGAGATGCCGGCCATCTTGATGGTCTTGCTGTGGCTGCCGTCGTTGAACGAGAAGCTCGCGCAGGTGTTGCTGTCGCCGGTGTTGCCGCTGTCCTTGGTGCAGTAGCCGTCGCCTCGCACGGTCGCTTTCTTGCTCGGATCGGTGTTGCAGTCGTCGCAGGCGTCACCCCAACCGAAGTACAGGTGGCACTTCTTGTTGATCTGGTCGCTGATGTATTTCCACAGCGTGTCGTTGCCAACCCGCATCCCTGCGGTGCCGTCGACCTGGAAGACCGCAGTGGAGACCTTCAGCACCCGGGTTCCCCCGGTCTCGGTCTCGAGCGTGATGCGCGCGTCGTTGCTCGCGTTGCCCTCGCCGCTGGTGTGATCGGACCAACCGACGAAGGGTTTGCCGTTTTGGGTCTCGGAGCGGACGGTGACCGACGCCGTTGTGCCCTTGCGGATCTTGACGCTGCCGTTGGTGTCGGAGACCTCGGAGTCGCCCTTGGCGGTCAGGCCGCCGTCGTCGATGGTCAGGCCGGCGCCCTTGAGCGCCAATGCGTCGTTGCCCGTCAGCTCGAAGCGCGCGTCGAAGTCGACCGATGAGTCGTTGCTGAAGTCGATGTAGCCGTTGCGTCCGCCGCTCAGCGCGCGAATCTCGAGGCCCGGTGCGGCGCCGTCCTTGACCTTGACGTACACGCGGTTGTCGGTCGACGCGACGATAAAGTCCTTGCTGCCGAAGACCTTCACGGAGTTGGCGTCGTCCATGTAGATGCCGCCGCCGTGCGTCGCGCTCTTCCAGCCGGTGTTGGTCTTGTTGCTGATGAACCAGCCGCCATCGGCGTCCACGACCACGTTGTTGTCGACCTTGAAGCCACCGTCGGCCTGCATGTCCACGTCCGAGTACAGCTGCTTGCTGCCGAAGACCTCGATCTTGCTCGTCCCCTGCATGTAGAAGCCGCCGCCGTGCGTCGAGTTCTGCCAGCCGGTGTTGCCGTAGCTGCGGTGCCAACCAGCGCCGTCGTCGATGACGATGCTGCCGTCGACCTTGATGCTGCTGTCTGCGCGGATCGAACCGTTGACGTGCAAGGCCTCGGCCGGTGAATCGGTGCGGATCCCGACCTTGCGGCTGTTGGTGACCATCATCGCGGTGTAGTCGGCGGCGTCGGTGCCGTTGTTGGTGCGCAGCTCCATGACGTAGCCGCTGCTCGAGTCGGAGGCGCCGGTGTTGATGTGCATGCCGCTGGTGTCCGACGCGATGTAGACGCTGCGGCTGCCGTTTTCGAAGCGCGCCTGCCAATCGCTGACGGTCGTCTTGACGTGCAGTGGATGGGACGGGGTGCCGCTGATGCCGACGTAACCGCTGCGCTCCACCACGAGGTGATCCGCGCTGCCACCGACGCCGAAGAGCCGGTCTGCGCCCCACTTGGTCTCGGCATAACCGGTCGGGACGCTGCCAGACGTGAACGCCTTGGCGACCCAACCGCCGCTGTGCTGGTTGCCGACGAGCGCGACCGAAACCGTGCCCGCGGCGGCGCATTTGACCTCGAGGAAGGTGGCCGAGCTCGCCTTGGTGACCAGGCGGACCTCGGTGAACATCGTCGTGCTGTTGCGGCCGTGATTGAGGAGCGTGAAGCTCGCGTTCGCCGCGTCGTTAAACGCGCCCGAGATGCGGA
Organism: uncultured Enterobacteriaceae bacterium; assembly: GCA_964560875.1. Lineage (GTDB taxonomy): Bacteria > Myxococcota_A > UBA9042 > UBA9042 > UBA9042 > CAZLMW01. The sequence goes on from CAZLMW010000033.1 coordinate 4,799, forward strand.
AGGTCAGCGACGAATGGCTACCGGTCGCGCCCTCTTCGCGCAGGGTGAAGGTGCCGTCAAAGCGGTTGCCGCCCGTGTTCTCGGCGATGCGCTTGTACTGGCCGAGCTGGCACGAGCCGCTGAGCTTGTCGGTGCCGCCCGTGGCCGTGCAGATCGGCTTGCCGTCGCCATCATGGCCCTTGAGCACGAAGCCATCGGCGCACTGCTGGTTGTCCTCGACGAAGTAGTCGCCGAGCTTGCCGTACTTCTTGGTGCTGAGCGTGCCGTCGCCGTCGAGGTACATCGCCGTGTTGCTCGAAGCGTCGCCGCCGGACTGCCAGACGAACTCGTGGGCGCCGATGCCGCTGGCGTACTCGGTCGTGCCATCGGTGCGGAACGCCATCTGCCGGCTGCCGCCGTACGCCTTGAAGTGGGCGTTGTCACCGTTTTCGCGCAGCCAGGCGTCGTTGACGTCATATTGGTGGTTATGCTTGGTCCCGTCGGTCCAGGGCGTCGATCCGTCATCGAGCTTGGCGGCCCGGATGTTGTCGACCTCGGTCTGGTTGAAGTCGTTGCTGGGCTTGACCCACGGCGTCGACCCGTCGTCGAGCTTGGCGGCGCGCAGGTTGTCGACCTCGGTCTGGCTGAAGTCGTTGCTCGGCTTGACCCATGGCGTGCTGCCGTCGGCGAGCTTGCTGGCGCGGACGTTGGTGACCTGCGACGAGGTGAACTGATCGGCCGGGATGGTCGAGGTGTAGGCCACCGTCGGCTTGTTGATGACGTTGTCCCAGTCCATGAAGCCGGTCGGGCCGCCGCCCTTGAGGTCCTCGCGCGTGAAGCCGAAGCCGGCGAAGTACAGCCGACCCTTGCGGTTTTGCAGGCGGATGTGGGTGTAGTGATCGAGACCCGTCGCAGCGAGCACAACCATCATGCCGGACGCATCGCCCGACACCGGGTCGGCCGCGGCCTGGTACGCCATGACGCGACGCTGGAACATCCAACCACCGCTGCTGTCCTTGGTGAACACGTCAAAGTGCCCGGCGTCCTTGGCGGTGCGCACCGACAGCCACGCCGTCTTCATGCCGCTGGGGATGGCGAAGTCGACAAACTCGGTGCCCGCGGCTGCCGAGCCGGTGGTCTCCGTGTAGATGCACGGCTTGTCGGTGCCGCCGGCCGCGAATTTTGGCTCGCCCCAGCAGTTGCCGTCGACGGTCCACTTGCCGGTCGTCTGGTCGCTCGGATCCTTGCCGTGCAGTGTCGCTTCGATGTTGAGCGAGCTGTCCTTGATGCACAGCGGCTCGCCGTTGGTGTCGACGCCGTATTGGACCGAGCCCGCGGCGCATTGCTTGTTGCTGAGCGCGAAGGTGCTGCCGTCATACGTCGTGTTGCTGTCGGCCGCGCAGACCTTGACGCCGCTGCCATTGAAGCCCACGAGATACTGACCCGTGCTGCATTGCTGGTTGCTGAGCGCAAAGTCGGTGCCGTCGTACTTGGTGTCCGCGTCGGTCGCGCAGACCTTGACGCCTTTGTCGTCGACGCCGAGCAGCTGCTGGCCGGACGCACACTGTTGGTTGCTGAGCGCGAAGTTGGTGCCGCTGTAGGTGGTGTTCGCATCGGCCGCGCACTGGACCGCGCCGTTGCTGTCGATGCCCGTGACCTGCTGGCCGCTGCTGCAGGCCTGGTTGCCTTTCGCGAGATGCGCGCTGTTGAAGTAGAAGCCGCCGACGCTGGTGACCTTGCCCTTGACGTGCAGCTCGGTCTTGGACAGCGCCATGATCCGCTTGGACAGGTCGTCGCCGCCGTCCATCCACACGAAGTTGTAGGCGCCCACACCGGTCGCATATTCGGTGGTGCCGTCGGCCCGCCACGCGATCTGCTTGGACTTGCCGTTGACGATGTAGTTCTTCGAATCCGACCGCTCGAGCCGGTCCTTGTTCACGTCGTAGCTGTGCGTGTGCTCGCTGCCGGTGGCCCATGGCGTCGTGCCGTCGGCGAGCTTGTTGGCGCGCACGTTGTCGGTTTCGGACTGGGTGAAGTCGTCGGCCGCGATGAGGCTCGTATAAGCGACGTTCGGTCGGTTCACGACGCCGGTCCAGTCGATATGACCGTTGCTGCCGCTGCCGACCTTCTGCTCGCGCGTGTAGCCCAGACCTGCAAAGTGAATGCGGCCGTTGCGGTTGACCAGGCGGATGTGAGTGTACGAATCCAGCTGCGTGGCGGCGAGGTAAATGACGTTGCCGTCGCCGTTGGCGGTGTTCTGTTGGGCCTGGTAGCCGGTGATCGACCGCTGGTAGAAGAGCGTGCCGCTGCTGTTCTTGGTGAACACGTCGAACGTGCCGCCGTCGGTGTGTGCGCGGATCGCGATGTACGCGGTTTTCATGCCCGAGGGGACCGGGAATTCGACGAACTCGGTGCCCGCGGTGCCCGGACCCTTCGTGGTGTTGAACAGGCAGGGGAAGCTGCCGCCGCCGGCTGCGAACCTGGGCTCGCCCCAGCAGTTGGCGTCTTCGGTCCACTTGCCGGTCGTCTTATCGTTAGCGTCCTTACCATGTTGGACGACCTCGGCCTTGAAGCCGACGTCGGCGATGCAAACGGCCTTGCCATCCGCGTCGACACCCTGCTGTACGAGGCCGGCGCCGCACTTCTGATCGGACGTCATGAAGGTGCTGCCGCCGTACGTGACCTCGGTCTTGCAGACGATGTCGCCCGATGTATCGACGCCGGTCGCGACTTTGCCGCTGCCGCAGGTCTGGTTGCCTTTCATGACGTGGGTCGAGCCGATGAGCACACCGCCGGTGCCGGCCACCAGCTTGCCTTGCAGCGTGAGCTCGGTCTTGGAAAGCGCCGCGGCGCGATTGCTGGTGCCGGTGCCGCCTTGCAGCCAGACGAACGGGTAGGCGCCCGACGACGCGTATTCGGCGGTGCCATCGCTGCGCATGACGAGCGACTTGTTGTTGCCGTTGGCGACGAAGTGTTTCGTGTCAGACCGCTGCAGCTCGTCCTTGTTCACGTCGTAGCTGTGGGTGTGCTCGCTGCCGCTGGCCCATGGTGTGGTGCCGTCGGCGAGCTTGCTGGCGCGGACGTTGTCGACCTCGGTCTGGTTGAAGTCATCGGCGGGCTCGACCCATGGCGTTGAACCGTCGGCCAGCTTGTTGGCGCGCAGGTTGCTGGTCTCGCTGGTCGTGAACTTGTCGGCCGGGATCGCGGCTGTGTACTGCACGTTGGGCCGGTTGACGATGTTCGCCCAGTCGTGGAACCCGTTGCCGGCGCTGCCGACCATGTCCATGCGCGAAAAGCCGATGCCCGCGAAGTAGATACGGCCCTGGCGGTTCTGGATACGGACCTCGGTGAAGTGGTCGAGCCCGGTCGCCGCCAGGAACACCTGCATGCCGTCGTGGCCGCCGTTGGTCGTGTTCTGGACGCTGTTGTGCGCCGTAATGCGCCGCTGGAATTTGAACGCCCCGCCCGTGGTCTTGGTGAAGATGTCGAAGTAGCCCGAGTCGCTCCACGCCTTGACCGCGACCCACGCCGTCTTCATGCCCGTCGGGACCGCGAAGTCCATCGTCTCGCTGCCAGCCGTCGCCTTGCCCGTGGTGGTTGTGAACGAACACGGCGCCTCGCTGCCGCCCGCCACGAACTTCGGGTCGCCCCAACAGCTGTTGTCATCGGTCCAGCCGCCCGCCGACTTGGCCGACGCGTCCTTGCTGCCCTTGACCGCCTCGATGTTCAGGCCGCTGTCCTTGATGCACCGCGGGTTGCCGTTGCCGTCGACGCCGAATTGCACTTCGCCGGTGGCACACGCCTTGCCCGAGAGCGCGAAGTCGATGCCGTTGTACTCGGTGTTGGCGTCGGCCACGCAGACCTTGTTGCCGTTGCCGTCAAAGCCGACCAGGTACTTGCCCGAGTCGCATTGCTGGTTGCTCAGCGCGAAGTCCTTGCCCGTGTACTTGGTGTCGGCGTCGGTCACGCAGACCTTGACGCCCTTGTCGTCGATACCGAGCAGCTGCTGGCCGCTGCTGCACTGCTGGTTGCTCAGCGCAAAGTTGGTGCCGCTGTACGTCGTGTTCGCGTCGGTGGCGCAGGTGACCGCGCCGTTGGTGTCGATGCCCGTGACCTGCTGGCCGCTGCTGCATGACTGGCCGCCCTTGGCGACGTGCGCGTTGTTGAAGAAGAAGCCGCCGACGCTGGTGACCTTGCCCTTGACGTGCAATTCCGTCTTGGAGAGCGCCGCGATGCGGTGGCCGAGGTCGTCACCGCCGTCCATGAACACGAAGTTGTAGGCGCCCACGCCGGTCGCATACTCGGTCGTGCCGTCGCTGCGCAGCACGATCTGCTTGGACTTGCCGTTGACGATGAAGTTTTGGCTGTCGGCACGCTCGAGCCGGTCCTTGTTCACGTCGTATTTGTGGGTGTGGTCGCTGCCGGTCTTCCAGGGCTGCGAACCGTCGGCCAGCTTGTTGGCGCGCACGTTGTCGGTTTCGGACTGGGTGAAATCGTCGGCCGCGATCTTGGCCGTGTACGCGACGTTGGGGCGGTTGACGACGCCGGTCCAGTCGATGTTTCCGTTGCTGCCGCTGCCGACCTTCTGTTCCCGCGTGTACCCGAGGCCGGCGAAGTGGATGCGGCCGTTGCGATTCTTCAGCTGGATGTGGGTGTAAGCGCCGAGGTTGGTCGCGGCGAGGAAGATGACGTTGCCGTCGCCGTTTGCGGCGTTCTGCACGCCCTGGTAGCCGGTGATCGAGCGCTGGAAGAAGAGCGAGCCGCTGCTGTTCTTGGTGTAGACGTCGAACGTGCCGCCGTCGGTGTGGGCGCGGATCGCGATATACGCGGTCTTCATGCCGCTGGGGATCGGGAATTCGACGAACTCGCTGCCCGCGGTGCCCGGCCCCTTGGTCGCGGTGTACAGGCACGGGAAGTTGCCGCCGCCGGCTGCGAACCTGGGCTCGCCCCAGCAGTTGGCGTCTTCGGTCCACTTGCCGGTCGTCTTATCGTTGGCGTCCTTACCATGTTGGACGACCTCGGCCTTGAAGCCGACATCGGCGATGCAAACTGCCTTGCCATCCGCGTCGACACCCTGCTGAACCAGGCCGGTGCCGCACTTCTGATCGGACGTCATGAAGTTGCTGCCGCCGTAGGTGATCTCGGTCTTGCAGACGATGTCGCCCGAGGAGTCGACGCCGGTCGCGACCTTGCCGCTGCCGCAGGTCTGGTTGCCCTTCATGACGTGGGTCGAGCCGATGAGAACGCCGCCCGTGCCGGCGACCAGCTTGCCTTGCAGCGTGAGCTCGGTCTTGGAAAGCGCCGCGGCGCGGTTGCTCGTGCCGGTGCCGCCCTGCAGCCAGATGAAGGGGTATTTGCCCGACGACGCGTATTCGGCGTCGCCGTCGGTGCGCATCACGAGCGATTTGCTGTTGCCGTTGGCGATGAAATGCTGGCTGTCCGAGCGCTTCAGCTCGTCCTTGTTCACGTCGTACTTGTGCGTGTGCTCGCTGCCGGTGGCCCATGGTGTCGTACCGTCGGCGAGCTTGCTGGCGCGGACGTTGTCGACCTCGGACTGCTTGAAGTCGTCGGCGGGCTCGACCCACGGCGTGGACCCGTCGGCCAGCTTGTTGGCGCGCAGGTTGCTCGTCTCGGTCGTGGTGAACTTGTCGGCCGGGATCGTGCTCGTGTACTGCACGTTGGGCCGGTTGACGACGCTGTCCCAGTCCATGAAGCCGTTGGACGCGCCGCCGACCATGTCCATGCGCGAAAAGCCGATGCCCGCGAAGTACAGGCGGCCCTGGCGGTTTTGCAGCCGGACCTCGGTGAAGTGATCGAGGCCGGTCGCCGCGAGGAAGACGGTCATCCCGTCGTAGCCGGTGTTGGTCGTGTTTTGGACCGAGTTGTGCGCGGTGATGCGCCGCTGGAATTTCCACCCGGCCGCGTTCTTGGTGAACACGTCGAAGTAGCCCGAATCGGTCCACGACAGCACCGAAACCCACGCGGTCTTGCTGCCGGTCGGAACCGTGAAATCGATGAACTCGCTGCCTTTTTGGGTCTTGCCCTTGGTATTGGTGAACGCGCAAGGCTTCTCGATACCCCCGGCGGCGAATCTCGGCTCGCCCCAGCAGTTGTTGTCGTCGGTCCAGTTGCCGCTGCTCTTGCTGGACGCGTCCTTGCTGGCCTTGACTGTCTCGATGTTGAGCCCGCTGTCCTTGATGCACAGCGGCTTGCCGGCGTTGTCGACGCCGTACTGAACCTGGCCGGCGGCGCACTTGTTGTCGGCGAGCGCGAAGTCGGTGCCGTCGTATTCGGTGTTCGCGTCCGAAACGCAGACCTTCTTGCCGTCCTTGTCGAAGCCGAGCAGCTGCTGGCCGCCGCTGCATTGTTGGTTGCTCAACGCGAAGTCGGTGCCGTCGTACGTGGTGTCAGCGTCCTTGACGCAGATCTTCACGCCCTTGTCATCGAGGCCGAGCAGCTGTTCGCCGGCGGCACATTTTTGGTTGCTCAGCGCGAAGTTGGTGCCGCTGTAGGTCGTGTTGGCGTCGGCGACGCACTTGACCGCGCCGTTGGCGTCAAAGCCGATGACCTGCTGGCCCGTTGAGCAGCTCTGGTTGCCCTTGGCGACGTGCGATGACCCGGTGAAGAAGCCGTTGATCGCGGTGACCTTGCCCTTGATGTGCAGCTCCTCCTTGGACAGCGCCGCGATGCGCCTGGCGAGGTCGTCGCCGCCGTCCATCCAGACGAAGTTGTAGGCGCCCACGCCGGTCGCGTATTCGGCGGTGCCATCGGCGCGGAACGCCATCTGCTTGGACTTGCCGTTGACGATGAAGTTCTGGCTGTCGGCGCGCTCGAGCCGGTCCTTGTTGACGTCATATTTGTGCGTGTGGTCGCTGCCGGTCTTCCAGGGCTCCGAGCCGTCGGCGAGCTTGTTGGCGCGCACGTTGTCGGTTTCGGATTGGGTGAAGTCGTCGGCCGCGATCTTGGCGGTGTACGCGACGGTGGGGCGGTTGACGACGCCGGTCCAGTCGATGTGGCCGTTGTTGCCGCTGCCGACCTTCTCTTCGCGCGAGTAGCCGAGGCCCGCAAAGTGGATGCGACCGTTGCGGTTTTTCAGGCGGATGTGGGTGTAGTCGCCCAGCTGCGTCGCGGCGAGGAAGACCGCATTGCCGTCGCCGTTGTTGCCGTTTTGCACGCCCTGGTACGCGGTGATCGACCGCTGGTAGATCCAGGTGCCGCCGCTCGTCTTGGTGAACACGTCGAACGTGCCGCCTTCAACATGGGCGCGCGCGGCGACGTAGGCGGTGGCCATGCCGGACGGCAGCTTGAAGTCGATAAACTCGCTGCCCGCGGTGCCGGGGCTCTTGGTCGCGGTGTACGCGCACGGGAAGTTGCCGCCGCCGGCCGCAAAGCGGGGCTGTCCCCAGCAGTTGGCGTCTTCGGTCCACTTGCCGACCGTCTTGTCGACCGCGTCCTTGGCGTGCTGCACGACCTCGACCTTGAGGCCCGAGTCCGCGATGCAGACGACCTTGCCGTCCTTGTCGACGCCCAGCTGTACCTGGCCGGTGCCGCACTTCTGGTCGGCGAGCATGAAGTTGGTGCCGTTGTACGTAATCTCGGTCTTGCAGACGATGTCGCCCGATGTATCGACGCCGGTCGCGACCTTCCCGCTGGCGCAGGTCTGGTTGCCCTTCATGACGTGTGTGCTGCCGATGAGCACGCCGCCGGTGCCCGCCACGAGCTTGCCGGCCAGCTTCACCTCGGTCTTGGACACGCCCATCGCGCGGTTGCTGGTGCCGGTGCCACCTTGCAGCCACACGAACGGGTACTTGCCGCTGGACTTGTATTCGGTGTCGCCATCGTTGCGGAAGACCATCGACTTGCTGTTGCCGTTGGCGACGAAGTGCTGGGTGTCGGACCGCTTGAGGTCGTCGCCGTTGACGTCGTACTTGTGGGTGTGCTCGCCGGGCGTCTTCCAGGGCGTGCTGCCGTCGGCGAGCTTGTTGCCGCGCACGTTGTCGACCTCGGCCTGCTTGAAGTCGTCGGCTGGCTCGACCCACGGGGTGCTGCCATCGGCGAGCTTGTTGGCGCGGATGTTGCTGACCTCGGTCGTCGTGAACTTGTCGGCGGCGATCGCGCTCGTGTACTGCACGTTGGGCCGGTTGACGATGTTGTCCCAGTCGGTGAACCCGTTGCCTGCGCTGCCGACCATGTCCATACGGGAAAAACCGATGCCCGCGAAGTACAGCCGTCCCTGGCGGTTTTGCAGGCGGACCTCGGTGAAGTGGTCAAGGCCCGTGGCAGCGAGGAAGACCTGCATGCCGTCATAGCCGCCCGACGTCACGTTCTGCACGGAGTTGTGCGCGGTGATGCGGCGCTGGAACTTCCACAGGCCGCCGGTGGACTTGGTGAACACGTCGAAGTAGCCCGAGTCGCTCCACGACAACACCGAAACCCATGCGCTCTTGCTGCCGGTCGGGACCGTGAAGTCGATGAACTCCGAGCCGGCCTGGTCTTTGCCCTTGGTGTTGGTGAAGGCGCACGGCTGCTCGATGCTCGCGGCGGCGAAACGCGGTTGTCCCCAGCAGTTGAGGTCGTCCGTCCAGTTGCCCGACGACTTGGCCGACGCGTCCTTGCTGGCCTTGACCGTCTCGACGTTCAGGCCGCTGTCCTTGACGCAAAGCGGGTTGCCCTTGTCGTTGACGCCGTACTGCACCTCGCCGTCAGCGCACTTCTTGTTGCTGAGCGCGAAGTCGGTGCCGTCGTACTGGGTGTTCGCATCGGTCGTGCAGACCTTCTTGCCGTCCTTGTCGAAGCCAACGAGGTATTTGCCGCTGTCGCACTGCTGGTTGGACAGCGCGAAGTCGGTGCCGTCGTACTTGGTGTCCGCATCGGTGACGCAGACCTTCAAGCCTTTTTCATCGATGCCGAGCAGCTGCTCACCAGACGCGCATTTTTGGTTGCTCAGCGCGAAGTTGGCGCCCGAATAGGTCGTGTTGGCGTCCGCCACGCACTTGACCGCGCCGTTGGCGTCAAAGCCGATGACCTGCTGACCGGCTGAACAGCTCTGGTTGCCCTTGGCGACGTGCGACGAGCCGGTGAAGAAGCCGTTGACCGCGGTGATCTTGCCCTTGACCTGCAGCTCGTCCTTGGACAGCGCCATGATGCGCCGCGCGAGGTCGTCGCCGCCGTCCATCCAGACGAAGTTGTAGGCCCCGACACCGGTCGCGTAGGCGCCCGTTCCGTCGGCGCGGAAGGCCATCTGCTTGGACTTGCCGTCGACGATGAAGTTCTTGTCGTCTTTGCGCTGCAGACGGTCCTTGTTGACGTCGTAGCTGTGGGTATGTTCGCTGGGCACGGTCCAGGGCTTGCTGCCGTCGGCGAGCTTGTTGGCGCGCACGTTGTCGGTTTCGGACTGGGTGAAGTCGTCCGCGGCGATCTTGTCGGTGTAGGCGACGTTGGGGCGGTTGACGACGTTGGACCAATCGACCGAGCCGTTGCTGCCCGACCCGAGCATGTCCTGGCGCGTGTAGCCGAGGCCGGCGAAGTACAAGCGGCCGTTGCGGTTCTTCAAGCGGATGTGGGTGTAGTGATCGAGGCCTGTCGCCGCGAGATAAACCACGTTGCCGTCGGCGCTGCCGGTCTGGACGGCCTGGTGGGCGGTGATGGTGCGCTGGAAGTTCCAGGCCCCGCCGCTGGTGCGGGTGAACACGTCGAACGTGCCGCTGTCCTTGGTGGCGTGAACGGCGACGAACGCGGTCTTCATGTCCTTGGGCACCGCGAACTCGATGATCTCGTCTTTGCCGGCCTTGGGCGTGTTCTCGGGCCCCTTGGTCTCGGTGAACGCGCATGGCGTGTTGCCGCCGGTCTGGGCGAAACGCGGCTCTCCCCAGCAACTGGCATCCTCGGTCCAGTTGCCCGCCGAGCGGGTCGAGAAGCTCTTGCCGTGGTGGACGACCTCGATGTTGAGGCCGGAGTCCTTGATGCACAGCGGCCCGCCCTTGTCGTCGACGCCATACTGGATCTCGCCATCGGCGCACTTCTTGTTGCTCAGCGCGAAGGTCGCGCCGTCGTAGGTCTGCTGCTTGACGCAAACCTTGTCGCCGTTTTCGTCGATGCCCGCGAGCACCTCGCCGGTGCCGCATTTCTGGTCGCCCTTCGCGACGTGCACGGCGCCGATCTTGATGGTGCCGCCCGTCGTCAGGGCGCCTTTGAGGTCCAAACCGGTGCTGGACAGGCCCGCGATGCGCTTGTCTTTGCCGGTGCCGCCGTTGAGCCAGACGAACGGGTACTTGCCGCTGGCTTGGTATTCCGCGTCGCCATCGGCCCGGAAGACCATCGACTTCTTCTTGCCGTCCGCGACGAAGTGAGCGTCATCGGCGCGCTTGATGTTCGCGCTGTTTACATCGTACTTGTGGTTGTGCTGGTCGCCGTCGGTCCACGGCTTGCTGCCATCGGCGAGCTTGTTGGCGCGCACGTTATCGGTCTCGGCCTGGTTGAAGTTGTCCGCCGGGATTTTGCCGGTGTACGCGACGGTGGGTCGGTTGACGACGCTGGTCCAGTCGATGAAGCCGTTGGTCGCGCCACCTTGCAGCGCCTGGCGACCGAAGCCGATGCCGGTGAAGTACAGGCGGCCCACGCGGTTTTGCAGGCGGACGTGGCTGAAGCTGTCCAGGCCCGTCGCCGCGAGCAGGACCACGTTGCCGTCGCGTGTGCTTCCCACCGAGTTCTGAACGGCATTGTACGCGTGAAGGCGCCGCTGGAACTGCCACAGGCCGCTCTTGGTCTTGACGAAGATGTCGAAGTGGCCGCTGTCCTTCCAACCCAGGACCGAAACCCACGCGGTCCGCGCGCCTGCCGGCACCTTGAAGTCGATGTTCTCAGTGCCCTTGGCGGACGCGCCAGCGGTCTTGGTGAACGCGCAGGGTTTGTCGATGCCGCCCTTGGCGAAACGCGGCTGGCCCCAGCACTGGCCATCTTCGGTCCAGTTGCCGGTCGAGCGACCGTCGTGCTGCTTGGCGTCGAAGATCCACTCGGGGTTGAGGCCGGAGTCCTCGATGCACAGCGCCGCGCCCTTGTCGTCGACGCCGTACTGCACCTTGCCGACCGGGCACTTCTGGCCAGACGTCATGAAGTCCTTGCCGGTGTACACGGTCACCTGCTGGCAGACCTTGTCGCCGTTTTCATCGATCCCGACGAGCGCCTCACCGCTCTTGCAAAGCTGGGCACCCTTGGCCACGTGCACCTTGCCGATGAGCACGCCTTTGTCCGACACGATGTCGCCCTTGACCTGCAGCTTGTCCCTGGACAGCCCCATCGCGCGGTTGGCCGCGCCGACGCCGCCTTGCAGCCAGACCCATGGGAACTTGCCGGACGACTGGTACTCGGCGTCGCCCGAAGCGAGGAACGCGGTCGACTTCTTCTTGCCGTCGAGGACGAAGTGCTGGTCGTCGGCGCGTCGGATGTTGTCGCTATTTACGTCGTACTTGTGGTTGTGCTTGCTGCCATCGGTCCATGGCGTGCTGCCGTCCGCGAGCTTGTTGCCGCGCACGTTGTCGGTCTCCGCCTGCTTGAAGTCGCCGGCTGGGATCTTGTCGGTGTAGGCCACGTTGGGCCGGTTGACGACGCTGCCCCAGTCCACCATGCCCATACCCGAGCCGCCGACGCGGTCCTGGCGCGTAAAACCGATGCCCGCGAAATAGAGGCGCCCGTTGCGGTTGATCACGCGGACGTGGCTGTAGTTTTCGAGCCCCGTCGCCGCCAGGAAGATCTGGTTGCCATCGTGCGTGCCGCCAAACGGAAGGTTCTGCACGGCCTGGTGCGCCGTGATGCGCCGCTGAAACTTCCACAGCCCGGCTTTGGTGCGCGCCATGATGTCGAACGTGCCGCTGTCCGACCACGCCTTGGCGCCGACGAACGCGGTGCGCATGCCGTTGGGCACCTTGAAGTCGAGGTACTCCTGGGCGTCCTTGGCGGGGATGTTCTTGGGCCCGGTGGTCTTGGTAAAGGCGCATGGACTCGCCGCGTCGCCGCCCGCGATCCGCGGCGTACCCCAGCAGCTGTTGGCGAATGTCCAGTTGCCGGTGCTGATGTCGGAGTTGTCCTTGGCGCCCAGCTTCACGTCGATGTTGAGGCCGGCGTCCTTGATGCAGACCGGAAAGCCCTTGTCATCGACGCCCACCTGCACCGTGTCGGCGGCGCACTTGTTGTTGGAGACCGCGAAGTCCTTGCCCGAATAAGTGGTGTCCTTGTCCTTGGCGCAGATCTTCTTGCCGTCTTTGTCGATGCCCTTGAGGTGCTCGCCATCGGCGCACGCCTGGTCGGACAACGCGAAGTTGCCGCCGTCATATTTGGTGTCGGCGTCCTTGCCGCAGATCTTGATGCCCTTGGCGTCGAAGCCGAGAAGCTGCTCGCCCTTGCCGCACTGCTGGTTGGACGCGGGGAAGTTGCTGCCGTCGTACGTGGTGTCCTTGTCCTTGGCGCAGATCTTGTTGCCCGCCGAGTCGATGCCCTTGAGCTGCTCGCCGTCCTTGCATTCCTGGTCGCCCCTGGCCACGTGGACCTTGCCGACAAAGACGCCCGTCGTAGCGGTCAGCTTGCCCTTGAGGTGCAGCTCGTCCTTGGACAGCGCCATCGCCCGGTTGCCGATGCCGACACCGTCTTGCAGCCACACGAATGGGAACGATCCGGAGTTGGCGTATTCGAACTTGCCGTCGGTGCGGAAGACCATCGATGACTTCTTGCCGTACGCGACGAAGTGCTTGGTGTCCGCGCGCTGCAGGCTGTCGTCGTTGACGTCGTACTTGTGGTTGTGTTTGTCGCCTTCGGTCCACGGTTTGGAGCCGTCGGCGAGCTTGTTGGCGCGCACGTTGTCGGTCTCAGACTGCTTGAGGTCACCGGCCGGGATCGGCTTTTCGTACGCGACCACGGGGCGGTTCACGACGTTGCGCCAGTCGATGTAGCCGTTGCCGCCGACGCCGAACATGGGCTGGCGCGAAAAGCCGATGCCCGAGAAGTAGATGCGCCCCTGCTTGTTCTGGATGCGGATATGCGTGAACTTTTCGAGCCCCGTCGCCGCGAGCGCCACGAAGTTGCCATCGGTGGTCCCGCCGCCGGTCGTGTGTTGGACGTCGTTGTACGCCATGATTCGCCGCTGGAATTTCCACAGCCCCGCCTTGCCCTTGAGCATGACGTCGAAGAAGCCGCTGTCCTTCCAGCCGCGCAGCGAGATGAACGCGGTCTTGGCGTTGGTCGGGATCTTGAAGTCGATGTACTCCGAGCCCGCCTTGTCCTTGCCGACGGTCTGCGTGTGCGCGCAGGGCTTGTCGGTGCTGCCTTCTGCGAATCGCGGGTAGCCCCAGCATTGGGCGTCGTAGATCCAGCCACCCTTGGTGATCTCGGTGGCCTGCTTGGCGTGGTAGTCCCACTCGACCGCGCCGGCGCCGCCGGGAACGCAGATGAGTTGACCTTTCTTGTCGCGGCCCATCGAGACCTTGCCTTCGGGGCAAAGCTTGCCATCCCAATTCAGTGTAAGTGCGTGTTCTGCAACCGAAGCGCGAAGAGCGTAAGGAACCGAACGAAGCTGCATACGAGGCAGCTCGGGGTCGACGCCGACCTTCATCCCGAGCCACATATTCTTGACGTTGGCGAGCACGGTCGGCTCAACGGCTTTCACGGTGCCGATGGCGTGCCGAAAGCGTCCGCCTTTGACCGCGACCTTCGTCGTCTCCGACCACACAGAACTGCCGCCCGTGTTGACCGAGTACAGCGAAAACTGCACCGAGTAGCTGCCGTCAGGAGCCGGGGTGCCGGTCTGGGTGCGAAGCGCGCCTTCGAAGCTCATCGTTGTCGGCGCCGCCGTAGCGGGCACTGCCAACAACACGAGCGCCGCCCAGACAACCAACGCAATACTGCGCGGCGTCCGTCGCCATGTTCCTATCAACCATCCGAAGCTGCGTTTCATCGCTGCCTCCTCAAGCATGGGTAAAGGTCCTGCCGCACGGCTTCAGCGAGGTGCAGCAACCTCCCCCTAGTTCACCTTGGCGAACCAATTCGCCAGGTAGTCGTACAGCCCGATCTCGACGCGGTAGGTACCGCCCGAGACCGTGCCGCTCGTCCATCCCGCACCGAGCGAACCGGTCGCCCCACGGTTTCCGGCCTGCCCGTCGAGGACACCGCTGCCAAACCCGCCGCTAAAGCCGGTGGCTGCGCATCCCTCGTCGGTCGTGCCGTCACAATCGTCGTCTTTGGCGTCGCACTGCTCTTTGTAAACGGGCACCACCTCGCCGAGGCATTTGCCGGCGCTGCCGTCTTTGTTGCAGGTCAACTTGCCGCCCTTGCAGTTGCCGACGTCCTTGGTGCCCTTCTTGCCGGTGTAGCAAGGCTGCTCGGTGTTGCTCAGGACCTTGTATTTGCAGCCCGACTTGGGGTCGCAACTGTCTTGCGTGCAGGGGTTGACGTCGTCGCAGCCGAGGGGTTTGTAGCTGCACTTTTGGGTCGTCGTGTTGCAGTCCTCGACCGTGCAGGCGTCGCCGTCGTTGCAGTCGAAAACGGCCTTGCAGGTCGGCCGTGGCATGTCGAACTTGGCGATCGGCACGAACTTGGCGAGCTCGCTCAACCACGGTGACCCATGCAGCGCCACTGCCCGGTCGGGTGAACCCGCGCCGGATACGTCGGTCGTCTTGATGATGATGGCGACGCCGACGTTCTTTTCGTTCTTGGTGAAGCCCGTCGCCTTGGCTTCGTACAGCCCGCCGCCGTAGTGAACCGCTTCGACGACGGCGCCGAACTTGGTGGCTTTGCTCGACGCGAGCTTCTTACCGACGGTCCACTTCACCTGGTCGTTGAGCTTGAAGCCGACCTCGAAATAGACCTTGTTCTGCTTCATCGACGGGTTTTCGAGCTTGTCGCCGAGCTTGGCCGTGATCCGCAGGGTGCCCGCGAGGTTGCCCGGGGAGCTGGCCGCGACCGTCGCGAACCGGAATTTGCCCGCCAACACACGCAGCAAATAGACCGCGTCGCGCACCTCGATGACGCCGTTGCCATCCGCGTCGAGCTCCTTTTTCTGGAACGGCTGCAGCTCGGCGTCGGTGATGAGCTGGGCCAGGTACTGCAGCGTGTAGCTGACGTCGCCGACCTCGAACTCGCAGTTGCCGTTGGCGTTGCCGCGGAAGTCGCTGGGCTTCTTGCCGTTGGCGCACTCGGGGTCCTTGACGCCAGCTCCAGCGACGATGGTGCGCGTCTGTCCGGGCTTGAGCTCGGCCCCGATGGCCGTCTGCGGCTTGTTGTTGTCGAGCAGCTTGGTGATGAAGCCGCCGATGGGCGTCTCGGTCTTGCTGCCCTTCTTGATGCCCGTGAACGTCAGCACCGCGATCTCGAGCTGGCTGCCGGCGCGCTTGGTGCCGACCTTGGCTGCCGCGACGAGGTGGACCTTGCCGGGCGGGTCATTGACCGTGATCTCGAACTGTCCGCCGGGCCAGTGCTTGCCAGTTTTGCCGCTCACTGCCGCGATGACGTCCTTGTCGTAGGTGATGGTGGTGTCGACCGCGCCGATCGGCTTGCCGCCGGTGTTGACGCGCACGGGCATCACGAACTTCTGCCCCGGTTTGACATCGGGATGGGCCACGCCGGACGTGTTGCCGAGGTCCACATCACCCACGTCGGGCAACAGGTTGGGCGCGGTCTTGCTCGAGCCCTTGACCTTGGACTGCCTTGCGGTGGCCGTGAGCGTGACCAGGCGGTTGTGGTTGTCGTGCAGCCGGGCGAGACCGGTCTTGGCGTCGATCGACACGACCTTCGGGTGGCTGCTCGAGAAGGTGAGCAGCTTGGGCAGCGACAGCGCGTTGGTGAAGACGGTGCCGTCCTCGAACGTCGCTTGGACTTTCATCTGCGCGGCGCCCCCATTTGCCTGACCTGGCAGCGTTTTGATGCCGAGGAACGTGCCCGGGAACGTCGTCTTGAGCGACTTGACGAGCACCGCCTTGTTGGAAACCGTCACCGTCAGCGGCCCGGACATCGCCTGGTCGAAGCTGCCGACCACGTCGACTTTGCGTTGCTTGCCGTCGTTGGGCGAGATGACGGACACATCGCGCCCCGAAAACGACAGCGTCTGGCTATTGGATTTGCCCGTGCCCGTCTTGCCGTTGAGCTTGAACGTGCCCGACTCGTAGCTCGCGAACGACGTCTGGCCGCGCGTCGAGACGTCGATGACATGCCCGTCGGTGAGCACGCTTCGCAGGTCCATGCGGATGCGCTGCCACGTGTCGGTCTTCGCGATGGGGCTGATGGTCGTCTTGCTGACGTTGTGCGAACCCGGGAACGTCGGTAGCGGATGCGCGTCGATGGTGAACTTCTCGTGCTTGACGATGTTGACGGTCGCCTTGACCACGATGGACTTGGCTTGCTTGAAGCCGACCGTCAGCGCCGCCTTGCCGACTCCCTTGCCGGTCGGGATGACGCGCACCTTGATCGGGCTGCCGTCCTTGCCCTTGGTGACCTTGACCTCGAACAGGTCGCTGGGATCGCCGGTCTTGTCGTCGTACAGCGTGCGTTTATCGAGCGTGACGTCCTTGCTGCTGCCGTCGCCATACTTGAGCACGACCGACAAACCGCTGTCGTTGGCCACACCGGCTGTCGCGGCCTGATCGGACGGCTGCCACGAGATGCGCGGCTGCTGGACCTTGAGCTCGGCTGACTTCGGCGGCGGGAGCTTGACGAAGATGTCGGCCAGGCCCGTCGCGAGCGCCTTATCGCAGACCTTCCAGCGCGCCCGGAGCAGCTTGCCTTCGCCGCTGCCGACCGCTGTGACGAGCAGCTTCTTGGTGTGCGCCTCGATCACCGCGTCGTCGAGGCTGTCGATGGTCACGCCCGTCGCGAGATCGATCGCCATACGCGTCTTGTCGGACAGCTTCGCCCAGGCGAGCACGTCGGCGGTCGCGAACTCGGCAAAGAGCTTCTGTTCGAGGGCGGCGTTGGCTTTGGTCGCCTTGCCGATGGCCAACGCGGTGGCTGGGATCGGGGTGACGGACGCCTTCATGCCGGTCGCAGCCACGACCGCAAGGTCTTCTACCTTCACCGCATTGTTGTCGACCGTGACGTCGACTTTCGCGAGCTGCTTGAGCTTGCCCGACGCGCTGATGGTGGCTGTGCCCGGCTTCAGGCCAACCAGCCGTTTGCCCTTGCCGATCGGGGCGTTGACGACATTGACGACCTTGGTGTCGTCGCTCTCGACGGTGACATATTCGTCGACCCGCGCCGTGATGGTCGTCCCCGCGGACTTGAAGGTGGCCTCGACGAGGACGTCGGCGCGCTGAAACCGTGGCGCCTTGGTCTTGCAGTCCGCGAACCAGCCCGTGACCGGTGACAACGTCTTGTCGGACGCGGTCAGCTTGAAGAACTGCGGATGCCAAACGGTGACGGGAACGCTTGTAGACTCGAGTCCAGCGGTCACGTTGATGAAGATCTTCGCGCCCTTGGATTCGTTTCCGTCGAGCACCCAGCGGCAGCTGGGATCGGTGGTGACGACCGTGCCGTCGGGCGACTTGCAGGAAGCCGTCACGGTCTTGTCGGGCCCGACCGTGCGCGCCTGCTTGGCGATGATCGGGTAGCGGAGAGTTTTGCCGTCGAGGATGGACGTGTTGAAGGCTTCCGCTTTGGTCGTGTACGCGTAGACGCCGCGGATCGGGTTGGCCGCGACCACGACTTCCCCGGACTCAGCGGTGCCCTTGGGGCCTCGAACACGCGCGGCGGTGCCCTTGGTGACCAGCGGCACGTTCTGCACGTTGAACATGCCGCGGATCGTGCCGCTCATCGCGCCCTTGGTGCCCGGGTTCGCCCCGCTCTTCATGCGGACGGTCAGGTTGGCGAGCAGCACCTTGCCGGTGACTTTCGTGTTGGCGACGCCGTTCTTGCGCACGCCGACGAGCAGGATTTGGTTGTTTTTGACGTTCTTCTGGGCGTCGTAAAGCGACGACGTGTTCACCGCGTCGATCGACACCACCTTCGGGTCGTAGGCGAGCTCGACATCGAACGATTCGAGCGGCTGACCGGTCGTGTACGCGTAGACAGGCACCACAAATGACGTTCCGGGCAAGCGCGGACCCAGTGGGATGGTGAGCTCGACGCCGTTGGCGGGCGCGGCCGAGAACAGCGGTGTGCCGTGCAGCGTGACCACCGTGGAGCCGTTGGGTGGCAGGTTTGGCGCTTCCAGCCAGGCGGTCGCTTTGCCGGACTTGCCGAGCACAAACCAGCTTGCCGGCACGCTGGCGGCGACGTCGCAGATGCCGTTGGCGTTGGGGGAGCAGCTGGCCGTGACGTCTTTTTGCCCCGTTTTCTGCAGCCTCAGCGTGACCGAGGACGAGGCAACTTGTGGGCGGCCCTTGGCGTCGCGGACCCGGGCCAGGGCGCGGACGATGCGCTGGTCATGCCACACCTCGTGGGTGCGGACGATGCCGCGCAGCGAGTCGATGGGTTCCTTGCGTGCGCGGAAGTCGGCGATAGCGGACAGCGGGCCGGACTGCGCCGTGACGCGACCGTTGGTTCCAGGCGGCTCCTTGGCGAGCGCGGCGAGGGTCTGGTCGTAGGTGCCGTTGTTGCGGTCGACCGAGGTGCCAGCGAGCAGTCCGGGGCCGGTCGCCGAAACCGAGAAATGGACCTCTGCGTCGCCGAGGCACACGCCGCAATCCTGCTTGCAGATGCCGCAGTTTTCGCCCTGGCTGCACACGTTGTCGCCGCAGTTGCCCGGGCAGATCCACTTGCCTGGCTTGCACGCGGCCGCTTGGCAGAAGTCGTTGGACGTGCACTTGTTGTTGTCGTCGCACTTGCTGCCCGCCTGGACGGGGATGTGCGTGCAGCCCTTGAGCTGATCACAAGCGTCGGATGTGCAGCCGTTTGCGTCGTCGCACGACTTCGCGCCGCCGCCCGCGCACTTGCCACCCTTGCAGGCGTCGCCGACCGAGCACTGGTTGCCGTCATCGCAGGGCTTGGAATCCGCCCCGGCCTTGGCCGCGCACTTGCCGTTGGTGATGTCGCAGAAGTCCTTGGTGCACGGGTCACTGTCGTCGCAGACTTTGTTGGTACCGCCCGCGCAGCCGCCCCCGAGGCAGGAATCGTTCGCCGTACACGGGTTGCCATCGTCGCAGGTCGCGCCGTCCTGTTTGCCCTTGCAGCCCTTGTCGAGCACGCACTTGCCGGACACACATTTGCCGTTGACCCCGCACTTGAGCCCGTCGTTCTTGTTGTTGTGCCCGCATTTGCCGGTCGCGGCCGCGCATGAATCGATCGTGCACGCGTTGCCATCGTCGCAATCGATCAGCTTGGCGGGTTTGCATTTGCCGCCGCTGCACACGTCGCCGGACGTGCACTTGTCGCCGTCGTCGCACGTGGCGCCCACCGCGAGCGCGTCGTTGATGCACTTGGCGGTCTTGAGGTCGCACGAGTCCTTGGTGCACGGATTGCCGTCATCGCACGACTTCTTCTGCCCGCCTGCGCACACGCCCGCGATGCAGGTGGTGCCGGTGGAGCAGGCGTCGTTGTCGTCACACACCATGCCGGGCTGGTTGTTGTGTTTGCAGCCGTCGGCGGGTTTGCACGAGTCCTTGGTGCACGGGTTGCCGTCGTTGCAGTTGGTCGCCGGCCCGCCTTTGCACGTCCCCTTACCGGACCCGCCGGGGTCGAGGCCGCATGCGTCCTTGGTCGTGCACTTGTTGTTGTCGTCGCACTTGCTGCCCCCGACGTCGTTGTCGATGACGCACTCGCCGGTCGCCTTGATGCAGGACGACTTGTTGCAGCCTGTCTTGTCGCAGACGACCTTGGAGCCGGACGAGATCACGCACTTGCCGGCGGCGTCGCATGTCAGCGTACCGTTGCACTTGTCGTTGTCGTCGAGCTTGGCGCAGTCGGCGTCCGACTTGCACTTGCAGTCGCCCTGGCCGCCCGCGCACTTGCCGTCCTTGCATGAATCGCCCTTGGTGCAGGGGTTGCCGTCGTCGCACGTCGTCGCGGCGCCCGGCGGATAAACGCAGCCCTTCGCCGCGTCGCACGCATCCTTGGTGCAGATATTGCCGTCAGCGCAGACCTTGGCGACGCCGAGCTTGCACTTGCCGCCGCCGCATACGTCGCCCACGGTGCACGCGTCGCCGTCGCTGCAGGGCGAGGTGTTGTTGACGTACAGACAGCCGTCCTTGCCGCCCTGGGCACCGGTTGGGTCGCACGTGTCGTTGGTGCACGGGTTGCCGTCATCGCACACGGGGGCTTTGCCGCCGGGCGGTACGCAGGAGCCCTTCTGGCACGTCGTCTTGGTGGTACACGCGTTGCCGTCGTCGCAGATGTTGCCGTCTTTTTCGACCTGGACGGCGCACTTGCCCTTGTCGCAAACGGCGGCCGCGCAAACGCCGCTGCCGGGGCAGTCCTTGCCGGTCTTGCAACACTTGGCGCCGGGTTTGTTCTCACATTGACCGCAGCCGTCGGGGCCGCCGCACAGGTCGGTTGTGCACGGATCACCGTCGTCGCAATCGCTGGCTTTGGCGCACTCGGCAGGCGCGGGCTTGTGCTCACAGGCGTTGGCGCTTGTGCAGAAGTCGATGGTCGCGCACTTGCCGTCGTCGCAGTCCTTGGCCTCTTTGCAGCAGCTCTTGCCGGCGGCGACGAAGACGCACTTGCCCTTCACGCCGTCGCAAGCGTCGAGCGTGCAGGGGTCGTCGTCCTTGCAGGTATGCTCGTCGAGGTTGCCGTCGCAGTCGTTGTCGATGCCGTCGCAGACCTCGTCGGTGATTGTCGTGGGGGCGGTGCAGAGCGAAATCGCGCCGACCTGGCAGGTGCGCTTGCCCGTGCAGCTGATCTTCTTGCCGTCTTTGTCCAAGGCGTTGTTGGTGCAGTTGGTTGTCAGCTTGTTGGCGAGTCCGTGGGCTGTGCAGCTGCAGGTGCCGGGCCATGAACCGCCGCTGACCGCCGGCACACACTGCTTGCTGAACCCGCCTTCGACCGAGATTGTCGACTCGCAGACGAAGCCCTTGGCGCAATCGGTGGTCTTTGCGCACGCGACGCCGCAGAACGACCCGAAGCTGAGGCCGTGCAGCACGCACTTGTTGGACTTGGCGGCCTGCCCGCCGGCGCCGACACACTGGCTATCAGTCGTACAGGGATCGCAGGCCTGTCGGTCCGCAGCGACGCAGACTGTGACCAGCGCGTCGGTCAACTGGACGTCTTTGCACGTCTCGGTGATGTCGCACTGCTTGCCGCCGGCAAAACAGGGCTTGGCGCAAGCCCGCTGGGTGCCGTTGAGCACGCACAGGCCGATGTTGCATTCGTTGTGCTTGGTGCATGGGCAGCCACTGCCCCCAGGGCACGAGGTACCGAACGCATCGTTGTCAAAACCGTCGGCGGTCGCCGTCGTCTCGGGTCCGTCTGCACCGTCCGCGGCATCGTCCACCGCGGCGTCACTTGCTTCGGCGTCGACCACCACTGCGCCTGCGTCGTCCACGCCACCGTCAACGCCGGCATCGACAACCTGTCCCGTATCGACCGCGGTCGTCCCGCTGTCCACCGGACCCGAATCCGTCGCCGCTGGGATGTCGGGCAGGCCGATGCCGCCGCCTGCGTCGTCTTTGCCCGTGTCTTTTTCAGCCAGCCCATCGACGATGACGCCAGCGTCCTGGTCGTCGAGCGGGTCGATTTCTTCGCCGGCGTCGCTCGGGCGCGTCGAACAATTGGACAGCAGCGCGACGGCCACCAAACTCAGGACAAACATCCCCACCGCGCGGCGGGGGCCACGTCGCTCGCTCAAGCCGGTCCTTGCGAACACCGGCATGCACACTCCTACGCGCATTCTTGTCGCGTGCAGGCGCGTTGAATTGCCCGCCCTGTGATTCAGGCGAGGCGGAAGAGGTAGGGGGACGGGCACGAGACGCGCGCCGCGATTGTACTAACCCGAATATTGGCTGCCTACACCGAGTTGTAACGGCACGAATTTGCAGCGCTAATACACGCGCGACAAGACCAATCGTCTCGCGGCCAAACGCGTTTCAGCGCGCGTGTTTCAGAAAGATACGCTGATCGCAAAATGCGACGTTCCAACGTCTCACCCGCTACCGTAGATCCTTCCATTCGTCCGCAACGGCGCGGATTCGTGGAGGCATTGTGTTGCTACGGGTGGCGCGCTTGATCGGCCATCGCCAGGACTTGTCTCGGGCAGCTGCTGCGGCGCCCATCTCCGACCCGTCCACGGGCGGCGGGGGCGGCGGATACGCCTTCGTAAACGTCGACAGGTGGAGGTGATGATGGTGGTGAAAATACCAACCTGCGCCGCCGTTTTTGACCTCGTAGGCGAGCCGCGATTTGGCCGCTTTCGCCACGCTCTTGCGGATCAGGTTCGTGTTCGCGAGGTGGTCGAGGTACTTGATGAGGTGCGGGGCGATTTTGCCATCAACTCCGATGACCCGGGTGCGCGACGACGCGGCGAGCTTGGCGATGAACAATGCGGACCGCGGCACGTCGAGAGCCACCGGCTCTCCCACACAGTGGTAGGCGTTCTTGCCGTTGTCGGTGTACTTGCAGACCGGTCGCAGCTTGTTGTCCTTCGTGTTCAGTTGGTAGTAGGCGATGTCGATGTCGCGGCCAAAGTCGTGCGTCGACTTGGGGTGGCGCAGCTGCCCGCTTGACGTCTTGGGCGTGCTGCCGTCCGCCATGCTCATGTCGCCGAGCCCGAGCGGTGGCCGGCCCGGCATCATGCAGTTGACCGACCCGGCGGCGTATTTCACCAGCATCGTGGTGTCGTGGCGCAAGTAGCTCAGCTTCGTGCCGTGGGTGACGATGTAGTCCTTGTGGTTGAAGGGCGTGAAGAGCTCGAGCTTCTTGCAGGCAGTGTTGCCCTCTGTGCAATCCCGCGGCGGCAGGTCCTTGCAGCGATGCGGCCCGGTGCACTTGGCGTATTCGAGCTTGCACTTGTCGTTGCACGCGAGCTTTCCGCCGTCATAGCCAAACGCAGCGCACGAGAGGTTGTCGAGGTCGGCGCCGTCGCACTCTTCGCCCGGTGCAAGCTCACCATCGCCGCACACCGCGGGCTTGTCGGTGGTGCAGTAGTGGTAGTCGCCGTCGCTGGCTTTGCTGCACACCAGGTTGTCCGGGCACGACGGGTTGGCGGGCGAACACATGAATCCGCAAATCGCCTTGCCGCCCTGCACCTTGAAAGCACAGGTCGCGCCCGCTGGCGGACCTTTGCAGTGGCCGTCAACCGTGCAGTTCTTGGTGCAATAGCCGACGTCGGTGCCCTTCTCGGTGAACAGGATGCAGGTCAGGCCCGCGCCGCAATCCGGAAACGGCCCGCCGCAGCGCTGACCGAACTTCGCGGGTGAACAATCGGACGTGTCGAACACGCATTTGCCGGAACACCCGAGCTCGCCGGTCGGATAGTTGAAGTCACCGCAGTTCTTGCCGCCGAGTTTGTCGCCGTCGCACTGCTCGCCCGGATCGATCTTGCCGTTGCCGCAAGGATTTGGGGGCGGCCCTGCGTCGACCGGGCCGACGTCAACCTGCGTGGCGCTGTCCCCGGTGGCTTCTGTGTCGGCGGCTTCAGTATCGGCGGCGTCCGCGACCGTATCCGTCGTGGCAAGGGGCTGGCCGTTGTTGGCGGCGGTGTCGTTGTTGGCGCAGGCGGGCTGCATGACAAGCAGCACCACAATCGCGTGAAAAAGCGGCGTAACGTGCGAGTTCGATGAGCGATGGATCATGCAGGCCTCCCGGCGCGGCGCGGAATACTCAGGGTGGCTCGTGGGGTCAAGTCGTAATCCGGTTCGATCGGAGTTCGCGGGGCGCGAGGGGTCCGACTTCCAATCGGGCCTGAAGTCGTAATCGCATTCATGCCTTGCGCCGGGATCGATTCCCTCGTATCCAGCCCCATGACCAAAAAACCGAAATCGCCTTTGCCACCGCGCTGGTTCGCCCGACTCGTGCTCGTCCTCAGCGGCGTCGTGTGGGTCGCCGTTGCTGTTGCCGGGCTGCTCGACGCCAGGTGGCTCGCGGACATGGCCGACTTTGAGCTCACCTCAACCACCGCGCACAACGAATTCCGCGCCATGTATGGCGGCTTGACCGCGGCCATCGCGGCGCTTCATTTCATCGCCGCGATCCGCAGCACGTGGCTGGTCCAGGCGCTCTGGGCGTCGTTGCTCCTCGATGTCGGCCTGACAGCGGGACGCTTCGTTTCGCTCGCGACCGACGGCATCCCCGGTCCGGTAGGGCTCGGCCTCATGTTCGGCGAATGGGCCCTCATCGGGCTGTGCGGCGTCGCGTTGTGGCGCTTGCGCGGTTCAGTCGCCAGCGGGCGCGACACGCTTGGGAACGGCGGGGATGACAAGGCCACCGGTGACGAAGTTGGCGATTCGGTTGCCGTTGACGATGGATCCGCCGGTGTCGGCTGAAGCGGCCCCGATACGAGCGACACCCATCGCATTTGTGGTGACATAGCTGCCGCTCAGACGCATGCCCTCGACGCCGGATGTGACCGCTCCAGCGCGATCGTTGGCGGCGAAGATCGACCTGGTGACGACCGCGTTCGAGTTGAACACGAGCAACCCGTCTGCGAGCAGCTGTTTGAGCTGTTCCCGAGTCGCACGGTTGGTTCGCGTCAAAGATGCCGGCCGGGTGTTGGCCACAACCACGTGGTCGAGCTTGAGCTTGGTGCGAAAACCGATGATTCCGGCCGTGTGATTGCCCCGCACAACACTGGCGGAGATCGTGAGCGAACCGCGCATCGGCCCCTCCTGCAGCTCGGTGTACCCGACGATTCCTTCGCCGTGGTTTGCCTTTCCGGCGGCGGGCAACGTCCCTTCGACAACCATCCCCACGGCGCGTATGTCGGGCTCGAATCCGCCCACACCCCACTCGTGGGCGCGCCGAACATGCACACCGAAAAGGCGCACATCGCTGCGATGCTCCGCGTCGATAGCGCGTCCGAAGCCGCCGCCTTCACCACCCGGTAACGTGTCCGAGATCAGCACGTCCCGCAGCGTCAGCTCCGTGTCCGCACCGGTAAGGATGCCGTGCCGGACCGCGCCGTCGATGACCATGCGCTCCACATCTGCTGAGCTCTTCGCCCGTATCAAAAAGGCCCCGCCGTGGTCGGTGGCGTCCTGTGGGTTGCCCTTGATGCGCACGTCCGACAGCTTCGCGGACGCCCCGCTGCGCACAACGATGCCGCCATACCGATTGCTGTGCAGGCGCAGGCGTTGCGCCGACAGCACGGCGCCGTCACCGAGATGCACGCCCACGCCGTAGACGTTGTCGCCGATGTCGCGCCGCGTTCCTTCGACGGTCACATCCCGAAACTCGGCCTTCGCGGCGGCGCCTGACACGAAGATGCCGGCGTCGTGGGCCGCGTTGACCCGGGTCCGCGTCAGGTACAGCGAGGATCCTTCGCCGATGTCGAGACCGCGGCCGTCCTTGTTGTCCGCCACCCAACCCTTCGTGTCGTCCACCAACATGTCGAACGCGGTCAGCGAGGACTGCCGCGACAGGATGGCCACGCCGCGGTTGCGCAGCACCCGGGTTCGCGTCAAGTGAGCCACGCTGTTGTTAAAGAGCACGAGCGCGCGGCCGTAGTAGCCGTTGGGTTCGGGCGCGGTGTCGCTGATCTGCAGGTCTGTCGCGACCAGCTCCCCACCGTCGACCGCGACTGAATGGCGCCGGTTGTGGCTGACACGGACGCGGTCGAGCTTGGCTTTGCCGCCCGCCACGAGGACGAGCCCCTGGCCGTGATACGCGCCCTCCTGGAGGATGGCGGACTTGCGCGTGTGGTCGATGATCGTCCTGCGCGCGTCGAACAGCGTGCCGATTCCGACAGCCCGCACGCCGATGGTGCGATTTCCGTGAAAGCGCCCGCCTGAAACGGAGGCCTTGGCCCCGCCGAAGAGCGCCATGCCGATGCCTCCAGCGCCTGTCTTGGCGACCTCTCGGGTCCCGTCCACGACGAAATCGGTCGCGTCCATCTTCGTGCCCTTGCCCGAGATGTGAACCGCGATGTCGCGACTGTTGCAGATCCGAGCCCGCACGACGCTGAGTTGGGCGCCGTCGAGCAGCTCGGCTCCGCGCCCGAACAGCTTGTAATTCGACGGGTTCTTGGGCTTGAGCAGCTCGCCCGTATCGTCGATGAGCAGATCGCTGGCCAGGACCGACGAGTCGAAGCCAGACACCTTCAGCGCCGCGGACCTCGCGCCGTTGATGCGAACCTTCACAAGATGGACGGTCGCGCCGCCAAGCACATACAGACCCTTGTTGGGGCCGGTGATCGTCAGGTCGTACAGAGCGCGTTTGCCCACACCGGTCGCGGTGACGGTTGTGTTGCTGGCGACGCCCTTGACGATCGTCTTGGCGGTGCAGCGGCCCTGGATGGTGATGTTCGCGGGGAGCTCGGCGCCGAAAGTATAGATTCCCTCTCCGACGACCAGGAGGGTCAGGCCGGACGCGTTCGTCAGCGCCTCGGCCAAGGTCTTGAACGGTTTGTCCTTGGAGCCGTCGCCGCCGGTGGCGGCCGAATCCAACACATAGAGCGTCGTCGTGAACGGCTGGCCGTCGCCACTGTGCTTTTTGGGAAACGGTGTCGAGCCGCACGCGTCGGCCTTGGGCGCGCATCGAGGCAGCTGGCCGGCGCCAGGCGTTATCGACGGGTCAACGGCGAATCCCGCGGGGCAGACCTGGTCGAAGATGAACGGCTTGGGCGCCGCTGGCTGACTCGCATCGGCAACCATGGCGCCGGCCGCGTGGCAGCCCCCCTTCGCATCCGGATAGGTTCCGGCCGCGCAACCCTGGCCAGCAGACAGCTCCTGGGCGGTGCAAACGCGACCGACTACGCGGCAGTCGGCGCCCGTGGTGCAGGGCTTGTCGCCGCCATCGAGTCGGTCCCAGCACCAAGAAGGAACACACGTGCTGGGGGATGCGAAGATGCTTGTCGCGCAGGTTGGCGGCCCAACG
The DNA here is from genome assembly GCA_964560875.1 of uncultured Enterobacteriaceae bacterium. Classification (GTDB taxonomy): domain Bacteria; phylum Myxococcota_A; class UBA9042; order UBA9042; family UBA9042; genus CAZLMW01. The sequence continues at coordinate 31,718 of CAZLMW010000033.1, forward strand.
GCGAGGCACGTGTCGTCGGCGTGCACATAGGCCGACCCTGCCGGACAGCAGGAGCCATCTTCGCGCGTCCCCAGCGGCCCACATTCTGGATTTGAGGCGACCGTCTTCTTCTCGTCCGGTGCCGCGCCGTCGTCGCTACAGCCAGCGCCGAGCACAAAGAGCGTCGCCACGCCCAACGCGATCGTGTATGTCCGGGCAACGGAGGTCGTCATGCCCACCCTGGTCGCATCACCAACACGCATCGAAGCCGCGGGCAACAAGCCCAAACTCATCGACGAGTATATCGGCGCAGTCAACACCGGCACCACCGCCCTCAGCGTCGCCCACATGCGCTCGCCCGGCGGATGGGTCGAGCCCGGCCAGCGCCCCGAGTTCGACGAGTACACGGTCGTCCTCCGCGGGAGCTTGCGGGTCGAACACGACGGCGGCCACGTCGACGTCCACGCCGGCCAGGGCATCATCGCGCACGCCGGCGAGTGGATCCGCTACAGCACACCCGGCGACGAGGGCGCCGAATACATCGCGGTATGCCTGCCTGCGTTTTCGCCCGCGACCGTGCATCGCGATGCGGACGAACCTGCCGCCGCCTGAGCACGGTTCCACCGATCAAAACGGTGTGCCCGGTCAAAACGGTGTGCCCGGTCAAAACGGTGTGCCCAGTCAAAACGGTGTGCCCAGTCAAAACGGTGTGCCCAGTCAAAACGGCCTACCCAATCAAAAAGGCTTACACTGGCCGGCTTTGCAGACTTTGCCGATCGCACAGTACGCATTGTCGGGCGCTTTGTGGTGCACGCACCCCTTGGGCGAGCAGCTGTCGACCGTGCACGGATCGCTGTCGGCACAGGACTTCGGGGACTTGGTGGCGCAGCTGCCGGCGGCTTTGCAGGTCGAATGGCCCCAGGCGTTGACGCGGGCGAGCATCGCCGTGTTGGTTCCGCCCTGGCCCTTCCACATCGACAACGTGGTTCGTCCGCTTGTTTCGGCGAACAGCGCGCGCCCGTAGCTCTCGGCCCCGGTGTCGATCGTCTTGTTCCAGAGCGGCACCATGCCCGGCCCCGTTCGCACGAGCCACGGACGCGGCGACGTCAAACCGGTCATCGTGGAACCGAACAGGCTAGCGCCGGTTTGATCGACCACGGCCTGCGAGAACCAATCGTTGCCGACGCCGCCGATGGTGGTCTGCCAAGTGAGCTTGCCTGCCGCGCTGACGCGCATCGCCCACATATCCACGCCGCCTTTGCCGATCGACTGCGTATTGCCAAACAGCAGGACCGACCCGTCCGGGTAGATCTCGAGCTGTCGGCCTTCGTCGTGGGCCTTGCCGCCGAAGTAGAGGTGCTGAGTCGGCTTGCCGGTGCCGTCCACGCGGAGCAGCCAGAGGTCTTTGTCACCAAGCGTGCCGTTTTCGGACACGCCGACCGCGACCGCGCCCCCGTTCCACGGCCGCACCGACATCAATAGATCGGCTTTCAATCCGCCCGCTGGCTTCGCCCAAACTTCCTTGCCGGTGGCGAGCTCGACCTTGCCGATATAGCCGCTCCAGTTGCCGTTTTGCTGGATATGCCCGGCGAAAAACACGTGGCTGCCGTCCGTCCGCGACTCGGCGACGCTGCACGGAGCCTTGCCGCCGTAGGTCTTCTGCCAGACCTGCTTTTCATTGGCGCCGAGGCGGACGAGCCACGCGTTGTAGGCGCCGGAGGCGGTGTACGCCGAACCGCCCAACAGCAGCCCGCCGGTCGGCACCGGAGCCAGGTCGTACAGGCCGTTCCACGCCGTCGACAGGACCGTCGACTTGAGAACGATCTTGCCGGTCTCGTCGGTGCGCAGATACCAACCCCACCGGGCGCCGGTCTGCTTGTCATATGTCGACAGGACCGTCGAGATGCCGCCGCCCTGGACGGGAATCGCAGGACCGATGGCGTCGATGTGTCCGAACTCGGGGTAGGCCTTGACGAAGAGCTTGCCCTGCCCCGCCACACACGCTCCTGCGACGCACTTGTCGCCAACGGTGCACGGGGACCCGGAGCATGACGCCGAAATCGCGTCGTGGATGCAGCCCTTCTTGGTCGCGCCGGTCGCTGCGGGGTTGCAGCCGTCCGCGGTGCACGGATTTCCGTCGTCGCAGTCCGTGGGGGACTTGCACTTCTTGGACGCCCCCACGTCTTTGGGGCCGGCGTCTTTGGGGCCGATATCGAACGGCGAGCCCGCGTCCGCTTCCGAACCGGTATCCACCACTGCCGAGGCCGTGTCCTGCGCCGCACTGGCATCTTTGCCAGCCGCAACCGCGTCGCTGGCGGACTTGACGTCGTTGGCGGCGCCGATATCGGTGGTCGTGGCCGCGTCAACGGCACCGGAGTCACCGCCGGATATGTCCAGGAGGGAGCCGGAATCGCCTGCCGATCCGTTGCCGCCGAATTCAGCGACGTCGGTGTCTTTGGGACATCCGGAGAGACTCGCCGCGACAACGGCGATCGCAAGCCGCATCGCGACGACGCGAATACGCAATGGCGAGAGCTTTGGCGACATGGCCATCCCGTGCTGGCTTCACGGGAATCTCCAATAGCAGGTTGACGCCGACGTGACGACTACACCTGCTTGGGAGCTTTCTTCTTGGCGACTGTCTTCTTTTTGGGTGCCTTGTCTTTCTTCGTTGTCTGGCTCGACTTGGCGCCGGGGCAGGCGATGGCGGGCGTGGCGGCGACCGCGAAAATGGCGATAACGCCGGCGGCGACAATGCGCTTGAACATGGTGGGCTCCAGGCGGTGCGCGGGCTGCGCGGCTCGCCAGTTGTGCAGGGTATCGCCCAGGTCCGGGCGGACAGCTTCAACCGATCATAGCAAACCGCTGTTCCCGGCGGCGATGAAAATGCACCATGCCGCCGTCTTCGTGACAGAACACGGTGCCGTCGGGCATCGTTGGCGACGTTGCAACCCGCGCCCGGAGCTTCGATGACCCGCGCCTCTTCAAGCCTCGTCTACGCGCTCGCCGTGGCCGTGCTGCTCATCGCCTGCAAGGGCAAGGATTCCGACAAAGCCGGCAAGAAATCCGGCGCAGCGCCCAAGATCACGGCGGTACAATCCGCCAAGGCGGAGGGCGCCAAGAAGTCCCCGGACAAGCCCTCCCCTGCCCATGAAGCGAGCGCGAAGATCCTCGCTCGGAGGTTGGCTGTCCAGACCCAAAAGCGCGTGGTCGACGCGGCGTTCTTCAAGTCATTGGGTGACGCGACCGCGTTGTACCTGGTGCTCGTTTATGCGCCCGTCCTCAAGGCCGGGGACCTCACGCCGGCCGATCGAAGGTGGCTCGACAAACGACTCAAGGCGCTGGTCAACGAACGCATCGGAGCCCGACTCGAGGCCGCGATCAGTGGCTTCTTCAGCGCCGATGAGCTGCGCGCGATCCTGACCGGCAAAAAGAGCGCTACCGCCAAGGCGAAGATGCCTCGCTGGGGCGGGGCGTTGCGGGCCGCGATCGATCCCTTCAAGCTGTCGATTCGACGCCAACTCCGCGGCGAATTCGGGCGGCGACTGCCCGGCGACGATGGCGCCAAGATCGCGATGTCGCTGGAGCGTGCCGACGCATTTGTCGACTCGATGCGCGACGATCGGGTCCAGCAGCTCGTCAGCGGTATGACGGTCAAACGCCTCGCGACCAAGGGAAAGACGCTCGCGACCGCCGATCTCCAGGCCCTCAAAGCGCGCATCGCGGCCCTGCAACCGACGATGCGCGTGACGGTGAGCACTGAAGCGCTCGCGTACTCCGCCACCCGCAAACGCGCCGACTACGAGCAACGCACGATTGACACGGCTGGCCTCGAAAAGATGCACCGCGCCGCGTTTGGCAAGTGGGTCGAGAAGACGGTCACGGGGCTCGTCGGCGAGCTGTCCGAGGCGCCGGCAACCAAGGCGACGGCCAAGGCGGCCAGGGCGCGGTTCATGCTGGTGGTCGAGGCCGGCTTCTTCATCAAGGGTCGCGGCGTTGTGGCGACGGGCAAAGTGCTGCGTGGCACGGTCACGAAGGGCGATTTCGTGGAGATCGTCGGCTTCGACAAGACTCGCAAGGTTCGCGTGCTCGGGCTCGAAGCGGCCAAACGAATCCTCAAGAGCGCGTTCGCCGGAACCCATGTCGGGATGTTGCTCCAAGGCGTGAAGAAAGGCGAAATCAAGCGCGGGCAGGTGTTGGCGGCGCCGGGCTCGATGCGCGCGTACAGCCACTTCTCGGCGACAATCGCACATCGAAAAACAGCCGCCGGTGGCCGCGCCAAGGTGATCGGCAAAGGCTACAAGCCGATGGTGCGATTCTGGAACGCGGCCGTGAGCGGGGCCGAACTCAAACCCACCAAGGCGCCCATCGCGCCGGGCAAGTCAGGGCCGGCTTCGTTGAGTCTCGCGTACAGAATCGCGATGGAAGTTGGCACGCGCTTCGAGGTACGAGAGGGAAGCCAAGTCGTCGCGGAAGGCGTTGTAACGAAGGTTGGGCATAAGTGATTACTGTGAAGACAAAGTGAGCCACACCGCGCCATATCCGACCCTGGTTGCCGTCGCGTTGCTGTGCGGAATCGCGTTTTCTGCGGGCTGTCCGTCGTCCGATCCGGTCAAAGGGGATTTTGCGGGAGAGGACGCCAACGACGGCACCAGGGACACCAACCGCCTGGCGGACGCGAGCGAGCAGGACGCAGGAGCAAACGACACGGCGTCCACCGACAGCGCCGCTGCGAACGACTCATCGACAACCGCTGACGTCAGCTCAGGTGATGCGAGCGCAACCGACGCGGGCGTTCCGTTCATCAAGCCGTGCGGCGGCGCGAAAGATGGCATTTGGACCGTGACGTTTGGCAGCGCCGACAAGGACACGGCCGAGGCCATCATCCCGACCTCAGACGGCGGCTTTGCCATCGCCGCCACCGTCGACATCTACGGCGGCGCCGACACGATGACGCTGCTGCGTATCAACAAGTACGGCAACAAGATCTGGCAGCGCAGCTACGGGGGCGGGGCCAGCACCGAAGGCCGCGATGCGCTCGGGATGGACGACGGCGGCTTCGTTATCGGCGGGTGCATCGCCGAAAAGGACTCGGGCTACCGAGACATGTACATCGTCCGCGCCGACAAGGACGGCAAAGTCGGCGCAAAGGGCACGTGGACCGTCACCGAAGGCAACGCCAAGAACAGCGACTGCGTCTACGCGCTGACCGCAGGCCACAAAAGCGCCATCGTCGCCGCTGGATTCACGAAGGGCACCAACACAAGCGGAATCGACGGGCGTTTGCAGGCCCTCACGCCGGACGGAAAACCGCTGTGGGAACGCACGGTCAGCGGTGGCAGCAACTCCGAATACCTGCGCGATGTCGTCGCCGACAAGACGGGTTATGTCGCGGCCGGCGAGTCGTACGCGAGCGGCAAAGGGATGTGGGCGGTCGCGCTGGATCACAAGGGCAAACCGCGGTGGAACAAACACTACGGCAAGACCGGCAGCGATCGGGCCAACGCAATCGCGCTGCGTGACGACGGCGGGACGCTGATAGCGGGCAAGGCGACCATTTATGCGTGCCTTTGGGCCGTCGCCCTGGACGAAACCGGCGCCGAACAGTGGCATCACGAGCTGTGCGACAAGCAATCCGAGGAGGCCTTTGCGATCGCCATGTTGCACGATGGCGGGTTCGCGCTGATCGGCAAATCGAGCACCAACGGCAGCGACGCCTTGCTGCTGCGCCTCAATCGGTACGGTAGCCGGCTCTTCACGCGCAAATTCGTCGATGAGCACAAGGGAACGACCGCGCGTGGCTACGATATCGTGCAGCTGCCCGACCACGGATTCCTCATCGCCGGCGAAGTGTACGGACAGCCCGATAAAAAGGGCGGCGCCGACATGCTCATCATGCGCACCGATCGCTGGGGCCACGCGTCGTGCAAGTACGGCGCCAAGTGCGCAAATATGCTGCCGACAGCGTGCGACGACGGCAGCGCGTGCACCGTCGGGCTCTGCGACAACGTCGACGGTTGCATCCACAAAGGCCTGCCTGACAACGCGATGTGCGGGGCCGGCAAGACCTGCCTCAAAGGCGCCTGCAAGTGACCCAAATCGACGTCTGTGGCGCGACGAAGGCGCCGCGGCGGTCGTCAAACCCTCGGGCATGTTGTCGCACAACTCGAAATGGGCCGGGCGCAGCGAACGGGCGTTGATCCAGGCGGCGCGGGACACGCTCGGGCAGAATGTGTGGCTCGTGCAGCGCCTCGACCGGGCCACCTGCGGCGTGGTTCTCCTGACGTTTTCACCCAAGGCGGTGCAGCTCCTCCTCGGGGAAACTCAGGCTGGGGGCGATGACGACGGTCCGCGACGCGAGGGGATCGCTGAACACGGCCTCCCATTGCGGCTGCAACTGGGCCTGCAGTTGCTCGAAACGAGCCCGGTCGTTGGTCGTGGTCATCGGAGCGTCCGATTCAGGATGGGGAAGGAAAGCGGGTGCAGGTTCCCGCTGGGCAAGCGATCGTAGCGGGCGAGCTGATCGGCGGTGAGCGCGCTCTCGTCGACGACACAATCGGCGTCCAGCACGTGCGCCACCAGGGTCAGGCGCGGCACGTCGGCGCGGTTGGCGACGCTTCGGTGAAACGTCAAACAGTGGTGTATCGACACGTCGCCGGGGTCGAGGTCAATGGCGGCGCGCGAAGCTTGTATCGTCTCGGGGCCGAGCTGGCGCCGTGCGACCTCGAGTTCGTCGTCGTGCAGCGAAGTTGTACCGAAGCCGTCCCAGCGCGCGATCCCCCAGCGGTGACTGCCCCGCAGCGCTTCCAGACCGCCATGTTCGGCGTCTTCACGACCGAGCGCGATGCGGATCGACGCGACGTGGGCAGGCTTGATGTAGCCGGTGTACGTGTGGTCCTGGTGCCAGCCGATGGCGCCGCCAACAAGCGCCGGTTTTACTACGAGCGCGTCCTGGAGCAGCTGCGCCCGGATCCTGTCCGAGCGCGATTGCAAACCCGGGTCGTACGTCGTCAAACACGACGTGACAGCATCGATAATCCGCGCCGAACAGAGGGCCGACAACAGCGACGGGACATGTCGATGGGGCCCGACAACCTGGTAGACCGGCCCCTGGCCGCCAGCAGCCGGATACAGCCCACCGGCGAGTCGTGCCTGGTCAACAAACGCCAAAGCGCTCTGCCGTAATGCCGCGATCGTGTCCGCGTCGACCACACCCCGCAGAACAACGAAGCCGTCGTCCGAGAAGCTCTGCGCGATCATTTGTCGAGGGCCATTGCCGCGCGAAAGGCGTCCTCGAGGTTGGCGATGAGCTTGCTCGTGCTCGCCCAAGACGAATTGCACATCAGTCCAAGGCAGAGCTGGTCTTTGACAAAGAGGCGAAGATGCGTCTTCGCTTTCTGCTGCGAGCCGCCGTGCCCCACGTACTTGCGTCCCCGGCGGGCGCTGATGCCAAATCCGAGACCGTACTTCACCGACTTGCCTGTAGCGGCTTGCTCGAACCGGCGACCATGAGCAGGTAGCGGCAACGAACCAAGCGGCCGTGACGCAAGGAGACGGACACACGATAGCTCTGTGTTGCGGCGTTCAAGGCCATGTCGAGCGCCCCATCCTTGGTCGTCGCGGGCCACGCGGGTGCCAGGAAGTCGCCCGTGAGCGCGACGGACTTGGCATTTGTGGTCACTTTGGCGGGCAGGACGAACTCGCCGTTGCAGGTCGCCGGGAATTTTGCCGGGGGCGACGTTCGACGCGTCTTCGTCGACGGCTACAGCGTCGGTCACGTCCGTGTCGGCGGATCCGCTCGTCGCATCCGTGCCGGTGTCGGCCGCCCCGGAACCTGCGTCCTGGCTCCCGGTCGCGTCGCCGTCAAAAGCATCATTGGCGGCCGAATTGCCGGTGTCATCAGCCGACGCCGAGTCTGACCCTGTGCTGCAGCCGAAACTGGCGGCCGCAAAGAACGCGAAAACCAGCCATCGCGCGCTGCCTGCCATGGCGTCATGGTACCAGATCGGCGACCAACTCGCGGGCGATGGGAAGCTTCTCGCGGATGTAGCGACCGACCACCTTGTCCTCATGTTTGACGCGCTTGTTGAACAACAAATACGGTAGGTAGTACAGCTCGCCGGCCACACATGTCGGTTGCACGCCGAGGTGCCGGTCGAGGACCTTGATGCCCGCTTTCATGCCCGCTCGGTCGAGGATTTCGCGGCTCTCATCCCGGCTTTGTTCGTAGACGGGCGTGATGAAATCGATGCCGAAGCCGGCGTAGAAGGCTCGCACCATCGACAGCGACAAGAGTGACTGTTCCACCATCTCGTCTGTGCCCGAGTTGCTGCCGTCCGCCATTGTTGTGATGCCGTGTTCCTGGCAGTACGCCGCGCTGCGGGCATGCATGGCGAGCTTGCAGCCCATGCACCAGATGAAGCCGCTGCGGAAGGACGCGAAATCGCGGGCGGCTGTGTCCACGACGAGGCGCTGCATCAGGTCGCGCGTCGACAGCACGGAGTGGTGAATGCGCTCCCCCACCTGCTGGCCGAGGGCTTGGCGGATCGCGGCGACACGATTGCGACTCCGTTGCTGGCCGAAGTGGCCAAAACCGTTGGCATAGGTGAGCAGGTGGAGCTCGCGGTGACGGGGGGCGAGCGACAACGCCGCGGCGCTCGAATCCAAGCCGCCGCTGAACATCAGCGCGATCGGCGGCCCCAGCTCATCGGGTACAAGGACAGCGGTCACAGCAGCTGTTCGGCGGCCTTGCCAATCATGCGCACCGTCGCAACCGGCCCGGCGTCGGAGACGGCGCGTTTGACAACGTGGGCGACCCGCTTGGGCCGCAGCCAGAAGCGTCGCTGAACGTCTCGCCACGCCTTTTTGACCTCTTTGGGCGTCAGCACACCGTTGTCGAGCACGACCTCGCGCATGAATCGATAGTCAGCGAAGCTGTCCGTGCGGAGGCGGCCTTCGGCACGAGCACGGGTATACAGCGCGGTCCCGGGATAGGGCGTGCAGATGGTCAACTGCAGGTAGTCCGGCTCGACTCGCTTCAGCAGCCTCTCGGTCCGGCGAATGTCGCGCAACGACTCGCCGGGCACGTTGATCATCGCGAACGCGAGCGTCTCGATACCAGCGTCCCGCGCCCACTTGAACGCGTGCGTCACGTGCGTGATGTCGATGCCCTTTTTCAGCGCGTCCAGCCCATCGGAGCTGGCGCACTCGATGCCCATTTCAACGCGTACACAGCCAGCGGCGGCCATCGCTTCGAAGAGGTCGGGCGAGACGCGGTCGACGCGGGTCAGGCACAGCCACTTGACGCGCTCATGGAGCTTGCGCTGCCGAAACTCGTGACACAGCTGCAGAACCCATCGGCGGCTCCACGAGAAGGTGTCGTCGATGAAATCGATAAACGTGACGCCCTGGTCGGCGAGCTGCTGCACTTCGTCAGCGATAGCGACGGGGTTGCGACGACGCGTGATCCTCCCGAACATCCGCGGGACCTGGCAGTACGTGCACGGCGCGGGACAACCGCGGGACGCCACCACCACTGCGAATCGACGTCCGTCCGGCGAGATGTAGAGGTCATCGTCGACGAGATGCCGCGCGGGTGGCGCGAGTGTGTCGACATTGTCGGGGGCGTGCCGCGGACCGGTCTGCACAACCTTATCGTCGGTCCGCACCACGAGGCCGGCGATGGTGGTCAAAGGCGAGCCTTCTTCGAGCGCCTCCATGACCTCGATCAGCGTGCTCTCCGCCTCCCCAATCGCGCCGAAATCCAGCGCCTTGCAGTCGTTGAGCGTGCCCTCCGGGAGCGCGGTCACATGGGGGCCACCGACACCGATGACGCCCCCGTAGCCTGCGATCCGCAGCGTTGTCGCGATTTGGTAGGCGACGTGGATCGTCGGCGTCGTCGCTGTGATGCCGATGAGGTCGGCGCCGCGCCACGTGCCGTCGCCGATGATGTTTGCGGGCGTCCAGCCGTGCGCGTTGGCGTCCACGATGGCGACGTTGTGCCCGTCTCGCTGCAGCGCGCCGGCAAGGTACATCAGCCCCATGGGCGGGGCGACAGTGGTCTGAGCCAGCGCCTCGATACGACGCTGGTAAGCCGGATTTATCAACACAACGCGCATTGCGGTTCTCCGGGGGCGGTCTCTTTCATGCAAGGCGCTGCGAGCCGGTCTTTCAACGGTGCAATGGCGTCGAGGCGCCCGTTCAAACGTCGGAATGCGCACCGCGTCGATGAGATGGACGCCGCCGTTCCTAGCTTGGCAGCTACGCGGCGCTGTCCCCCCCCGATTGCTGCGCGGCGGCGAGAGGAAAAACATGAGCCGGCTCGATCTGAAGTTCACGTTCCAGTGCAACAACCGCTGCGTGTTTTGCGTGCAGGGTGACAAGCGCGAACATGTGGAGGACAAGACCGGCGACGAGCTGAGGGCAGAACTGCAGGCCTATGCGTCGTCCTGCGACGCGGTCGTCTTCACCGGCGGCGAGGTGACGCTGCGGGAAGACCTTGTCGAGATGATTCGGCACGCGCGAGACCTTGGCTATCGGAGCATCCAGGTCCAGACCAATGGCCGCCGCATGAGCTATGCGCCGTTCGTCGACGAGCTCATCGAGGCCGGAGTCACCGAATTCGCCCCGGCCCTTCACGGCGCAAATGCAGCGACCCACGATCGCCTGGTGCGCGCGAAAGGGGCGTTCAAGCAGACCGTGAAGGGCATCGTGCAGGCCCGAAAGCGCGGCGCACGCGTCGTCCTCAACAGCGTGATCCTGCAGCAGAACTACCGTCAGCTTCCCGACATGGCGCGACTCTTCGTCAAGCTCGGCGTGCCGCAGGCCCAGTTCGCCTTTGTGCACGCGGTCGGTTCGGCGGGGACGCATTTCCGCCACGTCGTGCCCCGCTACAGCGCGGTCATGCCGATGTTGCGCAAGGCCCTGCTGATCGGTGAACAGGCCGGCATGCGGATGATGACCGAAGCGGTCCCCTACTGCCTGCTGCGCGGATTGGAGCGGTTTTGCGCCGAAGCCATCATGCCCGCCACCGCGATTGTGGACGGCGATATGCGCATCGAGAATTACGAACAGTACCGCTTCGACCAGGGCAAGCTGCGCGGCCCGACGTGCTCGACCTGCACGTGGAAAGCGCGCTGTGAAGGCCCCTGGCGCGAGTATCCGGAGCACTTTGGGTGGGAGGAATTCGAGCCCCGCACCGACACCGCCGCCCTGACCGCCTCAGCCTGACCTCGCGAAATCGATGGCTTGGGCGCCGATTGAGACCAGCGCCTCGTCGCCGATGTCCAATCCATAGGCGAGCTGCGCCCAGCGGCATCGCCGGCTGCTGCGTCGCCACCAAACGCCGAGCAACATCGACATCGATCTGCGTCGTCGCCAGCCACGGGCGCTTCATCGAGCCACTCCTATTGCTTGGAGCCGGAAGCTCCCTTCGTGGAGCGTGCATGCTACGCTGGTTGCATGTCGCCGTCGCCCTCGCTCGCTGCTGTGAATTCGCGTTCGGGACCGCGCTCTTGGTGCCGAGCGGTTGCCGTTGTTTTCGCGGTGGTTGCGTCGATGTCGTTGGCGCAGCAGGCCCATGCGAAAGTCAGCGCCGCGCAAAAAGAGAAGGCCGCGATCCTGTCCGTTGCGGCCCACCACGCGCTCGACAAGGGCGACTTCAAGATGGCCGCCAAGCTCTACGACTCGGCGTTTGCCGCTGATCCGGAGCAACCGGGATACCTGTACAGCGCGGCACGAGCCCGACAGCGGGACGGGCTTACCGAGCAAGCCGAGGCCCAATTCCGTCGCTGTCTTGAGCTGATCGGCGATCCCAAACATCCCGTGGCGAAGAAGGCGCTGCAGCGGCTGACCGAGATCAAAGCCGCCCGAGCCGATGAGCTCGCGCGTCGTCTCGCCGCCGAATCCAAGGCGCGCGCCGCCGCCGAAAGACGCCTGCAGACCGAAGCGCGAGCGCGCCGTAAAGCTGCGGAAGACAAGGCAAAAAAAGAGGCCGCAGAGTCGGCCGAACGCGAACGCAGGCTCGGTCACAAGCCGCCGGAGACGTCGGTCACGGTCAAGCCGCAGCCAGGTCAGGTGCCGGAGTCGAACGTCCAAAGCGCCGCCGTGATGCCACGTTGGGCCGGCTGGGCGTCGGTTGCGTTGGGCGTGGCCGCGGTCGGGGCCGGTGGCTACATCGCGTGGGACAACTGGTCGCAATGGACGACAATTCGCGACAAACACATGCCGCTCGACGACGGGACGCCGCCGCAAGACGACCTGATGACGTTTGAAGACGCCGAGGCGTTCGCCGCGAGCACGAACAACTACATCGCAGCCGGTATCGCCACGGCTGTCGTCGGCGGCGTGGCTATCGGCTGGGGCATCGCGACAGCGCTGACCGGCTCGGACCGCGTGACATTCATCCCGCAAAGGCGCGGCGCGACGGTCGTCATGCGCTGGTAGCAGCGTCGTTCAAGCTCGTTGGCGCCGACACCGCGCTGCACTTCAGAAGTTGCACTGGTCCTTCTTGCGGCGCTTGCACGTTGTTGTCGCCGCGGGTGCGCAGTCGTAGCTCTCGCAGGTGTTGGTGGCCGAACAATCGGCGTTGCAGCCGGCGCATGACGGCGGCATGGACGCGTGCGGGCCGAGTTTGAGGAGAACGGGTGTGCCAGGCGCCTTCGTGCCGATAGCAGGGGCGGGCGCTTCAGCCACGGCGATGCCGATACTGCCGTCGACGTGCGCCGCCACCGCCCGACCGAGCAAACGCCTGCCGGAAGATCCCTTGTACATCGCGGCGTGCCCGGGACGCGTGGACAACGCGGCGAAGTGGTTGGCGTCGGTGCGTACGATCCAGGTCGAGACGTCGTGCTCCTGGCCGGGCTTGGCGTTGACGGCGTTGGCGAGCACAACCACGCCTCGTCCCGACAGCGTCAAGTCGACCGGCTGAATCGAGAGTCCCTGGGTCGACGCAAGCCCGAAGCTCGGAATGTCCAGCGTGCGGTAGTGGCGCAGATACTTGAGCTTGAGTTTGGCGTCGACCACGACCAGCGACATGTCCGCGTAGCCCTTGGGCGACTTGAATCCGGCCAGGACGACAAAGCCGCTGCCGGCCGGTGCTACCGCGTGACCGATAGGATGCTCGCTGAGCGCGGGCCCATTCGCCGCGGTGAACCACAGCTGTTGGGGCGGAGCCGTTGCTGTGCCCTTGAACAACACAGCGAGCTTGCCCGGATACGAGGGCGACTTGCCGTAGCCGGCGACCGCCACGCGCCCCCGAGACAGCGCTGCGGCGTCTCGTGGCAGAAAGTCCTTCGCAGACTTGGGGAGGGCCAACGGCGATTCGTATGTGGCCGTGCCACCAGGGCCGGGAATCAGGCGCCGCAGAACGGTTGCAGCGCCCGCTCCGTCCGCGCGCAGCGCAGTCCAAACGTGACCCGCCGACGTCGACACGACCGCGCGACACCGCCAAGGGGCGCCCGTTCCGTCGTCCATCGACGTCTGCCACAGGCTCTTGGGCGTTCCGTTGTCGTTGAACCAGTGCGCGACGAATGCACCGCCCTTGGTTTTGCCGCCGCTGCCGCCGGGCGCGGTGCCGAAATCGCCGCAGACGACAACCCCGCCACCCGTCGCCATCTCCACGTCCATGACCGAACTTGTCGCGTCCTTGGGCAGGCCAATAACGCTGGCCACCACCGGCTTGCTGCCACCGACCGCATCGACCAACTCGACGCGCCCACGGGAGATGCCGCCGTCATCGAAGGTGCCGCCGAGCCACATGCCGTTCGTGCCCTGGTCGCGCACACCGGCAACATGTCCGCTGTTGTGGTTGCCGCCCAGCGCCGCGACTTTGTCGGACAGTTTCGTCTCGAACCGCATCAGTTTGCCGCTCGCGGCCGGCTTGCAGACCGGATTGGCGGTACCGTTGCACGTCGGTTCGAAGACGCATCCATCGGCGCTTTCGCAGGCCTTGCCCACGAGCGTTGCGCCATCGGCGGTGCAACCCTTGGCGCCGCAATCGTTGAGCGTGCACGAGTTGCCGTCGTCACAGGCCTTGGCCGCCTTGCCGGCGCACGCAGGAACGCACGAGGCGCCCTGCCCGTCCTTCTGACACACGCCGGGGCAATCGGTGTTGCCGAACGCGTCAGAGCGAACCAACCGCGACTGTCCGCCTGATTGTGTGCGCAGCAAGACGTTGCCTTCGGTCCAGGCGGCGTCGAACGTCGGCGTCGGGGGGACTCGAGTCCAGCGGCTCTTGACCGCAAGTCCGGCGCCCAGCCACAGGTCCAGCCCGCGATGGTTCTGTCCGTTGCGCGACGACACGTGCCACACGTCGTTGCCCGCAGCGACGCCCATGGATCCGATTGGCAGCGAGAGCGGCGAGGCAACGCGCCCGCGCCAGAGCATGGATCCGTGAGCGGAAACACGGCGCATGATCACTGCGGTTGGGTTCTCGCCGGGCGTCGTCAGGGCGATGATGTCGTTGCACGCGGCGAACGCAGCGACTCCGCGTTCGCCTTTCGATGTGCCCAGAGCCACGCGGTTTTCGATCGACCCGGTGTCCGGATCGAGCCAGAAGAGGACGCCCGCGGACTTCACCGGCATGAATTCAGCTTCGATCGTGGCGAACAGCGCCATCCTCGGAGCGCCGGTGCCGGTGCTCGCGAACAATGAACGTGGCCGGCATTGCGCCGCATAGGCGTCGCCCTTGAAGTTGGCGCCGATGCGACGTGTGAACGACGTCGCTTTGGTTGTCTTGGCGCTCTTGACCGGGTCGTCGAACGCGATCTTGGCGAGATCGAAGCCCGCGATCGCGCAACCGGCCTTGCCGGCGTTGCTGGACTCGACGGCAACTGCAGCCCGCCCGGTGATGACCGCCGTGACGCTCGGTTGGTGACGCCAGGACGGCTTGGTTTTGCCGGGCCACGAATCCACGACGGCGGCGCCGGCTTTGTTGCCATCGGACGTGAACACGACCACGCCGATGTCGCCGTCGCTGAAGGCGCTGCTGCTCGCTCCGAGGACCGCCCCGACGATGATTTTGCCGTCCTGGGTCGCGACGACGTCGAAGGCAACGTCCTCTTTACCGGCCGTGCCCGCGCCGTCGAATGACCTTCCCCATTGCGCTATCGCGCCACCGCTGTAGCGAACGACACCGACGTCGCCATTGGATTGATTGGCGAGACCACCCGCGATGGCGAAGTGGTCTTTCGTTCCCGGCAGAGCGGCGACCAGTGGCCCGTTGAGGGACTTGGAGCCCAGCGAGACGTCCTTTGTGTAGAAGCCGCCGTGCGATTTGCAGTCGGCCTTGCACGGTTCGCCCACGATGCAGCTGCCGCCGGCATCTTTCGCCGTGGCCACATCGAATTGTGTGTCGCCGTCGTCCACATCACCGGACGCCGAAGCATCATCGGACGTCGTCGCGTCCGCCAGCCCGCCTGCGAGCTTGGCCTTCTTCGCAGCGAGCGCCTTTTCGAACGCCGATTGCGGCGGCGGCGCTGCACAACCGATCATCGCGACAGCGCTCAGAACAAACGCTCGTGTGGTGATTTCATGGAGCGTGGTCAGCGGCATGTGCTCATGGTCAAGCAAAGGCGGCGGGCAAACAAGCGACCGCGGGCCGGCAGTGTAGAAAGATCCGTGCGAAGAATCGCGCGCGCCCTTGCTGAAGTCCGCCCGCGCTGCTTTGACGGCGAGGGTTTTGCTGGGTGCCGTCATCGTGTAGTGACAGGCCGTGCACCCGGCCATCGACGAGCAACGAAACAGCGGCTCCGACGCCATGGCTTCGGACCGGACCGAGACGCGCTTGGAACCGACGGCGTGGCGACGCTTGTGGCCATTCGCGCTCGTCGCTGTCGTCACCGTCGTCGGGTACGCCGTGCAGCACGGCCGCTACTACATCCACTTCATGGACGATGCCTGGGTGATGAGCTGGGCCTACAACCTCGTCAACAACGGAACAGACGCCGACACGGTGTTCCGCGACGGCACGTACACGATTGTCTTCGGCAAGGCGCTGCAGTTCATCTACGGCTCGTTTCTGGAGGTGGCTGGCTGGTCACGTGTCAACGCCCTGCGCATGTCCACGGCGTTTGTCTGGCTGTCCGCTGGGCTGTGGTACGGCGTCGCTCGAGAGCTCAGGTGGACCCGCGAGCGCGCCCTGATCCTCGCGTTCTCGATGGTGATGCTCGACAAGATCGTCGAGGCGGGCTGCCTGTGCAGGGCTGAAGCGATGGTGCTGGCCTGGATCGGGGCCGCTTTGTTCGCATTCGCCCGCGGCCGCTACCTGCTCGCCGGCATCCTCGCGACGGCGGGGGCCGAGACGCACCCGATGGCGATCACGGCGTGTTTCTACATCCTCGCGTGGACGCTCGCGCACCCGCAGCGGTACCTGGCCGACAAGCGACGAACGGCCAAGGACGTCGGTTGGTTCGTGCTCGGTTGCAGCATCGGCGTGGGATGGTATGCCGCGCTGCATTGGGAAGAGCTGGCGTCCGGCGAGCTGGTCCGCGTGCTCAAGGGCAGCGCGAGTTTCGCGGCCGGCAAACGCAAGGAATGGACGTATCTCGATCGCCATTTCAAGTGGCACTCCAAGTACGAGCTGCTGATCTTCGTCTTCGCGGCGTTCGCCTGGCTGCAGCAGCGACTTTGGCGCGACAACGCCTTTCCGATGCTCGCCGTCGTGTGCGTCGTCATCTCGGCGTTCTTGAACAAGCGACCCAACGGGTTCTATGCCGCGCTGGCGTTTCCTGCGTTTGCCGTGATGGCGGTGCACGCGTTCGGAAGGGCGAAGATCGCGCGCGCCGCGTTCGTGCTCTTGCTGCTCTCGTTCGTCTACCAGGCGCACGGCCGCTACACGAAGTATCCCGAATACGTCCCGGGAGCGTCCGTCCCCACGCTGCAGAAGCTGGTGCCGGACGATGGCCTGCCCGTGGTTGGGATGAACGACTTCTGGTTCGCTTTTCCGGACCGTCCGTTCATGCCCGGCGACTACGACTCGAACATCGCCGCGAGGCTCGACAGCAAGGAGTGGCGCAAGGTCTACCTCATCGACAGCAGCTTCCGCAGCAACCGGTACGTCTTCAGCCGAATCAAGTCGCATTTGCGCCGCAACTTCGACGCCGAGGAGATCGGCAGTTTTGATGAACACGGCAAACACAAGCTGACGGTCATTCGCTACACGCGCAGGTGACCGGCGACAGGCTTGGTTTCCGGCGGGGTGAAACACGGCCGCACACGCGCACGCCCGCTCGATGTTGCCCGCTGCCAAGTCGCCGAGTACGTTTGCGAACGAACGACCCGACGCCGTATGAACGACCAGCAGCCACAGCCTCAGCCCGAGCCAGCCGCCGCCCTTCGAATCTGCCCCGTCTGCGGGACGGAGACGGCCGAGCAGTTTTGTGGAAACGATGGCGCATCGACCGTCGTCCAGAGCGGTTTTGAGCGCGAAGCAACCAGCTACAAACCCGGCGAGGTGATCTCGGGCCGCTATCGGATCACCGGCACGCTGGGACGAGGCGGCTTCGGCGCCGTTTACGCCGCGCGACACACGGGGACGGACCAACCCGTCGCCTTGAAAGTGATGATGGCCCGCGGCGACGGGACCAAGCGCGACGCCCACGTCAAGCGCTTCTTCCTCGAAGCGCGGATGACGGCACGGCTCGACCACCCCAACGTGGTCCGCGTGTTCGACGTCGGCCAGACCGTCGACGGTCCGCTCTTCCTCGCGATGGAGCTGCTCTCGGGCGCAACATTCGAGGACGTGATCGAAGCCGAGATCGACAAACGCAACGTCTTTCCGGAGCCATGGGCGATCGACGTCGCGATCCAGGTCCTCCAGGGCCTTCAGTACGCGCACCTGCAGGGGCTGATCCACCGCGACATCAAGCCGGCCAACATCATGCTGACCACGGGCCACGACGGCGCAACGGTCTGCAAGGTCCTCGACTTCGGCATCGCGACCGCCGGTCAACACCACATCACGACAACCGGCTACGCGCTCGGCACGCCCGGCTTCATGAGCCCCGAACAGATCATGGGCAAGCAGCTCGACGGGCGTTCGGACATGTATGCGCTCGGCATCATCCTGTACGTCGCCGTCACGGGGAATATGCCGTTCGACGCCGACGACCCGATGTCGTTGATGTATGCCCACTGCAATCTCGAACCGCTCGATCCCCGCGAAAAGACGATCGGTGACCCCGTGTCGACGGAGTTCGCCGACATCCTGTTGCGCGTGCTCGCCAAGGATCGGGACGACCGTTACCAGGACGCGATGCAGATGCGCGAAGCCCTGCGATCGGTTCGCGCTGAGCGCTGGAAAGACACGCCCCAGTATCGGATCCAGGTCGGCTCCACCCGCCATCGCGTGCTCGGCGAAGTCTCAACCGACGACGTCATTGGGGAGACGCTCGCCGCGCCGCTGACTCCGCTGCCACGCGAACAGCTGGCCCCGCCTTCGGCCGAAATCGCCCCGACTCGAGCGGCGAAGCTGGTCAATCCGACCCTGGACGCCGCCGCCCCGACGACCGGTGTGGTCGCTCCGAAACGCAACATGACACCCTGGTTCATCGGCGCTGGCGTCGCCGTTGTGGCTGTCGTCGCCTTCGCTATGGGCGCATCCCAAAACACCAACGAGTCGAACACCAACGAGCCGGACACGAACACCCCGACCGCCATCTCGGCCGGCGGGTCGCGCAAGGCAGCTGCAGCGGTGCCGGTCCAGCCGAATGACGTCGCGAAGACGGCTGCATCAACCGTATCGGACGGCGCAGACGCTGAATCTACCGCCGCGGACTCCGGCATTGCCGCTGCGACCCCACCCGCGCCGGTGACCCCGGTTGCCAAGACCGTCGGCCTCGACCCCGAAGCGGCCGCGAAAGCAACCGCCGAAATCCAGGCGAAGTTGCTCAACCAGCTCTCTGAACAGGCCCGGCGACCGCGCGAAGCGCTCGCTTATGCACGCCAAGCCGCCGCCCTCGCCCCGCACGTCTCCGCCTATGCCGAGCGGGTCAAAGCGCTGGAAGTCGCCGTCGAGAAACGAAGGGCACAGCGCGACGAACGCCGCCGCCGACCGCGACGGAAGAAAGCGGGCGCAACCAGCGAGAAGTCCACGCAACCGGGCCTGCGACGGAAAGTGCAGCCGATCTTCGCGGACTGAAGCCAATCTCGTCTCGAGCGCTCGGCTAAATCGGCTGCGGACTTGCGCCGAGCCGCAGGAATTCGTTGTTGATCGTCCGGCGCAGGTTGCGCATCCACATCACGAAGCGCGGGTGGATCGAGTTGCGATGGGGGTTGTAGCGCATCCCGGCGCTGTCCCGGTACATGATGGTGTACGCCGTCGCGGTCCATTGAATGGTCACGGCAGCCATCAAGCGCCCATGGTTGTACTGCGCGGCGACTGTGTTGGGTCCGGCCGCATCGATCTGCCAGCCACGGAGCTTGCATCCGTTCGCGATCGCAGCGCCAACCTGCTCGGCGGTCAGACCTGAAACGGGCACTTGCTGGTCTCGGAAGTCGGGCATCTTGGACTGCGGGCCGCCGCAGCCAGACAACGCGCCGAGGCTCACGGCAGCCGCGACGGGAAGGAGCAAACGGAACAGATGGCGTCGGCCGATCAAGCTGGGCATCGCGAAACTCCCGAACGTATGAGACGCCGGCATTGTGGCGTCGGGCACCCCCAAGTTCAACCGATGCACCGTCCCGCTCACCCGCGGCAGCCTTGCGCCTTCATCGACAACCTTGCGCCCCCATCGACAACCTCGCGCCCTCACCGACAACCTTGCGCTGGCACGGACAACCGGGGGAGGCTCCCGCCATGACGCTCAGGCCGCAGCTCGACATTCATTTCGGCGACAACCTGGACGTGATCTCCGAGTTCGCCGACGCGTCGTTCGACCTGATCTACATCGACCCGCCGTTCAACACCGGCAAGAAACGCAGCCATGCGCGCCTGCAGACCGTGGCCGACGAGGACGGCGACAGAACTGGCTTTGGCGGCCGTCGCTATCGATCGGAGGTGCTCTCAAGGGCGAGCTACCTGGATTCGTTCACCAACTTCGAAGCGTTCATCGGGCCGCGGTTATTGCAGGCTCACCGGCTGCTTGCGCCAACAGGCAGCCTCTTCGTCCACCTCGACTTCCGCGAGTCGCACTACGTCAAGGTGATGCTCGATGGCATCTTCGGGCGCGACAACTTCGTCAACGAGATCATCTGGGCCTACGACTTCGGCGGCCGTTCCAAGCGCAAATGGCCGGCCAAACACGACACGATCTTATTGTACGCGCGCACGCGACACCGCTACACGTTCCACTACGACGAGCTGCCGCGCATCCCCTACATGGCCCCTGGCCTGGTCGGCAAAGCGAAAGCCGCTCGCGGCAAGACACCAACCGATGTCTGGTGGCACACGATCGTCCCGACGAACGGCAAAGAACGCACGGGCTATCCAACCCAGAAGCCCCGCGGTGTGCTGGACCGAATCATCGGCGTGCACAGCAGTCCCGGCGACCGGGTGCTCGACTTCTTCGCTGGCAGCGGCACGACGGGAGAGGCGGCGGTCACTGCGGGACGGCAAGCGGTGCTGGTGGACGCCAACCCCGAAGCGATGTCGGTCATGCATCGGCGGCTGCGGCAATTCGGGCCAACGTGGCACGGTTGGAGCCCGGTGGACACAGGCGAGTGAACGGGTCGAATCGACGGCGAGAAAGCGCTATCGTAGGCCGAGGAAAGGGGGACGTTATGACACCACGCAAGACACATTGGGCCCGCGCGATTTCGGCGCTGGCGATCGCGGCTACGGTGGCCATGGGGGCGCAAAACGCGCTGGCTGTTCCGGTTACGATCGCGACACAGGGAACCCTTCGCGGGGGCGGCGGCGCCGTCGCGGATGGCGTCTACAAGATGACGTTCAGCCTCTATGCCGGCGAAAAGGACAAGGCTGCCGTCTGGTCTGAAGGACCCGTTCCTGTCGGCGTGAAGTCTGGCGTGTTCGACCACCCGCTCGGCAGCATCAAACCGCTCGACGGCGCCGTCATGGCGAAGCTCAACAAGGGCTGGATCGGCGTTCGCATCGACAAAGACACCGAGCTTCCCCGGCAGAAGCTGCATTCCGTCGCTTTCGCGATGGTCGCAGCGTCGGCGACGAAGCTCGCCTGCTCCGGTTGTGTGACGGGCGCACAGCTCGGGTCGACCGCCGTTGCCGCCAAACACGTCGGCTTCACGTACGCGGGTGCGACAACCAAGGGCGGCCCGGCGACAAAGGCGCTCGACCTCGCCTGCACCGGCTGCGTTTCGGTTAAAGAGATGGCCTTCGATGGCGACGTCGACCTCAAGGGCAAGGCGTTGAAGGCGGGCAAAATCACCGCGGATACAATCGTCGCCAAGCAGGTCGCGGCGGGCGCGTTCGTCGGCGACGGCAGCAAGCTCACAGGCATCCAGACGATCAGCGGCTCCTGCGCGAAAGCGGGACACGTGGTGCGCGGCATCAACAAGGACGGCTCGCTCAACTGCGTGGCTGCAATGGATCCCAAGGCGCTCCCCAAAGACGGGCTTGACGAGATCAGCAACGGCCAACTGAGCACCGAGTTCGTCGATATCGACAAGTCAGCCGCCCCGGTTCCGATCCAGGACAACTCGCCTCCCGGCGTCACCAGCACCATCACCGTGCCCGATCGCGGCGTCGCCAAGAACGTCTCGGTGACCGTCGACGTGTCCAACAGCACCTTCAAGAACTTCCGGCTTGTGCTCACCGATCCCGCGGGCAAAGCCCACACCCTGTTCAGCAGCGGCACGGTCAAGGGCGGCACGCTCAAGGCGACGTACCCGGCGCCAACCAAACCTGTGTCCGGCGACCTGACCGCCTGGATCGGCAAGAACCCGAAGGGCAAGTGGGTCCTCAAGGCGATCGACCAGCACTACAAGGACAACAAGAAGGACGGCGCGATCAACAGCTGGCAAATCGACGTGCTGACCCTGTCGAGCAAGAAAGTCCAGGCGCCCGGCAAGATGGTCGTCGGCGAGCGACTGTACGGGGCGATCCAGTTCAAGCTGGCCGAAAAAGCGCCGGTGAAGTGCACCAAAGAGAACGCGGCGTTCACTTACTTCCAGCCCAGCACCAAGCTGCTGTTCATCTGCAACGGCGAAGACTTCTTCCCGCTCGCCATCACGACGGTCGGCACCCAGGCCAACCCGGGCGGTTCCTGCAAGTCGATTCTGCAGCTGCATCCGGCCGCCAAATCCGGCTCGTATTGGATCGACCCGGACGGCGTTGGACCCATCAAGTCCTGGAAGACCTTCTGCGACATGGACTCAGATGGCGGCGGCTGGACCATGTTCATGCGCCATTCCGATCCGAATGGGCGCACCCAGATCACCAAAACTGCTTGGGACACCGGTATCACTCGCGCGGCGCAGGGCAAGATCAAGCAGTGGATGGTCAAGACGTTCGGCAACCCGAGCCACACGAGCGAAAGCAGCTCAGCGACGCGCAACCGCTGGGTGATGACCCTGAACACCAACGTGCAAGACGCCAAATTCGTGCACTTCAAGCACCAGCCGATCAGCGCCTGCAACAAGCACCGCTACGTGGGTACGGCCTATGTTGCGAACACGAAGTTGCTGCCCGGCTCCAACTGCAAATCGCTGAACAACTCAAATGGCCGCTATCTCTGGGGCGAGCATCGCTGGTGCGGGCGCAACGCATTGGGCTGGATGTGGCACAGCCACTGCGCGAGTCCGAGCGGTCACCTGCTCATCGTCAACCACGACTACAACTACCCGACGCGCTACCAGACGATGATCGGCGACACCCATAGCGGCGGAAAGTGGACTTCGTACGACGAGGACGGCGGCACTTTCGAGTTCTTCTACCGCTAGCTGCTCTCGATGCGCGCCGTCGTCTACGACGCCGGGCGATGGGCATCTTCAAACCCCGGCGGCCGGTGACTGGCGGATAGTTCGCCGGCGAGGTCGAAGCGGTGGGCGTCGACGTCTCGCTGTTCAAACCCGGCTACGCTTCGACCTGTCGTGGACTCGGCGCTTGGCCCGGAGGACGCCGTGCAGACTCACGATCGGGTTGAGTCCGAGCAGCGCGTCGGCATGGTCGTGCTGACGTTCGGCGACGGCAATTGAGCCCGATTCCCCGGCACGAACCCCACGATTCGTGAAGCCGGGCGTTTATGCGTAGGATGCGCGCCTGAGGCCTGCAGCCGTATCACTGGGCTCACGTCGCATTGCGTTCACATCAAACGCCCGCAGGCGCAACGAAAGCGGCGCCAGGGCAAGGCAGGCCACGACGATGAATGACACCTTCCGGCGCCCGAAGCGCAGCGACGGGCCTTCCATCGGCAAGGATATCGACGCGCGCTGCGGCCGGTGTAAGCGCGAGACGCTCCATACGATCACCGCGATGGTGAACGAGACCATCGCGCAGGTGCGCTGCAACTCGTGTTCCGCCATCCACAAATACCGCCCCACCGTCGCCGCCAAAGCGAAGGCGGCGTCTGCAGCCGGCACCAAACCCAACCGCGTCAGCGCGGACATGAAAGAATACCGCAAGCAGATCGCCGACCACGATCCAGACGACGTGCGCAAGCACAACGTCTTCGTGCGCCCGGTCGAGGGCGAGCTGATCCAACACAAGAAGCACGGCCTCGGTTACGTCAAATCGGTCGCGGCCGACAAGGCCCAGGTGCTCTTCGCAGGCGGCAGAAAGACAATAATCGTCAGTCGGTAGCCCGGTCTTCTCTCAAAGCGTGCTCCCGGGCAACGGCGCCGCTACAACCCGCGTCGGATCTGGGCGCCGAGGAAGGCGTCGACCTCTCTCCAGATGCGTTTCTGGTCGCGGTCCCTTCCGAGCCAGATCTCGTGCAGCGTCTCTGGCAAGACGATGCGTCGGACTGTCGTTGCGCTGTCTGCGAACTTCTTTTGCGCTTCGTTGTCGACGAGCTTGTCGACCGACGCGGCGAAGATCAGCACCGGTGTCCGCAGTTTGCTTGCGAAGGCATGTTTTCCGAGCTTGTCGCAATGATCCCGGGCGGCGCGGATCCAGCCTTTGGTGGGGGCGCCCAGCGCCAGTCGCTTGTCGCGGTCGATGTAGGCGTGGGTGCGCAGAAAGCGGCGCTTGTCCAGCGTGTACGGATTGCCCTGGAAATCGCGCAGGTGCTGGCCGTAGCCGCCGCCCTCACCGGGAACGTAGTCGTGCGGGCTCGACTCGCCTTGCCAGGCGACGAAAGACACGAGCCAACCGGGCGCCGCTAGATCCACGAGCGGCGCGCCGAGGATGGCTTTGTCGAACTGTCCGTGGTGTTGCACGAGGTAGCGCAGCGAGATGCCGCCGCCCATCGATTGGCTGACGAGGATCTTGTGGGCGCCGACGGGCTTCACGACGCGCGTGCGGAAGTGGTGAAGGTCGGCGATGTAGCGATCGAAGCTGTCGATGTGGCCCTTGTGCGGGTCGGCGAGGCGGCCGCCTGAAAGCCCCTGGCCGCGCCAATCCATCGCCCACACCTCGAATCCGCGCTTGCGGAAGCTGTGAATCGTCTCCAGGTAGACCTCGATGAACTGCGTTCGGCCGGTCACCAGCACCACGGTTCCAACGGGCTCCATCTGCATCGCGCCGAAGCGGGCGTAGCGCAACTTGATCCCATCGCCGGTGTCGAACGTGCTGGCCGTGCCGCCTGACTGCCGGATCGACGGAAGCTGTTCGGGTTTGAAAGACGTGATCGGTTTGATCGGAACGGCACCGCACGCCACAAAGCCCGGAAGTAACAGGAGGGCGAGCAGTCCAAGACGTCGGTTCATGTTCACCTGGCACTGCCCTCGCGTCCGAGGCGCTTTGGGGGATGTGATTCGTCGCTGCAATATACGCGATGCACGATACGCGATGCACTGGCGCTGACCTATCGGACGTAGAGCTCCACGCCCTTGTGCGAGCCCTGGCCACGGCCGCCATTGCTGCGCCAGCGGTTGAGCGCTTCGGACCCGTAGCCGTCTTGCCACGCCCGGTTGCTCTCCAGTGTCCCGCCAACGCCGCTGTAGCTGAGGTTGGTCTTGTTGTCGTAGCACTTCCAGCTCGACGCGTTGTTGGTCGTCTGGCTGTTGGTCGCTACGTCGTTGCCAATGCGCACGCCGCTGTGGCTGGACATCATGTTGAACCGCCATTTCACCGGGTTCTGCGAGCACATCGCGGTCGGCGCACCAAACCCCATCAGCTCCTGCGGCGAGGCCTTGCCGGCGATATGCTTGAGCGTCGCGCCCTGGTTCTGGGTGTACGCGACCTTGCCTCCGAGGGTCTGAAAGCGGTTGAGCAGCGTCTGCTTCGCCATCCCCGGGACCTCCAACACCGTGAAGTGCTTGGACGTCTTGTCGCGCAGCAGGAGGTGGCCGTCGGTGGTCTTGAAGCTGTTGAAGGTGGCGTACTTCGCATTGACGCTGGAGAGCGCCTGGGGCGGCACGGAAGCCGTCGTGGTGTTGCTCGTCCAGTGGCTGCTGCCGTAGCCAAAGGTCGTCGTGTGACCGGCTTGCACCTGCATCACCAACACCCAGCCGCCGCCCGCTGTCGTCATGTCACACCACACCTGGTACTTGCCGCCCGCGCCGCCCGGACCGTCCGGATCCAGCCAGTAGATTCCGTCTTTGGCCCCCTTGTCCTTGGCGAGGACGTCCTTGCAACTGAGCGCCGGCTCCCCCTTGCTGCCGACACCGCCCGGTAGCGTCTCGACGATGTCGAACTTGGAGCCGTTGCACACCTGGAGCGTGCGCGACTTGGGGTTGTAGTAGATGTAGCCGGTGTTGGCGGGGTTGCAGACCTTCAGCTCGGTCGTCGCGTTCTGCAGCACGGCGCCGCCAGGCATCCGCAACACGCCCGTCGCCGCGACCTTCTTGTTGGACAGGGTCTGGATCTCGACGCTCCAGCTCTTGATTTGGCCGTCGACAGCGTTGTTGAAGAAGAGCTTGTCGGTCACCAGCAGCCGCCATTTGCCTTTGGGATTGTTGCCCACCCACGTCGTCAGGTCGCCGCTCACCGTCTTTGTCGGCGCGGGGTAGCTGGTCTTGATGCTCTTGCCCGTGCCGGCGCCGCCGTACAGCAGGTATTCCTTGTTGTTGGGATCGAAGAGCTTCACGGTCAGCTTGGAGATGTTCGAGTTGGTCAGCTCGAGGTGGACCGTCAGCTTCTGCGCGATGCCGATGTCCGGGAAGATCAGCTCGTCGCCGGTGCCGACGGGGTTGTTGTCCTTGATGTTCACCGGCGTGTTCTTGCTGGCGATCTTGTCTTTGAATTGGTTGCTGAGCAGGCCATTGGAGATCTCGTCGAGGCCGTCCTTGGGCAAGGCGCTTGGGTCCATCGCCGCGACGCAATCGAGCGAGCCGTCTGCCTTGATGCCTTTGACGACCTGGCCCGGTTTGCTGCAGCTCCCGGCCGGTGTCTTGATGCCCGTGAGCTTGCTGCCATCGCCGAGGAAGCTGGTCGCGATGACGTCCTTGGCGTTGATGGTGCCGAACACGCCTTTGCCCGCCTTGATGACGTAGCCGCCGAGATCCATGTCGCCGTCGAACTTGAGCTCGCTCATCGACACGCAACCGCTGCACTGCAGGTCCTTGGCCGGTCCTTTGCCGACAGCGCCGGGCGCGAGGTGGGCCGCCGTCACGCACCCAGAGCACGACAGTGACGCCGCTTGTTTCGCCGCCAACGCGTAGACAACCGAACGCAGAGGCTGCCGCGGAAGCTCCGGATCGCTGCCGATCTTCACGCCGATCCACGCGTTCTTCAGGCCACCGAGCAGCTTGGCATCCAGGGGTTTCGCCGCGCCCAGCGCGTGCACGAAGCGGCCGCCTGTGACCGCGACTGTTATCGGCCCTTCTTGCCACGCCGCCTTGCCACCAAGCTGCGTTTCATAGAGCGAGAAGGTCAGCGCGTAGTTGCCGTCGGCCGCAGGTCCACCACCGCCCGATGACAGCACGCCCTGGACGGTCGACGTCACCGGCACAACCGCGATCGCCGTCGTCGAGTACAGCAGCGCCGCCAGACAAATGGCCAGGGAAAGAGGTTCGGCAAAGCGTCGCGGGCCGTGCCGCAACAGTTGATTGGCCTTGTCGGCGTTGTCTGTGTTTTTGCGCATCGGGCGCTCCTGCAACAGCCCAGCAGACGACGACCGGCCCGTTGGCCGAGTCGCCCACACAAGGCCTTTCATTTCGGCGGCAAGCTGAGCACAAAGCCGACGCAGCGATCGACCCAGCCCTGTAGCTCAGCGTCGGACTGCAGCTCGTTTTGGTCAACGTAGACCATCGTCTTGAGCGACCGGCCGGTGAAATCCATCTCGCGGGTGCCGGGCAGCTTCAGCGCGTCTTGCCAGCCAGCCTTGCCCACGCGGGCGCACAGCTCGTCCTTGACGATACCGACCGCCATATGGCCATTCACCATGAAAGCGAGCCCGCCGAACATCTTCTTGGTCGTGAAGTCGACCTTGCCTTCCAGACAGCCCTGCAAACGGTGGGCCAGCCCTTCGTCGTACGCCATGGCCCAAACCTAGCGAATTCCGACACGCGCCACCACGGCCGGTTCAACGATGTGCTTCCAGCAACAGGTTCAAAGCGCGAATCCCACGCTCAGGCGGAAGTCAGGGCCGGCCGCGAGCCCGTCGTCGTGCATCACGAAGACGCCCGTCATCGGCCGAAAGATGATCCGGGCTCCGCCGTTCGGGGTTGGCCCCGTCTTCTCATCAAAGCGCGGGTTGCAGGCCATCTTCAGACGAGAAGCGCGCCGGCGAAGCATGCTGTCGCGACCGCCGACGCCACGACCGGGACGATGAAGAAGAACCGGTACGCCAGGACGAAGGTCACGGCACAAACGGCGGCGTTGAAGCCCGCGAACGTTGCCGAGCCAGCGACCGCTGCGCCCACCTGCGAAACGAGGATGCCGTTGAGCGTCCCAAACGCGATCAACAGCACGCCCATCATCATCGAAAAGCCGATATGAAAGTCGCGCAATGACCGTTGGATCGGTCCCGGCAGCGGCACCTGGAATTCGGCCATCTGTTGTTCGATCGCCGGGGCCCCGACCTTCGCCCGCATGGCCAGATCGACACCGATATGGCCGGCTCCGAGCACGGCGATCGTCCATGAACCGATGTGATAAAGCGTCTCAGCAGAAATCATAGTCGCCTCCACCCTGCCCTACGCGCCACGTCGCGATTCGTTGAGCATGTCGACCAATTGCGTGGCAAAGCCGCTGCTGTCACCGGGCCAACGCGCCGTGAGCAGGTTGCCGTCGCGGACGAACCACGGGTTGCCGTAGCTCGCGAAAAGCGGGCCACGCCGATACGCGCCGTCCTTTCCAATGGCGGTGCGCAGCTCGGACTCGACCCAGGTTGGATAGGTCCGGTAGTAGTTGCCGCGAAACCAAAACGTCAGCAGCCACGCGATGTTCTCGAGCACGCGGGTCAGCGACGTCACCGTTCGTCCAGCGATGACCGACAGACCGGTGGACTCGTCGACTGTCCGCGCGAGGACGATGGGTCCGTGACAGATAGCGCCGACGGCCAATTTGCGACCGAAAAACCCGCGAACGACTTGCTGCAGCGCAGACGACTCCAGGTAGGGACGCATCCCCTGTGCGTGGCCGCCCGGCAAGAGCAGGCCGTCGAATGTGTCGATATCGACCATGTCGAAGCGCAGCGGCTGCTTGAATTCAGCGGACTCGGTCATCTCACGATAGAGGGCACAGTTTGCCTTCGTCGCGCCGAGCAGGCCGAAGAGCGGGCCCTTCAGCACCAGCGGATCGCAGCGTCCGACCGAGCCATCTTCCGTCGCGAACACGACCTCGACACCCGCATCCCGGGCGGTCTTCCACGGCACGGCGACCTCGGTGGGGTCAAAGTCGACCAACGCGAGCGCGATCAGCAGGCGGCGTTGGCTCATGGCTTCTTGATGCAGGTGCCGTAGTCTTCGGTGTCGCTCTCTTTGCAGGTGAGACCGGCGGCACAGACCACGTCAAAATCAGGGGCGCACGGCTTGCCCTCGGGCACATCGACGCACTGCACGCTGTCTTGGCCCGCCTTGCACTTGGCCCCGAACGCCTTGCAGTCAAGCGCCGCAGGCTGGTCGGCCTCGCAATACCAAATCGCGAGATCGCCCTTGCATGTGTTGATGTCCTTCTCTTTGCAGGCGCCGATGTTCTCTTTGCACGTATCGCCCTTCGGACCGCTGATACAGCCGGCGTCTTTGCCCTCGCAGAAGCTCGGCTCGTACTCGTCGTCTGAGTTGATGAACAGGCACACATCGCTCTTCTTGGCGGCGCAGTCCTCACCCCACTCGTCGCTGATCGGGATGCAGATGCCCTTTTGCCCGTCGGGGAACTCTTTGGCGCAGTCCTTGACCTGCAGCTCGTCGTTTTCGCACCACGAGACGACGGCGCCCTTGCACTTGCCTTTTTCAGTCGCCGAACCGCAGCCCTTTGCGTCACCGCCAGCCGTCGCGTCACCGCCCGCCGTCGCGTCAACGATCGCGGACGCCGAATCCGCCCCGGTGCCCGTCGTGTCGGAAAGCCCGGATGAACCCGCGTCGGCGGTCGCGCTCGAATCCGTCGCGTTCGTGCCGCCATCAACGCCTCCGGTCGCCCCCGTGGTTGCACCGCCGGTTCCAGAAGTGCCGCACGCCGCCAGGACGACGGCAGAGAACATCACACATGCGCCCATCAGGCCGCGACGAAACACCATCATCAATTCCTCCGAGCGAACCGGGATTCGCGCGATGCAGCTGGTTGTTCAGAACACGCGCATCGTCGCACATGGGCGCGTCGAATCGGAAGGCCACGTCCCGCGGCCGACCTCGAAGCGATGGCGGCAGCGACTAACCGTAGGTGTTGCGGAGGTAGTCGACGATCTCATCGGACTCGTACATCGCCGTGCCTGTGTTTGCGTCGACGAGGTAGGGCACCTGCATCTTGCCGCCGAGCTCGACGAGCTTCGCGCGCTGCCGACCGCGCTTGGCCACGTTGCGCACGCGGTAGACGAGGTTGAGCGCCACCATCGCCTCGCGGACCTTGCGGCAATAAGGCGACATCTCGAACTGCCACAGCTCAAGCGGGTGTTCGGGCTGGACGCGGTCCTGGTGTTGGGGCATCGCGCGGCCTCCGATCGGCCGAATCCCGGATGCGACGGCGGACGCGAACGTGTTCAATGGTGCAACAGCCTTGCGAAGTGCGCCGCGGCTCCCCGAGCCATAGGTCTGGCGGATGTAGTCGATGATGTCCTCGGATTCGTACATCGCCACGTCGGCATTCGGTTCGACAAGGTAAGGGAACATCGCTGTGCCACCGTGTTCGATGACGTCGCGGCGGTTGTTGCTGCCTTTGCCACAGGGATGGCTGATGTAATCGATGTCGAGCTCGGAGAACGCCTCGCGGACCTTGCGGCAGTACGGGCAGGACTCGAATTCGTACAGGTGAAGGGTCTTTTCGGGGACCTTCTGTAGCGTCCCGTCGGTGAACCAACCCGCTTTGGGCAGGCGTGGTGCGCACGCAAGGTGGCTGTGGATGTCGTCCAATGAGAGCGGAATCGCCATGTCGTGTTCGTCCCCGCCGCGAAATCGACGTCTTCTCTGTGCCCGTGACACCGGTGACGTAGAGGTCGCCGCCCGGCAGAGGCTCGACCGTATTGAGATCGTGCGGTCGGGCGCATATCAGGCCATCAACGGTTGCCCCTGCGACTGGGCACGGCGACTGTGCAAAACCCCGCGGCGCGCATCAAGCCTTCCCATCGTGGCTGGTGTATTGTCGCGGCATGGCGACCCCACTTGTCCGATTCCCGACGGCGATCGACGCGGATGGGCGGCAACGAAACAAGCTGACCGCGCGCCGCGGTGATGTGGCGGTACGATGAAGCGCCCCGCGCAGCAAAAGCGAGGCCGTCGCAAGAAGGGCAAGCTCCCAACGCGCGCGGGACCGGTGTCTGCGGCGGCGCGTGCGAGCTGCCGGGCGGACACCGACGCGACGAACCCCGAGCGCAAGGGGTCGATCCGGCCATCGAAAGCCGCGCCCAAGCGCGCCGCGGTCCTCATCGCCATCCAGGTCGCGATGATCGTGCACGTCGTGGTGTGGTGGCTGTCCCTCGAGCACGGTTGGTGGGACGGCTACACCATCAAGCCATTGGAACCTTCCGAAGCGGCGGAGACGGCAGCGACCGGCGAGATCAACCCCGGCTTCTTGCTGTTTGGTAGCGCGATCTTCTCGACGGCCATCCTCGGGCGCTGGTTTTGCGGCTGGGCGTGTCACGTGGTGATGCTGCAGGACTTTTGCCTGTGGCTGCTTGGCAAGGTCGGCATCAAACCCAAGCCGTTCCGCACCCGTTTTCTGCCCCTGGGGACGCTTGCGCTTGCCCTGTATGTGTTCGTTTGGCCGCTCGTCAAGCGGGTCGCCGCACCGCTCCTGACACCGATGGGATTTGCCCCTGAGGCCGGGCCATGGACACCCCACCTGCACCTGGTCGACAGCGACTTCTGGGGGACGTTTCCCGGCGTCGCGCTCGCCATCCCGTTTCTGTTCATCTGCGGCTTCGTGACCGTCTACTTCCTCGGCGCGAAGGGGTTTTGCACCTACGCGTGCCCGTACGGCGGTTTCTTTGCGGCTGTCGATCGCTTGTCACCGTTGCGCATCCGGGTGACGTCGGCCTGCGAGGGATGCGGTCACTGCACGGCCGTCTGCACCTCCAACGTTCGTGTGCACGACGAGGTGCGCGCCCACAGGATGGTGGTCGACCCGGGCTGCATGAAGTGCCTGGATTGCGTGTCGGTCTGCCCCAACGACGCGCTCTATTTCGGCGTTGGAAAGCCTGCGTTCGCGGCTGGCAAACCGCATGGCAAACCCGTCCAGCGCAAGTACGACCTCACCTTCCCCGAGGAGATCGCCGTCGCCGTCCTGCTGGTGCTCGCCTTCCTCGCGTGGGTCCAGGCGTACGGTTTCATCCCGCTGCTGATGGCCGGCGGTATCGCGATTTGTGTGGCCTGGCTCGGGCTGCAGCTGCGGCGGCTGGTCAAACGGCCCAATGTCTCGATGCAGCGGACCCGCCTCAAGGCGAGCGGGCGTTTGACCACGGCTGGATGGGCGTTCGTTGCGTTCGCCGCCGCCAGCATGCTGATCACCGCCCACGCCGGCGCGATGCGCGTTATCGACCGCGGTCTGGACGCTGAATTCACCGGGCTGCAGGCGCCATTCGAAGAGCTGATGCGCCCGGCTCGACCCGCAGTACCGGCAGACCGAGTCCGCCAAATCGACGCCGCGATCGCCGCCTGGACAACGATGCGCACGCTGGGCCGGGGTGGCATCAACCTGTTCACGGACCCGAACGCCGAGGCCGAATTGGGTCGACTCAACAGCGCCAAACACGACTTTGGCAAAGCCGCCGAGCATATGCGCGTGGCCGTCTCAGCCGACGATTCGCAAGCGCGCTACCGAGATCTCGCGTTCACCTTGCGGATGGGCGCCGCAGACGCCGAGGCGGACCGCACATACACCGAAGGGCTCGCCAAACATCCCCGCTATCACGCCTTGCGCGGCGACTACATGCTGTGGCTCGGGACGCGGCAGCAGTTCGCAGACGTTGTCTCGCAGGGTAAAGCCGCCATCGCCGCCGATCCCGCCGCCGCTCCCAAGCTCACGAAGGCGTGGCGGCAGCTGCTCGCGCAGCAACGCATCGAAGAAGCTGAGACTCTTCTTGACGCTGTGCTCGAACGCGCGCCGGGCGATCTCGACGCGCTGACGGACCGCGCTGTTGTTCACATGATGAAGCGGCAGTTCGACGACGCCCGCGTGCTCATCCAGCGCGTGCTCCCCCACCGCCCCAAAGACAGCCGCTTGCACGCCATGGCCGCCGACGCCTTTCACCAGCTCGGCCGGCACGATGAAGCCCGCATGCACGGCGAGATGGTGCGCAAGCTGCCGCCTCCGAAACGTTGACGAAACAAAGCGCGAACGTCGGCGAAACGTCCACGTCACCGCGTCACAACTGCATCAATCCTGCGCTGTGGCGCCGACGCTGTAGATCATCACCTCGGTCGTCTTGCCCTTGACCGTGACCTTCTCGAGCGCCGCGAGGTCATACGCGCCTGTTTCGACCAGCCGATCGACGACTTGTTGCGAGATCAACATGGGCACTTTGAACCCCTTGGTGAGGCCTTCTACGCGCGCCGCGAGGTTGACGTCGTCGCCGATGACCGTGCCTTCCATCCGGTTGGGTTCGCCGACCGTCCCCATCATCAGCCGCCCCGTGTTCAGGCCGACACCGATGCGGATCGGTGGACGCTCTTTCGTCTCGCGGTAGGCGTTGTATCGGTCGAGGCTGCGCGGTTCATGGCGACCTGCTCTTCGTACAGGCGGGCGTTGGCGATCGACACGGCGGCCTGCGCCGACAGGATGTTCAAGACCTCGATGCGATCGGCCGTGAACGCGCCGGCGGTCAGCTTGTTTTGCAGGTACAAGACGCCGGTGACGGTCCCCTGGTTGAGCAACGGCACGCACAGGACGGCCTTGGGCTGACGCTGCACGAACCACGGCTCGTTGCCGAAACGTGGGTCGGTCGCCACATCGTCGATGACCACCGGTTCGCCGGTACGTGTGACGAACGCGACCACTGACCGCGGGACGGCGTCGCTTTCGTCCAACCGTTGCCCGGCGGCGTCGCCCGATTCGATCAACCACGCATCGTCGCGCGGCAGAATCAGGCAGCCCTCTTCGGCGCCTGCGGTCTCGAAGACAAGCGTCATGAGTTTGCGCACGACCTCGTCGAACACGATTTCGCCGGAGAGCACGCGCGTCGCGCGGACGATGGACACCAGGTCGAGCTGCGAATTGCCGGTGCGATCGGTCGTGGTGGCGCTGATGGTTTGCCGCCGACCGCGAGGCCCGGGCAAGGCCGCCGCGGTCATCGGGAACCGTGCGACGACGTGGTTTGCCTTCGCAACAGC
Organism: uncultured Enterobacteriaceae bacterium; assembly: GCA_964560875.1. Classification (GTDB taxonomy): domain Bacteria; phylum Myxococcota_A; class UBA9042; order UBA9042; family UBA9042; genus CAZLMW01. Next base: position 65,633 of record CAZLMW010000033.1, read on the forward strand.
GCCCCACATCGCGTAGGACTGCCGCGCCTCCCGAGCGTAATACTGCCCGAGGTGCTCGACGCCCTGGTCGAAGTGAAACGCAGCCGCGAGCTCCCGGCCGAGCGCGGCGATGTTGGGATACCCGTTGTTTTGCGCGTGCTGGATCGCGTCGTCGTATGCCGCCCGAGCGCGATCGACACGACCGGCAGTCCGATGCCTTTCGGCGGCGATAAGGTCGCGCAGTTGCTCGAAATTCTCCGGGCAGTAGCGGGTCCAATAGGCCAAGCGCTGCTGGTTGACCCAGGCTCGACGCAGCAACGCTCCGCGGTTGGGCGCGCCAGTTCGTGCGACGGCGACACACGACAGCGCCTCGTAGAAATAGAAATGCGCGACCTCGAGCAGCCCTACCGAAGCGTCCATGTGCTCACGGGCCCGCTCGGCGGCGGAAAGGGCCTCCTCGTGCTTGCCAAAGAGGCAACCCAATACGATCGAGTGATGGTGCGCAAACCACACGTTCGTCCAGTCCGAGTTGGCGGTAGCTGCGCCCAGTCTCTCCATGACGGTTATCGCCAGCTCGCCAAAGCGGTGCCCGAGGTCCATCTGCCCAAGCGCCCCACACATCAACAGGCCGTAGGCGGAATAGGAGAACGCTACAGCAGGCGACGCTCCGTACCGCGTGGACAGGCTCACCATGCGCAAAACGGCGACCGCAAGCAGGTTCGGGCTGGCGAGGTAGGCGGCCGCGAGCACTTTGAACATCAGCCGCATCTGCGCCGCGACGACGGGGTCGGACAGCTCGGGTAGGGCTGCGAGCGCCTCGGTGTTGGTGCGGGCCAGCGCGGTCTTGGTGCGCAGCAATTCGGTCATAACGCGCGGCTGGCCGGGCTTCTCGGGGAGCTTCAAACCCAGCAAGGCGAGCCCTTCGAGCGCGGTCCGAATCGATTCCCACAGCTTGTTTTGCGACGCGAACGCCTGGATCCGCACCTCGTAGACGATGACTTTGTCGAGCAGCGTCTTGGCGTTGGCGAGCAGCGCGTCGGCGAGGACATCCATGCGGTCGGGACGATTGGCCAGGTACGCGGTTTCAACCCCCTCCGCATGCAGCGCCAACATGACGTCGTACCGCGTCTGCCAATCGTCGGGCCGGGCGAGGCGCAAACCGGCTTCGACATACTCGTTGGATGGTTCGTAGGCGGCCGCTTGCTTCGCCCGTCGGCAGGCGCGGAGGTTGAGGTCGACCAGCTGCGCGCGCTCGTCATCGCTTTTGATCAACTCGGCCGCGGCGTTGAGGTGTTGGAGGATGTCGAAAACGCGCCGGTCGAGGTCGGCTTCAGCGGTGTCCGCAACGAGGAGGTGGCCGATTCGATGGTGCATCTCGGCGCGTGCATCGGGGTCGTTGAGCGCATAGACAGCCTGCTGAACCCGGTCGTGCGAGAACCGATAGTGCGCTTGGACGGACTCGGCGAGGCCCGGCACATCCTGGTCCATGAGCCGATAGCTCTCGCTCAATGGGAGGACCAGGCCCGCATCGAGCGCCGAGGCCAAGGCCCGCGCGGTCGCCGCAGCCGAGGTTTGCATCACCATCGCGAGGATGCGCAGCTCAAAGCGATTGCCGAGGCAGGCGGCCATTTTGAGCGCCGTTTGGGTGTCGGCCTCCAGCTGCTTGGCCTTGTCCGCGATGAGTTCGACGATGTTGTCGGTGATGTCGCGCGCCGAAATCGCCGCGAGATCCCACCGCCAGACCCGGGCCGCGCCGACCGCGTCGGAAACCGGCTCGAAACGCACCAGCTTCTCGTCGGCCAGCGAGCGTACGAATTCGCGCACGAAGAAGGGGTTGCCGCCGGTCTTGGCATGCACAAGGCCCGCCAACTCTGCCGTCGCATGGCGATCGCGGCGGAACGTGTCCAGCACCAATTGCCCGACGTCGTCGACGGTCAGTGGCGCGAGGTGCACGCGACCGATGCGCCCGCCGCCCCGCTCGATCCCGTCCAACATCGCGGTGAGCGGGTGCGCGTCGTCGACTTCATCATCGCGGTAGGCCCCCATGACGAACAGGTGCTCACTTTCGGGCTCGGTAAGCAGCAACTCGAGCAGTTTCAGGCTCGGAGCATCCGCCCATTGCAGGTCGTCGAGGAACATCACCAGGGATGATCCGCGCGGCCAAACACGCCGATGAAGCGCCGCATGGTCAGCATGTAGCGGTTTTGGGCTTCGGTCGGGTCCAGGCGTGGTACGGGCAGCGTTTCACCCACGATGAGTTCGAGCTCGGGGATGACATCGACCACGACGCGCGCGTTGGCCCGCAATTCGTCGGCGAGAAGCTCGCGCCACCTGGCCAGGGATGATTCCGACTCGGTCAGCAGCTGCATCACGAGACTGCGCAGACACTGGATGAGAGACGCGTACGGGATGTTGCGCTGGTACTGGTCGAACTTGCCGGCGACGAAGTAGCCGCGCCGTTGCGTCAAGGGCTTGTAGACCTCCCGCACGAGCGCCGATTTTCCGATGCCCGCCCTGCCCGCGACCATCATCAGCTCGGCGTTGCCGTCCGAAGCGCGCTCGAAGGCGTCCACGAGCGCTTGGATCTCCACTTCGCGGCCGTACAGCTTCTCGCTCAGCTGCAGGCGATCGGAGGCGTCGTGGTCGCCCAGCTCGAACGTCCGAATCGGTCCACCGTCGGCGTGTTGCGCCAGGCACCGTTGCAGGTCGATCTGGAGACCACGCGCTGTTTGGTAGCGGTCTTCGGCGTTTTTCTGGAGCAGCCGGTCGATGATCGCAGCGACGACCTCGGGCACATCGTCACGCACCTCGCTGGCGGGGGCCGGTTGGCGAGCGATATGGGCGTGCACGAGCGCGAGCGGGTCGTCGTCATCGAAGGGAAGCCGACCGGTCAGGAGCTCGTACAGGGAGACGCCCAACGAATAGAGATCCGCCCGTTGGTCGAGCGCCCGGTTCATGCGCCCGGTCTGCTCGGGGGAGATGTAGGCGAGTGTCCCTTCGAGGCTGGCTGGCGTCCGCAACGATTGGTTTTCGCTAGCGAGCTGACTGGAGATACCGAAATCGATCAGCTTGACGGCGCCGGTGTCGGGGTTGCTGACGATATTGGAGGGGTTGATGTCCTTGTGCACGACGCCCTTGGCGTGGATGTCCGCGAGCGCCCCGGCGAGGCGTACCGCGAGGTCGAGGAACTCTCCCATCGATAGTGTGCCGGCGATTTGCAGCCGATCGAGCGAGGTGCCGCCGAAGTCTTCGAGCACCATGACCAGCCGATTTCGGTCGGTCAGCAACGCCCTGGCCTGCACAGCGGTCGCAAGCCCGAGATCGCGGGTCAGTTCGAATTCGCGATGGAACCGCGCGGTCCTCTCCGGCGACGGATACTCCTCCTTGAGCATCTTGAGAACGACGGGCTTACCGCCGTCCGAGCCGCGCAAAATGACCGAGTTGCTGCTGTCATGCAGCGGCACAGGGGCGACATCAAAACCGGCGATGGACGCAGCCAAGGACTCTTCCGGCTGAAGCGCGAGTTGTCGGCCGAACGTTGCGGGGGGGGTTGGCGTTTGCGGTGTACGCGGGATACAGCGTCGCAGCCTCGATCCAGGCGCCCTTGGCGTTCTTCTCGAACACGACCACCGCCCCGACGTGGTTGCCCTTGTCGCCCGCACTTGGGGCGCCGGCTGCGATGACTCCCTCGCCGCTGGCCAGTCCCATGCCCAGGTTTTCGGCGGCTTGGCCGCTTTTGCGGCTCAGTGTCCCCTCGTTGACCCACTTCGTCGTGGACTCTCGCCGCATAACGACGACCGCACCGCGTCCGTTCTGGTGGTATGGCGCTGCGATTGCGAGGCGCGACCCGTGAACGGAAAGGCGCAGTCCGAGCACACGTCGCCATCGCTGCATGACACGGACCCGGCGGTGGGCTGTTCAACACAAACCCCATCCGCGCCGCAGACGGGAGCGAGGCAGGGGCTGTTGGACGCGGGGCAGTCCGTGTCTTTTGCGCAACCTGTGTGTCCGTCAGCAACCAACCCATCCCCGTCATCGGCCACGGCGTCTGCGGCGCATCCCGACGAATCCATGGGGCCGGCCGCGTCCCCCGCACCTGCGGCGTCGTCAGCCGTGGGTTCAGCCGCATCCGCAGGGTTTTCGCGTCCGCTATCCTGACCGGCGTCCAAGGCAGTCGCGTCGTCGGCGGTTGCTGATTCCGCATCGTCGGTCCCGCAGGCGCAGACCTGCATGACAAGCACGAGCCCGACCAGTCGTCGCACCGCAGCCCCTCTAACTTCCGCGTGTCGCATGCCGGCAGGATGACCCGCTGACGGTGACCATTCAATCCTGGCGCCGATCGGCGCGCCGGGCGGAATTCGCGCGGAAACCGACGTTTTTGGTGTTTTGCAGAGGGCAAAATGCCCACAGTTGGCCAACAGGGCCTGTAGGACGCGTCCTGAGCCGGAGAAGGCAGGTAAGTGGGGGGGGCGATGTCGTCGCCTCGCAGCGAGGCCCTGGCGACTTTCGGCCAGCGTTGACATCCGGCCACTCCCAGCTAGAGTCCCGCTCGCGATTCGCTCATTGCGGCGGTCAGCGCGGGATTAACTCAGTGGTAGAGTGTCAGCTTCCCAAGCTGAAGGTCGCGAGTTCAAGTCTCGTATCCCGCTCCCGCCCGGTCTTGCGTTTGCAGGGCCGGGCGAAGCGGTTTTTGGGCCAGGCCCTAACAAATTCGGCCCAGGCCCTAACAGCAGGCCCTAACATTTGTAATA
>CAZLMW010000034.1:0-27023 GCA_964560875.1 uncultured Enterobacteriaceae bacterium
CTCGCGTGAACATGTCAGGCTCGTGGCCGTCGGTCGTCGGCGATCCCGTCGTCGATCAACACCTGCGTCACCATCGCGGCATTGCGACCTTGGGCCGAGCGGGCGAGGGGCGCGAGTCGGTCCAGCATGGCCTGGTTCGCGGCCAAACCTTGTCGGGCGCCCTTGCGCGCATTGAGCTGGGCGGACCGGGCGAGCCACCGCAGGCCGTCGTCGACGCGATCCGCCAGCGCCAACGCCTCGCCCAAAGCCGCGGAGGTATTGGCCATGGCGACCTCGTCGTGCAGGGCTTCCTGGTCTTGCAGGGCATCGAGCAGCACGCTCGCGCCGTCATCGAGCCGTCCAGCCGCCAACATCAATCGTCCACGGGTCGCCATCACACGGGCCTTGTGGTGGTCGTCCTGCAGGCCGGCATAGGCCCGTTCGGCGCGCATCGCAGCTTCGATCGCGTCGTCGATGGCATCGGCCTCGCGCCCTGGTCGCGCGGCGACGTGCAAGGGCAAGCGTGCGAGCTGGTGGTCCGTCTCGGCGAGCTCGCGCACCGCCTCCGAATCGTTGGACGCCTTGTCGGCGAAAAGCGCCCGCGAACGACGCAACAGCCCATGCGCGCGCACCGGATCACCGATCCGCAACCACACGGCCGCTTCGTCGTTGAGCAGGCGGGCCGCCGCCACGGGTTGCTGGCTCGCGGTCAGTCCGCGCACAGCATCACCAAGCCCTTCGAGCGCGCGGTCGAGGCTGCTGAGATCACCGATGTCGTGGCAGATGCCGGCCAGCGCAACCACAGCACGGGTTCGCAGGTCGGCCGCGTCGGTCGGACGAAGCAGGGCGATCACTTCCTCGATAGTCTCGCGCGCCGATTGCAGGGTCGCACCGCCGTTTGTACCGGCCCCGAGCCAGCGACTCGTCGCCAGGTCGATTCCCTCGAGGATCGCGGCACGGCGCGCGGCTGCATCGTCTGCTGCGACATCGTCTGCTGAGACATCGTCTGCTGAGACATCGTCTGCTGAGACATCGTCTTCCGCGACATCGTCTTCGGGGATGGGTCCAGGTTGCATCGCTGCCTCCACGCTTGCCGACTCTGCCACGTCGGGGCTTTCGGCGAGCCGCTCCCTGACCACGGGCTGAACGCTGAATCCGTCCGCGACTTCGATCGCGTGCAGCGACACCTGTCGGTCGGCGGTGACCACCACGAAATGCCCGGCGGGCACCTCATCCCAGCCCGGATCGTCGCTCAGCGGCTCGGACGCCACGATGACCGTGCCCTCCTCGACGTCGGCATCGACCATCCGACAGACATCACCGTCGCAGATATAGCGGCGGCCGGCGTGCACAAAAAGCGAGTTCGGGTCTTCCTCGGCGCCATTGGTGAATCGACACACGACGGCCTCACGCCCATTGGTCAGCGCGAGGTTGAGCTGGCATGCGTCGTCGACACCGGCGTCGCAACAGAGCTGCAAGACGTCCGCAATCGCGGCCTCCATAGCGCCCTTCATCGCCTCGACCGTCGGCGACTCGTAAGCTTTCAAACGATCGAGCACCAGGGCGAAGACGTGCTCTGAGTCCGTCGATCCCTCGATCGCGATGTAGGCCTCGTCCGACAGCCGGGCGCGCAATCGCCGTTTGATTGTCGAGAACGCCGGGATGAAGCCGTTGTGGCAAAACGCGAGCGGGCCTGACGTAAACGGGTGGCAGTTGGTCTGCATCACGGGCAGACCGGGCGATGCCGCGCGGACGTGAGCAAGGATCGCTGGCGATGTCGTGACGCGCGCGAGGTTGCGCAGGTTCAGGTTGTTCCATGCCGGCTGAATCGACCGGAAGACAGCCGGCTCCTCGCTGTGGTCAGGCGCGTACCACGCGATCCCGAAGCCGTCGCCGTTGAGGGGCTCGAGGCGATACTCGGCCTGGTAGCTCTGGTGAATAATCGAGTTGCGCGGCAGCGTGGTGAGCTGCGCCAGGTCCATCGGCGGGCCCAGGTAGAGCACGAATCGGCACATGGAAATCTCCCTGCGTTTTGACGGGTGGACCGTATCGGGATTGGCGCTTACTTTACAGCCGCTCGCGTACCGACCAACGCGGCAATGAGGTGTCGTATGGGACTGTTCGACAAGCTATTCGGCGGCAAATCCGCGCCCCAGCCCAAGCCCGCTCTACAAGCAAGGCAGGCGCCGCTGGATGACGACGCACTAATGGCTGCCGTGACCGCCGGCAAAGACGTCGATTTCGAGGCGGCCATCGAGGAGCGCGGTGATGAAGCCGGTTTTGCCTTGTTGTGGCGGCTGCTGGACGCCTCCAAGGGGTCGGTTCGCGTCGACATTATCGACCACCTCGCCGAGTTCGAGCTCGACGATGCACAACAACGAAGGCTGCTGCACGCGGGCGTGACCGATGTTGCCGGGCCCGAATGGACCGCCGCGTCCGTGGCCATGGCATGCGATCTCGAAGCGATCGCCGCAGCCGCCGACGCCGAAGACGCCGCGTCGATGCAGAGCCTGGACGAAGCTGGCGCGATTCTCTGCGCGCTCTGCGAAGTGACGCTTACGACCGGGCCAGCCGGCACCGCGCTGGACGTCGACAAGTCCGCAGCGCAGGTCGCCGCGCTCGCTACCGCGATCGATCGGGTTGGGGCCAGCGCCGCGGATCTCGTGACCCTCCACGTCGCCGAGCAGCTCTGCCTGCGCGGCGAACGTGACGATGAGCTGAACGACGCTGGATTCAACGGGCAGCTGTGCGGACACGTCGCTGCGGTGCGCGACAGCGCGCTTGAAAAGGGCGGTCGGACCGGGCCGTGGACCGACATGCTTCCCGGCCACGTGCGTCAAGGCAGCCTCTCGGACGCGATCGTCGCGCTGCAGGCCGCGAGCGTGACGGGGACCGGGGTGCGCGACGCGCTTGTCGAACGGATCGCCGACGACCCGACCGACGAATTGACCTGGGATATCGCGCTCGCCGCTGGCCTCGACGAACGGGTTCTTGACTTGCTCGCGCCGATCGCAAGCAAGACGCTCCAGGTGCGGCGCCTCGGCGAAGACGAGCTCTGTTCACCCGCGAGCCAGGTTGGCTGCCTGAAATGCGGCGGCGGCACACCTGCCGAAGACGATGCTCTGATGGTCCCGACGTCGCTCCGCGACCGCGTTCTGCCGCTGCTCGTGGCCTGCAAACAGGTTCCCGGGACGCACGAAGAGCTGCTGATCGAATGCCTCGCCGCTCCCGACGCCAGCCTGCGTTTTCACGCCCTCAACGCGTTCGCATCGTGGGGGCCTGACACGGTGCCGGATGAGGCGCGCGAACTCGTGGCGACCCTCGGCGACGACTCGATGCCGGCGGTCCAGGTCCGCGCGAAAGGCGTGCTCGCCGGCTTGTAGGGTTGCCCGGTTGTCAGGCCCGATTGGAAGTCGCTGACCGAGCGATAGGCCGGGTCCGGGCCACCCGAACCCGAACCCGAACCGGAACTCACACCCTCACGGGGGGTGCCGCTGTGCTTGCGGATGAGGCCTGTGAGCATGGCCGCGACCTTGTCGGCCGCCGCCAGCAGCGGTTCGGCTTCGACGGCAGGCGCCAGACCAAGCGCCGCTGCTACTTCCACCGCCACGTCGCACGCTTCGCCCCGCGCCTCGTTGAAGCGCTGCCGCTTCTCGCCTGCGTTTCGTTGCAGGGTCGCTCGATCGCAAGGCTGCTCAATTGTAAGGTTGCTAATGACCTCTTGTTCAGCGCGCCCAGACTTCCACGTTGTCGACGCCCCACGCCTCGTTTGAGGCGGCTTCGTCCAGCGTCGTCGAGAACTCCAGGTCTACTTCCGACGAGCTGTGCAGCGTCCATGGCTTCAGCCCGGCGTGGCGGCCGTCAATTGTCGAGGCGCCGCAAACGTTCCCGCCGCTGGCAGCGTCGTAAGCCTGGCTCCACATCTTGACGTTGTCGGCTTTGAGGGTCGCTTTTTCGCCGTCCCAGTCATCGATCCGCAGCCAGTCGAACTTCACCTCGAGCCGGGTGTGCGCTGGGAGCTCTTTGACCTTGCGCGACACCGTGCTGCCCTTGCCGAAGATCCCGGGGCCGCCCAACATGCTGCCCCATGAGCCGCATGTGGACACCTTGGCCGGCAGCCAGCCCTCGGCGTCCTTGGCGAATTCGTAGCGCGCTACCCGGGTGAAGCCGCCGCGTTTCATGTCGCACAGTCGATGGCTGCTCTTGGCCGCACCTGCGCCGTCGGGATCGATCCAATACAAGAAGTCCGGCGCGCCGGAATGGGCCGCCAGGATCTCCTTGCAGGACGCGGCTGGGTTGTCCTGGGTGCAGCCTTTCCACTTGCCCTTGCTCACGTTGAAGCACTTGCCCGAGAAGCAGGTTCCAGACGCGCATGGACCCGTCACACATGCGGTCTTGTCCGCGATCTTGGTGGTGGTGCAGCCGGTCTTGGGATCGCAGCCAGTTTTGGTGCAAGGCTCCTCGTCGGAGCAATCAACGGGTTGGGCCGTGCAGACTCCCGCGACGCAGGCGTCTTTTGCCGTGCACTTGCTGGCGTCGTCGCACTTGCCGGCGGTCGGGATATGCCGACAACCCTTGGCGGGGTCGCAACTGTCGGCGGTGCAGGTGTTTGCGTCGTCGCAGTTCTTGGCCTTCGCGGTGCACCCGCCAAGCGCCGCGTCGCACGAATCGATTGTGCATACGCTGCCGTCGTCGCAGCTGTAGGCTTCGTGCGTGCAGCCACCTTTGGCGACACTGCACGAGTCGAAAGTGCACGGTTTGCTGTCATCGCAGTTCTTTGTGCTCTTGCCGGTGCACCCGCCCGCGTTCATGCAGGTCGTATGGCCGAAGTCGTCGAACGTCAGGACGTAAGGTCGTCCCTGGCCGAGCGCGTCCTGGCTTCCCAGGAAGATCCGTTTGCCGCTCGGCGCATTGATAATTCCCGTCCATCCAGCGAAGACGCCGGTCGCCGGCTGCCCCGCATACATGCGTTGCGTGAGCAAAGCTCCCGCCGTTGAGTGCCAGCCCAGCCACATGCGCGGCAGCTTGTCGGTGGTCTGCCCGGCGATCAGCAGGTTGGGCCCGTCGGTGACGATGTCGGACGCGATACGTGTGCGCGGCTTCGTACCCAGCCGCTCCCAGGTGAAGTGTCCGGTCGCGGAGATGCGTGCAAAGTACGGATGGTAGACGCCTTGTTGGTAGCGATAGCCGGCGCCGTAGAAGCTCTTGTCGGACAGCGTCGTGATCGCCTTGAGGTGGGTGCTCATGCCGGCGCGCTCTTTGGCCGCCGCCTGCCATGGCGATCCTCCACTGAGCCACCCGTTGGTCATCCATGCCACTGACGGCTTGCCGTTCCATTGGCGGGACCCCGCGACCAGCATGCGGCCATCGGAGCGCGCTTTGACGGTCTCGGGGAAATAACGCACGTAGCCACCGCCCGACGGCGTGGACGCGATGGTTGATTGGCCGCTGACCGCCCCTGTATTCAGGTTGATGCCGCGGGACACGACGTTGAATGCTTGGTAGTGGGAGTTGACATAGCCGCGCGCGACCAAGGTCAACGACTGTCCGTCCACGCGGGCGGCGCCGTGAATCCAGTGCGGGCTCTTGTACAGGGTGAATGTGACGGCTGACTTCCATCGTATCGACAGGTCGCTGCGGACGCGCGCAACGGTGACAGTCATGCCGCCGGACCACACCGCAGTCGCGATGTCTCCGTTCTTGAATCCGAACGCGCCGATCGCTGTGGTGCACGGTTGGCCGACGTCAACTTTGCCCTGGGCCGTCAGCTGCCCATTTGCTCCGATCCGCATGATGTAGAGCTTCTTGTCCGTCGAACAGCCGGTGATCACCTGGCCGCCACCGGGGACCAGGCCGATATTCTTCGCAGACGCCAGCCCGGCGCTGTCGTACAGCTTGCCAGCGGTCGTCGGGGCCCCGGATTTGGTCGCGCACTTGCCGCTCGAACACGTGCCCGACGCGCACCCATCGTGACACGAATCGCCGTCCTTGGCCGCCGTGAACCGGCAGCCTTTGTCCTTGTCACACGAGACGACCTGGCAGGCGGCGCCGTGGGGACAAACGATGGTCACGCCGAGGCACTTGCTCCCTTTGCAGCGGTCATCGCTGGTGCACTTGTTGCCATCGTCGCACACCGCGGTGTTGGCCGTGTGCTGACAGCCCTTGCTCACATCGCAGCTGTCGACGGTGCACGGGTTCTTGTCGTCGCAGTTGTTGGCGATGTGCGTGCACTTGCCGGCCTTGCACGCCTCGTTGATGGTGCAGACGTCGTCGTCCTTGCAGTTGCGCTTGACGTGCGTACAGCCGGCTTTTCCATCGCAAAAGTCGAACGTGCAGCCGTCTTTGTCGTCGCAGCCGGCCATTGTCTTGCCCGAACACACGTTGGAGCCGCCGCAGACGCCGTGGCCGAAGTCGTTGGCTCGAACAATGAAAGGCGACGCCGCCCCGAACGATTTGCGAGTCGCGAGCAAGGCAAGACCATTCGAATCGACCGCGAGGGGCCAGCTCGACGGCGCGACGGAAGCGTTCTTGCCGATATCGTAGGTCTTCTCGACCTGCAGCAGACCGTTGGTCCCGTACCAGCCGAGCCACGGGCGCGGGTCCTTGGTGCCTCTTGTGCCAGCGAGGACCACTGCGTCCGCAGCCATGAGCGCCATCATGCGCGGAAACCGGGTCGTGCTCGTGGTTTCGAGCGTGTCCGCGAGCAATTTGCCCGACGGCGAGAGGCGTACAAACCGCAGCTTCGTGTCGGTCGAAACCTCGCGGCCAACGGCAAATGTGTCGCCGTTGCTGAGCTCGACAGCGTCTTGGACGTAATTGTTCTTGGCGTAAGCGGACACCCACGCCCACTTGGTGCTGCCCAGTCCGGTCGAGACGCGCGCGATCCAGCCCTGTGCGTAGGCGCCACTGCTCCGCTTGTGGAAATAATCGTACCCCGCGACGACCTGTCCGCCATCGCCGGTGCGTGAAGAGCCCGAGGCATATCGGGCCGGGTAGACGTTCTTCGTGTTGTAATAGATCCAGTTGTAGCCGCTCACGGCGCCCGTCTCGGTGTTCACATGGCGGTGAATGGCCGTGTTCAGCCGGTAGTCATGGTAGTAGTGATCGCGCAACACGACGTCGAGCGTCTGGGCCTTGCCGACCACGGTGACCGCGCGGGCATACGTGTGGCAGTACTTGGACTTGTCGACGTCCCAGACGCCCCGGACCCGGCTGATCCACTTGCTCTTCATCGAGGCGTCGACCCGCATCGCGTGCGTGGTCATCTGAAGCTTGCCGTCGAGCCTGACCTTGTCCCAGACGACGGCCACGTGACCGTTGGCGAGCCCAACCACCGCCGCCACACTCGCGCAAGAGAGCCCTGACGCGCCTGAGAAACGGCGGCTGACGACCGTCTTGCCGCTGCCGTCCACCCGCGCAAGGTACAGCTCATTGGCGTTGCTGCAGCCGCCGACGACGTAGCCGCCGCCCGGCGCATCGCCGATGGCGTTGGCGTCCTTGAGGCCCGGGGTTTGCACGGTCCACCCGTCCAGCGTGGGGGCGGACGACGTGGCTTTGCACGATCCGGATGCGCAGGTGCCCGACTTGCAGCCTGCCGAGCACACTGCGCCGTCGCCTGCTGATGTGTAAACACAGCCCTTCTTGGCTTCGCACGCGGCGACCTGGCAGGGCCGGAGCGTCGTGCATTTCACCGGACTGCTGGTGCATTTGCCTCCTTTGCAGATCTCGGCCTCGGTGCACGGATCGTTGTCGGAGCATGGCGCGGAATTGGACACGTTGACGCACCCTTTGACCTTGTCGCAGGAATCGGTCGTGCAGCCGTTGTTGTCGTCGCAATCGATCTTGTCGGCGACGCACTTGCCACCTTTGCAGGCGTCCTTCGTCGTGCACGCGTCGTTGTCGTCGCAGGACCGCGCCGGGTTCGCGCAGCCCTTGTCGGCCGCGCAGATGTCGATGGTGCACGACTCGCCGTCCTCGCAGTCGGTCAGCTTCTTGCCAGCGCATTTGCCCGTGCCCGTGCAGGTCGGGTTGCCCCACAGGTCGGTCCGCACGAGGAACGCCGATGCTTCACCGAAAGCGGCTCGGCTACCCGCCATCAACCAGCCCTTGCCCGGCGTCCCTACAAGCGGTCGTCGGGCGTCGACGGTGATCTTGTCGCCCGTGCTCAGGGCGAACGTGCGCGACGTGTACAGCGTACCCAGCAAATCCATGTGACCGACCCATGGCAGGGGCTGCTTGGCGCCCTTCTGACCCGACAGGATCAGCGTGTCAGGCCCCGCGATGTCGAGCTGGCGGATCTGCACGTCGAACGGCTTTGTCTCGGTCTTTTCCCATCGCATGGAGCCCTTGGCGCTGATCGAAGACACATAGAGAAAATGGCTGTTGTTGTACTTCGTTCCGGCGGCGAGATAGGTGCCGTCGGGCAGCGCCACAGCACCCTGAAACGATGTCGAACTGAATTTGGGTGCTCGATAAGCCCAATAATGGTTGCCGCTCGGGTAGATCTTGCCGAGCCAGGCCCACGATGGGTACTTGCTCGCGTCGTGATAGGCCCCGACCGCGAGCGCCACGCTGTCATTGACCGGGTGAATAGCCGCGAGGTACCAGCGACGCTCGGCGTAAGGATGTACCCAGTAGCCGTTGGACACCTTGCCGCTCTTGGTTTCGATGCGGGCGATGTGGCAAAACAAGTTGGCGTAGTTGCTGTTCCAATTGCACATCGGCTGGGCCAGCCACTGGCCGCCCTTGTAGGCATAGGCGTTGCTCGGTGAGTTGAGCGGCCCCCACCCGGGGTACGGCTCGATCGTCGCTTTCCACACCGACGCACCGTTGTCGGCGACGCGAATGGCGCGCGTTTGGTTGTAGCCGGCGCTCTTGTTGTATGTCAGCGCGACGTCCCCGCCGGCAAGCCCCACGATGCCGTGAACTCCCGTGCACGTGACGACATCGCCCGAGTCCTTGGTCACGTAGCGCACCAGGTTGCCGTCGCTGTCGACGCGCCCCACAGCGAGGAACTTCTTGGTGGTGCAGCCTGCGAAGACGTAACCGCCGCCAGGTGATCGATCGATCGCCCTTACCGCCTCCAATCCCGGCGTTTTGAGCAGCCAACCGGACTCCGGTTTGGCCCCGGACGCCAGTGCGCATTTGCCCTTGATGCAGGCGCCTTTGCCGCAAGGTGCGTCGCAGACCGTGCCGTCCTTCTTGGCGACAACGGCGCTGCACCCCTTGCCGGGCACACAAGTCGACGCCCCGCACATGCCCCCAGGGCAGGTCTTTGCAGACTTCTGACATGAGCCGTTGTTGCACGTTTCAAATGCCGTGCACGGGTCATTGTCCGGACACTTGTTGGTGTTGAAGACGTGTTTGCAGCCGCTGTTGGGGTCGCACGAATCGTTGGTGCAGACGTTGGCGTCGTCGCAGTTGACCTTGGGTGACAAACATTTTCCGGCCTTGCAGGTGTGGGGCCCGGTGCAGGCGTCCCCATCATCGCAGTCGCGGGGTCGCGGATAACAGCCCGTGGCCGCGTCGCAGAAATCGTGGGTGCACGCGTCGTTGTCGGTGCACGTCGCCTCGGTAACGGTGACGCAAGCGCCCGCACCAACGCAGTCTGCGAAGCCCCAACGGTCGGTCTTGACGATCATCGGGCTGGCGAAGCCAAACGCCTTGGACGTGCCCACCATCGCGATGCCGTCATCGACGCGCACGGCGGCCTGGCCGGCTGGTTCGGCGAGCTGGGCGCTTCCGATCGGGCTGTAGGTGCGCTGCGCAACCGACCCTCCGAGCGGGGAGTAGAACGCTTGCCAGAGCAGCGCTTTGGCGGCGCCGGTCTGCCCGACAACGCGGACCCCGGCGCCATGCGCGAACGCTGCGGTGGGACGATGCGCGGTGGCTGTCTTGCCGAGCTTGCGCCATCGCACCTTGCCGCCCGGCGCGTAGTTGACCAGCTGCAGTCGGTTGGCGCCGGCGACGCGCCGGTGTCCCACGCCGAGGTCGCTGCCGTCCTTCATGACCGCGACTGCGTAGTGCGTGCCGGTCTCTTTGTCCCACGTGAACGCGAGGTACTTGGGTGTGCCGTACTTGTCGGCGTGGATAACCACCGGAACCGCGTGTTTCACCTTCGAGGTCTTGTAGTAGAAGCGGTAGCTGCCCGCGAGGCTGAGCGTCCCGTCGGCGCGAGGCGTGGCGTCATGAATCTCGTATTGCCTGTAGCTTCCACCGGTTCGGTTGGCCGGCCCCGCCACGAAGGCGCCATCGGTCAGCGAGATCGTGGCTGCAGCAAGGTACTCGGTGCCGCCTTTATAAGAGGGCCGCTTCATGATGACCGTCGCCTCCTGGCCCCCTGCCAGCGCCACCATGCGCCGGCCGTAACAGTAGTAGGAGTTCTTGTCGGCGTAGCTCACATCCTTGCTCCACAGCCGCTTCATCTTTTCGTCAAAGCGCGCCACGTGAGCCTGTCGGTAGCTCGTTCCGGTGTTGAAGCCCACGACCGCGTGCCCTTTGTCCAGGCCGATGGCGCCGAAAGTCGTCGCGCAACGGATTTCCTTGTCGCTGTTTTGGCCCTGCCCAATCTCGGTCCCGAAACGGTCGACGCGCAGCACGAAGACGCCTCGCGTCACCGAGTTGGTGTTCTTGATCTCGGTGCACCCCGCCACGATGAAGCCGCCGCCAGGCGCGCTGGAGATCGCCTGTGCCGTCTTCAAGCCAGGTGTCGTCCACGTCTTCTTGAACAGCTTCTGTTTGCCCGTCGGTACGCATTGGCCGGCCTTGCACAGCCCCTCGGCGGCGCAACTGTTGCCCGGATCACAGGCCAACCCGCTCGCGTCCACGTTGACGCAGCCCTTCTTGTGGTCACAGAAGTCGATCGTGCAGCTCTTGGCGTCGTCGCACGCGTCGGCGAACTTGCCGACACACGTTCCTGCGTCGGCACAAGAGCGGTGTCCGAATGCATCGGAACGCACGAGGATACCCTTGTCCGCACCGGCCTTTTCGGACGTTGAACCGGCGACAAGCAGCCCGCCATCATCGACGGCCGCGACCGCGGTGAACGCGTCGGTGCTGTTGCCGGCCCTGCCGATGGTCCAGTGCGAGTTGCCCGCGCGATCCAACCCGGCGAGCCAACCGTCGGGCGCGGCGCCCGAAGCGGCGGTCCATCCGGCGACGGCGAAGTGTTGTTTGGCGATGCGCGCGATGGCCGCCCCCTGGAAGAGCCCCGACGACACGCGCTCCCATCGTTGGGTTCCGTCGGGTTCGATGCGCAGCAGCCACGGGTTGCGGCCATCCTTGTGTTTGCGCCACCCCGCACCAAGCAGCCCGGCGTCATGGGTCACGACGACCGAATCGAGCCGCTGTTCGACGCCGCCGCCGTAGCTCTTCTGCCACTGGACGCTGCCATCGGGTCGAAGCGCCACCACCCAGCCGAGCCGCGCCTTCTTGTCGTTGTCGTAGCGCTCGCCGGTTGCGACGGCCGTGTTGTCTTTGCGCACGACCAGCGCACGAAGGTCCGAAAGCGGCCCGCCTGCCGGCATTTTCTCCCACAACGCCTGCCCGGACGTCGTCACCTTGGCGGCATAGGCCTGCCGCGTCCCACCGACGTTACGAGACCCGACGAGCCACGCCGTGCCATCGATCTGCACACCAACCGCATGGGCAACGTCGTTTGTCTTGCCGCCGCCGTAGTCCTTGCTGAGCTTGACCTTGTCGTCTTTGCCCAGCCACAGCGCCCGCGCGGCCAGGTTCGTCGACGATCCGGCCGCGCCCACGACGACGTGACCGCCGTTGGGCAGCGCCGCAACCGCTTGGGCAATGGCCGTCGCCGAATCGGACGACTCGCGCGCGACCGAGCTCAGCTCCTTGCCGGCGACGTCGGTGCGATGCAGCCACCAGCCATACTTGGCCGAAGAACCGGTGCCAGCACGCCAGCCACCGACCGCGAACGCCCCGCCACCCGCCTGCGCGACGACGCCGCGGAGGAAACCGGCGTCCTTGCCCTTGGGCGGCTCGTAGGTTTTCTCAAATAGCCGATGCGCCTTACCGGCCACGCACTTGCCGCTGGCGCAGACCCCGCTCACGGTGCACGCATTGCCGTCGTCACACGCCGCACCTTCCGCCTTGTGGGCCAACACGCACTTGAAGTTGTCCTTGCCGACCGACACGCAGACCGCGCGGTCGCATGCCCCGGTCTTCAGCTTGCACGACACCGGTGAGCCGACCTGGCATTTGCCGGCCTTGCACGTATCGCCAACCGTGCAGGCGCTTCCATCGGCGTCGCAGGTCTTGCCGTCCGCCACCACCGGGAACGCGCACTTGCCCGTCTTCGGGTCGCACTTGTCGACCGTACAGGTGTTGCCGTCGATGCAGTTGGTCGCCTGGTAGCTGCAGCCGGTCTTCGGGTCGCACGAGTCGAAGGTGCACGCGTTGTTGTCGCCGCAATCGATCGCTTTTCCGTCGCACTTGCCGTCCTTGCAAGCGTCCGCCGTGGTGCACTTGCTGCCGTCGTTGCACGCCTTGCCATCGTTGCCCGGCGCGACCTTGCACTTGCCGTCCAGCGGGTTGCAGACGTCTGCCAGGCACACGTCGGTCGTCGTCTTCGGGCAGAACACCTTGGACGCGGGGTTGGGCTTGCACTTGGGCGTCGTGCCAGACTTGTCGCAGTAGGGCACGCCGTTGCACTTGTTGCCGTCGTCGGTCTTGGCGCAGTCGGCGTCCTGGGCGCACTCGCAGACGAACGCGCCACCCTTGCACTTGGCCCCCTCGCAGAACTCGCTCTTCGTGCACGGGTCGTTGTCCGCGCAGGGTTTGCCGTCCGGCACGGCTTTGAGAAGGCATTGCCCCGTCTTGGGCTGACAGGTGTTCTTGCGGCACTGGGTGTCGTCCACCGTCTTGCAGGTGATGATCGTCCCCTTGTTCGGTTTGCAGGTCGGGTATTGCTCGGACTTGTCACAGAAAAGCGTGCCGTTGCAGAGGTTTCCGTCACCTTCCTTCTTCTCGCAATCCGCGTCCGATTTGCACACACAGACAAAGGTCCCGGCCTCGCACAGCCCGTCCTTGCATTGGTCCCCGACCGTGCACGATTCGCCGTCCTGGCAGGTGGTGCCGGTCGCCTCGTTCGCCATCTCGCAGACGCCCGTCTTGGGCACGCACTTGCTCTTGCGACACGCGGTGTCTCCCACCGTCTTGCAGACCACGATCGACTTGGGATTGGTCTGACACTTGCCGGTTTGTTTGTTGCAGAAAGGCAGCCCGTTGCACTTGTCGCCGTCGTCCTTGTCGGCGCACTCCGCGTCGGTCTTGCACGGGCAGATGTTGGTGCCCTTGGTGCACTTGCCGGACAGGCAGATCTCGCCCTGCGTACACGGATCACCATCGAAACACGGGGTTCCGGGCTGCACCGCGGTAAACGCGCAGGTTCCCGTCTTGGGGTTGCACGTGTTTTTGGTGCACGTCGTGTTGTTGCCGCCCGGACAGAACACCACCGTCTTGGGGTTGACCTTGCAGTCGCCCGTTTTCTTGTCGCAGTACAGGACGCCATTGCACAGGTCGCCGTCTTCCTGCTTGGCGCAGTCGGCCGTCTCCTTGCACTTGCACGTGTCGACCGCCCCCTTGCACAAGCCGCCGTCGCACGCGTCGTTGATGGTGCACTGATCGCCGTCGTCGCAGGCCACGCCCTTCTTCACGTCGGTCATCGCGCACTTGCCGGTGTCGGGGTCGCACTGGTTTTTCACGCACGCCTTGTCCTTGTCCTTGGCGCACTTGACGACCGTGTTCGGCGACAGCTTGCAGACGTTGGGAAAGACCGACTTTTCGCAATAGAGCGTGCCGTTGCAGACGTCGCCGTCTTCGAACTTGGCGCAGTCCGAGCTCGCCTTGCAGGCGCACCAGCTCGCGGTTTGGCCCTCGCACTTGCCGAGCACGCAGATCGCATCGACGGTGCACGGGTCGCCATCGGTGCACGACGTGCCTTCGGCGTGATCGACGGTGATGCATTTACCTTGTTTGGGGTCGCAAGCCTGCGATTGGCAGGGCCCCGTCTTGCCGCTGCAGGTGACCTTCGTGTTGGGCTTGAGGGCGCATTTCCACGGCAGCGCTTTCTTATTGCAGAAAGGCTCGCCGAGGCAGAGGTCGCTGGCCGCCGCGACGCACTCGGACGACGCCTGGCACTCGCAGATGTTGTCGCCCTTGCACGTGCCGGACTGGCAGCGGTCGTTGGTGGTACAGGCCACGCCGTCGAGGCAGGGAGCGCCCTCGGGTTTGCCGGTGCAGTTGCCGTCCAGTCCGCCGCCGCTGTCCTTGGGTGCGGTGTTGCCCGTATCCGATGCAGCCGCGCCAGTGTCCTCTTTCGCGCCAGTGTCCTCTTTCGCGCCAGTGTCCTCTTTCGCAGCGATGTCGGTCTTGACGTCCACCGTGCCGCCTGTGTCGTCCACGGCCGTGTCGACCTCTGCGCCGGTCACTTCCCCGGGATCGTCCGAACACGCGACCGCGGACAACGCGACGAACGCAGCGAGGAGCACACCTCGAAGAATATGCAGCCGAGAACGTCGGCCTGTGCGCAGGCGACAAAAGGACATGGAGGCCTCGGGAACTTGCGGGTTTTCGTGAATGACGGAGTTGCAACAGCGTACCAGACCCGGCGCGTGCAAACATCGCCAAAACGACGCCGAGATCGCGGGCCCAATCGCGGGCCCAATCGCGGGCCTGATCGCGGGCCTGACCGTGGAATTGGTGGCCCGTTTGGTCGCGGGGCAGGTCGGCTGTCAGTCGTCTTCGAGCAGGAAGCGAATCTTGAACGAGCGCAGCCGCACGGCGACAGGTTTGCCGTTTCGCGTACCTGGCTTGAACCGACAACGCTTGAGCGCCTTGATGGCCTGTTCGTCGAGGCCGTGGCCCAGGCCCTTGATGACCTTGATGCTGCGCGTTCGGCCGTTGCTGCCCACGACCAGCTCCAACACCACTGTGCCTTCGATGCGCTTGCCGCGGGCTTCTTCCGTGTAGTCGCCGCGACACTTGCCGGCGATCTTCGGCATCTCGGTCACCTCGTAGACCGGCACCGGCGGCGCGAGGGCTTTGACCTTCTTGGGTTTGACCTTCTTGGTCTCGGCGGGGTCGGCCATGACGGTGTTGCCGACCGGCATCGAGGGTCCAGCTCCGGCCGCCGTGGTCGACTCCATGGAGAAGCCAAAGACCGGCGTGTCCGTGGTCTCTTCGTTGGGTTTGGCCGCTTTGTTGGGCGGCGGCGTGCGTTTCTTAGGAGGCTTACGAACGCGCTTGACCGGCTTGCGAATCCGCGGCTTCGGCTTCTCTGTCGGCACCTCGTGGACCGTCTCGGGCGGTGGCGGCGGAGGAGGAGGGGGCGGTGGTGGCGGAGGAGGTGGTGGTGGTGGCGGAGGGGGCGGAGGCGGCTCGTTCTTGACCACCTGCATCGCGACCTTATACGGCTTACGGACCTCGTTTTCCTCGGGCAGCTCATCGAGCGCGCGGCCCGCAAATCCATGCAGGATCAGCGAAGCAACGACGCACGCGGCGAGCCGGCCGTAGTAGCCCATCAGCCTTACCCTTGCTCTTTGTCGGTTTCGTCGGCCTCGACGGGCGGTATCAGCGACGCCGGGTCGATGTTGATGGCGAACGAGGCGATCCCCGCTTGCTTCACCAGGTCGATCACCCACACGACGCGACCGTGGCTGGTCATCTTGTCGGCGGCGATGATGGCCTGCGCTTTCTTATCGGCCTTGACCGCCTCGACGACCGCGGACCGCAGCCCCTTTTCGGTCACCGGATTGCCGTTGAGAAAGAGGCGCCCGTCTTTGGTCAGCGTCACCCCGAGCGTGGAAGGCTCCGGCGTGCTGGCCTGGGACGCCTTGGGCAGGTCGACCTCGATCGCCTTCTTGTTGATGAGGTTGGCCGTGAGCATGAAGATGATCAGCAACACCAACATGATGTCCACGAGGGGCGTGACGTTGATGTCGGAGATCAGGCCGCCACGCCGCGTACTTCCGCCGCCCATCAGCTCGCTCCTTCGGCGCTTGCCGTCTCGCCGGTCGAAGCGCTCGGGCCGTCGCTTGGACCGTCGAGTGCGAGCGGCCCGGTGCCCTTGATGCGCCCGAGAATCGTGTGGGTGATGGCTTCAGCGCCGGTGATTGTGCCCTCCACGTGACGCGCGAAACCGTTGTACGCCGCCACCGCGGGCAGGGCGACGAGCAGTCCCACACCGGTCGCGACCAACGCTTCGGCGATACCGGCCATGACCGCGGCGGAACCTTCGTTCGTATTGAGCGAGAGGTCGTGAAACGCGCGGATGATGCCGAGCACGGTCCCGAACAGGCCGATAAAGGGGGCGTTGTTGCCGAGCGTTCCGAGAAACGCCAACCCGCGCTCGTACCGCAGCCGCTCGGTGTCCATCGTGCCCGCCGCATACTCCTCGACCGCAGCGGGGCCCTCGCCGGCATGTTCGAGGCAGGTTCGTGCGACCGCCGCCTGCATGCTCCTGGCTCCGAGCAGCGCTTCTTTCGCGGCGGAAAGGTTGCCCGACTTGACGGCGTCGAGGGCCTTGCCGACCGCGTCCTCGCGATGCCTCTCCAACACGAAGAAGACAATGCGTTCCAGGGCGACCGCGACCGCGGCGAAGCTCAGCCCGATGAGCAACCAGAGCACCCACCGTGACCCGGCTCGCAGCATCATGTCGAGCAGCTGCGCTTCGACGGAATTCGGATCTCCGAGCTGTCCTTGCATATTTCGTTAGCTCCCTTACGAACCGCTACAAGCGGCCTTTGAAACCGAGTGTTGGCAGCACGTAGCGGATTTTTTGTCCGGCGGCGACCTCCTCGGGGTAAAGCGTGACGTTGCTGATGTCGATGTAGAAATCGAGCAGCCAGTTGTTCCAGACCGCGCGCTTGTCGATGCGCACGTCCCATCGCATGTAGCCGTCGGTGCGCGCGGCGTTGTAGCCGTACGTCGTCGTGACAGGTTTGCCGGACTGGTATTGAACGCGCGCGCCGATCTCCCAGTTGCGGGGCAGAGGCAGGCCGGCGACAACGTTGAACAGGTGCGTGCGATCGAAATCAAAGCCGACCCACTCGCCGTTGCGCAGGCGTTCGCTGCGGGACAGCGTGTAGGAAATCCACCCGTACAGGCCGTTTCGCGAACGCTTGCGGAGCAACACTTCGAAGCCATACGCGCGGCCTTGTTGACCCTCGAACAGCTTGTCGATGGCGGCCTGCGCCTGGCTCTGCGGATCGGTGATCTCGGGCGGCAACTCACCTGGTGCGAATGAGGGGCCGCTCTGGCGAACGTCGGCGAGCGCGCGGTTGACCTGCAGGTCGAAGATGACGGGATCCATGTCGTTGTAGAACACGGACGTATCCACGCTTACTCCGGCGCCGAGCGGGGTCTCCAGGCCGAGGGTGTATTGGATGGCCCGCAGCAAGCCGTACTTCAGCGGCATCTGGTCGAGGCCGGGCACCGGGAAGAAGAAACGCGGCGGCTGGTGATACATGCCGACGCCGCCCTTGACCCACAGGACGTCGCTGTCACGGGCCTTCGTCTCGGTGCCTTCGAACGGCAGTGTGACGCGACCAAAGCTGTAGCGCCACGACAAGCGCGGATCCGCCGATACCTGGGACGTGTTGCCGTCGTTGCGCCAGTCGACGCGAACACCGGGGCGCACCAGCAGGTCCTCGGTCGGCCGCCAGAGCGAATCGACCCACGCAGACGCGACGTAAAAGCGCGTGAGATCCTCGGTGAACTGGTTGAAATCAGGCTCGTTGCCGAGATCGGTTTCGCTGGATTGCTGCTGCGTGTCGCGGGCGCTTCCTTCGATCCCGAAACGAAACTCCAAGCTCTTGGACGATGGGTAGCGCCACATCAGCATCGGGCCGCCCACGATGGTTCGGACGCCGGTGTTTCCGCCAAAGAGCGTGTCGTCGGTGCCGATCACGAAGCGATACGTGCCCTCGAGCTTGCCGACCCGATGCAGGTAACGCGCGTCGAGGCGGTGGAACGTGAAGCGCAGGATCGGCTCGAGCTCCGGTTCCGGGTCGTTGGGGTCGGCATCCGCGGGCACTGCGCTGATCTCGTCGCTGGCGCCGAACGCGAAGATGGACCAGCCATGGCCGCCCGTATCGCCGTCCAGACGCAGCTGGTAGTCCCAGTAGCTCAACGACGCCTGGTCGGTGGCGAGGCTCATGATCACGCCGGGGTACCCGATGCGCCCTGCGGCGGTGGCCGTGATGCCGGTGTCCGCGACCGGGTGGCGCACCAGCAGGCCGGACTGGAGCATGTTGATGTTGACGTCGAGCAGCTTCTCGTCCCGCTGTGCGCGGCGTGTGCGCCCGTCGACGATTCCCGCCGTGTAGCCGCCGTATTGGACGGGGAATCCGCCGGCGTGAAAACGCACCTCGTCGAGGAAATCGGGATGGATCACGGACGGCCCTGCGAGCAGGTGGAAGAGCAGCGGAAC
Organism: uncultured Enterobacteriaceae bacterium; assembly: GCA_964560875.1. GTDB lineage: Bacteria > Myxococcota_A > UBA9042 > UBA9042 > UBA9042 > CAZLMW01. The sequence goes on from CAZLMW010000034.1 coordinate 18,428, forward strand.
GCGCACGCGATCGATGAGAAAGCCCGTGCTGCCCGGGCTCGCGCCGCGGACGATGGGGAAGGGCAAGAGCGACATCACAGACGCCACGCCAGGCAACGTCTGGATGACGCGGAAAGGGTCGCCAAAAGTGCCGGGTACGTGCGTCATCTCGCGGCCCTTGAGCGTGACGCGTGAGACCTCGGTTCGGCGCTGCTGACCATGAACGACGATCTGGTACGGGTCGTAGTGCTCGCGTTCGACGAGGTAGGCGACCTTGAGAATCTGCGAATCTTCGAGCTTTTCGTTCTGCAGAAAGTCGAGGTAGCCGTTGCCATGGATGGTCACGCGCACTTTTCCGCGCGGGATCCGCAGCTTGAATCGGCCTTTCTCGTTGGACAATGTCGTGAACCGGCGACCGGCGACCACGGCCGAGATGGTGACGCGTTGCACGGGCACACGCGTCCCTTTTTCGCGCAGCCGACCTTTGAGGATGCAGTTGCGGGGCGGGCCGCGGCGCTTGCTGACGATGACCGGCTTGGGCGGCGGCAGGAAGGTGTGCGCGTAGGCGATTTCGACGGTGACGGCTCTGCCCTTGTAGCGCGCTGGACGGAAACCAAAGCCGGTGACCGCGGTGAGGACGGCTTTTTCGAACGTCGGGTGGGTCTTGTTGAGGACCTCGGCTTTGACGACCTTGCCGGTGGGCGCCACACGGAGCTTGACGCGGACCGTGATGGGGCCTTCGTGTTTGGGCGCGCCCCTGGGATAGACGACCGTGGTCTTGGTCACCAGCTGCGGCGGCTCGAGCCCTTCAACCCCAGCACCCGCCCGAGCCTGCGCCGAGCCCGTCGACGTCACCAGGCACAGCGCCACCAGGGCAGCTGTCGCCGTCGCGAATGACCCAAACCTCGCCCGCCCGAATGACCGAAATGTCGCCATCGCGAACGAATTTCGCGAGGTCATCGCCACCCCACCATGAGGCCAGCGTGGGCGCCGACGTGGGCCCAGTACTGGCGCCGGAAGATGGGCCGAGCGGTGTCGGGTTCGGTGCGGCCAAGCTTCTGCTCGCAGGCGGTCCAGGTCGCGTCGACTTGCGCGGTCAGGCCGATGGATGAAAGCGGACCGAGCACGAAGAAGTAGCTGGAACGGAGCAGGGCGCTGCCGCCAACGCCTTCGCAGCGCGGAAGCAACGCGGTGTTATCGGGGTGCGTGTACGGGGCCACGATGCTGCCACTGAGGTCGGCGCGCTTGTCCTCGCGGACGCCAAACCCCTCGACGATGCCGCCAAATCCGGCCCCAATGGCGACCGTCCAGCGCTCGGTCAGGTAGAGCTCCGGTTGCACGGTGCCGAGAAAGCGCAGACCAAGCAGGTTGCCGGTCGACTGGGGCTCACCGATCGCGTCGGCGACGGCGTTGTACGACAGGCCGATCATGATGGCCCAGTCCGCGTCGAGCCGAGCCCCCGCGCGCACGTTGGCGCCGTGATACGAGCCGGACGGCGCGCCATCAAGCCCCCAGATCTCGCCCATGGAGTAACCGAGCTGCAGTCGGAAACCCTTTTTCGCCCAGGCCTCGACATCCGCGATAGTCGGCAGTGAGAGGCGGAAAGGGGGCTCGAACTCGTCGTCTTGCTCCGCCTTCTTGGGCTCCTGCATCTCCACGTCGGTGGTGGCCGTGGTGCCCCTGGACAGCTCGACGGTGGCTTGTGCGCTGACGGTCGCCGGCGCCCATGCCAGCGCCACGACTGCAAGCGAAGACGCAAAGGTCCACCTCACCCGCTTGGCAGCGGGGCGACTTGCGAACGCATGGGTGGTGCACGGGCTAATCGTCATCCGTCAGTTTTTTGAACCGCCAGTCTTGGAGTCACCTTTGCCCTTCTTTTCGTCCTCGAGCTCGGTGATTTCGCCGCATGGCCACCAGGTGGGCGGCGTCTTCGTGAAGTCCCAGTCGGGCTCCTTGCAGGCGGCGGTGCTGCGGCATCCAACGATCGATACGGCCGACAGACCCTTGCACAGGCTCGGGGTGTTGGCGGCGATCAAGGCTCGGTTGCCCGCCGTGCACACCCACGGCTGGCTGGTGTCAGGTTTGCGGCGCGAATCGTGGAAGTGGAAGTTGTCGTTGGTGCACGCGACATCGCTGACTGTCTCGGTAGCTTCGAGCGCGATCGTCACCGGACCGGCGTCCTTGTCGCGAACTTCGCAGCTCGACGCCGTGGGCAGGCCGCTGACATCGATCAGCGAGAATCCTTGCGGCGGCGGGTCACAACCGACAGTTGGGTAGAACAGCGAGGCGACGTCGAACGACCCCTCTCGGAACGCGACGCGAACATGCGGCTGAATCATCGACGTCCAAGAAGCGCCCCAGATCCAGTCCTCCTTGCGATCCTTCTTGTTGTTCTTCTTGCCGTCGCCTCCGTCGCCCCCGTTGCCTTCGCCATTGTTGCCGCTGTTTCCTCCCTTGTCGCCGCTCGATGAGCTCGACGAACCGCCCGCCGGAGGAGTCGCCTGGCCGCCGCTGGAGCCCTCGCCGCCCTCGGTCCGGGCCACCTTGCCCTTGCCGTCGCCCTCCTCGAATTCGGGCCCGCACGAGCTCTTGCCGCGGTTGCCGGGCCCATGCTGTTCGCGACACGTGAACGTGTGGTTGCCGCGCCGAAGCTTGAGCGCCCTGTCGTTGTCGCGGTCGTCGTAGATAACGAGGCTGCCGTAAGCGACGCGGCCTTCCGGCGTCCCAACCAGCACTTCGGCGGTGGGCAGATGCTCGATCTCCAGCAGCGCCGTTCCGTCCTTGCCGATCGGGGCCGAAGCCTGGATGAGACTGGGCACGAACCCGAAGATGTCGCGACACCCTTTCTCTGCGACCGCTGTTGCCGACGCTTCCTTGGCGAGCCCCATCATGGCTTCGATGCAAAAACGGGGAGGATTGGGCACGCCCGCCCACACCAGGCCGACGCGCAGATTGACGTCCTCCGCCTTCATCTTCTTGGGGAGCATCTTGCTGATGTCGCCGGTGACCTTGATTGGGATCGTCCACAACGGCTCGCTCTTTTCTTCGAGCGCCTTGATGCCCTCGTCGCACCCCGCGGACGCCAACATCGCGCCGATAAGGCCGGCCACGATCACGGTTCTGCGCCAGACCATCGCACGTGAGGGTGCGGGTCTGCAGCGCGAATCGCTGGTGGCAGTGATCGTGTGAACGGTCATGGCGAATCTCCGAGAAATGCTTGCACGCCAAGGCGGGCGGTGAAGCCCAATCGCGTGCCATCCGGGGTCATCCAGTGGGCGGTTGGGCCGGCCATCAGCGTCATGCCCCAGCCTTCCGCGACCGGCAGGGCGACGCCGAATTCAGCGTTGGCGGCGGGGAGTACGGCGAAGGCCGACGTCGATAGTTCACCGGCACTATCGCCGAGCCGTTGGGCCTGGTGGCGGGCCCTCGATTCGAACAGGGCGGTAGCGCCACCGAGCAGACGAGCGATCACGAGGCCTCGACCAACCCGTTGCCGAAACCCGACGCCGAGGCGAGCACGCAGCTCCGTGTGGTCAACCGCCCAGTTCAGGTTCGATTCGCTGGCCCAACCGGCGCCAAGTCGCACCCCGTATTCGAATCGGTCGCCGGAGTGCCATCCGAAGCTTAGCCCCGCCGCTTGGCCAACCGGCATCGCGGCAGGCAGCGCGAGTTGAATCGTCGCGTCGATCAGGTCAGGCCCTCCGCCCGCGTCCGCAGCCGTGCCCGCATACGCGCGATCAGGCGCCGAGCTGACGGCGATCAACGCCGCGACGGCGATGCAGACATGGGTGGTTTTCACGGGAGAGCTCCGGCGGGCGGGAGCCATTGTAGCAAGCCCCGGGTATTCTGTTGGACACCGGAGTCGCTCCAAACCGTCACCGGCACATACATCCTCACAGAGAGTTGAAACATCGCCGTGCCCAGGCTTGCCCCCGACGAGCGCCCCGCGAACCTCCGCGACGGCCGTTTAGCCGCTCATCGAGCGACGAAATCCGCCGCTGCATTTGTTTGCCTGGTGGCCATTGGCTGGCTGGCGTGCGGGTGCAGCGATGAGTCGAGTGGACATGATGATCAGGATGCGGCAGCGGGACAGGACGTGGCGGACAACGACGCCGCCATGGACTGTCCGAAGGTCGCGCGGCGTGAGTCCGGTGGTTGTTGCCCAACGGGCCATTTTTACGACTTCGACACGGACGGCTGTCTCGAAGTCGGTCCGCCGAGCTGCCGCGCCGCGCTGCCCGGCAAGCCCGATGCGTGTGTGCCAACGTGGTGTCCGGATTGGGTCACGCTAAGCGGAAAACCATGTACATCGGGGGCTGATTGCGTCGCTGCCGGTCGGGCATGCACGCCGACGTCTGCCGCTGAGGCAGAAGGTTGTCCCGCTGGAGAGTGGAAACCAAACGCCGCGGGGGCCTGCCGACCCGCAGGATTGCAAGCAAATTCGGCAGTGAACCGAGCAAAACACGCGAAATTGCAGGTTTCAGGGCTACCCAAGCTGCTTGAATCGACACCAGCGGGGGTTCCGCCGCTGATCGAGCTACCCAAACTCAGCGCGACGGCGTTTTGCCGCGACGGGAACAAGACGGTCATCTGCGCCGAGGAAGAGGGGCCTTGTGGCGCGGGCAGGATGCCGGCTGCAGGTTCGGCGAAAGGCTGCATGGACGTCGGCGTGACCTGGGACTGCCCGCCGGGTTTCGTGGCCGATCCGAAGGCTCCCTACAAGCCGCACCTGGCCACGCCGTGCATCCCCGACCCGAAGTCCTGCACCGACAAGCCCTGGTCGGGCGTGAAGCTGCCGTCCGACACGGTTTTCGTCCGCGCCGACGCCAAGAGCGGCGGTGACGGTTCATCGGGCAAGCCTGTGCAATCGCTGGCCGTCGCTCTCAAGAAGGTGAAGGCCGGCGGGGTGATCGCCGTCGACGCGGGTGTCTACGTCGGCCCGTTCGCGGTCAACAAGGCCGTTTCGATCCGTGGGCGATGCGCCGCAAAAGTGACGCTGTCGGGCAAGTCCACGGCGGCCGTTCTCGCCGTCGAGGCGACCCCGACCGATGGCGATGTGGTTGTGTCCGGGCTGACGATAACCGGCGATGGTGTCGGGCTGCGCATCAGGTACGGCGCAACCGTCAGCGTCCGCCACGTCCTCGTGCACCAAGCCACAGACGTCGGCGTCGCCGTCGCTGGGGGCGGGCGGCTCGCGATGCAAGACACCATCGTCGAACACACGAAGGTCACGCACAACACCGGGCAGGGCATCCGCGTCAACTCGGACGGGCACGCGTCCCTGCGGCGGGTTCGGGTGCACAAAAATCGCAGGTACGGCGTCGAGGTCATCGGCGACAACGCCGTGCTGATCGGCGACCACGTGCTCATCGATGGCACGGATGGAGACGGCGGGTTGGGGATGCTGGGTTACGGTCTCGTCGTCGCTGAAAAGGCGCGCGTGGAGCTTCGATCAAGCCGCTCTTCGAGCAATCGCGACGCCGGCGTGGCGGCCCGGCAGGAGGCGTTCGTCAACCTACGCGGTGTGGTCATCGACAACACGCGCCAACAAGAGCTCACCTGGAACTACGGCTTTGGCATGCTCGTTTTTGGCGGGTGCCACGTTCAGCTCGACGGTGTGCGGATGCACCGCAACCTCGGCGCGGGTCTCGACGTCGACGGACTCGGCACCCTGGTCGATGTCAACGGGGTGATCATCGACGGCACGCTGCCGCAAATCGGCAACAGCATCCGCGGCGAGGGCATCGCGGCGACCACGAAGGCGCGCATCAACTTGCGGTCGGTGCGGATCAGCGACGGCTACGCGGCGGGGATCCGATCCGAAGCGGAAGACACCCAGGTTCACCTGGACGGGGTTGTCGTCGACCACATCCGCGCGGAGCTTGCCACTGGATCAGGCGGCGTCGGCATCTACGCGGTCAACGCCGGGGCTATTCATGGCCGCGGGTTGCGGGTGACGGACACACGCGCGAGCGGCCTTATCGTGGCCGGCAAGAACGCTGCGGCCGAGCTGGAAGATGTCCTCATCGACGGCACACGACCGACCAAGGCGACCGGCGGGCAGGGCTACGGTGCGCTGTTCGGCGACACGGCCCAGGTCAGGCTGCGCCGCGCACGGTTTTCGGACAACCGGGGCGCCGGCGTCATGGTCATCAACGTGGGGACGTCATTGCGCGCCGAGGACTTGCTCATCGACGGCACGGCGAGCACCTCGCCGCAAAAACCCACCGGGCAGGGCATGGTCGTGGCCCTTGGAGCGCGGGCGATCGTCGCGGGCGGACGCATCTCGGGCAACCACGTCGCGGGCGCGAGCGTGCTCGACAAGAATTCGCGGCTCGACCTTGCGGGCGTACTCGTCGATGGCACCCGAGCCGATCCAACCAAGCTCATCGGGGGCGCGGGGATCATGACCGTCAAAGACACGGCGATCACCCTTACGGGCTGCCGCGTTCACGGCAATCGATTCGTTGGCGTCGCCGTGCAAGAGGCCAAAGACCCCGTCGCGATCGTCGGTACGCAGGTCACGGGCACGTTGGCCGCAAAAACGGGCGATTTCCGCTACGGAACAGGGCTGTCGGTCAACCGTGGCACCGCCGTTGCGGCCATCATCGCCAGCGTTTTTCGCCGCAACCGATCGGCCGGGATCACCGTCACCGACGCAAGCGCGCACATTGTCGACAGCGTTGTCGGCCATACCGCTGCCGAGACGATGCTGATCGAGTCCGGCGGCGGATCCAGCAGGCACATCGCGGTGAAGATGTCGGACGGGATCGTTGCCCATCGGGTGAAAAACCTGCGGGTGATCGATTCGCTGCTCCACGATCACAGCCGCGCGGGATTGGTCACCCAAGATGTCAAGAATGGACGCATCGCGCGCGTCGAGGTGGCGCGCTGCACGATCGGCCGGGCCGGGACACGCAGTGAGAAGGTCGAGGTCGCGTCGACATTGCTGACGGAAAACGAAACAAATCGGGCGTCCGGATCGAATTTCGCGCTCCCCAAGCCTCCGAGCCTCGCCGGACTTTGACGACGGCAGATGCGGGGAAGAGCCTCAACCCCTCGGACGTGGTCCCCTGCGGCGTTCTGATCCAAACTCCCGGCATGGCAATCGCACCGGGCCGCTCGGCCTATCTTGAGACTTCGGAGCAACCGGCGGGACCCTTCTTCCTCTTGGGCCTGCCGGTCGCCGTGTACCTGTTTTCGCTGCTGCGTTTCCCGTACGGGCACTGGACGGACGCGCTGCCTCATCGTTTCGCGTTGCGGGGGCTGTGTATGGATCTGGGCTGGACCGCCTGGGGATGCGTCGCGCTCGGGCTGATCGGGCTGTGGATGACCGGCACCGGTGGCATCCGAACCGTCGCAACGGAAGGTCGGCTCGTCCGCACGCGTTGGCCGATGCTCTTCTTGCGCAAAGTGTGGCAGGCGGACGCCATCGAGTTCATCGCCGCCAAGGCCGAAGAGCGCTACCGCCAACGCAACGGGGTCTCGCAGCGCTACACCGTGTACGCCATCGTGGTGCGACCGTTCGAGGGTGGAGATGTGTTCCTGGCTCACGGCGGCGGCGACCTCGCGCGCGCTGCTCAACTCGCCGCACCGCTCGCGCGCGACGCCGGGGTCCCCGCCAAGCTGATCTACCTCGATGGAACCGTGAAATCGATCGGCACGACCGACATGGAATCGATCGACGTCGGGCTCAGCGGCGGCATGCGCGCCTGGTACATCATCAGCGGCGTGCTGGGCGCCGCGATCCTCGCCGCAACGGTGCTCGTGCAGCTCAACGTCGACAAGCTCGGCCTCCATCGCATCGACACGTGTTTGCCGCCGGACGCCATCTTGCGACTGCTCGGCGGGGGACCGATGTGAGCGGGATGGGCACCAGCATCGCTTGGTCGCGCAGATGGGGGCGGTTGTTCGTGTCGTGCGTCGCGCTTGTCAGCGTGATCACGACACCTGCGGTCGGGCAGAACCCGGCCGCGCAGAACCGGGCAAAGCAGAAGGGGGCAAAGCTGAACCCGGCAAAGCTGAACCCGGCAAAGCAGAACCGGGCGGCGCAGAACCGGCCGGCGCAGAACCGGGCAGGGCAGAACCGGGCAGGGCAGAACCGGGCAGGGCAGCAAGCACAAACGTCGCCATTCGCCGAAGCCGAGAGCGTGGCGGGTCCCAAGATCGAACAACTCGGGGGCATCGACTCGACCGTGGACCGCATCGCCGCGCTCGTGGCGGAGCTCAAGGCGTACCGCAAGGCACTGCGTGGGCTGGCGAGCGGAGACCTGGTGATGAACCCGGCGCCACCTGCCGACTTGCGGGCCGAAGGAGGACGCGGCCTGGTCGGCGCAACGGCTGCATGCGCGTACGACGCGGCGGACAGCCTGGTGGTTGAAATCGGCGGGGGCGTGCTCGAAGACCTGCTGCCGCGCGACATGTTCCCGGAGACGACGCGGCTGCGGGAAGAAGCCATTGCCCGCTACGACGCCGGCAAACTCCTGCACGCGTGGCAAGCCGTTCGCAAGCGATCCGGACCCGCCGATTTCGCGTTCTGCAAACGTCTCCGAGGCGCCGCGCCTGTCGGCAAGAAGCTCACTGTCGGCAAGAAGCTCACTGTCGGCAAGAAGCTCAC
>CAZLMW010000034.1:27123-46076 GCA_964560875.1 uncultured Enterobacteriaceae bacterium
CGGCAAGAAGCTCACTGTCGGCAAGAAGCTCACTGTCGGCAAGAAGCTCACTGTCGGCAAGAAGCTCACTGTCAGCGACGCGACCAAGCGTCTCGCCGCTGGATATGCGGCCCGAATCGGACCGTTCGCGGACGCGGTTGATGCGTTCTTTGCGCGCGCCAATGCCGACGTTGCCCGGGCGTGCGACCGGCTCGTGCAGCGCACGCTCGACCCCCCGTTGTTGACGGTCAGCGGCGGCGTGAGCCTCGGGTCGTACATGGCCGGGTTTCTCTACTTCTACACCGAGTACCGCAAGAAAGTGGCTGTCGAGCTCCGCGGCTCCCTGACCGCGCGCTATTGCGGACGCGCCTCGCAACGTCTGCGTTCAGCGCAGGAGGCCCGGCCGGTGCGTGCGTCGGGGGCTTCAGCTGGCTCGATCAACGCGTTCCTGTCAGCCATCGGATCGTGTCAGCGACCCGTACTCGACCCGCGACAGTCATGGTTTTGGCGGATCTGGACGACCATCGGCTTCGGCGAGCTCCTGCCCGGCCCCGATGCGGCGGAAACGCGGGCGGCGAACGTGCTTTTTCGAGAGGGCGCCATCAAGGACAAGCTCGATTTGCTCGAGCGGGCGTGGCCCAAGATGCCGTGGCTCTCATCTCCCTGCCGGGCCGAAATCGGGTTGCCGGTTACCCACACGCAGCCGCGCCAGGTCGAAGTGAAGGCGACCCACGGTCCGTCGATGTTCATGCCTCGCGCCTACGAACACCTGTATGTGCGGATGACGTGCGGCAGCGGTAAGCGGCCGGGTTTCGCCGCCATCGTGCCGCCCAAGAGCATGTCCGGCGCCTTCCACCCGCTGCTCGATGACGGCAACCCCAGGGTCAAATCGGTGTTCAACCTCTTGGCAGCGAGCGCGGCGTTTCCCATCGCATTTCCGCCACGCGCCGTTCACATGCAGGTCGGCGGCGCCAATCGCAAGGCGTGGATGCGCGACGGCGGGATGATGGACAACGCGCCAGTGTCGGTTGTCGCGCGGTTGGACACGTGGGATCAGCGCCCGCGAAAGACCCAGCCGCCGTTGTTGTTTATCGACCCGGACGCAACCGAGTGGATCTACGCCCCCGAGCCCGATGGTGGCCGCGCCAAGAGCTTGCTCGGCGATCTTGCGTCGATGGCCGCGCTCTATGTGGATTCACTGCAGGTGCGCGACTTCATTGAACACTACGCCAAGTCCGGGCAGCTGCGAGGGCATATCGAGATCCCGCTGCGGACCACGCCGGTCGCCGCGCAGCACTTCGCCAACTTCTCGGGCTTTTTTGAGCGCTCGTTTCGCGAGGCCGACTTCTACTTCGGGATGCTCGACGCCTGGGCGCACCTTCATCGGACCGACCTCGCCTTCCGATTGCTGCACAAATCCGGGCGGCTTCCGGCGATCCAGAGCGAGGAGTTCACGTGCCTTCGCGAAGCTCGCCGCGCCGAAACCGATGCCGATGAAGCCGACGATGCCAACGATTCCAACGATAGCGACGATGCCGAGGCCTTTGACGGCGAGCGGCCGGCGCTGGGCGCGTGCGAAAGGTTGCTCGGAGCGGCATCGGTGGACGATGAACGCGGGCGGCGACTGCGCCAACTCCAGGCGATTTACGAGGCGTCCAACGCGCTTCGCAAGAAGCTATGCCGGGTGCGAAAAGCGGGTTGCATGACCTCGTCAGAGGCGACCGATTTCTTCTTCGCGACATTGGCGAGCGAGGGTTTTCGGTGGTTCGATTTCGCGGACGGAGACGTGCTGCAGAAGGACGACTTGTACGGCCGTCTGCGCGACCTGTTGGAGCGCGAGATGTTCCGACTCGGCCACCGCCAACCGGACACGCTCGACCGCGTCTTGCTCGAACTGGGCGGTCGCTGGCTCGCCAATGGCATCGTATTCAGGCCCTACGTAACGGCGCTCCGCCTGGGCACCGGCATCATGGGCGCCGCGACGACGCTTCGGCTGGACGCTGCTCACACGCCTTTCGCTGGTGTCCAGCGCGGTCTGCGGCTCGTCGCTGGGCTCGATTTCGCCCTCGCGCCCAGCCAGGACCGCCACGACTTCGCGGGATATGCAGGCTTGGAGGTGTCGCCGTTGCGCGTCGCTGTCCCCAACTCGGTCGTGCCTTACGTACAGCTCGAGCTCGGCGCCGGCGCGGCGTGGTCGTGGCGCTGGATAACCGCGGCCAACCTGGGCATGCGCGACGAGCTTGTTCCGCAAGGCTGGGCGACGCTCGCGTTCGCGCAACGCGTGGGTCTGCGGGTTCGCTATCGGCGGCCGTTGGGCGGGTTCGGGACCCTCTCGGACGGGCTGGCGGCGGAGATGGCGTGGAGATGGCTGTGGTAGCCACCGACGACCCGCGCCTGCGCCAGACGTTTATCGGTCGCCGCGCTGAGCTCGATGTGGTCAAGCGCGCCGCACGGGACGCGCAGCGGCGAAAAGTCGCTGTGGCGGTCGAAATCGTTGGCGATCCCGGCGCTGGGAAGTCCGCGTTCGCCGAGCGGGCCATCCAAGACCTCGTGCGAGCCGGCCTGGAGCCGAGATTGGTCCTGCGCGGGCGTTGCGAGGAGGTCGACCGGCAGCCCCTGGGCCTGTTCCGCGCGATGGCAGAGGGTCTGCGACGGGCGGCGGGGGGCGATGACGAGTCAGACCTCGTCGACGCGCTGTCGGACTGGTGCACTGACGGCGCGGTATTGCGGCGTCTCGTGCAAGCGCGGCGCGGAATCGAACAGCTGCTCAGCGGGGACGCCGGCCAGTCGGAGAGCGCCGAATCCGTGATGATGAGCGTCCAAAGCGGCTTGTGCGGACTGCTGACTGCCGTGTCCCAAGCCGGGACCGGTCCCGTCGTCGTCGTGCTCGATGACGTGCAATGGGTCGATGATGTGTCCGCGCGGATCGGCGCGGCCGTGTTCAGCTCGATGACCGGCACCCGCGGTTTGCTAGCGCTCATGATACGGCGAAAAGGGGCTGCCATTGCCGGCAGGTGGCGGTCCCGACTGCAGCTCGAGCGGGTCGATATCGAGCCTCTCGACCTCGTTGACACACGATCGCTGGTCATCGGTTTGCTCGGTGACGGCGTGGCGCGCCGCCTTGCGAAGAGCATCGCCGAGTTGGCGTCGGGCAACCCGTTTATGGCCGAGCAGGTGGCGTCCCTGATGATCGACCGCGGCGCTGTGATTCCAGCGACGAACGGTTGGGCGGCGCGCGGCGACTTTGACCCCGGGGATGTGCCGGACAGTGTTGAAGGTGTCGTGGCCGAGCGCGTTGCTTGCCTTGGGGCCGACACCCGGCTGGTCCTGGCAGCCTGCGCGCTTATTGGCGATGTGGTCGAGCGCCAGGTCCTCGACCGGACCCTCGATGGCGGGCAACGCACGCTCCAGATTCGTGACAGGGCTGTGCTATCGACCGCTCCGCACGTGGCCCGGCTCGTTGCGCGCGGGCTGCTTGTTTGCACCTCGGACCCGCGCGATCGGCGTCATGATCGGCTGTCTTTCCGTCACCGAATCGTGAAAAACGCGGCTGTCGAGAGCTTGGCGGCCAAGGATCGCGCGGCCTTTCACACCGCCGCCGCCACGGCGCTGGCGCGACGCTATGAGGACGCGCTCAACCCCTGGTTCGGCGCGATTGCCGGGCACTACGACGCGGCAGGCGACAAGACCGAAGCGCTGACCTGGAGGATGAGGGCAGGGCGCTACGCGATGGCCGTCGGCTCGCTCGACGAAGCGCGGCGGGATCTCGAACGCGCGGTCACCCTTGCCGTCGATTCGGGGTCAACACGAACACTGGCGTCGGCGCTCTGCGCCCTTGCCGAGGTCCAACTGTCTCGCGGCGACTGCGACGAGGCCGGCGAAACCTGCGACCGCGGCCTGAAGGCACAACCCGACACCCCCACGGCAGCGAGGCTTCTCTACGTGCAAGCACGTGCCCTGACAGAGCTGCAGAAAGCCGACCGTGCCCAAGAGGTTGCCGATCTCGCCCAGGTGCGGGCGCCGGCCGACGACGCAGAGCTGCGTGGCCGTCTTTGCCTGTTGCGGGCGCGGTTGCGTCGTTATGCGCTGGACATTGACGGGGCATACGAGCGCCTGGCCGAAGCGGAGACGCTGGTCGCCGACGTCGAAGATGACACCCTGCGGATCGATGTCTGGGTCGAACGCGCGTACGCCGCCGCCCAACGCGCCGATGAAGCGGTCGTGGCCCGGATGTACGCCCGCCTGACCGACGCCTTGTCCACCGACAACATCGCGGCGCGAGGAGCCGCCTTGACCGCTGTTGGCCTGCTCGCGTGCTCGTACTTCGGGGATATGCCCGCCGCCGCACGCGCCTACGACGAGGCGGCGCGTTTGCACAACGACGCGGGCGAGCTGGCGCGCTATTTCGACGCGCAAATCGGCGTCCTGATGACCCGTTGCTACCTTGGTCGGCTGCACGAAGGCGAGCGGATGCGGCGCGGTCTGATCGCGCTGGCCGAGGCCGTCGACGTGCCGCGCCACGCCATCAACATGGACCTCATCCTCGCGACGCACAGCTTTCATCGGGGCGAACTCAAACGCGCGCTCAAGGAGATCCGCCGCGGCCTTGGTCGCATCGACCGTCTCGACGTGCCCCTCGCGCGCGCGGATCGCGAGATGTTCGCGTACATCGAAGGGCAAATCCGCTTCGAGCTTGGCGAGCATGAACAAGGCCAGCGGCTCGTCGAGGACGCCGTCACATCGTGGCACCAAGCTGGCAAACTGCTGCTGTTTCGCCACGAAGCCGACCTCGTGCTCGCCGATATGTTCATCGCGCGCGGTGACCCCAAGGGCGCCCACGTAGCCCTGCAACGGGCAGAATCTGCGCTGCAGCGAATTCCCAGTCGCTACTACCGGGCATGGGCGGCATCGTCGCGCGCTGCTGTCGCGACGTTGTGGGGCGATCTCGACGACGCGGTCGAATGTGCCGTTCGGGCGGAGCACTTTGCGGTGTCCGGTGGCAGCGACTATCAGCGTGTTCGCGCGATGACCGAACACGGTGCGGCGCTGCTTGCTGCGGGACGTGAGCAGTGCCTGGTGGTGCTGGAGGAAGCCGCCGGCCTCGCCGATCGATGCGGCGCGACCGGGCTCAGAAGGCGCATCGCCAAATTGGCCACGCGGGCGCAGAGCTGGGGCTAATCCCAATGCGCGATGTCACTTCGCTGGCGCGCCGGTGGCTGCCGCAAACCTGTCGATGATGCGCACCTTCTTGCCGCGAATCTCGATCGCCGCCGAACGCCCGCCGTATGCCCGCGCCATGCCGACGTCGATACGCCACACACGGCCGCTGCAGGCCTGGGTCGGGCCGTTGGGCTGGACGGTGTGGGCGACAACCATGCGCTTGACCCCGGTCAATTCCAGCGTCTCTGCCAGCGTCTCGCACATATCCGGGTTGTCCTTCTCGGCGAATTTACGCAGCCATAATGGGCTGTCGGCGCGATTGACCCACCGCGGCATCCTGCGATCCCCGAGCAACCACATGCGCGTCTCGCGATTGATTCGATTGAGGCCGTACCGCGCGTACTTGGGCAGCAACCCTCCGTGGACGAAGAGCGTGTTGCCAACGACCGCGACAACCCCAAACCGCGCGATCCGGCGAGCCCAGAGTCCGCCGGGACTGAATGCAGCTTTGCGCGCCGCATCGAACGCCGGCAGCTCGGCCTTGGGTGCCGCGTGCTCCAAACCGGGGGTGGAATCAAAGTCGCTGAAACCGCCGGGCGTGACGTAGCGGAAATCGCCGACCGCGTTCATGACTTCATGGTTGCCGATCAGCGTGATCACGCGGCCACCGACAGCAGCGGCCTCCCCGCGGAGTCGCCGCATGAGCTCGAGGATCGCGCGCTCGTCTTCACCCCGGTCGAGGATGTCTCCGACCTGCACCAGCACCGCCTTGCCGCCGATCCACTTGTCGCGCCTATCGACCACGCCGGTCATCCGCAGCACGCGGCGCAGACTCAGAAGATCGCCGTGTACGTCTCCGATCGCGACGATGCGAGCCGCGGCGGGCAACCGCGTGTCCTGTAGACCGCCGGGATCATTGGCCGTCGACCTGGTTGGATTCAGCAGGACCGTGCCGCCGCATCCCGCGATGAGGATCGCGCCAACGAAGGCCGCAATGGTTCCAATCACAGTGCTGCTGGCCGGCGTTCCGTTCACGATGGGCCGATTGTCGCCGATTCCACGGCGGGAGTCACCGCGACGAGCTGCAAAGCCCGCGGAAATACGGACAGGGCTGGTTCTCGTCCCAACCCCCGTTTACATTGCGGCTCGACTGCCAATGCAGGAGGTCAGCGGTGGCGCGACAATCACGGCGACGTGAACGTGTGGGGCGGTCGATTGCGCACGCGATCGTGGCATTGGTCGTCCTGTTCGGGCTGGGGTGTGGCGCAAGCAACGTCAAGGCCCACCACACCGGCAAGTTCGACGGTCGCAGCCCGGTCGTCGATCTCGGCACCTGCTGCGTCGGCTATGATCCGAGCAGCAAGGTCGCGCCCGTCTACAACAAGAATCGCAAACTCCCCACGTTGTGGTGGCCCGTCGTCGACGCCAAGGGCACGCCATGGCCCGCAGGCCATCGTCACGACGCGTATTTCACCGGCGACAAGATCAACAAGACGCGTTCCAAGCGTCCCGCCAACTACCGGTACACGCCCGGGCCAAACGCAGAGGCAGGCCGCTTCGCCGTCGATCTCGCGCGCCTCTACCCCAAGCTCAAGACGGTGGATTTTCGGGAATTCCAATCCCATGAAGACGGTGGGCTCACCGAAGAGGGCAAGGCGGAGGTCAAGGAGTGGTTGCGCGCCCGCTACGGGGCGGATTCGACCGTCAAACGACTCGGTGCGGGCGGGTTTTCCGTCGCCTATCGCGTCTGCCGGCGCGCCAACGATTGCCTGGTGGTGAAGATCCGCAAGATGACCCCGACGTTCGCGGGCTGGAAACGAATCCGCTATGCCGTCGACGCCGCGACGGAGCTCAAACGGGATCTCGCCATCGCGGAGGTCGCGCGCAACGTCACGTCTTGGACTGCGTGGGTCGACAAATCGGGCCAGCCGGTGCCGTTCAAGATCGACGGAAAAGCGCTCCCCACGCCGTCCGGCACAGCCTCCAAACCGAGCAGACGCCTCGCTCGCGCCGCCGGATTCACCAACGCCAGCCTGTTGAGCGACGGCGCCGTCGAACAGGTGTTGATCGCGTTCCCGTCCAACCCGACGGTCGACGGCTTGTTGGCCCAAGCGGCCAACCCGGCCAGTGAGCTGCGCAAGCAGGCCAATGTCGAGGCCGGCGCCAATCGGGTCGTCAGCGCCAGCGAAATCAACGAGTTCTTCGACCAATACAGCAAGCTGAGTCGCATCGGACCCGAGGTCATCAAGGTCGACGCCTTCTTCCAATCCTGCCGCCGCTTCGCCGGGCTACCAACCGTTGCCGGGTTCTGCGTGACCCTGCGGCGCTCGTTCGCGATCCCCGACGACTTCAACGACCGGGTGGCCGCGCTTGAATGGATGTACAGGGACAGCGCCGCTGATGTGATTCGTTTTACGCGACGCAACTTCGGCCGCGCGCTCGGCAACCCGGCGCCCGACGGCCTGTTCCGCGAGGTTGGGCTCGACTTCAACCACGGCCGCAACGCCGGCTGGGATCCTGCCTCTCGCCAATTCGTCCTGTTCGATTTCTAGTAGCGACCCGGCAGTCTATTTTTTCGGCGCAGGCTTCGCTTCTGGAGCCGCAGGCGCTTCCTTGGCAGGCTCAGCGGCTTTCTTTTTGGGCGGCGCTTTGCGCGTGCGGCCTGCTCCGGCCATGTAGTCACCGAACGCGGCCAGGGAGCGTTTTGCGGACTCGCTGACTTCCTTGGCGCGGCTGTCGAGGGCGACACGCTCAAGGATGCCGAAGACGTCGTCGGGCACGGAGCTGGACTCGATCCAGGTGATCTTTGTCTTGGTGCCTTGTGCCAACAGTGTCAGCTTGCCTGTGCGCGGGATCGTGTCGCTGCTCTTCCACATGAAGTAGCTGACGCTGCTGCCTTCTTCGACGCCCTCGAGCAGCACGCGCAGGACCGCCTCACCGCCGGCGTGGACCTCGGCGATCGCGTTGCGCCCGGTCGTGCCAGCGGGGAATTGGGGTTGCGCACCAGTCGCCTTCACGTCGGTGTTCCAGTGTTTCCAGGTCGACAAGTCCTGGAGCGCCGCGAACGTCCTATGAACGTCGCTGGGCACCTCGATCGAGACTTCGACCTTCCATTCGCTGGGCAGCGTCGTCGC
Source organism: uncultured Enterobacteriaceae bacterium (assembly GCA_964560875.1). Lineage (GTDB taxonomy): Bacteria > Myxococcota_A > UBA9042 > UBA9042 > UBA9042 > CAZLMW01. The sequence continues at coordinate 35,397 of CAZLMW010000034.1, forward strand.
CCATCCCAACACGCCGAGTAAACCCGCCAGGGGCAGAATCGCGAGCGTCGCACGGAACGCCACTTCAGCCTTGCTGGCCTTGCGCCGCATCCATTTCAGCTGAGCTTGCCGCTTGCGCTCTTTCTTGCGCGCGGTCTTTAGCTGGTCCTTCTTCTTCTGCTCTGAGACCGACAGCACCTTCTTATTGCGGGTGCGCAACTGGGGTCCAGTGTCGCGAAGGAGCATCGAATAGCCCTCAGCTGGGAGGCACGGAGGCCAAGCAAAAGATTGCGCTGAACCATACCACACGGCGCCGCAGCGCCAACGGCAGAATGGGGTCGACGAGCAAGATCCGCTTTCTCCGTAGGTCAGAAAAGCGACGAAAGTTGGACGTTACGCGTCGCGCGGGATCAGCGTCAGGATCTCTTTGATCGGCAGGCAGATGTCGTCGGTCTCGGCCGAGCGGCCTGCCTCGAGAATCCGGGTCGCCGCGTCCACCATGGCCGGATAGGCGGCGCGCAGCAGGTGGTTGGCGTGGATGACGATGTTGGCGCCCCGCTCGGCGAGCTCGATCTCGGGCACGGAGTTGTACGCGGTGGGGACCACGACAACCGGGATGTTGGCGTGTTTGGCGCGGAACCGGTCGAGGAACTCGAAGATCGGCGTGGGGTCCTGGTCCTTGCTGTGGATCATCACGCCGTCCGCTCCCGCTTCGACGTAGATGTCCGCGCGGTGCAGCGCGTCGTCAACACCTTTGCCCAGGATCAGCGATTCGATGCGCGCGACAACCATGAAATCGCTGGTGACGGCGGCGTTCTTGCCGGCCCGAATCTTGGCCGCGAACGCGTGCGGATCGTCCTGTGTTTGCTTGACCGATGTGCCGAACAAGCTGTTGCGCTTGGGTCCGATCTTGTCCTCGATGATGGCGGCCGAGACGCCGATGCGCTCAAGCGTCTTGACCGTGAAAGTGAAGTGCTCGGTGCGCCCGCCGGTGTCACAGTCGACGATGATCGGCTTGGTGGTGACCTCGAGGATCTGCTCGATCGTGGAGGTGCGGCTGGTCAGGTCGACGAGCTCGATGTCCGGCCGGCCCTTCGCGGTTGAGTCCGTGAGGCTGCTGATCCACATCGCATCGAACTCTTCGGCGGCGCCGTCGCGTTCGATGCGCACGTTCTCGGCGATGAGGCCGCACAGCCCGTTGTGGGCCTCGATGACCCGGACGAACTTCTTGGCAGCCATCAAGCGGCGCAAGCGTTTGCGGCGCACGTCGGGCGTGGTTCCGATCTCTTTGAGCGCCTTGTTCAGCTGCGTGGACGAGATGCCCGGGGTGTAGGCCGGTTCAATGAGTTCGCCGCCCCACTGGGCGAGCGTGTCGATCACCTTTTGGCGGGTCGTGGCCTGCACGCCCTGCTTCCAATCGTCGCCGTGGACGACGAATTCGGGGCGCAGCGATTCAAGGTTGGCCGTGTAGTCGAGCGTTTCCTGCTTGATGACACGGTCGACGCCCTTGACCTGCTCGACCACGGTGAGGCGATCGGCGTAGCTCATGTAGGGCAGCCGCTTGTACGACGCGATCGCCTCGTCGGTGAGCAGGCCGATGACCACATCACCGAGCTCCCGAGCAACCCTGATGATGTTCATGTGCCCCGGATGGAGCAGGTCGGCGCTCATTGCGACGTAAACTGTTGGCATGGCGGCCTCCACGAAGGCGCGCACGGTGCCCCGCTTGCCGGTCCGCGTCAATTCCTGCCGGCCGCCGCGGCATCAACGGCGCGAGATCAAGCGGATGCGTTGGTGTGATTGAGCTGAAATCAGGGCTTCTTGGTGACGCAGCCGGGCTGGCACACCTTGAGGCTGCGGGCCTTGCCGTCGCGGCTCTTGACCGGGACGCAGGACGCGCCGCCATCGGTTCCCTTGCAGTCCGCGTCGGTCTTGCACGGGGGCGCGCACCGCATCTTGGCGAGCGATCCGTTGCCGCCGATATTGGTGCACGCGTACGCGCCGGCGCAGTGATGGTCCCAGGAGCACGGGATGCACGACTTCTTCTTGCGGCAGACGGGCACGATGCCGGCCATCTTCGCGTCGGCACGGGCCAGGCCAGGGAAGCCCATGTTGCCCTTGTCGCAGAACATCCCGTCGCCGCCTTTGCCGCAGTCCGAGTCGGACTTGCAGACGCGGCTGCAATAGCCCTTGCCGGGCGTCGAGTCGGTCATGCAGTAGCCGCCCTTGCACTGGTAATCGTTGCTCTCGAGATCGCACACCTCGCCGGCTGTCTTGGACGGCGCCGGTTTGCCCGTGCCGTTGAAGTTGCGCGTGCACCAGTATTCGACCTTGATCGGCTTGTCGGGGCCCCAGGCGATGGGATACGCGCGACAGGCGTCGGTCAAAGCCTTGCAATCAAACGACTTGCTGCAGTCTTCGAGGCTCGCGTCCTTGCTCGTCGGGCGACACACGGGGCGGTACAGGTCGTCGAGCGGGTCGAGCGTTGTGTTGAACGCCCACAGGGAGCTGCGACACAGCGCCTGGTAGTCGTAGCCGTAGAGCTTGGCCTTGCCGGCGCAGTCCTTTCGCCCGCTGCAGACATCGGCGCAGTAGCCGGCTTGGGCGGCACCGCTGTTGGACGTCGTGTTGAAGCATTGGCCGCCGTTGCAGAGCTTGGCGCCGAATTGCGCGCCACAGTGCGATCCCCAGTTGCCCTTGTCTTTGTCCTCGTCGATGCACAAGCCCTGCGCCACGAACTTGTAGCTCACGGGTGTCGCGCCCTGGGACAGGTTCACCGGCACGTGCCACGCGCGGCAGTGTTTGCCCTTGGGGCACTCGGACTGGCCGTAGCAGGGCTTGTCCTTGTTGGCTCCGGGCATCGTGAAGCACTGCGAAAACGGCAGGTGTACGTCGTCGATGTTGTCCTCGGGGTTGGACAGATCGAAGCCGAACTCGCGCGCGCCGCAGAGCATCTTGCCGGGGCAGTCTTTGTCGGTCTTGCAGAGGTTGCCGCAGCGGCCGTTCTCGCAGCGGAAGGGATCGCCGCAGGGCGGGTAGCTCTGGTCTTTGTCGGTCAGGTAAGGGTCGCACTTTTCGCCCGGCTTGGCGCTGCCGTCGGCGATCCGGTAGCAGCGGTTGGCGTATCCGGGCAGCGTCTTCTTGGTCTTGTCCTTGGGGTCGGGATCGCCGTCGATGTTCTGCACGCCGTTGTAGCTCAGCCGGCAGTAGTAACCCTTGCCGCAGTCGTTGCCGACACCGCATTCCTTGGGCCAGCAGACGCTGAATTCCTTGTCCACATTGCTGTAGATGCGGTGGCCGGGGTCGCATTTCCACGCCGAACAGTGGGCGTCTTCGGTGCAGGCCTGGCCGTTGGGGCAGGTGCCGTTGGTGCACTTTTCGGCGCCTGTCACGCAGTCGCTGTCTTTGCTGCAGAACTCGATGCAGCCCAGCCCGAAACAGATGTCGCTGCGGCACAGGCTAAGCGGGCCGGCACCGGGGTTGCGGTTGCACGCGTGCGAAAACGGCTTGCCCGGTTTGCCATCGGGGTGTTTGACCGGCGGCATGCAGCGGGTCTGGTACTCGCCGTAGACATAGAGCAGCCGGCACATCTCACCGGTGGGGCAGTCCTTGTTCGCCTTGCAGGGCTTGAAGTTGGTTCCCGGCCGGCACATCGCAAACGACGACGAGCCCTGCGAGAGCTCGGCAGGCGACCGCAGCTCGACGCAGCGGAACTTCTTGCCCTGTGTACCGTCAGCCGCGTCGATGCACTCGCTGTCCGCGTTCGGGTCCTCGATGCCGTCGGCGCCGTTGTCGCCGCTGTGGTTGATCTTCTTGTCTTCGAGGATCGTGCACTTGAGCGTGCACAGGCCGCCCGAACAGCGATTGGTCTCGCAGATGCCGTCGAGGCAGTCGTAGTATTGCTGCCACTTGGTGTTGGACGCGTTGTTGGCGGGCATCGGACAGTCGGTGCCGGCGCCGCAGTACGAGCCGAATGGCAAGAGCTTGGCCTTGGGTTGCGGCACGCATACGTGGTTTTGGCACGACATTCCGGCCGCGCACGCGCCGCAGGACTTGCTGCACCCGGGGATGAAGCCGCACTGCTTGCCCTTGCAGCTGCAGTTGTTCGGCTTGGTGCCACCGGTGTCCGTCGCGCCGCCGCTGCTGCCGGTGTCAACACCGCCGCCGCTGCTGCCCGTGTCCGCTTCGCCGCCGGCGTCGTTGGTGTCCGATTCGCCGATCTTGGCGGTAGGCGTTGTGCTGTCGCCGTTGTCCCCGCCGCAGCCAGCGACGAAGAAAAACGCGGCCGCAATCGCAGCCAATGTTCCCATACGCGTCATCTACGGTGCCCCCTTCGTGACCGTGCCGTGGTAGGTGCCTGAGAACGTCGCGGGCAACGCTGAGCCGATGTAGATGTAGCCTTGGCCGCCTTTGCCGCCAGCGCCACCTTTTCCGCCACCGCCGCCTTGTCCGCCGGACTGTCCGCCCTTGCGTCCGAGACCGCCGCTGCCGCCACTGCCGAAGCTGTAGCCGGCCAGCCCGTTGCCGCCGCCCCGGGTATCGATGGTACCCGCCGCAACCACCGTTGCGCCGGAAAGATACACGCCCCCGCCGGCGCCGCCACCCCCGCCGCCGCCGCCGCCGCCGCGACCGGAGCCACCGCCACCGCCGCCGCCGACCGTAATGTGCGCAAATCCGCCCATCGGTGGGTACTTCGCACCGCCGCCCGAGCCGCCGTTTCCGCCGCGGGCGCTGACGGTGCCATTGGTGCTGATCTTGACCTTCACGCCGCCGCAGAGCAGCACAGCGCCGCCACCACCGCCGCCGCCGCCGCCGCCGCCGCCGTAGCTACCTGCACCACCGGTACCGCCACCGCCGCCGCCGCCTTTTCCGCCGAAGCCGCCGAGACCGCCAAAACCGCCGTGGCCACCGCCCGATCCGCCACTGAGAGGTTTGAGCGATTTGGCGCCGTACGGAGCCTTCGGACCGGTGGGTTGCGGGCCACCGAGGCACGCGCTGCCGCCGAAACCGCCGCCGCTGAACGTGGGGTTGCCTTTCTTTCCGGGCGAACCTGTCAGGCCCGACGTCCCCAGCGTTCCCGGCGTCGCGTGACTGCCACCAGCGGCCCCCGAACCGCCACATGCGCCACCGCCGCCGCCACCGCCGGCTGTCGAAGTGCCGCCGCCACCGCCTTTTCCGCCCGGTGAGCCGCAGCCGCCGAGTCCTGCCCCCCCAGGCCCCTTGCCGAGCCCCTGGGTTCCGCCCGTGCACCCTTTGCCGGACTGCCACTGTCCACCTTTTCCGCCACCGGGGCCTGCCGTGCCGCCGATCGACCCCTTGTTCGCCGCGCCCGTGCCGCCCTTTGCGCCGTCCGCGTTGAGCGTCCCCTGGATGTCGATCGTGCCGCTGGCCAGGATCGCGAGCGGATGGCTGCCCGTCACTTTCACCGTGACGCCGGCCGCGATCGTGAAATCGGTGACGTGATAGGCCCGAACCTGCGGCCCGCCAGCCTTCTGCGCGGTCATCAAGACGCCCCCGGCCTTGGCGAAGTTCGTGCCGCCCATCGTGATCGTGCCCGCCGAGGTGTCGATCGCGCCGTTCTTGGTGAAGTTGACCGCGCCGAGCTTCTTGTTGCTCTCGATGCCCAGCGGCGCGCAGGCCACGGATTTGACGCACTTGCCGCCGACGCACTTGGCCCCACCGGAACACACCATCGGCGTCCCCGCGCAGGCCCCCGTCGCGCATGAATCATTGGTCGTGCACGGGTTGCCGTCGTCGCACGCCTTGGTCGTCGGCTTGTGCACGCAGAGGTTCTTTTCACACGCAGCTTCGGTGCAGGCCTTGCCGTCGTCTTTGCAGTCGGTTGCCTTGGCGCAGTAGTTGCCGCACCCGGGCGTGGGCTTGTTGACGCACTTGCCGCTGGCCTGGTCGCACGAGTCGGTCGTGCACTTGTCGCTGTCGTTGCAATCGGTTGGTTTGCCGGCCTTGCACGCGCCCTTCAAGCAGCCGCCGCCGGTTGTGCAACCCTTGCCATCGGCGCACTTGGCCCCGTCGGGCTTGGTGATGTTGTTGCAGCCGCCGCCCTTCTTGCACGAGTCATCGGTGCACGCGTTGCCGTCGTCGCAGTTGGCCGCTTTGCCCGCGCAGTTGCCCTTCTTGCAGCCGTCGCCCGACGTGCAGGGATCGCCGTCATCGCAGGATGCGCCCTCGGGTTTATCGGTGTACGCGCACTTGCCGGTGGTCAGCTTGCACTTGGCCGTCACGCAGCCGTCTGTGCTCGTGCAGTTCTTGGGGTTGCCCGACTTGCAGGAACCCGCTTTGCAGCTGTCGCCCACGGTGCACGGGTTTTCGTCGTCGCACGGCTTATTATCGTCGTTTTTCTTGGTGCAGCCGGTCTTCGGGTCGCACGAATCGACCGTGCAGGGGTTCTTGTCGTCGCAGTTCTTCTGCGCTCCCGGCGTGCAGACGCCCGCCTTGCACATGTCGTTTTCGGTGCACGCGTTGCCGTCCGCATCGCAGGGAGAGGACACCTGTTTGTGCGTGCATCCGGCCTTCTTGCTGCCGGCGTCTTTGGCTTTTTTCGGGTCACACAGGTCCTGCGTGCAGGCGTTTTCGTCGTCGCACGCAAGGTCATCGGTTTTGCCGTTGCAGTCGTTGTCGAGGCCGTCGCATTGCTCCTTGGTGGCGGGCGGCACGTCGCATTTGCTCAGACCGTCCTTGTCGCATTTGCGGCTGCCCAGGCATTTTCCGCCGTTGGGGCCTTTCGTGTAGCAGGTCGTCGATGCTTGTGCCGTCTTCGCCGCCTTGCTGCAGGCGCACTCTCCGGTTGTCAGCACGCACATCTTCGCGAGCGCATCCCCGCCTTCCGATGTGGGTTTATCGAGGCACTCGTAACCCTTGGGACAGTCGGCCGGGCCGGCACACCCGACGCTGCAAAACGATCCGGCGGCCCCGTATCCCAGGCAATACGTCTGTTTGAGCCCAAGCGCCGAGCAGGTAGATGGTTGGTCGAAGGGCTTGCAGGGTTCGCAGAGCTTGCCAAACCGCGGCACGCACACGTTGACGAGGTCGCCGCTGCCCGGTGAATCGACGGAAGCGCACTTCCAATCGTTTTTGCAGGAGTCCACGCAGAACTTCGCGCAGACCTTCCCGTCGGGGCTGTCGATGCAAAACGCGCTGTCGCAGTCCTTGTGCTCCGAACATGGGCAGTAAGCTCCACCCGGGCAGTCGTCATCAGCGGCCGAATCTTCGGTTGAGCCGGCATCCGTGGTGTCGAATTGGCCTTGGAAGGGGTTGAATCCCGCGTCGGTCGTGGTGCCGTCGCTGCCCGAGTCGGCCTCGCTGCCACACCCCGACGCGATCAATACGCACGCGGCGAGGACCGTGGTGCCGATGAAAAAAGAGCGCCGCATGAGGCCCCCAAAGCTGTTTATGACGGCCACCAACCTAGCCTTTGCGCCGGCTTCGGGCAACGATGCTGGGATGCTGCGACGCCCCGCTTTTGTCCGCGCACCTACCCGAGCCATGTGGGCGGCCGCGGCCTGCATCTGCATCATGGGGTGCAACAAGAACCGATCGGCGACGCCGCCGGAGCACACTTCGTTCCAGCCGAAAGACCAGGCTCGCATCACGGAAACGACCGAGGCGCTCAAGAAGGCGCTTGTCTGGGCCGCACCACTCGACGTCACGCCCGCCCGCCTCCGCCACGAGCACGGCATGAAGGGGCTCAAACACTTCGTCGAGAAGCTCCAGCTGTTCAGAATCGCCGCCGAATGGCCAGGCTCAGGGTCTGACAACGACAAGAAGCTGGCCGATGCCGCGCGCGGCGGGCTGTTGGAGACGCTCAAGGCGATCGAAAGGGACGACTTTCACGACCTCGCAGACGCCGGTGCCGTGCGCTTCGCCCAAGACAACATGAGTTACCTGCGAGCCGCCGTCATCGCGAAACGTTACGGGTTGAACATCACGGCGTACCGAGCGGCCATCGCCAAGCTGTTACCTCGCCTCGAGGCGGGCCGGAACAGCCGCGGACCCGACCAACGCATGGCCATCGCATGGCAGCTTCAGCGGCTCGACCTGCCGACCGCCGAAACGCCCGAGCAGGTCCATCCGAGCTCGCGTATCGGCACGCGCATCGACCCCCGCTATTGGCAGAAGCATCCGCGACATACGTACGATTTGACGCACGAGATCTTCGCCATGACCCACCGGGGAGCCCGCCCATTTCCGTTCCGCGACGACAAAGAACGCGCCTACGCCTCGTTGATGGTCCGCAAGCTGCTCGACGCGCACATGAAGATGGGCAACCACGACATCGTGGCCGAGCTGCTTCTCAACCGCGCGCAGCTGCGCGAACCGTTCGACGACCAGGTGGCCACAGCGCGGCGTTTCCTGCTCGCCGCTCAGAACCCCGACGGCAGCTTCGGCCGCTACGACGAATCCGCGCTGCGCAAACGCAAAAAGAACCCCCGCTACGACGCCCGGATCGGCGGCTATTTGCACACGACCATGATGTGCATCTGGGCGTTGATGGCGACGAGTTGAACGCTCCGAGACACAGCGCGCGATACCCAAGCGATGCGCGACTCCAACGCTCGTTTGCGTGGCTGACAGTCGTCGGGTTGCTCCTGAGCGCGGGCTGCATCCAGGACCGGTTCGTCCGCAACGGCAAGCTCGACACCCGATCGCTCGCGCGCATCCAGGCCTCGACGTCCAAGCTGCGTCGCCTACCGATCCGTAAGCCCATTCCCAGCGCGGCGCTGTCCCGAAGGTCGGCGGGAAAGGTCATCGCGGCGATCAACAAGGCCAACGCTTCGGCGCTCGCGACCGAGCAAACGTTGCATCACCGACTCGGCTTGCTCCCACCGCGGCTTGGACGGGCCGAGGTCGACCAGAAGTTCGTTGATGGACCGGTCGCAGGTTTCTACGACCCGATGACCAAGAAGCTGTACGTCATCACCGACTACCCGTTGGTCGTACGGCTGCAGATGGACCTCATCGGTATGTTCAACGGCATCGACTTCGGCCACGACATGATCCTCAGCCACGAGATCACCCATGCGCTGCAGGACCAACACTTCGACCTCGCCCACGTCGACGCGGCATCCGCCCACAACGCCGATCAGGCGCTCGCCATGCTGTCGCTCATCGAGTCGGACGCCAACGTGCTCGGCTTTGCCCATTCGCACGCCATCGACATGCGGGGAACGCTGCGGACCGCGATGCTGATCGGCTACGCGCGCATGAACTACGCGATGAGTGAGCCGTTCCTGCCGCTCCTGGCCCCCGGCGTCCCGTCGTTTCATCGCAAGCTCGCCTACGGTCACTACACGCGGGGCTTGAGCATCGTGCAGCGCGCCCTTGGCAGCGGTGGCTGGGACACGCTCACCCGACTCTATCGCGAGGCGCCACCGGCCAGCACCGAACAGGTCATGTTCCCGCGCAAGTACTTCGGGCCCCACTGCGATCCGCCGGTCGAACTGCCGATGGCCGCCACCCCGGACGTGCTCAAAGGCTATCGGCGGCTGCTCGAAAACACGTTTGGAGCGCTGCAATGGAAGCTGCTTATCGAGCATCACGGCGCCTGGCGCTGGACCGGCACCCGACACGCAAGCAGCTGGGGTGGAGATCGCTACGACCTGTGGTGGAGAGACGGACAAACCGTGCTCGTGTGGCGACAGGTATGGGACACCGAAGAGGCCGCTCGCGACGCGATGGCGCTGTGGATCGAGCAGCTCGAGGAGCGCTACGAACAGGTCAGGGAGCGCCCGTCAAACCCAAACAAGCCGCCCGGGCTGATCCGCCGGTTCGACATCACCCCCTCACCGACCAAGCCGTCGCGGAGCAAAGTCCTCGTCCGTCGCCCCGAGGTTGTGCACGTCGAGCGCCGCGGCCGCCGGGTGTTGATTGTCGAAGGCGCATCGCCCAAAGAGACGCCGATCGTCGTCCGTTCGGGGTGGCAAGCGCTCCTTCCCGAGTCGGTCACCCGGACATCAGCCCGTTGCCCGGCGAAGGTCCTCGTGCGTCCGATTCAACGCACCGAAGCGCCGCCTCTCACCGCGGGCGAGCGCATCTTCCTGCCTCACCGGACCATGCACGCGTCGGCGAGCGGACTCTGGTCATCCACGCGTCCGACCAGCGTCGTTCCGTTTTACCGGGCAGGCATCCGCTGGGGCGTTCGCGATGGGGTTGTGTTGGACGCAGCGCTTCTTTCGCTTTCGGTGCGCACGACGCCGTCGCCGTTTCTGACCGCCGTCACATGGCGCCCCGGCCTGTCGACCCTGGACATCGGCCTCACGTTCGCGCTGGTGCCGTCCGACTCCTTCGCCATCATCGCGGAAGCCCGGTCGCTCCGGTTGTGGGGTGACGCTGTTGATGTGATCGATCCCGACCTTATCGCGGCGGGGATCGTGTTTTCGCCCCATCCGCGCCTGGTGCTCGCCGCCTCCTTGCGCTGGGCCCTGCCGGTTGCGCAAGCCGACGGGTCGAGAGGACCGCGGCGCCTCGCGTTTGGGTCGCCCCTGGGCCTGTCCGGCAATGGACTGCCGTTGGTCGAGTGGCGGGTCCACGACATGCTGTGGGTGCACTGGGATCCGCTCTACGTACCAGAAGAGGATGCCGGCGACGGCTACAAGGCCCGGATTCATCGGGTCGGGCTCTCGCTGTACTTCTGAGTGCAATTTCTGAGTGCAATTTCTGAGTGCGATTTCTGGGCGCTATTTC
>CAZLMW010000034.1:46176-49811 GCA_964560875.1 uncultured Enterobacteriaceae bacterium
TTCTGAGTGCAATTTCTGAGTGCAATTTCTGAGTGCGATTTCTGGGCGCTATTTCACGTGGCAAGCGCCCTTGGCGGCCGGGACCATCGGCACCCCGGTAGCGCGCCAGGTCTTGAGGAAGCATTCGTACTGGTCGCGCGCCGTTTTCACCTGGAACGCGACCTCGTGGCCGTCCTCTACCCCGTCTTCGAGGTGCTGAACGACAACGGCCGTGCGCTTGCCGTCATCACGATTGCCTTTCGCGGGCAGCGGGATTGTCTTGCCGCCAACGGTCGCGAGCTCGGTCGCCGCGGACGGGAAGATCTTGGTCTCGTCATGCTCCTGGTCGAGCGCCTTGCCGCCGAGATCGAGCCGGTACGCAATCGACGTCGCGTTGGCGATGGTGGGCATGATGTAACGGTCAGCGATGCCCTGCAGCATCAGCACGTGCGGCGGTTTTCGGTCGATCCATCCATCGGTCACGGCGCGCGCGAAGATCGGCGGATCGGCGATCTCTCCGACCCATTGGACGAGGCTGAGCACGGGATCGTGGCGGTGCAGCGACTCGCCCGTCTTCGTGTAGTTGAGCAGCGCTTCGGCGATCGGCTTGACGGCGAAAGGCAGCTGCTTGTGCAGGATGTTCTCGATCCAGCTGCCGCCGGCCCCCGACAGGATCAGCGCGCCGTAGTCCTTGGCGAATGCGATGGATAGCGGGGCGATTGTGGCGCCCATCGAGTGGCCCATCAGCGCGATGGTCTTGATGTCGAGGGCGGATTGCGACGGCTTCGTGGCGCCCTTGCAGCCGCTTGTATCGATGGACAGCGACGCCAGCAGCCGCGGGACCAGCGTCATCTCGGCGGCCGATTGCAGGAGGTTGCCGCGCATGGCCGCCAGGTTGCCGAAGTTGAAGATCAACAGCTGCTCATCGGCGCCGGTCGGGTTGCGAATCCCGCCGAGTGGGCCGTCAAGCTGCGCCCCCGCGAATCCCGCCTGCGCGAACATCTTCGCCGGTCCGGACCCCGGGATCTTCACGACGCCGTCCTTGTCGCGCACACCGCGGTCGATCATCGGCCGGTCGCCGCCGCCGCCGGTGCGCACAAAAACGACGACAGGCCATCCGCCCTTCGGTGTGTCCTTGCGCGGAATGGTCACGAAGAGCCGCGCCGCCTCGTGGCGCTGGACCTTCAGCTTTGCGTCGTCGATGCCGCCACCCGTGCCTGCGTACGGCGGCGTGCCCGACTGGAAGACCGGCATGTCGTAGCGGGTCTCGTAGACGCAGAAGTCGGCGTGGGTCTCGATGAGTTTGACGGCGGTGGTGGGCTTGGGCAGCGGCAGGCTGTGCAGCTTCTTGACCACGCTGGCGAGCGGGCGCAGCGGATCCCAGGTGCGAAAACGCGCGACTCGAGTGCCTTCGACGAGCCATTCGTACGTCGTGGAGGGCCGCAGCGGATCGCCCTGGCGCGGCACAATCGAGAACAGGTTGGGGCTGCCAAAGGTCGTGGTTTCCGCGGCGAAGTTGCATGAAATCGGGACGTCTTCCCCCTTTGCCGGACCGTCGTCTGCGCGCAAGGTGACGTCGGCGCATTCGATGACAGCCGGTTCTTTGGACTGCGCGAAGAGGCCGGCGGTCGTCGAGAAGCCCTTCGCTTTACCATCGAGCAACGCCAGGGAGTCCTTGACGAGGGCCGGTGCGCCGTCACTGGCGAACAACGCCATCGAAACGGCGCCGTCCTTGATGCGGAGCTCGTCAGGGAACGGCGAACCAAAGAAGCCAGCCGCGCCGAACACCCAAGGCGACTCGACGGTGTCGGCACCGCTACTGTCGTCTGGAGGCGACTCCACGCAACAGCTGCAGCCGATCGCAATGGCTGTGACCGCCCCCAGGGCCGCGACTCTAAGTGCCTGCATCTACTCGGCAGGCGCCGGCGCGAGCGCGGGGACCAGGTCGGGCTGAACGAGCTCGCCGGCGAGCGCACAGGTGGCCTGTTTGGGCGCCGGTTTGAACAACTGCTTGTACGACTTGACGGCGCGCTTGTCCGAGACGTCGGCGAACGCATCCACAAAGCGTGTTCGGGTCTGCTCCTCGCGGATCGTGAGCACCTGGCTCAAGCGGCCCATCGCCAGCAATGTGTCGACGTTGCCCTGACCGGCTTCTTCCATCTGGATGGCGAACACGCGCAGGCTGTTTTGTTGCACGAAGAGGTCGTTGAGGGTGCCCAGGACGTCTTGCAGGGCCTTGAGCGGCGGCTGCAGAGCTTGGACGCGCTCGGTCTCGAACAGCGTCGCGAAGAACGCCATCAGGTAGCGCAGCTTCTTGCCGCGAATACGGAGCTCGTGTAGCGGCTCAACCGGTCCGTCCGGGTCGATGGCGCGGCCATCACGAACCAGCCCACGCCAGGCCTTCCAGATGCGCGCGCCAGCGACGGCCGCGATCGTCTCAGCAGCGTCGGGATGCTCGGCTACAGCGGGGCAGGGCGAATCCAGAAAAGCCTGCCAGTCGGCGATCAGCGTCGCATATCGGTCCGAATCGAGGGCGTCGACGATGCGCTCGTAGGCCTGGTCGCGCCGGGCTGCGAGGAAGCTGGCCAGCCGGTCGAGCGCAGCGGCGGAAAACGGTGGCACGTCGCGCTTGTAGTTGCGCAGCTCCAGCAGCCAGACGTCGAGATCGCGGGCGTCTCCGGTAACCTGTTGAAGCCAGCGGAATTCATCACGGAATCGCGCCACGACCTCGCTGGGAAAGACCGTCTTGAGGGCGGAAAGCGCCGACCGCGTGCGTCGCACGGCGACCCGAAAGTCGTGCAGAAACTCCACGTCGACCTGCGCCCGCATCCCCGCCTCGTTTGCGACTATGTGGTCAAGCAGCTGCGAACAGATCGTCTTGAGAGCGCTGTCCGCGCGCATGCCCGGGTGAATCGCGTAGCGGATCTTGGCGCCGTACCCACCGGGATTCATGCCCGCAGCCCGCAGCGCAGCCTCGTGGAAATCACCAGCTTCGGTCGCGGCCGGAATCGACGCGACCGCTAGAACCGCTTGGCGAAACGGCTTGTTATGGCCCTTGAGGCGTCGCAGCCCAAGGTACCAGCCCACGTCGCGCACCGGCCCGTCGGCGCCGATCGCACGTCCGCTCGAGATAGAGCACGCCAGGACCGGCTCATGAACGGCGTCGCAGATGAACAGGTGTTCGCTGTCCAGCCAGACGTCGGCGAGGCCCATCAGCCGCCGCGGCTCGACCAGTTTGGCGACGCGCGGCAGGACGTCGGCACCAAAGTCCCAACTGAAAGCTGGCATCGATGCCAGCCGCGCTTCTTCGACGACGCGTCCGTCTTGACGTCGCACCGCGAGCGCATCGACCCCATTGTCGCGCGCGCCTTCAAGCCTCCATCCGCGGCGCCATAGACGCCAGTCGAAGGTGTCATAGAGCCTGCACTGGAAAGATTCGCTGCGATGACCGACGACCCGCCCTTCGCCCGCAACGATGGCGAGCGCGGCGCGCAAATCCGCTTCACTCGCGAAGCTGAACTCCGCGGTGTTTCTGCCTTTGGCCATGCCGATCCCCTGGGGCTATTTGCCCTTCTTCGAGGCTTTCTTCTTGGCCTTCTTGTTCTTGGCCTTCTTGTTCTTGGCCTTCTTGTTCTTGGCCTTCTTGTTCTTGGCCT
>CAZLMW010000034.1:49911-69943 GCA_964560875.1 uncultured Enterobacteriaceae bacterium
TTCTTGGCCTTCTTGTTCTTGGCCTTCTTGTTCTTGGCCTTCTTGTTCTTGGCCTTCTTGTTCTTGGCAGCCGCTTTCTTGGCAGCCGCTTTCTTCGACTTCTTCTCTGCAGCCTTCTTCGCCGCCGCTTTCTTGGCCTTCTTCGCATCAGCCTTCTTGGCAGCCGCTCTCTTGGCCTTCTTCGCTGCAGCCTTCTTCGCAGATGCTTTCTTCGCTGCAGCCTTCTTCGCAGATGCTTTCTTCGCAGCGGCCTTCTTCGCAGCCGCCTTCTTCTTGCCGGCGCCCTTTTTCTTCTTCTTCTTGGCGTCGGAACCCCGCGCGTGCAGGTCGGCCAGGACGTCGGCCGCGCCCGCCTCGATACCATCGGCGGCAGAGTCGGACACGTCATCGCCGAGCTCCGCGACAGCTTCGACCGCCGAAGCAACCGCATCAACCGCGCCTTCCACAGCCTCGATGGCCGCGTCGACGGCGTCCGCCAGCACTTCAACGGCGACGTCAACCACCGGGGTCACGGCCTCAGCGGCGCTCTCCACGGCGCTCTCCACGGCGTCGACGATCGACTCGGCGGCGCTCGTGGCGGGCTCAGCATCAGTGGCTTCGGGCTCGGCGGCTTCGGGCTCGGCGGCTTCGGCATCAGCGGCTTCGGGCTCCGGCAAGAGCGCGACCGCGGCCGCTTGCACGCGTCGGGCGCGCGACTCGGCGAAACCAGGAACGGCGACGATGGAAGCGATGGACGCGCTGGCCAGCGCCGCGACCGAGTCGATTCCGTGCGCCGCAAGACTCGCAGCACTGGCGGCGCCGAGGCCTTTTACATCGGCCAGAGTTGGGGTGCTCATAAGTGTCTCCTCGTCGGGTATCGCTGCGGCAGCTCATCGGCCGCGCGCTGTTGGGTTCAAGTCGTTAGCAGACCGCAGGGTCAGCTTCTTCCGCGGCGGGCGATGCCGCGGGGCCGTCGTTTGCGCAGCCGTGTGGCGTCACGGAACCGGCGTTCGGCGCGGTCCATGGCGGCTTGTTGGCTGTTCTTGCGTTCGGCGCGATTGCTCGGCCGGCGCTGGATGTAGCTACCGTCAGGCTGCATATCCCACGCCGAGCGCTGATCGGCCAGTTGGGTGTCGAGCATCAGGCGAAGATCTTCGCGAAGATCGGGCGCTTCTACGGGGCACCAGATCTCGACGCGGCTCTCCAGGTTGCGCTTCATGCAATCGGCCGAGCCGATGAAATAACGCCCCTCGCCGCCGTTGTGCACGTACACGATGCGCGAGTGCTCCAGGAAACGGCCGACGATGCTGATCACGCGGATGTTGTCGCTCAATCCGGGGATTCCGGGCCGCAACCGACACGTGTCGCGCACGATCAGGTCCACTTTCACGCCCGCCTGGGACGCCTTGTACAGCCCGCGAACGACGTCCACGTCTTCGAGCGCATTGGTCTTGATCTGGATCAGGGCCTCGCGCCCTTCCGACGCAGCTGTGGCCTCGCTATCGATCAGCCGCAACAACGATGATTTCAGCAACTTTGGCGCGACGAGGAGCTTCTTGTAGCGCCGCTTGGGCTTGTATCCGGTCGTCAGGTAGTTGAAGAGCTCGGTGCTGTCCGCGCCGATGTCCTGGTCGCATGTGAACAGGCCGAGATCCGTGTATTGCCGGGCGGTTCCAGCGTGGTAGTTGCCGGTGCCGATGTGCACGTAGCGCCGCAGCCCGTCGTAGTCGCTCCGCACAACCAGGATCGCCTTGCAGTGTGTCTTCAAGCCGACCACGCCGTAGGTGACATGGATCCCGACGCGCTCGAGCCGGTTGGCCCAGCGGATGTTCGTCTCCTCGTCAAAGCGCGCCTTCAACTCGACCACCACCGCGACCTGCTTGCCGTTTTGCGCCGCCGTGACCAGGTGACTGATGACGCCGCTGTCTTCGGTCGTGCGGTACAGCGTGACCTTGATCGCGCGGACCTTGGGGTCCTCGGCGGCCTGTTTCAGGAAGCGACCGACCGACGAAACCCACGAGTCGTACGGATGCTGGACGAGCACGCTGCCGCGATCGCGAATCAGGTGGAAGATGCTGTTTTCACTGGTTAAACCGGCGTGTATCTGGGGGTGATGAGGCTTATACTTGAGGCTCGGCGCGTGGATGGACATCAGCTCCATCAGGTCGCGCATGGCGACCATGCCGGTGCGAAAGAACACGTCGCGGTCTTCGTCGAGCCCCAACTCTGCGCACAGCATCCCGCGGTGCACGTCGCTCATGCCCTCGGCCACTTCGAGTCGCACAACCGGAGCCAGTTTGCGGTCGCGCAGCTCCATCTCGATCATCGCCAGCAAGTCGTCGGCGTCTTCCTCGTCACGCTCGGTGTTGGCGTTTCGCGTGACCCGGAAAACCTCGCAGCCGTCGATCTGCATGCCTGGAAAGAGCAGGTCGAGGTTGGCGCCCATGACGTCTTCGAGCGGCACGTATTTGTGCGTTTCGGGCACGCGACACAGGCGCGGAATGCCGCGGCCGGCGGGCACCTTCACACGGGCGAGCAGCGGCAATGTGTCGTCGCGATGACGCAGGGTCACCAGCAGGTTGATCGACAGGTTGCTGACGAACGGGAAGGGGTGGGCCGGATCCATCGCTTGCGGGGTGCACAGCGGGTAGACATTGTCCTGGAAATAGCGCCGCAGCGCGCTCTGTTCCGGGTTCGAAAGGTGGTGGTGGCGCGCCAGGACGATGTCATGGTTCTTCAGGCGCCGCGCGATAACGCTGAGGACATGGCGCTGCCGTCGCTTGAAGTCGCGGACGATGGCATAGCACTCGGCCACCTGCTGCAACGGGGTCCGGCCGTCGACGCTGAGGTCCTCCATGCCGGCGCCGACCTGCTGCATCAAGCCGCCGATGCGCTTCATGAAGAACTCGTCGAGATTGCTGTCGGTGATCGCCAGGAACTTCGCCCGCTCGAGCATGGGCACGCGTTCATCTTCCGCCTCCGCGAGGACGCGTTCGTTGAAGTTGAGCCACGTCAGCTCGCGGTTGAGCTGCAGACCCGGCGAACGGATGTTGTAGCCGCCATCGGCGTTCGGTGCGGGTGGTTCGCTGCAGCCAGCCGTCGTCTGACGCTGTGCGGAGCGCGGAGAAGGCAGACGCGCAGGGTTGTCTGTGGGCAGCGCCTCGACGTCATCCTGGCAGTCGGCTGGGACGGGATGATCGACAAGCGCGCGTTCATTCACGGCTGGCTCTTCGGTGCGAGCTGGCTCCTGGGCTGCCGATTCGTTGCGGGGATGATCGTCCATGCTCCACCTCTCTCAAGTCGCCCGTCGAAGCGGTCGGGATCGGTTGTCTGCGTAGTCAACAGAGCGCTCGTTGAAGACGCGCACAGGAGCCAATTCGCGCGGGCGGCCACTCTGACACCGGATTCCGTGACGGTAAAGATCCGCTAATGTGACAGTCATGTGACACGCCCGCGAAAAGCGTCCTATTTCAGTTGCCTTATGCTAGGTCCCGGCCGCGTTGATGAAACGACGCCTGCGTCAAAAAAACGGAGAAGCGAGATGGCCACTGAAACCGAAATGAAGCTCGCGATGGCGCCCGGCACCGGTGACGCGGTAGTCGCCCACCCGATGGTCGCCGCGGTGGCTGTCGGCGAGATGTCGGAAAAACGCCTGCTCAGCATCTACTTCGACACCGATGACCTGGCGTTGAAGGGCCGCAAAATCGCGCTCCGCGTGCGTCACAAGGGCGGCAAATTCATCCAGACCCTCAAGACCAAGGGATCTGCGCAGGGCGGTCTGTTCGTGCGCCGCGAGCTCGAATGTGAGGTCGCTGCCGAAGCGGTCGAGATCGACAAGATCGACGACGACGAGCTGCGCGCGTTCGTTGCAGGCGTCGGTGATCGCCTCGAGCCGGCGTTTGTGACCGACTTCGTGCGCCGCAAGATCGTTGTGCGACCGACCAACGCCAAAGGCACCGCGGATGTTGAACTCTGCGTCGACGAAGGCGAGGTGCGCGCCCGCGGGCTGTCCGAGCCGCTGCACGAGGTCGAGCTGGAGCTGGTCACCGGCGACGTCGACGCCATGCTCCTGTTCGCTGAGCAGCTGCGTGAGCAATTCGGTCTGACACCCGACGACCGCAGCAAGGCGGCGCGCGGCTATGGGCTGTTCACCGACCCGTCCTGATTGGGGCGAGCAAGCCCCCAGAATCCTACAGCGCGTCGAGCGTGATGCCGACCTTGGCGAGCCGTTCGGCCTCGATCTCGACGTCACGATTGGCCAGCGGATGCTCAGCCAGCCAGTCCGGCGGCATGACCAGGATCAGGTGGCCGCGGCGATAGGCCAGCCGCGTCGACGGTGGTCCCTCGGGGTTGCGCGACCGACAGAGCACAACCGCGATTCGCAGCAATGCGGTCAAATGCAACGCGCGTTTTCGATACGCTTCGGGCAGCACCTCGAAGTTTTCCATCCGTAGCTTGCGTCGATGGCCCGCTACGAGCGCCGCGATCAGCCGTTGTTCACCGTGGGAGAAGCCGGCCAGTTCACAATTGGCGATCAAGTAGGCGCCGTGTTTGTGGTGGCTCGAGTACGTCAGGGCCAGCCCCACCTCGTGAAGGCGCGCCGCCCAACCGAGTCGCTTGCGGTCTTTGACAGCGTCCAATCCAAGCGGCTCGGCGACATGGTCAAAGAGCGCGAGAGCCGTCGTTTCGACACGCTCAGCATGACCGCGATCGACACCAAAACGCTTGCAGGCGCCCTCGACCGCAGCATCGCGCACGTCTTCGTCGCGCATTCGACCCAGGAGATCCGACAGCACGCCCTCGCGCAATGCGCCGTGACTGCGCTCCATCGTCTCGATGCCGAGCTCTTCGATCACCGCAGCGAGGATGGCCACGCCGCCGGCGAGCACCTGTCGTCGCTCTTCGGGCATCCCTTTGAGCTCGAGACCGCCGACCGACCCGGCTTCAATCATGCGTTTTCGGAGCCGGCGCACGACCTTGGCAGTGATCGTGCCGTCCGACCAACCTTCGGCCTTGCTGATCTCGCTGATGGCGCCGATCGTGCCCGAAGATCCGAAGCACTCCAGCCAGCCGAGCTTGCGATAAGGCCTCGCGATCGGCTCGAGCTTGCGGGCCGCGTCGAGGGTCGCCCGCTTGAAAGCACCCTTGGTCAGCGCGCCGTCGCCGAAATAACGCATCGAGTACGAAACACAGCCCATGTAGAGCGAATCGACAGCGATCGGGACGTTGCCATCGCCGATGACGCACTCGGTCGATCCGCCGCCGATATCGATTACGAGCCGGCGGCCGCCAACGGCGCGGTCATGCGCGACACCGAGATAGATGAGACGGGCTTCCTCGCGACCGGAGATGGTCTCGACTTCGTGGCCGAGAGCCGCGCTCGCCTTGCGTGCGAACGCCCGTGAATTGCGCGCCCGGCGCATCGTGTTTGTGCCGACGGCGCGCACCTGGGTTTTGCCCAGGCCTTCGAGGCGTTCGCGAAACCGCGCCAGGCAAGCAAGCGCCCGCTCCACCGCGTCATCCGTCAGCTTCTTGTCGCCATCGAGGCCGGCCGCCAAGCGCACAGGCTCCTTCAGCCGGTCGATGACAACGGGGACGCCCGCTTCGACCCGCCCGATGACCATATGAAAGCTGTTGCTGCCCATGTCGATGGCGGCGACGGCCTGGCCTTCTGCCACCGCTGGCTCCGCGGGGTCGAGGCCCTCAACGGCCGCATCAGCTTCGGTCGTGGAGTCGCTTGGCATGGGTTCATCCGCTAGAGGTTTGGGAGCGCCGGTCAGCCGGCCTTGGCCATGAGGTTGCCGAGAGTGACCCGCCAGTACACCCAGATCAGGTGAAAGACGGCGAAGATGCCCAACGTCAGCCAAGCGAAGAGCGGGCGGCCATGGGCGCCTTCGAGGATGGACCAGCCGATGCCGATTGTCGCGGTGGCCGACCAGATGATCTTGAGGTTGAGCATCGGGATGAACCCCTTGGCGTCGGCGTTGCGGCCGATCAGGGACTCGATTCCGATGCCGAAGAGCGCCGCTGCGACGAGCCGCGCCGTGATCGGGTCAACCGCTTGCCAGCCGACCGATTCGAGCACGAGAACCGGCGCGAAAAAGAGCGGCAGGGCAAACAGGATGTCGGCCCAAAAGTGCACGACGAACCAGCCGCGAAGCGCCTTGGGGACCACGTCGTGATCGCTTGTGTTGGACTGGGCGGACATGGCGTCTCCGGATGCGCGGGCGTTGCTACGGTTTGGGGACGTCGGCGCCGAAAACGACGATCGACCCGTCATGGTCGTCGCGAAGGGTGGTGATGTTACCGCCCACAGACCAAACGCGCCCGCTGGGATCGACCGCGATGGCGTGCAGGGCGTGATCGGTTCCCGTGCTGTACTCGGTCCACGCCGTTCCGTCCCATGACGCGGTGTAGCCGTCCCAGCCGCTGATCCACACGGGATGCTTGGCGCCGGTCCAGACGCCCTGCAGCGCGGCCGGCGTGTTTTCGCCGATGTCGACGGACGCCCACTTGCCACCGGTGCGATGGATCAGCTGCCCCTGGCCAAACCCGCCGACAGCCCACACATCGTCAGCGCCGCGCCCGTTGAGGGTGAACAGCACGACCCCGACAAGGCCGCTGTCCTCCTTGGACCAGCTCGCGCCGTCGTAGTGCAGCACGGTTGCACCATCGCCGACGACGTACACGTTGTCCTTCGCGGTCCCCCACACTTTGAACAGGCTTTGCACGGTGGTTCCCACGACTTTGTCGACGTCCACGCGCTCCCAGCTCTTGCCGTCGAAATGCAGCAACACGCGCTTGGCTTGCTTCAGCGTCTTGGGAGCGCGTTGCCAGGGCCCGCCGACGCCCCACAGGTCGTCCTTTGCTGTTCCCCAGGCACCAAACAACGTCGCGCCGGGGAGCTTGCTGTCGTGCACCGTCCACGTCGCCTCGTCGTACATCGCGATGGCGCCGGACTCGCCGACCACAACAACCGTCTCACCACCGGGCTTGTCGATCCCGTGCACCCACCACAGCTGCTGCTTGACCGGCGGATCGAGCCGCTTCCATGCCTTGCCATCGAAACGGAGCGCGACCGACCGATGCTTCTCTCCGCCGACGACCCAGGTCGAGTTCGCACCGCACCACACGGACAGGAAAGCCCCGTCAGCGAACGCTTTGTCGACGACCTTCCACCCTTTCTGCAGCTCGCCGCCAACGGCCACATCCTGGCCCGATGTATCGGCCTTGTCGGAGGTGCCCGCAGCGTCGTCACCGTCATCGGAGCATCCAACTGTCCCGATGGCTACGCTTGCAGCCAAGCCGAGAAGCAGAACTGGACGCATGATCCATTTCAAAGAAACCGGGCGCCGGGGAGAGACGATCTTGTTTTCGCGCGCGCACGCGAGGGCAGCGTCCAGGTCGAAGTAGCGGTTCACGTCGAGAATCCTCCATCCACAGCAATGGTCTGCCCACAAATGTAGGCACCGTCACGTGACGCGAGGAAAACGACCGTGGCCGCGACCTCGCTGGCGGTTCCGAGGCGCTTGAGCGGGATGTTCACGAGCGCGGCGTCGATCCACTCGTTATCGAGACCGTCCCCGTCGTCCGCCTTGTCGTGCAAACGATGCATCATGCCCGCGTCGATGGCGCCGACGGCGACGGCGTTGGCCCGGATTCCAAAGCGACCTTCTTCCCGGGCGACCGCGCGGACCAACGCTTCCATCGCGGCCTTGGGGGCAGTGGACAGGACGTCCCGCGGCACATGGCGACGATTGGCGGCCGACGTGATCGCCACAATCGACCCTCCGTTGACGCGGAGCGCGGGCAGGGCGGCACGCACCACGTGAAAGAAGCCGTCCGCTTCGACGCGCATCGCTCGGATCCAATCTGCGGGCTCGAGCTGACTTACGTAGCGCTGTACGACGAGCGGACCGGCGCTGAAGACCACGGTGTGCAGCCCGCCCAACTCCTCCGCAGCCTGCACCGCGGCGACCACACTGTCGCGGTCCGTTGCATCAACCTGGACGGCGATCGCACGCTGGCCGACCTCTTGGACGGCTTCAACAACTCGATCCGCGGCTTGGACGTTGCTGCGATACGTCACGACGACGTCCGATCCTTGCTGCGCCAGGCGTTGGCAGACCGCTGCGCCGATACCGCCGCTTCCGCCGACAACCAGCGCGGCTCCCGGCAGGAATCGATCAGTTGATAGATTTAAATCGTTCATCGGTCAGCCCGGCGCGTCGTTGCCGTGCAACGTTGTCGAAGCGACATGGTGAGCCCCGCTTTGGCGCGCAGACCTTAAGACGGCCGCATAATCGCTCGCGAGCAATCGGTGAAAATGCTGCTCGGCGACCTCGAGACGGGGAACGTACCGGCCGCGCGTATACCCGGGCGATGCCTTGCCTTGTTGGACGCGCTCACAGAGGGCGGCGTCTTCGTCCTGGATCTGTTCACTCTGCGCCAACGCGTCCTCGAGCAGGTCCGGATCGGTGAACTCGGGCGGTTCGGCAAAGAAGTAGTCGAAGATCACGCGAATCCGGTTCCGCTCGACCGGCTCGATGATGTTGATGTCCATCATGTCGCCGTAGCGATTGATGCAAAGTGTCGGGTACAGCCACGCGTAGAACGCGTCGCCCGCGATGCGCGAATTGGCAGCCGCGGTGTCGGACGTGCGCCCGTGGGATCGCTGCACGGAGAAGGTCGAGTACGTTGTCGTCGTGTACGCCGCCGGATCCAGCTCGCCGTCGAGGCCCGGATGCGCGATCTCGATGTGGTAGCCGCCGTCGAGGTAGTTATCGATGAAGACCTTCCAGTCGCAGTCGACGAAGAATTCGCGACGCACGTGGAAATGCAGGTCGCGCCAGCCCATTGCGTCGGTCATGGCGAGCAAATCGGCAGGGAGGGGACCCGTGGGCGGACCATCACCCAGCCAAACGAATACGTAGCGCCCCCAGATCGTCACCGGAATCTCGTGCAACCCAAAACGGCCGCGATCGAAGCCACGGATTCCCGCGATTTGCCGCGCGAAATGCAGCCCGCCGTCGAGCCGATATGTCCACCCGTGGTAGGGGCACTGCACCGCATCGACGCAGCCCCGACCATCGAGCAAGCGCGCCGCGTGATGCCTGCACACGTTCCAGAACCCGCGCACGACCCCGTCAGCGCCCCGCACGAGGAGCCACGGCATATCCAACATGCCGCCGGCGAGGTAATCGCCCGTCTCGGTGAAGAAATCGATCGGCGCCGCGCAGATCCAATTGCGGCGCAGTACGGCGTTTCGGTCGAGGTCGTTGAAGCGCGGGTCGGTGTACCACTGCGACGGCGGCAGCCAGGCGTCCTCGATCGGGACGCGGGGGTCGTATTGCAGCACCAAATCGCGCAACGATGCCATCGCGCAAGTTTGGCATAGATCGGCCGGCGATCTCACCCGTACCAGCAGGTGGGGCGCCCAGCCGAAGACATGGCCGCTGCCGAAGTGGGGGAAGACATGGGCAACCAACGCCGCCGAACAGGGACCATCATCGCAAGCGCGACCGTGGTCGGGGCCGTTGTAGCAACGTCGCTTGCCGTCGCGCGCCCACCCGGAATCGCCCCTGTGCGCGGACCGATCGCCAAGGCCGGTCGCGCGCCATTGCCGCCCGCACGCAAGCCGCCAAAGGGGACGTTCTTCGGTCTGCCGGCGCTCGTGGGCGAAAAGGACACCCGCAAGACGCCGTTCTACACCGGTCCCAAGCCGCCCCCGACCGTCGCCGAGGTGATCAAGCTGCCGGTGCCCGCGCCGAAGCCACCATCAGCGGTCAAGCCAAACGTGCGTCCCAAACCGCTCGATGTCGTACGCATGTCGCCAAAAGGAAAACAGAAGGTCGTCGCGTCGGTGACCGCCCAGTTCAATCAGCCGATGGTTCCTGTGGCCAGCCTCGACGATCTCGCCAAGTTCCCGGTTCCGCTGCGCATCGAGCCGAAGGTAGACGGCAAAACGCGCTGGTTGGGCACGCGCACCGTCGCTTTTGAACGCGCGAAGCGATTCCCGTTTTCGACCCGCTATACCGTGACCATCCCCGCCGGTGCCGCGTCCGCGCTGGGCGCCAAGCTCGCCAAGAAGCGCACCTGGACGTTCGAAACACCGCGGCTCCAGGTCCGGTGGCGTTTCCCAAACGGCAACCAGAACAAACGCGACACGCCGATCGCCGTCGTCTTCAACCAGCGCATCGACCGCACCGCGGTGCATCGTTTCATCGCCGTCCGTCACCGCGGCCGCACCATCGACACCGCGCTGGTTCCGCCCGGCCAATGGCCATCTCTCAAGCGGTTGCATGCCCGGCTGAGGGCCTACAAACCCGACCGCGTGATCGTCTTGCGTCCAACCCGATTGCTCCCTGCCCACGCAACGTTCCATCTCGAAGTGCGCAAAGGCGCGCCGTCCGCCGAAGGTCCACTGCCCGGCAAACGCTGGGGCGGCCAATTCTCGACCTACCCGAAGCTGCGCTTTCGCCACGCCTGGTGCCGCTGGAAGCACAAACGAGAAGACTGCTACGAGGGCTCGCCGATCCGCGTCGAATTCTCCAACGCGCTCGCGACCGACAACGACATCGCGTCGATGCTGACCGTGACGCCCAAACCCGACGCCCTGAACATCCGAGTGGCGGGACGGCAAGTGCACATTACGGGCGCGTTCAACGCATCCACGACCTACCGGGTGAAGCTGAAATCCGGGCTACGCGACGGCTACGGCCAGGCCACCCGCAAGCCGTTTTCCGGCAAATTCACCTATCGGGAAGGCCGCCCCGTCCTGCAGCTCCCAAGCACCCAACCGGTCGTCATCGAGTCCCGCCACAGCGCCCAGGTCGTCGCTCGCGTGCGCAACCTCGACGAGCTCGAAGTCGACCTGCTTCCGGTCACGCGCAAAGGCCTCTTGCACGCCCACCGCATCGGGCGGGGCTGGTATCCGAGCCGAACTCATCCCTTCACCCGACTCTTCGGCGCCAATGGCAAGGCAGGGCGAAAGCGATTCGAGGTCAAGACCGGGGCCAAACGCAACAAACTGGAGCGTGTTCGTATCGATGTGCGGCGCGCGCTCGCCGGGCGCAAATCCGGGATCGTCGCCATGGCGGTCAAGGCGGAATGGCCCGCTGATCGCTGGTGGAAGTTCTCGCGCGACGCCTGGGCTTCGATGCTGGTGCAAGTGACCGATATCGGCGTCACCGCGCGATGGGATAACGAGCGGTTGGTCGTCATGGCAGCGCGGCTCTCGACCGGCAAGCCGCTGCAAAACGCCAAGATCGAGCTGATCGACGGCAAGGGCGGGGTCGTCCAGGTCACCAGGACCGACAAAGACGGCTTCGTGAAGCTCAACTGCAAGTCGTGGTCGCATCGGCAACAGCGCTACGTGTGGGCCAGTGTCGGTGACGAATTCGGTTTCGTGCACCTGCGCCGACGGATGATGGGTCCCGGTGCGACACACGCCCTCGCATCGTTCATCTACACCGAACGCGCGCCGTACAAGCCCGGGGAAGTGGCGCACATCAACGGCATATTGCGCCGCAAGGAACGCGCACCGGACGGCGGCGTCGTCGCCATCGACACCAGCTACGAGCTGGACTGGACCCTGCGTAGCGCCCGCGGACTGGTGTTGCGCAAGGGTCGGACCAAGACGTCAGCGAGCGGGGGGTTCCACCTCGACATCGAGCTGCCCGACGACATGGATCTCGGCAACACAACCTGGCGGGCAAAGCTGCGCGGCGGGCGTTTTTCCGGCCGCAGGATCGCTCACCGGTTTCAAGTGCAGCACTACCGCGCGCCCGAGTTCGAGGTGCACGCGGCGATTCGCCCCACCCCATCCAAGACCGCCGCCAAGGAGCTTATCTTCGGCGGTTCGGGCGAGTTTGAGATCCATGGCAAGTACTACTTCGGCGCCCCCATGGCGGGGTCCATGGCCCGCTGGAGTCTCAACGTCTCAGCGGCGAGCTATCGACCGCCTCGCCATAGCGGGTGGACGTTCGGTCGTCACAAATGGCCGGTCTGGCGGTGGCGGCATTACCGTCCGTCCATGCGCCACGTCGCCTCCGGGGCCGGGACGCTCGACAGCGAAGGCCGCTTGAGGGTGCAACGACCGCTGCTGGCGAGCGACGGAAAGCTCGACGCGAAGGGTCCGTTTACGTATCGATTCAATGCAGTTGTCATCGATGATAATAACCAACGCATTAGCAAAACCGCGTCCGCTGTTGTCCACCGGGGCCGGATCTACGCCGGGTTGCGCACGCCCAAGGCCGTGGTGAAAGAGGGGACCGAGGTCGCGGTCGACGTGGTCGCGCCGGCGATCGGGGGTGATCGCACCGGGCGGGCCGTTGAACTCGAGCTGTTTCGTCTGCAGCCCGACACGAAACGGAAGGCCTGGCATGCGCGCCGTTTTGGCCGCCACTACCGCCGTCCGATCGGGCCGGGTCACAAGGAGATCCGCGCCGCTTCCTGCACGGCCAAGACCGCCCGGCTGGCCGCCAATCGCGACCCGGATGATCCACGTTTTGTGCAACCGGATGGGCAACTCCGACCCCGCACCTGCCGTTTTCGCCTGGACCGGCCGGGGCAATGGCTGGTGCGTGCGCGAGTGCGGGACGAGCGGGGGCGCATCACCGTCAGCGAGATGGCGCTTTGGTCGTACGGCAGCAAGCGGACCCGGTGGCGCGTACACGAGCAGGGCAAGGTCCAACTCATCGCCGACAAACCGCGCTACGACCCGGGGGACACCGCTGTCGTCCTTGTGCGAGCGCCGACACAAAAAGCGCGCGGCGTCGTCACCCTGGAGCGCGCAGGAATCGTGGAGTCGCGGATCATCGTCATCGAAAACGGCGCCAAGGCGATCCGTATCCCGCTCGACGCAAAGCTGGTGCCCGGCGTCACCATCGGGGTCAGCTTGCTCACTCCCCGCACGGGCAAACCGAAGGGCAAAGGCGACGACACGTATCGCCCACGCTCCGCCATCGGCCGGCTCTATCTGCCCATCGCGCTGACCCGCAAACGCGTTAACGTGGCGTTCCACAAGACATCGCAGACCATCGCGCCCGGCGCCGAGCTCGACCTGACCGTCAAGACCACTGACCACGCTGGCAAACCGATCGCGTCAAACGTAACCGTGTTCGCTGTCGACGAAGGCGTATTGGCCTTGCTCGGGTTCAAGACACCGGCGCCGCTGCTGCGTTTCTACAGGCGTCGTGCACCGGGCGTTTGGTCCGCCGATGTGCGCACAGCCATCCTCGTCGAGAAGTTCCGCAAGATCGCCGCGCGGCGCCGTCCCGTGTACCGACGCAACCGCGGCAGCCTGGCCTTTGGTTCCGGCGGCGCAAGCGTACGATTGAGCGCCCAGAGTGTGCGTGGAGCCGTGGCTGATTCCGCGCCGCCACCAGCGCCTGCCCGATCGCCACGCCCGATGATGGACATGGCCAAGGCCAAGAGCGAAGCCGAAGAAGGGCCGGTCGGTGGGCAAGGTCCTGCTCCTGTGCTTCGGTCGCTGTTCGCCTCGACCGCCTTTTTCCGCCCCGGCCTGCGCAGCGACGCGTCCGGAACGCTGAAAGTCCGCGTGAAGATGCCGCAAAACGCCACGACGTTCCGGCTGATGGCCGTGGTGGACGACGGCGACGACCGCTTCGGCTCCGGCGACGACCGCGTCACGCTGCGCCAACCGGTCATCCTGCGCTCTTCGCTGCCCCGTTTCGCCAGCCTGCACGACGACTTCGACGCCGCCGTCATGCTCCACAACCACACCGGAGCCGACCGCACGTTCATCGTGGGCGGCCGCGCATCTGGCATCGACTGGCACGACGATTTCAGCCGCAAGCTCCGCCTCGCAGACGGGGCCGCCGAGGAGCTGCACTTCCGGGTTCGCGCCGTACGTCCCGGACGCGCGACGTTCCAATTCGCCGCACGCGTGGAAGGCAGCAAAGACGTCGCCCACACCGACGCGGTCCAGACCTCGATCCCCATCAACCTGCCGGCAACACTCGAGGCGTTCGCCACCTACGGCAGCACCACCAAGTCCGTTGCCCAGCCAGTCGCCGCACCCCGCAACGCCTTGCCCGGATTCGGCGGGCTCGACCTGAAACTCAGCTCGACCGCCCTTGTCGGCATGGAAGACGCCGTGCGCTACCTGCACGAGTATCCATACGAATGCGCCGAACAGACGGCCAGTCGCCTGATCCCCATCGCGGTCCTCGGCGACATTCTCGACGACTTCGGCATCGGGCCGCTCGCCAAACGCGGGGACCGCGAAAAGCTGCTCAAGAGGGCCGTCAAACGCCTCGTCTCGCTGCAACATTGGGACGGCGGCTTCAAATTCTGGCCCAAGGCGCGCCGCTCGAGCCGCTGGATCACCCCCTGGGTCACATTCGCGCTGCTCCAGGCCAAAGGACACGGGGCCTCCGTGCCGCGCAACGTGCTCAACCGCGCCAGCGCGTTCATGCGAAACCGCTTGCGACGGAGCAACTACCGTCACAAACCCTGGTGGCGCACCGCCGACACGCTCGCGATGTGGATCCTCTCCCACCCGCTGAACAACCCCGGTGGGCCCAGCACTGCCCGAGCCACGGCGCGACGACCCAACCTCGCCAGCGCGCAACGCCATTTCCGTCGTCTCTACGGCGAGCGTCAAAAGCTCCCGGTCTTTGCACGGCTGTGGCTGTCGGCGATCGCTCAGCGCATCGAACGCACCGACGCGCGCGACACCCTCCTGGCGGAAATCGACGCCCTGTTTTCGGAGAAAGCCGGCACCGCGCACCTCGCCGAAAGCGTCACCGAAGACCTGCGAATCCTCATGCACAGCAGCGACCGCACCGATGCCATCGCGCTCGCGACGTTGGTCGAGGTCCGTCCCAATCACCCGCTTCGAGACAAGCTCGTTCGGGGTCTCATGGAGGCGCGCATCAAGGGCCGCTGGTCGACCACCCAGGCCAACGCGTGGGCCTTGGTCGCCATGCGCTCGTACTACGAAAAGTTCGAAGCGGCGGTCCCCGACTTCCAGGCGAACATGTGGCTCGGCAAAGGCTTTGTCGGCGGCAAACGTTTCAAAGGCCGCAAGCTCCAGTCAGCGACCGCCCACGTGCCCATCGCAGACGTGATTCGCGCCGCCGCCAGCTCTCCCAAACGATTCAAGCGCCCCGACGGCGAACCTCTCGACATCGTTGACGCC
This sequence comes from uncultured Enterobacteriaceae bacterium, assembly GCA_964560875.1. GTDB lineage: Bacteria > Myxococcota_A > UBA9042 > UBA9042 > UBA9042 > CAZLMW01. Next base: position 65,057 of record CAZLMW010000034.1, read on the forward strand.
ATCATCGCCAAGAAGGGCGCCGGGCGGATGTACTACCGACTCGGCATGCGCTACGCCCCGGCCGATCTGCGCCTGCCCGCCAGCGCACAGGGGTTCACCGTGATGCGGACATACGCAGCCGCCAATCCCAAGCAAGCCGACCGCGTCAGACGACTCGCCGACGGTTCCTGGCAAATCAAGGTGGGCACGGACGTCCGCGTGGACCTGACCGTCGTCGTGCTTACCCGCGGCCACTACGTCGTCGTCGACGATCCTCTGCCAGCAGGACTCGAGCCGATCAACCCGCTGTTCCGTGGCAACGTCGCGGTCACGGGCCGACACAGCAGCCAAAGCAGAGGTTCATGGCGGTGGTATCGCTGGTGGACCTGGAACCACACCGAGATGCGCGACGACCGTGTGCTGCTCTTCGCGGACCGCCTCTGGGCGGGCGTCTACAGCCACAGCTACAGCGCGCGAGCAACGACCGTCGGCAAATTCGTAGCGGGACCAACACGGGCCGAAGAGATGTACGCCCCGGAGACGTTCGGCCGCACCGCAACCGCGTTCGTGACCGTTGTGCGATGAATCAAGCGCGACCAGGTCGCGCGACGACGGGCTGTCAAACCGCTTGGGGAGGGGCTACCCGAGGTGCGCAGTCGCGTCGTCGAGAATCTCGAGCGCGGCGGTGAGCGCGGCGGGGTGCTTGCCGGCGACGTAGCGGGCGGTCGCGGGATCAGCGGACGCGAGCGCACACCACGCCAGCGAAGTCGACGCGGCCGACACGATGCGCGGATTGTCGGACAGGAAACCCACGCCGAGGTGCGCCGTGTCGAGCAGCGCGTAGGTCGTGACCTTCACAGCTTCGGCGAGTGAGCCGTCCAGTTCGGCCAAGCCGTCGTCCACGCGGGCCCCCAGCTCGGCGATGATGTTGAGCCACTGGGCGAGCTCGCTGTGGGCGATTTTCTCGAAAGCATCGGCGATCCGCAGGAACGGCTCGAGCACGTCCTCGCCGATCTCGCAGGCGTTGATGGCGCCCTGCAAGCCTTCGGCGAATTCCTCGCGAAAAAGTTCAAGCGCGCTGTTGGGAGCAATGCTGGCGGACATGCGGCCTCCAAATCTGCGATTGGTGGATGCGTTTACGCCCGAAACGTCGTTGAAGCGGCGCACAAAAGCAAGCAACGCAGCGGCATTTCGCGACAAAAACGGAGTCCCTCAAAGATTCGTCGTTGAAAGTGAAAGTGCATTTCAATATCATTTGGGGGAGGTCGGTCACCGCCGAATGCCCGCAGCCGCGACGGAAACCCCATGATCATCTGCCTTTGCGAAGGGATCAGCGACCGAGACGTCCGCGCGGCGGCTCGCCAGGGAATCAGCACCGTGCGCGAGCTCTCCGATCATTGCGGCGCAGGCACCGGTTGCGGCTCCTGCATAGGCGACCTCCGACAGCTCATCGACACGCACGCACCGGCTGAGGCCGAGGCCACGCACGCCCATAGCGGCGATCGCGTCGCGTCCGCAGAACTGTCCCTTTCCCGCGGATAGCAGACTGCTGCGGCTCCTCCTCGGGGCTCTCGCGCAGACGAGTCGAGCAATCGGTTTACCCGGTCCCGTCCATCCGTTAGCGTGCGCGGCGCCGGCGTTGCATTCTGCGCGAACGCCACGGAGCTGCCCATGCCGACCGCCGACCAGAAAAAACAGATCATCACCATCCTCAACGACGTGCTGAGCGCCGAGTTGACCGCGATCAACCAGTATTTCCTGCACAGCGAGATGTGCGAGAACTGGGGCTACTCGCGGATGCACACGATCATGCGCGGCCACTCGCTCGACGAGATGAAACATGCCGAACAGGTGATGCAACGCATTCTGTTCCTCGGTGGAATCCCGAACGTACAGCGCCTCTTTCGCATCAAGATCGGCGAGAACGTGCCCGAGATGCTCGCATCTGATCTCGTGCTCGAAAACGAAGCGTTGCCCCGCCTCAACGACGGAATCACCGTCTGCCGCGACGCCGGTGACAACGGCACGCGGGCGCTGCTTGAGGAGATCCTGGTCAGCGAGGAAGAGCACGTCGACTGGATCGAGTCCCAGCAGGACCAGATCGAGCAGATGGGCGTTCAGAACTTCCTGGCGCTGCAGGTCAAAGCGTGAGCATCGTGGCGCTGAACGCACGCCGGCAGCGGTGAAGACTGCAGACCCCACATGGCGCTGCGCGGAGAGCACAACGCATGACCGAATCGCGGGATTGTTGCATCCTGACTCGGCCCGGACGGAGGAATCCACATGCCGCCCCAGTCACGCCTTGGCGACAAGTCGATGGTGCCAGCCGATTCGCACGGCTGCCCCGCGTGTCCCCATCCCTGCGTCGGCCCTGCGGTAGCGGGCAGCCCCGACGTCAACGTCAACAGCCGCCCGGCATTGCGCGTTGGTGACCCCGGCGTCCACGCCGCTTGCTGCGGTCCCAACACGTGGAAAGCCGACGCCGGCTCGGGCACGGTTTTCATCAACGACAAGGCCGCTCATCGCCTGACCGACGCCGACAAACACTGCGGCGGGACCGGCAAGATGATCGAAGGCAGCTCGGACGTGATCACGGGCGGCTGAAACAGCCGCAAATCCAGGCCCTTTTTCGCAATCTGACCGTCGCCTCCAAGCGGCGGTTTTTTCTTTGTTTTTTCCATCGATCATTCCGCGACCCCGGGCCGCGCCTTCGAGAGGGGCTTGGTGTCCCCACGCACGCGTGTGCAGAAGCTTATTCGTCTTGAAGACCGGAGCCCGATCCCCCTAAATCTCTGCTTGGACATTGGGGTGTTGCGCGTTTTGTCACGGAGCGCGCCCCCAGCAGCAACGGTGGCAGCCGATGTACGAGGTCGACAAACTCAATCGAGATGACCTGCACGACAAAGAGCAGGCTCCCGTTGAGGTGCCCGAAGCTTCCAGCGCAGATCTTGCGCCGCAAGCGCCCGATATGCCTGAGCTTGGCGGCGGAACCAGCGGGCTCCTCGGCGCGCGTGGCTCAGGCGATAAGGTCGATGAAGCCGAGATGGCCGCCGACCAGAAGAAGCAAGACATGGCCGAGCTGGAGCGCCTCAAGGGCCTCCCCGCCGGTCACCCCGATCTCGAATCCGCCAAGAAGGACGAAGCCGCCGACTCGAAAGTTCCGGAGGGCCCCGGACTGACCGACGCCGCCAAGACCGACGCGTCGATGATGAGCCCCCAGGAGGAGTTGCAGGGCGAAGCGGAAGTCGGCGACGATCCGAGCGCGCCGGCCATGGGCGAAGCGCCCGGTGCTGGTGCAGTGCCCGAGATGGTCGACGTTGCGGCCACGATCCAGGGCCAGGGTGCAGCGGACGCCGGTGCTTCGGTCGCCGCCACCGCAAAATCGAACTACGACGCCGCACAAGCCGCGAATGAGGAAGCCAAAGCAGAGCCCGTTCAGCCGCCCACCGGCGGGGTTGAGGGTCCAGCAGCTGCCGAGGTCCCCGCGGAGCCAAGCGCGTCGCCGGACGAGAGCAAAATCGTCGAGGCGCAGCCTGAGGCCGGCGACGTTACGACGCCCGAAGCGCCGACGCAGGCCGCCGATGCCGCGGTCGACACGTCCGACCCGGTTGCCGAGGTCCAGTCCGAGCCGGAGCCGGAGATCATCCCCGAGGTTTCCGAGGAGCAGGTCGCGGCCGAGTCCGCAGCCGCCGACATCCCCGCCGAGCCCGAAGTTGAGGCAGCCCCCGATGTCGACGCCGTGGCCGAGGCGCCCGAGCTGTCCGTTGCCGAAGCGCAGGTGAGCGAGACCGAGACGCCTTCGATCGAAGTGCAGACCGTCGAGGCCGAGGGTCCGGCGGGCGGTGACGCTCCGGTCGAGCTCGCCGCGGCGGACCTGCAGGTGCAGGGCGACGTCCCTTCTGAGCCCGTTGCCATCCAAGAAGAAGCTCCAGCCGACGGTGCTGCGCTCGCCGATCCGGCCGGCTCGGGCGTCGAAACAACGTCGGACTCCATGCCCACCGACGCGGGCTCCGGAGCCGTTGAGACCGGCGCGCTCGGTGCCGAAGACGGACAGGCGGCGACGGCGATGCCGGGTCCGCTGGCCAGTGCGGCGCCCGTGGTCGAAGCGGTCCAGGATCTCGACACCAACGTCGCCGATCTCAAGGTCAATGCGTCTGAGGAGATGCCGGCGCCCGGCGGCGACAAGGCCAACACGCCGACCGAAAGCGGCCAGCAGGTCGCGATCGAGAACAACGCCGGTCGCGAGGCGCAGGCCGAGGGCGCGATCCCGAGTCAAGACAACGAGTCGGCTGAGCCCGGGCTGGCCGACGACGTCGCCAACCAGGTCGGCGGCGCGAAAGCCGCTGAAGGCGCAGGTCTGGAAGTGTTCGGCGCCAACGCGATCGGCGCGGACGAGCGCGCAACCCAGTCACCGGGCGCCGAAGAGCCGGGCGTCGTCGCCGCGATCGAAGAGCTGGCCGCCAACGCCAAGCCCGAGCTGCTCAATGAGCTCGGTGACGCCGGCGCGCAAGAAGCCATCGACAAGGCAGAGCAGATCAAGGTCGACGTCGACGCGACGGCGCAGGCGCTCGAAGGCCAGGTGGCCGAGCTCGACCAGCACACCGACTCATTCAAGAAACGGGCCAAAGACCTCGAGTCGTTCCGGGCCAACCCCGGTGAGCGCACCCGCGACTTGCTGGGCGAGGGTGAGGAGGTCGAATCCAACCTCCGCAACAAGGCCGAAGCATCGCTCGGTGAAAGCCTCGGCGACGTCAAGATCCACACCGGCGAAGGCGCCCGTGAAATCGCCGACGCTATCGACGCGACGGCGTTCACGCAGAACGAAGACATCATCCTCGGTGAAGCCGACGAATTCACGCAGGAAAAGAAAGAGCAGGTCATCCTCGAAGAGCTCGTCCACGTCAAGCA
>CAZLMW010000035.1:0-1975 GCA_964560875.1 uncultured Enterobacteriaceae bacterium
GTCGGTCCCGCTTTTCATCCGGCGACATGCGCATATTTTCGCCGAGCATCGTCTGAAACAGCACATCGTCGGTCGAGTGGTAGTCCTCGTCCATGTCGAGCCCGACCAACTCGAGCAGCAGCTCCACCGATTCGACCGCGAGAACGGCGCGGCGGCGGTCCTCGTCGGTCAGCTCCGGCCACGGTTCGCGGTGGGGGTTGCGCAGAACAAGCCATCGATCGCGGTGGTAGACGGTGTGCCAGTCGCGCAGCGAGCGCTCCCACGATCCGGTTTTCTCGCCGAACCCGCGGTAGATGACGATGTAGTCGAAGTAGCGGCCGTGTTTCTTGAAGCTGTACGTGCCGTGGTCGTACCAGATGGGTGCCGGGATCGCGTGTTCGCGGCGGGCGACGACGGGCTTGGAGCTGCTGTCGGCGAAGGAATAGGGCACGTACCCGTGGCGCGCGATGGCGTAGTACTCACCGATATTGCTGAAGATCGGATTGCGGAGGTAGCGGCTCTCGCGCTTGCGGCGCAGGGTAAGAACGCGCTGCCCGGGTGGAATCGAGGCCATCGCCGCGCGAATCGAGCCGTATTCCGTGCGGGCGAGCATGAAGTTGCCGGCGGTCGCGATCGGCATCACCAACGCCGCAATCGCGAGCAGCGCGGTGCCAGCCCAGACCCGAAAACGGACGAATCGCGGCACCGCGCCAGGCCGGGTCGGGAGCGCGCAGATCGCCAGGATGCCCAGCACTTCCACGAGCCTGAAGTTGACCCCGTAGAGGATGATCGGCCGGTTGAGATGCTGCGGCAGGATGAAATACGCCGCCGTGACGAGGACCAGGGCCCAACCAACGTACGAGGTGCCAGGGACCGAGGGCCAGCCGGAGGGCATCTTGTGCGTCTCCATCCACGACTGGTTCAGCTCGCGATGCCGCACCGGTTCGCGAATCGTCGAATCGTGCACGACGGCGGCGGGCCGCTTGACCGCGCCGAGCAGCCACAAGCTCGTTCCCGCCAACCACGCTGTTGTGACGATCTCGCCTGGTCGGTTCACCAGCAGGTCGACAAGCCCGCGCACGTATTTGGGTTGCTCGGCGAACTGGTCGAACATCCGGTCGAAAAGCTGCTTGAAGTTGCCCAGCGGCGTGAGGTGGTCGCCGGCGTAAATCGACCGCAGCCGTTCGCTCAGCGTCGCGCCGTGCAGCGACGCCTGGTCGGCGCTCATAACGTCGTCGGCGAAGACGAAATACGACAAGAACCAGGGCAGCAGCACCGCGATCGACGGAATCACCAGGAACGCGTCGCGGAGCGGCCACCAAAGCACCGCCTTCCAACCGACGCGGCTCGCCATCAGCAGCGCGATCGCCGGCAGCAGCACGAGCATGATGCCCCACAACAGGTAGTGGGTGATGGCCATGAAGATGAGCAGACACGCGACGAAGAATCCCCGTCGCCAGGTCGGCCGCTGCATGAAGCGAAGATGCTCGGCGAGGATCCAGAGGAAGACAGGGATGCTCATGAGGTAGTTGAAAAAACCCATGAAGAAGTCGGCGTTGAGCATCCACGGGAAGATGCCGAGAACCAGCCAGCGGTCGTGACCTGCGCGGCGAATCAGGTGCAGCGCGGCGAGCGGCAAACTCGCGACCGAGACCGAGAGGACGACCTTGTTGGCCCACTCCACGCCGCCGATATACGCGAGCCAATCGACCAGCTGGTAGTAGCTGATGTAGGGCACGATCGCGTCGACAGTGGCGTAGTGATGCTGGAAGAGCGGCGTCTGGGCGTGGTTGTGGATGATCGTGATGACGTGCAGATGCGACGCGGCGTCGAGCACGGGCAGCAGATCCGAGATCCAGATCGGCACGAGCCCGAGCAACGTGCCCGACGCGAACACCGTCCAGAACAGGACGTCCATCGGCTTGCGCTGGCTGGGCGGGTCGGGCTGCACGGGTTTCTCGGGGAACGTTGGTCGGGCGTGGAGGCTGGTCGGGCG
>CAZLMW010000035.1:2075-23528 GCA_964560875.1 uncultured Enterobacteriaceae bacterium
TGGTCGGGCGTGGAGGCTGGTCGGGCGCCGCGTTTGGGGTTTTCAGCGGACGGCGCGCGCAACGCCGGCCCGTCGGCCCGCTTGGCACGTCGGTGACGGCGGGCGAGGATAGGCGAACGTGACCAAAGTCGAAACCGTCGCCCTCTTTCGCCTTTTCCCGTCGCTTCGGGCGCAGATTCCGTGGTCCGTGCTGGGCGAGTGGCCGACACCGGTCCAGCCCCTTACGGCAGCCGCGTTGCAGTCTGACTACGCCCGCGATGGCGCCGAAACTGGCGAGGTTGGCGGGGTTGGCGATATCTGGGTGAAGCGCGAGGACCTGTCGAGTCCGGTGTACGGGGGCAACAAGATCCGCACATTGGAAGCGCATTGCGGGCTGGCGGTGGCGCAGGGCAAGGCCCGAATCTGGTCGACTGGCGCGTTTGGAAGCAATCACGCCACGGCGACGCTGATGCACGCGAATCGAGCCGGGCTCGCGGGCGGCGCGATGCTCTTCACACAGCCAGGCACATGCACGGCGCAGGCGAATCTGCGTGCGATGGCAGCCAGCGGCGAGGCGGTGGTGGCCTTGTGGTCTGTGGCCTCGTTGCCCTTCGCCATCATCTCGAAGCGACGCGCTGGCGACTACGTGATGACACCGGGCGGCGCCACGCCGACCGGCTCCTTCGGCCACATCAGCGCCGCGCTCGAACTCGCGATCCAAGTCGACGCAGGGGAGCTCCCGGCGCCGCGATCGATCTATCTCCCAGCGGGTAGCACCTGCACGTCCGCGGGGCTCCTGGTCGGGCTCCACGTGTCGGCGGCGCTGGGCATCGGCTTTGGTGACGGCAAGGCTCCCCTTCCCACGCTTCGTCCGGTCCGCGTGACGCCGTGGCCTGTCACGTCCAAGACGGCGATCCTGGCGCTCGCGCGGTGGACATCGCGACGCTTCCAAAGCGTCGTGGATCGGCCCATGGATCTGTCCTGGCGCCGGCTGGCTTCGACACTGGACGTCATCGGCGGCCAGCTCGGTCGCGGCTACGGATACCCGACCCCGGACGGAAAAAAAGCCATCGCGGCGTTCGCTGCGGCCAACGGCCCCAAGCTCGACGTCGTGTACAGCGGCAAGGCCGCCGCAGGGATGCTTGCGGCGCAGAGAAGACTTGGTTTGGGTCCCGCGCTGTTCTGGGCCACAAAGTCGACGGCGCCACTGCCCCAACCGGACGCAGCGGCCCTGAAAGCCCTGCCACCCGGGATGCAACGCTGGCTGGAGAAGGCGCCTGAGCAGGTCTGACTTCGGCACCGCGGTCCTGCCGCGTGCGTACAAGACGTGGCATCATCGACCGATGCACCCGCCCGATAGCCGCTACGAGCTCATGCGCCGGTTCGTTCGCGGCGATTCTGCCGACGTCTTCCTGGCGCGCAGACATGGCGCTGCCGGGTTCATTCGGCCGTGCGTCGTCAAACGGCTACGCGCCGATTCGGTCTTGGGCCCCGAGCGCGTCGACCGCTTCCTGCGCGCCGCCCGAACAACCGCCCTCATTCAGCAGCGCAATATCCCGCAGGTGATCGACCTGGGGCAGCTCGACGGCAGCCATTTCGTGGCACTCGAGTTGGTCGACGGCCCCGATCTCGAAGCGATTCAGCGCCGGGCCGATAAAAAAGACGCACCTCTCGCGCCCGATGTTGCCGCGTGGATGATTCAGCAAGCGACCTGCGGGCTGGCGTTCATCCACGAGCTGTCGGATCCGGTTAGCGGCGACGAGCTCGGGCTTGTACACGGCCGCCTGGGGGCCACCGATATCGTCGCTTCGCGGCACGGAACCATCCACTTGCTCGGCTTCGGGCGTGGACCGACTGACGCCCCGCCGCTGACCGACGCCACCCGCCGATACGCCGCACCAGAGGTCGTGTCCGGCAACCTTCCCGACGTGCGGAGCGACGTCTATGCCGTCGCCGCCGTGCTCTATCACCTGCTAACGGGCAATTGCCCGCAAGCCGGCACGGTCATCCCCCCGTCGCGCGCAGGCGGACCGCCGGACGCATGGCTCGACAAAGTCGTGATGTCGGCGCTCGCCTCCGACCCGGCGGAACGTCCCGCCACAGCCCAGGAATTGGCCGATGGTTTGGGCAAGTGGCTGTTCCGTCGCACGGCCGACGCGCGCCAACGGCTCAGCAGCTGGATCGCACACAACGCCGAAGACCTCTGCCCGGCGCAACGCAGCGACTCGGACGAACCGGGAGGCGAGTCCAACGACGTTGTTGCGCCCATCACATGGCAGGACCGCGCACAGGTCAGCAACGTCCAGGTACCGCCCGAGACCATGGTCGGTGGTTCCCGCGTGGTGGACCGTATTGAAGAGCACCTCGGCGGCGGGCACCGGCTCGTTTGCGTCCGTGGCACCGCTGGGATCGGCAAGAGCCGCGCAGTGCACGAAGCTGCCTGGCGCCACGTCGAACGAGGCGCGACCGCCTGGCGCGTCGATCTGCACGACGTCGAAGACGTGGCCACGGCATGTGCCGAGATCGCCGTGGCCATCGGCAGTTCGCTGTCGGGCGCACGCTCGGCCGATGAAGCGGTCGCGGCCGTGGGCGACCTGCTGTCATCGGCGGACAATGCCCTGCTCGTTCTCGACGGGATGGACCTGTTGGTCGACGCGGCGGCGAAGATGATCGCGCCCTGGCTGGTGGCGGCGCCATCGCTGCGCGTGCTGGCAACTTCGCGCCGACGTCTCGCCGTGCCGGGCGCGACCGGGGTCGTGGTGCAACCGCTTGGAGGACCGAGCGACGACGACAAACGCCCGCTCAGCGCACCGGGATGCCAGCTCTTTGTTCGCCGCGCCCTGCCGCTGCTGGGCAAAAGCACGCTGACCGCTTCGGAGAGGACAGCTGTTCGCGCGATCGTGTCCCGGCTCGACGGTATCCCGTTGGCGATCGAGCTCGCCGCCACGCGCCTTGCCGACATGCAACTCGACGCGCTCGCCACGCGTTTGCAGACCGGACTCGGAGTTATCGAGAAGGGCCGCAAGGGGCGCCGCCATACGCTGCGTGGCGCCATCGGCTGGTCGTGGACGCTGCTGCGTGCCTGGGAACGCTCCACGCTGATCCAGGTGTCCGTTTTTCGCGGCGGATTCACCGCTGAGTGTGCACGCGACGTGGTCGTGCTCAGCGACTCGGAAGGCGCAACTGTCGACGACGTGATCGGCGAGCTGCGGGACCGTTCGCTGCTGCGGGCGCTCGACGCCGATGGACGAGACCAGAGGTTCGGTCTGTTCGACAGCATTCGCGCTTATGTCGCCGAACAGGATGGTGCCGACGACCTGATCGCTGCGGCGACCCGTCGTCATGCGGCCGCCATCCTCAAACGCTCGCGGGAGGTCCGGCAGCATTGCCAGACGCACAAGGGAGACCGGGCTGACCGATGGCTCTTGGCCGAAAGAGACAACCTGGTCGCCGTTCATCAGCGAGCCCTCGCCGCGCGCCCGCTCACCGCCGCCAACGTCACCAATGCCCTCGAGGTGCCGTATCTGCTCTATCCCGCGTTGATCGAACGAGGGCCCCAGGGGTTGCTGCTGGACCTCTTTGGGCTGGCATCTCGCGCCGCAGACACCCTCGGCGAGGATGAAGCCGCGGCGATCGACCCGGCGCTATACGCCCGCTCACTGGCTCTTTTTGCGGACATGATCGGCAATACCGGCCGCGCGCTGGACGGCGTCGCGCTCGCCGAACGGGCGCGTGAACTCGCCGAGAGCGCCGACGATACTGGCGCGCTCGCGCTGGCCCACTACGGCCGGGCCATCTGCCTACGCCTGAGCGACCGCATGGATGAATCGGTCGCTGCGGCGTCCAAAGCGCGTGAGCTCTGCCAGCGCGTCGGCAACCTGTGGCTTGAAGCGCAGGCGCTCAACGTCCTGGGCGGTGTGTTCTACGACAAGGGCGAGCGCGAGCAATCGGCCGGCTGCTTCCATGCGAGTCTCGCCGCCGCGCGCCAGGTCGGCCACCACCTGCAGGTCTCCCGCACGACCGGCAATCTGGGTTGCATCTACGCCGATCGCGGCGACATGGAGCGGGCCGCCCCCTACTTCCACGAGTCGCTGCGCGATGCGCGGTCTCGCCATAACCGACGCGGCGAGGGGGTGATTCACAGCTATCTCGGCATCGTCGCCCAGGAGCGCGGCGACTTCGGGCTCGCTGCCATGCACTACAACCGTGGCCTGCGTTTGTTGGCGGGCGTGGGCGATCGCCATCGTCGCTCGTATGTGGACGGCCTGCGGGCTCAGCTGCTCGCCGAGCAGAGCCGCCTGGACCAAGCCGAAGAGGTGCTGCGCGCCATTATGGACGAGTTCGTCGGGCGTGGTGATTGGCGGCTACGGTCGATGTACTTGGCGACGGTCGCGTTCATCCGGGCGGTGCGGGGCGACCAGGACACAGCCAAACGGTTGATCGGCATGAGTGAGAAGCTCGCGGGCCAGCAATCTGACCCAAGCCCTCGCGGGGTGTTGAAGGTCTTCGCCGCCGGCGTCGTCTTGCTCGATTCCGCGAGTTCTGCCGCGATCCGGACCGGCGCACGCCGCGATCTCCAGGGGGTTCAAGTACGCGGCCCGGCATCACCAGCGCACCCCGATGGCGTCCCGCCGCTTACATGGTTATCGTCGGAAGTTCGGACAGCGCTGCGTATCTTGTCCGCCAATGGTGTCTCGGCGGATACGCCGCGCCGCCAGGGAAATGCCGCGCAGGGAGCGCCGTCTTGAGCCAAAGCAACCGCTATGACGTCGTCGTGCTCGGCAGCGGCGTTGCTGGTTTGACGTACGCGCTCGACATCGCCGCCGACGTCCGTGTGTGTCTGCTCACCAAGCGGGCGCTGGGCGACACCAACACCTCCAAGGCGCAGGGCGGCATCTCCGCGGTGCTCAGCGGGACCGATTCGTTCGACGCCCACGTCGGCGACACGCTCAAGGCAGGCGCCGGCCTCTGTCGCGAGGACGTCGTCCGCATCATCGTCGAGTCCGGCCCCGGCGCCATCGACGCTCTGCTCGCCCGCGGCGTCGTATTGGACAGGGGAGAATCCGGCGACCTGTTGCTGACGAGGGAAGGCGGACACAGCGAGCGGCGCGTAGCCCATGCCCTGGATGCGACCGGACTCGCCATTCAACAGGCGCTCGCGGCGCGCGTTTACGAGCACCCCAACATCGACGTCCACGAAAACCACCACGCGGTCGACCTGATCACCCGCGCCAAGACAGCGCGCGGCCGCGGCGAAGGCCTCCCCGGGGGCAAAGACGACCGCGTCCAGGGTGTCTACGCGCTGGACATTCACGCCGGAGAGGTGCGCGCGTTCACAGCGCCGATCGTATGTCTGGCCACCGGTGGCGCAGGCCGCGCCTACCTCTACACGTCCAACCCCGATGTCGCGACGGGCGACGGCGTGGCAATGGCGTACCGCCGAGGCGCACGGGTCGCGAACATGGAGTTTTTCCAGTTCCACCCCACCTGCCTGTACCACCCCAAACAGAAGAACTTCCTGGTCTCCGAGGCCCTGCGCGGCGAAGGCGGCATCCTGCGAAACGCGGGCGGTGAACGGTTCATGAGCCGCTACGACGACCGCGGCGAGCTCGCCCCACGCGACATCGTGGCCCGCGCGATCGATAACGAACTCAAGACCCGCGGCGACGAGTCGGTCTTCCTCGACATGACGCACCTCGATGCCGCCTTCCTCGAAGAACGCTTCCCGACCATCCACGCGACCTGCCTGTCGGTCGACATCGACATGCGGACAACCCCGATTCCGGTTGTCCCAGCGGCGCATTACATGTGCGGCGGCGTGCTGACCGACACGCATGGACGCACCAATATCCACGGCCTGCTCGCGATCGGTGAGGTCGCGTGTACCGGGCTGCACGGCGCCAACCGCCTGGCTTCCAACTCGCTACTCGAAGGCGCGGTCGTCGGTTCGCGCGCGGCGCGTCTGACGCGGGCAATGGTCGAAGCCGGCTTGCCCCCCATCGAAGTCAAGGCCGCTGCGTGGGACGCGGGCGACGCGATCACCGCTGACGAGATCGTACTCCTGAACCATAGTTGGGACGAAATCAGGCGGCTGATGTGGAACTACGTCGGCATCGTCCGGAGCAACCGTCGCCTTCGCCGCGCGCGCCGCCGGCTCGAATCGCTGTACTCCGAGGTGCGCGAAGACTACTGGCGATTCTTGCTGACCCCCGGCCTTATCGAGCTACGCAACCTGTGCACGGTAGCCAGGTTGATCGTCGATTCGGCGCTCTACCGTCAGGAATCACGCGGTTTGCATTTCAGCTTGGATTATCCCGAACGCGACGATGACAATTGGCGACACGACACCGTCATGCGCCGCTCTCGGTTTGACTGAATGACGCGACGCCCCACCCCTGCTGAAGCCGCCGATGCGACCCGCCGCTGGGTCGTCGATGTCGTCGTAAAACTCGGCCTTTGCCCATTCGCCGCGGCGGTCGTCAAGCCGGGTCGCGTGCGCTACGCGGTGTGCGAGGGGAACAGCGGCGGCGATGCGCTCAAGCTGGCGCTGGAAGAGGCGTCGCTGCTGCTGACCACGCCGCCCCAGGAAGTATCGACCACCCTCGTCATCTTCCCGTACGCGCTGAGCAACTTTCACGCATTCCTCGACACGGTGGCTGAATTCGAGGGCGCGCTGAGCGCGGTCGGCGCCGACGGCATCATCCAGGTGCCAAGCTTCCACCCCGACTTCGTGTTCCAGGGGGCCGACCCCGATGACCCCGGCAACGGCACGAACCGAGCGCCCTATCCGACACTGCAGCTTTTGCGCGAAGAAGAGGTGACCGAAGCGGTCGACAAGCATCCCGATCCGGAAGGCATCCCAAAGCGCAACATCGCGCTGCTCCGCAAGCTGGCCGGGGTCTGATCGACGGGCTACGACCGAATCTTGGCGAGCGCGTCCTCGTCGATACCGTGTTTGCGGATCCAGCGGTACACCTGCTTGCGGTCGCGGCCGAATTGGCGGGCCACTGCGCCGACGTTGCCGCTGTGTTCGCGCAATGCCGCCAGCAGCTCGTCGCGCGAAGGGGGCGATCGTGTGGTTTGTGCGGCAGCGACGGGTGACGGCGCGCCGGCGGCGACCGCTTTGAGGTGAGCCGAGATCCGCGCCGGCAAATCGGCGAACCGAACGGAGTCCGTTGGTAGAGCGCGGAGCACGCGGGCGAGTCCGCGAAGGTTGTCCGGCCACGGGTAGACGAGCAATGCTTCGGCCGCGTCGGCGTCGATTGTCGCTCGCCACGAACGTTGATGCGGCACCACGGCGTCGGCCAGATCGAGGATGTCCGCCCGCCGACGCCGCAATGGTTCGAATTCGATCTCGACCGATCGCAGTCGCGCCGCCAGGTCCTGCCGAAACGCACCCGCGGCGATGCGTTCATCGATCTCGCGGTTGGTCGCCGCGACAAATCGTACGTCGATCGCGCGATCGCGCGTGCCGCCAACCGGCCGGATCGCGCCGTCCTCGAGCGCCCGCAAGAGCTTCGGCTGCAAGGCCAGGGGGAGGTCGCCGATTTCGTCGAGAAGGAGCGTGCCGCCATCAGCCTCGGAAATGCGCCCCTTGCGGGCCGTCTGCGCTCCTGAGAACGCACCGGCGACGTGTCCGAAAAACTCGCTCTCGAACAGAGGACCGGGGACCGCTGCGGTGTTCAGGGCGACGAGTCGGCCGGTGCGTCCGGACAGGCGATGCAGCGCCTTGGCGGCGAAGTCCTTTCCTACCCCCGTTTCACCGCGAACAAGCACGGGTTCCAATGTCGGGGCGCACTTGCGGAGCTGATCGCGCGTTCGATTCGACCAGGCGCTGCGTCCCGGCAATTCGGTGATGTCTTCCGGTCCAAATCGTGCCGATCGGTTTGCGCGTTCAACGACGAAAACCGTCTCTCCGGCGCGCACCACGCTGCCGTCGACAAGCTGCGCGCGCGAAACCCGGACACCGTCGATCCAGGTCCCATTGCGGCTATCGAGATCGCGGACCTCGACGCCCCCTTCGGTCAGCAGGAACGCGACGTGATTGCGCGACATCCCGCCGTCTGCCAGCGCCCATGCCCCAGCCACGGTCGCCGTCGCGCGTCCGATTACGGTTCTTTCGTTGCTTAGTTCGAGCGCGCTGCCGGCAGCGTTCACGTCCGGCGAAAACGCGACGTGCAACGCCCAAACAGGCCCGTCAGCTCCCTCGCCGGAGCCGCCCAATCGCTTGACGGTGCGTGTGATCGTCGAAGGCATGTGGGGGTTTTACCCATGGGTGCGCTTTTCGGATAAAGCGCCCGCGGCTACTCTCGGTGCAGAGGGTACATGACGCAGCAAGAAACTCACGGCCTGCGGCGTGGCGACGAACTGGCGTCTCGCTACGTCATCGAGCGCCCGCTCGGCGACGGGGGCATGGGCCAGGTCTACGTCGCACGCGACAAGCGTTTCGAACGCGCGGTCGCCGTCAAGCTGTTGCATCCACACGTCGCGGCGACCGAGGACGGACTCGCCCGTTTCGAGCGCGAAGCGCGCACGCTTTCCCTCATTGTTCATCCCAATGTGGTGACCGTGCACGACTACGGCAGCCACGGCGACGTGACGTTCCTGGTGATGGAGCTCGTCGACGGCACGTCGCTCGATGAATTCCTGGACGAGCGCGGCAAGGTTCCACTGCACGAGACAGCGTCGATCATCACCCAGGTCGCCAACGGCCTCGCCGAGATCCATCACGGCGGCATCGTTCACCGCGACATCAAGCCGCAGAATATCGTGCTGCGGGAGCTCGCGGGCGGCACGCTGTTGGCCAAGGTCGTCGACTTCGGGCTCGCACGGGACCAGGGCGCGTCGGCCATGACCGGGGCCGGCGAGCTGTTGGGCACACCCTATTATATGGCGCCCGAACAGATTCAGTCCGAACACGTCGACGGGCGCGCGGACTTCTACGCGCTCGGCGTTGTCCTGTTCGAGATGCTGACCGGCAAGCGACCGTTTGAACGCGAGACTCTGCAGAGCACGCTCATCGCCCACCTGGTCGACGAGCCGCCGAGCCTTGCCGAAGCCGGCGCCGCCGCGTTGACCCCGAGCGTCGAGCAGTTCGTCGCCAAGGCGCTCGCCAAGAACCCCAAAGATCGCTTCGTCGACGGGCCCGATTTCATCGATGGCCTGCGCAAATCATGCGGCGTGAATCGACCGGACGCCGACACCGGTCGCCAGTGCGCAACGTGTTCAGCCGGACTGGCGCACGACGCGGCGTTCTGCGGACGTTGCGGCGCCGCAGCAGCCCTGTCGTGGTGTGGGACATGCGGCGCGCCACGCGAGGGCGACCGGCTTTATTGCGGCAGATGCCTATCGAGCATGGTGTCGCCGTCGCCCCACGTGATGAGTATGACGGGCACGCCCGACGGAACGCACGTGCCGACCCGCAGCCAGCAGGTTGTAGCGCTCGCCGGGCGCTTCGGTGGCGAGTCCGATCCGATGGCGACACAGCTCCTCGCTGCGCGCTGGCACGCGATTGTCGAGCGTGAAGGCGGTCGGGTCCTGAGCCTGGTCGGGGACTCCCTGCTCGCGGCGTTCGGAATCGGCGGCATGCGCCCCGGTGAGGTCGAATCGGCCATCGACGCTGGACTCGCGATGTTCTCCGCCGCCCATGCGCTGGCGGCCGGCGCGGACATCAGCGCTACTGTCGGTGTCGAAGTCGGCTGTATCGAGACCGTCGGCGCCGGTACAGCCTGGGGAACCACCTTCGCACTCGGCCCCGCTTTTGACGCCGCGATGAACGGTGCCCTGTCGGTGGAGCGCGGGGTGGTTGTCGGCGCCGAGGCCTATGACGCCGTCCGCTCGGCGTTCCAGACCGACCAGATCGGCGACGGCCGGCGCGTCGTGAGCGCGCGCAAAGCGGTTTCGTATCGGGATTTCGTCGCGCGGGGAGAACGTTCGCCACACGTCGGGCGGGAGGTCGAGGTCGGCCAACTCAAACGGCTCGCGCGGCGTGTAATCGGCAACAACCGGCTCGCCGTCGCCATCGTCGGCGGCCCGCCTGGGTCGGGCAAGAGTCGTCTTCTCGGCGAGTTCCTGGCGCTCATCGAAGACGGAGACCGCCGTTGGCATGCCGATGTCGCCCGCTGCCGTCCGAGCCTCACAGCGGCGCCGTACGAACCGTTCATCGACATGTTGCACGCCCGGCTCAACACCGCGGGACGGGGCGACATCGCGCAGACCATGGAGGCCCTGACCGCGCTGCCAGGTCTGGGCGAAGACGACCGGACGATGACGCTGCCGATGCCGCAGCTCAAACAAGTCGCTTTTCTGCTCGCGTCCGGCGCCCCTCATGAACACGCGATCGGCCTGGAGGAGCTCGACAGCCACCGCCGCATGGCATTTGACGGCTACGTGGCCTACGTCGCCGGCGCGGCTGCGACAGCGCCCGTCTTGGTCGCGATCGAGGACGTCGGCCACGCGTCCACGGCCACGATGGACATGCTGGTCCACCTGCTCCGCGAGGCCACCAATACCCCGGTGTTCGTCCTTGTGACGATCGACTCCACGCGCTCGCAGGAGGCACGGGACATCATCACGGACGCCGTCGGCGGCGCGGTCCTCGACATCGACCTGCAACCGCTCGACGCGCACGAGTGCGCCGATC
The DNA here is from genome assembly GCA_964560875.1 of uncultured Enterobacteriaceae bacterium. Lineage (GTDB taxonomy): Bacteria > Myxococcota_A > UBA9042 > UBA9042 > UBA9042 > CAZLMW01. The sequence goes on from CAZLMW010000035.1 coordinate 12,697, forward strand.
TGCTGCAGTGGCGGTTGCAGGCCGAGGCTCCCGCGGCGGAAGTAGCGCGCGCCGTCGCTACGGTGAGCGGCGGCTTGCCAGCGCTCGTGTTCGAGGCGGCCGAAGCGTTGCTCGAAGCCCCGGAATTGATCGACGTCCACGGTTCATTCATCTGCAGCGACCCGGCGATCGCGCTCGAGGTCCTCGAACGCAGCGAGGCCGAGCTGGCGAGCCGCTCCCTGCAACGCACGACACCGTCCGCGCGTGAGCTTGCGCTGGCGATCGCGGTCGCCGGAAGCCCCGCCCCCCGCGACATGATCGCCGCCATGCTGGGCCGCGATACGTTCGCGCAAGACCTGGACGAGCTGCGACGGGCCGGCCTCGCCGATGAACGACGCGGTCGCTCCGTCTGGTCTGAGACCGAACTGGTACTGCGGTCCAATCGCACCGCCAACACGCTTCGCAAAAACAGCGACGATGCGCAGCTCAAAGAACTCCACGGGGCCGCCGCTCGCTGGCTCCGCCACCACTTCCACGACGCGCCGGGGGTCAGCGCCCGCATCGCGAGCCATCAGCTCGGCTCGGGGGACTTCCACAACGCCGCCGCGTCCCTGCTTGCCGCCGCCAACGACGCGCATCGTCGGTACGCGCCGGGCGACGCTTTCCAGTTCTACGAAAGCGCCGTCGAGGCCGAACGCCGCGCTTCGGTGGTTGTACGGACGGTCCGATCTCGGCGCAACCTGGCCGAGGCGCTCGTCGGCAAGGCTGAGATGGGTGTGCTGATCGGCCAAACCGAGGCCGCGATCGGCGCCATCAACGAGGCTCTTGCCCTGCTCGTCCAGACAGGCTCGGGTGGCGAAGTCCTGGTTCGTGCGAAGCTGACGCTGGGTCACGCGCTTGTGCTCAACGGCCGCAACGAGGAGGCGACCGAAGCGTTCGACGACGCGCGTTCACGAGCGCTGTCCAAGCCGGGCCTGCAACGCGAGGCCGCGGAGGCCGCCGGACGCTGCGCCATGTTGCTCTTTCAACGCGGCAAGGACGATGACGCAGCCGCCATCGCCAACGAAGCCCTCGAGCGTTGGCGCGACGATGACGGACCGCGAATCGCAGCTGCCAAGGGACGTCTCGAAGCCGTGCTCGGCCACATCGCCTGGCGCGCGGGAGACGGAGCAGCCGCCGATGCCCGGTATCACGCAGCCCTCGACCTGTTCACCGCCGCGAACCATCCACTCGGCGCCGCCATGACGGTGTTGTCACGCGGCAACGTGGCCTTCCTGAACAACGACCTCAAGCGCGCGGAGGCCCTCTACGCCGACGCAGGCGACCGGTCGCGGACGATCAGCTACATCAACGGCTCGGTGACGGCAGACACCAACCTGGGGCACGTCCTGATGGACAGCAAACGAGTCGAAGAAGCGATCCCGGTGCTGACTCGAGCGGCCAACGATGCGCGTCGAACCGGCGTCGTGAACACGCTCCCAGAAACGCTGCGCTTGTTGGCCGAGTGTCGCTTACGGCTCGGTCAGAAGGACGCCGCGTTGGATACAGCCCGCCAGGCAATGATTCGCGCTCAATCGATGCACAGTACGCCGGTCATCGACGCGGTCCGCGCCACGATCGAGAAGATCCGCGGCGGTGCAAAGGACAGCTGAACCGGGAGTCTTCCGAACGCTGCTAGGTCGAGGGTGCCGGCGGTTTGCAGTCGGCCTTGCCGTCCTTCGGATCGCAGGGGCTATGCCGCACGTCGAACGCGGCGTCCGTCTTGAAAGCCGTCCCTACTTTGCCGCCAACGCTCACCGCGGTCTTGTCCTTGAGCGCCTCGACGTCACCCGAGCCCTTGTTGACGACGATGCCGTAGCCGCCCCCCGTGACCTCGACGCCTGTCGCGACAACGTCCACCGCGCCGCTCTTGGCCTTGCCCGGGTTGTCGATGACGATGCCAGCCCGGCCGTTTTCAACCAGCTTGGTGTTCTTCAGGCTGCCCGTGGCCCCTTCGAAGAAGCCCACGGCGTCTCCGATATTCGAGGCATCGCCCAAGGTCAGACCGTACTGCCGGCGCACGGTGCGGTCGATCGTCGCGGCGCCGATGACAGCATGTGCTTTGTTGACAGCGACGAGCCCGGCGACGCGATTGGCATGCAGCCGAGCCGAGTCGCCGACCGCGACGGCTGTCGACGAACCGTGCGCCCAGACGCCGCCAACCGCGTTGAGCGAGATGTCGCCGTCGATCCCGACCTTCGCGTCCGTCTTCTCCCCAGCGGCGATGAGCATGCCGGCACGCTGATTGCCGCTGACGACGGTGGACTTGGCGATCGCGACCTCGGTGTTGGCACCGCCACCAGCCACCACGACGCCATCGGCGAAGTCGGTGCTGGTCGGATGAATCGTATCGGTGATCGCGCTCGCTTCGATCTTGGCCGAAGCGCCAAACAACGCGACGCCAAACGAGTAGTTGCCGGACACGTTGACGCCGCCGCTATGGAAAAACGGGGCGACGATGCCCTTGGGATCGTCCGTCTTGCCCGGGTTGGGCGAGAAGAACGGCGCCACAATCGCGATGCCACCGAGGCGATTGCCGGCGATCTTCTTGCTGCCCGCTTCATCGAAGAAGGGCGCGACGATGCCGGCCTTGCCTCCAGCTCGAGCCGATGACGCAGGATCTTCCTGGAAGAAGGGAGCGACGATCGAGACATTGCCAACCGACGCGGCCAGGACGCCGGCGCCGCTGCAACCTACAACACCGATATCGCGCATCGTGGCTTTCGCAGTGTTCGACACCTGGATTCCGTGCCCGCCGATGAGCTTTCCTTCGGGTGTCTTGGTCCGCCGCACGTCTTCGATCAACACGTCTGTCGCGTCGAACTCGCCGTCCTGCACCAAGATGCCGACCGGCCCACCGCCCACGATTCCGATCCCGCTTACCGTGAGGTTCGCTTTGACCGCCTGGATGGCGATGGCACCGGTTGACGGCTTGATGACCGTCTTGCCCGAGCCCTCGCCGAGCAAAGCGACTGCGCTGGTCAACGACAGGGCTTCTTCATACGTGCCCGCTGCGACCCGGATCTTGTCACCGGCGGACGCATTCTTGATCGCGGCGCCAATGGTCGCCAGCGGAGACTCTTTGCTGCCGTCCCCGCTGTCGGAACCACAACTCGCCGCCACGTAAAGCGTTCCGCTGCCCGAGAAGGTGCCCTCCTCGCACGGCGAAGACGTACAGCCTCCGCCGATCAACGCCGCGACTACAACCGCCAGCAAGACTGTCCACGTGCCGTTGATGGTGTTCGAATCGATCGCTGTTCGCTTCATTTCGTCCTCGCCTGCGTGTGCGCTGGGTGCCATGCGGCTGTCCCGCTTTCCATGGCTACGTCTCAATGCAAGGTCCATGCCGGCCGTCTCGCCGCCTCATCAGTCAATCTTGTTATCAAACTATTTCAATCGGTTAAATGCCACCGGCGCGTTCACTTGAGCATTCGCGGCCCCGTGACGTCACACCCATGTCCCGGGGCGTCACGCGGACCGCCGTTTGCTCGTCAACCGCGCGATCAAGTCGCCCATCACCCGTCGGCACTCGGCGCCAAACCACTGTTGCTGAAGGATCGCGACCTCGTCATCGAGGGTGGCGCGGAGCTCGCGAACCAGCGGGCCGCGCACGTGACGCTTTGTTGTCTCGCGGGCTCGCCGGGGTGCCTGCATCGAGCTGCGGATGATCGCGTTTGCGCGGTTCGCCGTGGAGCCAAGCGGCACGATCTCGTCGACCAGCCCCACCATCAGCGCTTCTGCGGGCTCGAGCATCGTGCCAAGTGGTAGCAAACGCTCGGCCTGGCGCTGCCCCACAACATGCGCGTGCACCCGACAGAGAAACGGCGGCACGGCCAACCCGACGGCGACCTCGTTGAGTCCGATCTTATAAGGGCCATCCGCCATCACGCGGTGATCGCAGCCCAGCGAAAGCACGCATCCACCGGCCGGCGAGTGCCCGCTGATCGCCGCTACCGTTACAAGTCGCGTCTCATATAGGCGCACGAACGTTTCGACGAAGACGCGCCAGAACAAGCCCATCGCATGGCGATCGAGTCGATACAGACCGACGACGTCCAGGCCGGCCGAAAACATGCCCGTGCGCCCCGTCAGGATCAGCCCTTGCATCGATTCGTCCGCCTCGAGCTCATCGAGCACCGCGATCAATTCCCGGCATACCCCACCGTCCAAGGCGTTGACGGGCGGTCGGTTCAAGCGAACGGTCGCGACGCCTTCCGCGCGCGTGACGAGCAGCGTCTCGTACATTCATGCCTCCGGTTGAGGGCACGGTAACAAGGCCGGGAGGGCGACGCTACAGCCGCTGCCGATTCCATACGTGAACGACGATCGCAGAAAACCCATGCCAACACCGTGGAAACGTGGAGTTTCGCGGCTGCTGGTCGCGACGAGTTGTGCTCAACGCCGGACTGCGCACCTTTGCAGAACAATCAGGCCGTTGACTCGACCGAGCGCACCTGCCATCCTGCCGGCCACCCTTTCGCCTGTAAAATCACGAGCGTGCGCCAAACCCCATCGAGATGGGTGCGTCGTTTTGCTCGTGAAAACGTTGGGTTCGCACTAAATTCGGCGCTGCCTGCACACCACCGCCAATCCATTGCACATCACATTTTGGGGTCAGCCTGAGCTTCGCTCAAGAAAAGCTGGTGCCCGTCCTTTGAGAGCTACTTCAGATGAAACGTCTCTACACCGACACGTTCGCGAGCAACGCCGCAGCTCGCAGCAAGTTCATCACCCTCGCGTTCATCGCGACTGCCAGCCTGGTCCTGGCGCCATTGGGAGGTTGCGGAACCTCTCCTGGCGACACCGAGACCGGGACCGGCGGAACGGGTCTTAACAACGACACAGGTCTTGGTGGCGACACCAATATCGGTGGCACCGACACAGGTGCCAGTAGCTCAAGCGGCGGTGACGACACCGGCGCGTCTTCCAGCAGCGGCGCCGACGACACAGGCGCATCTTCCAGCAGCAGCGGCGCCGACGACACAGGGGCGTCCTCCAGCAGCGGTGGCGACGACACCGGCAGCTCGAGCGGTGCCGTCGACGGTGGCGGCTCCAGCGGCGGCGATGACGGCGGCAGCACGTCCGGCGGCGACGCCAGCGACGATGCAAGTGGCGACGCCTCGGGCGACGCGACCGCACCTGCAGGTAGCTGCAAGGGCAAATGCGGCAAGTACACGTCGGGCGCGACCTGTCAGTGCGACAAGGGCTGCACCGACTACAAGGACTGCTGCGCGGACTACAAGAAGCTCTGCACCTGCGGCGCGGATACCGATTGCAACGACGGCGACCTGTGCACCGCCGACGCATGCAAGGACAGCGTTTGCACCCACACGGCGATGGTGTGCGACGACAAGAACGCCTGCACGACGGACTCGTGCGACCCGGCCAAGGGCTGCGTGAACAAGGCGAACGACGGCGCGGCGTGCGACGACGGCGACGCCTGCACCGACAACGACAAGTGCGACGCGAGCGGCAAGTGCGCGGGCCCCGACAAGAAGGACTGCGACGACAAGAACGCCTGCACCAGCGACTCCTGCGACCCGGCCAAGGGCTGCAGCAACAAGAACGTCGCCGACACCAAGTGTGACGACGGCAACGCCTGCACGGTCAAAGACCTCTGCACCGACGGCAAGTGCGTTGGCGCGGTCAAGGACTGCGACGACGGCAAGGCCTGCACCGACGACAGCTGCGCCAAGGGCAACTGCGTCAACCTCCCGAACAACGCGACGAACTGCGACGACGGCGACGCCTGCACCACCGGTGACAAGTGCGCGGTTGGCCTCTGCCAGGGCGTCACGAAGGACTGCGACGACAAGAACGAGTGCACGGTCGACACCTGCGCCGCGGGCAAGTGCTCCAGCGCCAACGCCAAGGACGGCAGCAAGTGCTCGACCGGAGTCTGCACCGCAGGCAAGTGCGGCCCCGCGCCGCAATGCACCAAGGGTCAGTGCTGCGACGTGAAGACGAGCAAGTACCAGGTCCAGGGCGCCAAGTGCGGCACCAAGGTCCAGACTTCCGAGCACAAATGCGACGGACAGGATCTCCAAAAACGCGACGCCTACGAAGGCTGCACGGGCAAGGACGCCGACAAGTGTTCCACCGACAAGGCCGACCTCAACTGGACCAAGTGGACGACCACCATCACCTGCAAGAAGGGTGAAAAGTGCGACGCCACCAAAAAGGCCTGCACGCCGATCATCGTCGGCAAGCCCGACCTCGTCGCGATGAGCTTCAAGGTCACCTCGGGCACGAAGATCAAGGTCGGCACGTCCATCAAGGTCGAGTACAAGCGCGGCAACAAGGGCAAGGCCGATTCGAAGGGTTACTCCGACGGCTACTTCCTCTCGACCGACGCCAAGATCGACGCGAAGGACCAGCTCCTCAAGAAGGCCGAGCGCCTCCCGATCGCGGCCGGCAAGGAAGCGGGCCCGTTCACCACGAGCGTCTCGATTCCGGCGAAGACCAAGCCCGGCACCTACTACCTGGGCTACTGGGTCGACTACAAGAACGAGAACGCGGAAGACAACGAGAAGAACAACATCCTCATCATCAAGGTCACCCTGGAGCCGGTCGTCAGCGGTCAGTGCACCACGGGCATCTGCTGCGACATCGCCAACAAGAAGTTCAAGCCCAAGGCCACCAAGTGCGACGGCGTCGTCCGCTCGACGCAGACCCGCTGCTCGGCTGACAAGAAGGGCACCGAAGAGCGCAGGGCGTACCGCGGCTGCCCCGGCACGTCCGCCAGCTTCTGCTCGGCGCTCCCGACCAACTACAACTGGACCAAGTGGGCCCCGAAGGCCAAGTGCGCCACGGGCGAAGTCTGCACCGTCTCCGGCACCACCGCGAAGTGCGAGAAGACCACGACGAGCAAGGCCGACCTGACGATCACCACGTTCAAGGCCACCGGCTCGCTGACCGTCAAGGCCGGCAACGCCATCGAGGTCGAGTACACGCGCGCCAACAAGGGCAAAGCGGCCTCGGGCCCGTTCCACGATGGCTACCTGCTCTCGACGAACACGCTGATCACGAACAACGACAAGGTCCTTGCCTCTGTGTCGCGCGCCCCGCTCGCGGCGGGCAAGTCGGCAGGTCCGTTCAAGATGAAGCTGACCATCCCGAACACGACGAAAGCCGGTTCGTACTATCTGGCCTACTGGGTTGACCACAAGAACGCGGTCAAGGAGTCGCTCGAGACCAACAACGTCAAGTACTTCAAGATCAACGTCACCTCGGCGGGCATCCAGTGCACCAGCGGCGTCTGCTGCGACATCGCCAAGAAGCTGTACCGGACCAAGGGCACCAAGTGCCACGGCACCGTCCGTTCGACGCAGACCCGCTGCGGTAGCTCGACCACCGTCCAGGAGCGCAAGGCCTACCGTGGCTGCTCCGGCGCGAGCACCATCTGCTCGATCAGCGTTGTGAACTACAACTGGACTCCGTGGGTCAACAAGACCAAGTGCGCCAGCGGCACCGTTTGCAAGGTCACCAGCGGCAAGGCGGCGTGCGTCAAGAGCACCGACAAGCCCGACCTCATCCCGACCCTGTTCAAGCCGACCGGCTCCACGTCGGTCGCTGCAGGCGGCACCATCAGCGTCCAGTACACCCGCGCCAACAAGGGCAAGGGCAACGCCGGCGGGTTCCACGACGGTTACCTGCTGTCGACCAACAGCACCATCTCCAACGCTGACAAGCTCCTCGCCTCGGTTTCCCGCAGCGCGCTGGCCGCCGGCAAATCCGCCGGCCCGTTCACCCGGACCATCGTGATTCCCGCGACCACCAAACCCGGCACCTACTACCTGGGCTACTGGGTCGACCACAAGCTGGCTATCGCTGAGTCGCTTGAGTCCAACAACACGGCGTCGTTCAAGATTACGGTCACGACGGCTCCGAGCCTCGCGGACCTCACCAACGGCACGTTCAAGGCGGTCACCTCGACGACGTTCAAAGCCGGCACCACATTCCGCGTCTCCCACGAGCTGCGCAACATCGGTAAGGCCAGCAGCGGCACCTACAAGGTGAACTACTACCTGTCGACCAACAACACGATCTCCACCGGCGACGTCCTTCTCTACTCGTACACCGGTCCGAACATCGCGGCGGGTGGTAAGTACGGCCCGTACACGCGTTACCTGCAGGTTCCTGCGGTGACCAAGGCCGGCACCTACTACATCGGCGTCATCGCCGACGCGACCAACGTGGTCAAAGAGTCCAACGAGGGCAACAACCGCATCACCGGTACCGCGGCCATCAAGGTCACCGTCCAGGCTGGCAACGCCGCGTGCACCTCGGGTGCGTGCTGCGACACCACCAAGAAGACGTTGCGTCCGGCGCGTTACCGCTGCGACAAGACTGTTCGCACGACCGAGTCCAAGTGCAGCGGCACGACAACGGTTCTGACGCGCAGCTCGTTCCGCGGTTGCACCGGCAGCAGCACCTCGTGCTCGTACTCGTCCACGTACTACAGCTGGGATCCCTGGAAGGCGGCCAAGTGCCCCACGGGTTCTGCCTGCAAGACCGTCAGCGCGACCCAGGCGTCGTGCGTGAAGACGGCCGCCGGCCCCGACCTCGAGTCGACCACGTTCAAGTTCAACGGTTCGTCAACCACGGTGAAAGCCGGCTCGAACATCTCGACCTCCAGCGCGTGGACGAATGTCGGCAAGGACGACATGAAGGCGAGCTTCAAGGTCCGCTGGATTCTCTCGAGCAACACCATCTTCAGCGGAAGTGACCTGTCGCTGGCCGAAGGTACGTACGGAGCGCTGAAGAGCGGCGCGAAGTACGGGCCGTACACCCGGACGTTCAACATCCCGGCCACCACAACGGCCGGCACTTGGTACGTCGCGCAGTTCGTCGACTTCGGCAACACCCACAAGGAGTCGTCCGAGTCCAACAACGTGAAGTTCTTCAAGCTCACCATCACCAAGGGAAGCACGGCGTGCACCAGCGGTGTTTGCTGCAACACGACGACCAAGACGCTCCGCCCGCCGAAGTACAAGTGCGCGACCTCGCCTTCGCGCACGGAAACCAAGTGCAGCGGCTCGACCACGGTCATTCGCCGCCAGGCATTCCGCGGTTGCACCGGCAGCAGCGCGACTTCCTGCTCGTACTCGTCCAGCTACTACAACTGGACCGGTTGGAGCACGTTCGCGAAATGCAAGACAGGTGAAAGCTGCGTCGTGAAGAGCGCCACCTCGGCGGTCTGCGAAGCGCCGAAGCCGGACATGACCAGCACGCTGTTCAAGGCCAAGAGCGCCACCACCTTCAAGGCCGGCACGACGTTCCAAGCCACGCACACTGTGAAGAACCAGGGCAAAAAGGCGACCGGCAGCTTCCGCATCGGTTACTACCTGTCGACCAACAACTTCATCTCGACCAGTGACACGCTGCTCTACCAGTACACGCGCAGCTCGATGAACCCCGGCGCCTCCTACGGCCCGTACACCCGGTTCCTCAACGTCCCCGCGACCACGAAGGCCGGCACCTACTACATCGGTGTGATTGTCGACGACATCTACAAGATCTCGGAGTCCAACGAGAGCAACAACAGCGTCACGGGTAGCGCGGCCATCAAGGTCAGCGTCCAGGCGGGCACCACCACGTGCACCAGCGGCGTCTGCTGCAACACGGCCACGAAGACTTTGCGTCCGAAGGGCTACAAGTGCAGCAGCTCGATCGTCAGGACCGAGTACAGCTGCAGCGGCACCACCCGTCGCCGTCGCTACGCCTACCGCGGATGCACCGGCAACAGCGCGTCGTTCTGCTCGTCCTCGTCGCAGAACTACAGCTGGACCAGCTGGACCACCGTCGCTTGCGGCACCGGCACCACGTGCAAGGAGGGCACCAACCCGGGCACCGCGACCTGCGTCAGCGCCCCCGACATGGGCTCGGACTACTTCGCCGCGTCGGGTAGCACGACCGTTGAGGCGGGCAAGACCGTCGTCGCACGTGTCCGCCTCCGCAACTACGGCAAGGCTTCGACCGGCACGTTCACTGTTGAGTACCGCCTGTCGACGAACACGTTCATCTCGACCAGCGACGCGCTCCTGAGCTCGTTCAGCAAGGGCAGCATCGCCGCGGGCGGCAGCTGGGGTTATTACAACCGCACGCTGACGATTCCGAAGACGACCAAGCCGGGCACCTACTACGTCGGTCTGCACCTGGACAGCAAGAACGCGATCAAGGAGTCCAACGAGGGCAACAACACGCGCTACTTCGCCATCAAGGTGACAGGGCCCGGCGGTGTTCAGTGCACCAGCGGTATCTGCTGCGACACGGGGACCAAGAAGTTCCGTCCGGCCAAGTACAAGTGCAGCACGAGCGTCTCGCGCACCGAGACCAAGTGCAGCGGTTCGACCACGGTCATCCGCCGCCAGGCGTACCGAGGCTGCACCGGCACCAGCGCGACGACCTGCTCGTTCTCCTCGACGTACTACAACTGGACCGGTTGGAGCACCTTCCAGAAGTGCGCCAGCGGCACCACTTGCGTCGTGAAGAGCTCGACGTACGCGGTCTGCGAAGCGCCCAAGCCGGACCTGACCAGCACGCTGTTCAAGGCCAAATCCTCGACGACGTTCAAGGCGGGCACGACCTTCCAGGCGACCCACACGGTCAGGAACATCGGCAAGGCCAGCTCGGGCAACTTCCGCATCGGCTACTACCTGTCGACCAACAGCACAATTACGACGGGCGACACGCTGCTCTACCAGTACGTGCGTTCCTCGATGGCCGCAGGCTCCACCTACGGTCCGTACACCCGGTACCTCAACGTCCCCGCGACCACGAAGGCCGGCACCTACTACATCGGTGTGATTGTC
>CAZLMW010000035.1:23628-24286 GCA_964560875.1 uncultured Enterobacteriaceae bacterium
ACGCGATCAAGGAGTCCAACGAGGGCAACAACACGCGCTACTTCGCCATCAAGGTCACGAGTCCGACTACGACGCAATGCACCAGCGGCGTCTGCTGCAACACGTCGACCAAGAAGTTCCACCCGCGTTACACCAAGTGCAACAGCTCGGTGATTGCGTACCGCTACCGCTGCTCGGGCTCGACCATGCGTCAGCGCAGCCCTGGCTATCGTGGATGCACGGGCTCGTCAGCAACGACTTGCTCAACGTCGACGGCCTACCGCAACTGGGGTTCGTACGCGAACTGGAGCAACTGCCCGAGCGGGACCACCTGCAAGGCGACGAGCTCCACGGCCGTCTCGTGCGTGTCCAACACCAAGCCCGACCTGCAGTCGACCACGTTCACGCCGACGACCTCCACGACGGTTGCACGCGGTAAGTCCATCAAGTTCAGCACGCTGTTCAAGAACATCGGCAAGGTCAGCACCGGCAAGTCGTTCAAGGTGCGCTACATCCTCAGCACCAACACCATCTTCAGCGGCTCGGACACCAGCTTGTACGAGTTCACGAAGTCGGCGATGAGCGCTGGTCAGAGCTACGGCACCTACACGCGCACCTTCACGATTCCGTCGAACAAGGCTGCGGGCACGTACTACATCGCGCAGTACGTCGACTACGG
>CAZLMW010000035.1:24386-69636 GCA_964560875.1 uncultured Enterobacteriaceae bacterium
TTCCGTCGAACAAGGCTGCGGGCACGTACTACATCGCGCAGTACGTCGACTACGGTAACGTGGTGAACAACGAGGTCACCGAGAGCAACAACATCAAGTACGTGAAGATCACGGTCATCAACCCGCAGTGCACCAGCGGTGTCTGCTGCGATACCGGTACGTACAAGTTCAAGCCGCGCTACACCAAGTGCCACAGCACGCCCATCGCGTACCGCTACCGTTGCTCGGGTTCGACCATGCGTCAGCGCAGCATCGGCTACCGTGGTTGCACCGGCGCGTCGGCTTCGACCTGCTCGACCTCGACCTCGTACCGAAACTGGACATCGTACACCAACTGGGTTGCTTGCCCGAGCGGTACAACCTGCAAGGCTACGAGCTCAACATCGGTCACCTGCCAGTCGACGAGCACGAAGCCGGACTTGCAGTCCACCACGTTCACGCCTACGACCTCCACGACGGTTGCCCGCGGCAAGACCATCAAGTTCAGCACGCTGTTCAAGAACATCGGCAAGGCCAGCACCGGCAAGTCGTTCAAGGTGCGCTACATCCTCAGCACCAACACCATCTTCAGCGGCTCGGACACCAGCTTGTACGAGTTCACGAAGTCGGCGATGAGCGCTGGTCAGAGCTACGGCACCTACACGCGCACCTTCACGATTCCGTCGAACAAGGCTGCGGGCACGTACTACATCGCGCAGTACGTCGACTACGGCAACGTGGTCAGCGAGGCCTCCGAGAGCAACAACATCAAGTACGTGAAGGTCACGGTCATCAACCCGCAGTGCACGAGCGGGTCCTGCTGCGATACCGGCACCTACAAGTTCAAGCCGCGGTACACCAAGTGCGACAACACTGTTCGTAGCACGCAGTACCGTTGCTCCGGCACGACCAAGCGTCAGCGTCGCCAGGCCTACCGTGGCTGCTCGGGTGGCTCGAACGCGTGCCAGACGTCGTCGGCTCATTACAACTGGACGGGCTGGAGCAACTACCAGACCTGCAGCAGCTCCCAGGCCTGCTACACGTCCAGCTCAACCTACGCTTACTGCCGCACCAAGCGCGCGGACCTGACCCCGACCGCGTTCAGCAAGTCGGGTTCAACCACGCTCAAGCGGGGCTCCACCTACACGTTCTCGTACACGCGTAAGAACATCGGTCACATCTCGTCCGGTACCTTCACAGACGCGTACGTGCTGTCGACCAACACGATCTTCTCGACGTCCGACGTAATCCTGTCGACGTCGTCACGGTCGTCGCTGGCAGCCGGCGCGAGCGCGGGTCCGTACAACCGCTCGCTGAAGATTCCGACCACCGCCAAGACCGGTACGCAGTACGTCGCTTACTGCAACGACTGGACAAAGAAGGTCTCGGAGTACAGCGAGTCCAACAACTGCAAGTACGTCAAGGTGACCATCTACTAGTCACTTCGACCGACCAAACCGATCGGGCCCCGCCCGTTGCCCTCGTGGTAGCGGGCGGGGTCGCGGTTTTGGGGAGGTCGACGCTGCGGAGTGAATCAATCGATTGATCGATTCAGGGATCTTGCGGCTTGTCTGAGCAGATGATGCGCACAGTGGAAATCAGTGTGGCCAGCGCCTCTTCGACGACGGCGGTGTCCTCGTGGCGGACGACTGCTTGGCCTTCACCCTCATAACTGCTGCGCGTGAACTGGCCGACGCGCGGGAGGTTCGCTTCGACGACGAGGTGACCGACCCTCTTCTGCGCCTCGGCGAGACCTTCGATACCGACGATGCGCCCGCCACCGCCACCGGCGCCCGGACCCTGGGCACGAAAGAAGGCGGCGCCGGCTGCATACTTGCGCGGAGGCAGCGAGAACCGGTTGTTGACCATGAGGTCGGCCCAACGCGGCAAGAACGGCGTGTCATGGGCGTACGAGAGCTGTTGCAGGATCATCGCGCCTGGCGGGCGGGCGGCGACCTCTCCGATGACGATGCTGCCGTCGGGGCGCCTGAACCACTCCATGTGGCTCATTGCGGTGGTCATGCCGAGGGCCTTGAGGGCCGCGAAACCGATGCGGCGGGTCTCGTTGTAGGCCGGGCGTTCAATCTCGCGTGGCAGGAGCACGGTCCACTGGATCCACGGGTTCTCGAGCACGTGCAAAGGAGGCGGGTCGTACCGTGTGAGGCTCGCGAAGACCGGGTCGCCGTCGACGCTGATGGCCTCGAAGCTGCGTTCGCGCCCGGTGATGAACTCTTCGCACTGCCAGGGCGATGCTGCCGTAGGACAGGCTTGTTCCAGCAAGCGGCGCAGCTCGGCGGCGTCTTCGACCCGCAGTGTCGCGACGGACCCGGCTCCAGCCAGGGGCTTGAGGACCAGAGGAAAGCCGACTTCTTCGCCGAATGCGACGCCGTCAGCGACCGACTCGACGCGTGCGTGCTTGGCTACGGGCAAACCGGCGGCGCGCAGCACCTCTTTCATCCGGGCCTTGTCGCGGAAATTCCGGGCAGCCTCGCCGCCCATGCCTTCAATCCCCAAGCGCTCGCGAACGTCGGCGACGGGGACTTGCAGCTGTTCGTAGGTCGCGATGAGCCGATGCACGCCGCCAAGGGCGTTGCCAAGCCACTGCACGGCCTCAGCAAGTTCATCGACGTCAAAGCAGTTGTCGACCCGGTAGTCGGCGGCGATGCGCTTGCGCAACGAGGGTCCGAGCCCGGCGAGAGTACCGGTACGGACAAGCGACAAGCGCACGCCGGGGGTCTGGGCGAGGGCCGCGACAAACCGCGGCGTCATGGCACCGTAATACGGCGAGACATAGACAACGTTGAGCATGGCGGAACTCGCGGGGACCGGGCCTTGCACGCGCCCGGATCAACGACCGTGTGGCGATTCGTGGTACGGGATGGCGTGCTGCGAGCCACCGGTCAGTTCATCGAGGTACATCGGCAACATCGTGCGCCACGTCGGCCAGTCGTGATGCCAATTCGGCCCCCAAACATCGACGCGATTGGGGATGCCGCGGCCGCCGAGCGCGTTGGCCGCCTGCCAGGACTCGTGCGGCGCCTCCGCCCTGCCCTCACCGGTCGCGAGAATCACAAACCGCTTGCGGAGGGCGTGCAGCTGCGCACCTTCCGGCAAGCGGGGGACGAAGTGCCGCGGTGAGCTCACGTGGTAATCGAAGGTGTGTTTGCCGTCCATCCAGCGGCTCATGTCGTAGGTGCCACTCATGCACACGGCGCCGCGGAAGATGTCCGGGCTGCGGCACAGGGTCGACAGCGCGTTGAACGCTCCGATGGACGCGCCAGCGGTGATGATCTCGATGTTGCGGTCGTTGCAGTCGGCCCGGATGGCCGGCACGAGCTCATGGACGATGAAGGCGTGGAACGCGCTTTGGACCTTCGCGCGGTGCGGCCCCCAGTCGTCGCGGTTGATCCAAGCCTGGCCGCTGATGCTGTCGACCGAGTAGACCTTGATGCGCCCGGCCTCGAGCAGCGGCGACAGGACCTTGAGCATCAGAAAACGCTCACACTCCTCGGCGTCACCGCCGGCCGTCGGAAACAGCAGCACCGGCTGACCGAGATGGCCCCAGCGGACAACTGTGACCTCGCGACGCACGCGCTCGCTGTACCAACTTGTGCGGATTCGAGCGGTCATTCGGGCTTGTCCGCAGGCGTGGACGACGCTGCGTCTACCTTGGCGCCGTCACGGCGATCCAGGACGTCTCGTTCGGTCTTGCGCCAGAACTGGATCATGCCCCAGAAGTGCTCGGTGAACGGGTCAATCTCGTGCTGCGGGTACAGCGAGGCGACCTTCTCGCGGACGATGGCCTTGGCCTGGTCGGTGCCAAAGAAGTTCCAGACGACCTCGTCGAGATGGGAAAGGTGGGTGGCGCAGAACTCGTTGAACGCGTCGACCTGCATCTTCTCGCGGGTGATGTCGGCGTAGGCGGCGATGCGCTCGCGGAAGGGGAGGTCCTTTTTCTGAACGGCGTAGTACGGCTCCCAATCGGGCATTCGCTGCATGGGGCGCTTGGTGGCGGCGCAGAACAACGACCACCGCAGCATCTTCTTCACCATGTTCGGGAAGTGGTAGTGCAGCGACGTGACCTGGAAATCGGGGCACGCGTTGGCGAAATCGATGGCGTAGAAGCGTCCGTCCTCGGTGCTGCGCAAGCTCTCGCAGCTGTTGAACTCCCAACCAAAGAAGCCGTTGATGGTCAGCTGCTGATCCACCAGGAACGACCATTCGTCCGAGTCGGCGAAGAAGAAATCCACCTGGTAGCGGTCATGGAGGGGTTTGTCCGGGTCGTAGCGGACCACTTCAACCTGCGGACCGATGCCGATGGTGCGCACGAAGAGGTCGTACGGGATGGCCTTTTGCATGTGCATCAGGCGTGTGCCGCTCTTGTCGTAGCTGGCCTGGAGCTGCTCACGATTGTCGATCTTGGTGACACCGACCCAACCGCCGCCGTCGTAGGGCTTCATGAAGTGGGGGTAGCCGAGGTCGTCAGCGACCGCGCCGAGGTCGAAAAGGCGGGCGTAGCGGCGCAACGTGGGACCGACGTCGGGGCCGGGAGCATGGTCGCGCGGCGGCACGATCCACGTGTCAGGCACATCGAGGCCGAGGTGCATCATCGCCGCGTAGCTGGTCTGTTTCTCCATCGACTGCAGCGCCCATGGATTGTTGAGCACGTACAGCCCGTCCATGATGATCGCTTTCTTGATCCACTCGCGGCTCGTCGTGAACCAGTGGGTCAGCCGGTCCAGGACGATGTCGTAGCGACACGGCTGGCGCAGTGAAAAAGGCTCCACAGTCACGCGTTCAATCGCGAAATCGACGACCTCAGAGCCGAGCTCGATCGACAGGTTCAGGTCCCGAATAATGGCTTCGTAGCAGGCTGGCCAGCACAGATCCGCGCCGAGCGAGAGGCCGATGGTGCGCGTCACGGGTGTCGGCTTCTTGGGCCGCTTGGCCGGTTTTCGTGCCGCTTTCCTGGCGGGTTTGCTGGTCGTCTTGCGCTTGGTGGCCATCGCGGTCTCCGCCTACTCGTACGTCATCCAGAGGTGCCCGGGGAAGAGCCACGACAGCCCCTCACGCAAGCGATCCCGCCAGTTTTCCCAGTTGTGTCCATCGGGCGCCCAACGGTACCGCAGGTCCATCCCCGTTGACTGCAACAGCGGCACAATAGACCGGTTTTCGTAGATCAACGTCTCGTACATGCCGCAGCTCAGGTAGACGCGGTCGGACGGTCGGCCGGGATCGGCTCGCAGCGCGTTCATGAACTTGACGACCGGGTCGAACGCCGGGCCGCGGGTGTGGTCGCCGATGTCGCTGAACGCGAACGAACCGGACTGCAGCAGAAGGCGGCCGAAGACGCCTGGACGTCGCCACGCAACGGAAAGAGCCGCGACGCCGCCGAAGCTCGCGCCCATCAGGCATCGGGTCGCCGGGGTCCCGTAGACGGGCAGCTTGGCTTCGAGCTTGGGCAGCAACACGTCTGCGATGTAGCTGATGTGGTCTTCGTTGTCGGGGTACTCGACCAGGCGATCACCGGGATGGGTGAAGCACACGATGAGCGGCAGGATCTCGTCGCGGTGGATCAGGTTGTCGAGCACCGTCTTCATCGCGGCGTATTTCAAGAAGTCGCCGCCATCGTGCACGACGAGCAGCGGGTAGCGGCCGGTTTCGACGAATCGGGCCGGCTTGTAGATGGTGATGTGCCGCGGTTCGCCGAACGGGGTCTGGAGGATGCGGTGCTCCGACAGCGTGCCGGGGCGA
Organism: uncultured Enterobacteriaceae bacterium; assembly: GCA_964560875.1. Lineage (GTDB taxonomy): Bacteria > Myxococcota_A > UBA9042 > UBA9042 > UBA9042 > CAZLMW01. The sequence continues at coordinate 30,120 of CAZLMW010000035.1, forward strand.
ACTTCGGGGTCGTGCTCGCACCAATTCGGGCGCTCATAGCCGTCGCCATAGATGACAGAGTTGGCGCCGAAAGGATCGTGTGCGCGCTTGGGGTTGAGCGGGTCACGCAGCCACTCACGATGGTCGCCTCGTACCACGTTTAGCTTGTATTCGATGCGCGACCTGGCCGGCACTTCGACAACGCAGAACCAAAAATCGGTGTCCGCGATGTGGGTGAACGGCATCTCGGACGGCAGCCCGTAGATGAAGTGGCGCAGGTAGACGGCATCGGCGTGCCCTCGCCAGGCAAACGTGGCGTGAGGGCCCTCGATGATCGGGAAGGACTGGCTGCAAAACGCGTCGATGGCGTCTGCGTCGGGTGTTCCGTCGGCGCGGAGCTGGTCGATGACGAGGGTCATGACACCTCCGCCGGGTCGACCGTCCCGGCCGCAGAAAGCAGGCGCAGATCGTGGGATGTGTCGAGGACCTCGCTGGCGGCGAAGGCAGCATGGGCGCCGTCGGGGAGGATGACGCAGCGGGCTGGATTCATGCGGCGCGCCATCAACGCGACGCGTCCGTTGTCTTCGAGGTCAAGGCGTCGATGCGCGTGGGGAAGGGCGACCACGTCGTCTACGAGGCCGAGGCCATGGTCGAGCACCTCGGCGTCACCGTCGCCCCACGGCGGGAAATCGTGGAAAAGCACAACGCGCGAGGTCATCGCCATCGCGCCAGCGGACCACGCCATGACATGCCGGTCCACGAGCAGTGACCGCAGGGCGAAAAGGCGCAGGCGGTTGAGAAGAACGGCGACGTGTCCTCCGGCGATGCACACCAGGCGGACGCCCTCGAGGGCGTGTGCGACCTGCTCGCGGTGCCGGGCGATGGACGGCCGCGTGCCCGGTTTCACGGTCTGTTGGAAGTCGAGGTGAATCGCCTTGACGCGGCGCAGATGATGTCGGTCGAGCTCGGCGATGGCGGCGATAGCGGCAACCTGCTCGGGACCGTAGAGGTCATCGTCGGCGTCGTGTGCGAGGAGCTCGCGTGCGGCGGCCATCGCGTGATTGAGGCGTCGCCGATAGATCACCTGCAGCCGACGCAGCTTGTCCTGGCGCTGTCGGTGGAGCTCGAAATAATCCGGATCGTCGGCGGCGATGGTCTTCCAGCGCGTGTAGAGGCGAAGGTTGACGGCGTTGTTGCCCAGCGCTGTCTGGAGCTCGTTGTCATCCTTTTCGCGTTCTCGCCAACCGGCGGTGACCAACCCAATCGGACGGTTTTGCGCGAGTTTGGGTGCGAGATCGGTAATCGTCGGCTTCAGACGCTGCGGTCCGCAAAGCGTGACCGTGGCGGCGGACGCGTCGGAATCGGGCACAGAGATGGCGGTCGGTGACGGGCTCATGGGAGGCGGATGGTGGCGATGGGCCGTCCAACCGTCAACGGCTGCCGAAAACGGAGTCATGGGCCGGATCGACGGGACAAGGATCGCCGCCAAAACGATGCTTGTCTGCAGGGTTGAATGCCTGCACCCTCCGCGCCCGCCGGGACCAACCCGCACTTTTCCAACCCGGGGCGCGCCATGCACGTCATTCTCGTCGAACCTGCCTTTCCGCATTACCAGCGGCAGTTCGCACGCGGTCTCAAGGAAGCGGGCGCCTATGTCACCGGCATCGGCGAGCGGCCATGGGACTGGCTCGATGGCGACCTCAAGTCATGGCTGGGCGCCTACGAGCAGGTTGGGTCAGTGTGCGATGTCGGACAGATGCACGCCGCCGTCCGCCGCATCCAGGAGCGCGGCTGGGTCGACCGGCTCGAGGCCACCGTCGAAGCGCACATGCTGCCCGTCGCCAAGGTTCGCGACGCGTGCTCCATCCCCGGGCTGACCTACGAACAGGCCGTGTTGTGCCGCGACAAACCCAAACAGAAGGAATTCCTGCGCCGCCACGGCATCGCTTGCGCCGCGTCAATCGCCGCTGATTCCGCCGCCGAGGTGCGCGACTTCGTTGCCGAGGTCGGATTCCCGGTCATCTTGAAGCCGCGGGCCGGCGCTGGGGCAGCTGGAACCGTACGGGTCAACAACGCCGCCGAGCTCGAAGCCGCCATCATCGAGGCCGGTGTCGAGAAGGGCACCAGCATCGCCGTCGAGGAGTTCAACCAGGGGCACGAAGGCTTCTACGACACGCTCACAGTCAATCGTAAGGTTTCGTACGAGTTCATCTCGCACTACTATCCCAACGTCCTTGTCGCGATGCGTACCCGCGGCGTCAACCCCATGATCATCGCCACCAACCGCACCGATGCCCCCAGCTACGACGAGGTCAAGGCGATGGGGCGCAAGGTCGTCGAGGCGCTCGGGCTGCACACCGCCGCCACGCACATGGAGTGGTTTTTCGGCCCCCGCGGACTGCGATTTTCCGAGATCGGCGCGCGACCTCCCGGCGTCGGCCAATGGGACGTGTATTGCGCCGCGAACGACCTCGACCTCTACCGCGAGTGGGGCAACGCGATCACCCACGGAAGGGTCAGCCGGCCTCCGTCACGCCGGTACGCCGCCGCGATCCTGAACATCCGACCCGAACGGGACGGAACGATTGTGGGCTACGAGGGCGTGGAGCACGCGAGGCAGTTGCTCGGCCCAGCGCTCATGGACTTCAACCTCCCCGAACCGGGCACCCCCACGCAACCGGTGTCAGCCGGCTACATGGCCAACGCCTGGATTCGCGCCCGTCATCCCGACTATGACGAGCTGCACCGCCTGCTCGAAGAAGTCGGCCGGGTCATGCGTGTCCGCGTCCGATAGCCGTTCGGCCGGTCCACAAACCCGATCGTCAGGTTCCTAACGACCTTTTCCCAACCACGGGCCCAGGCCATGAAAGTCGCATTTATCGCCCCCGCGTATCCGCCCGAACAAGCCAACTTCACCCGCGGTCTCGCCGAAGTCGGCGCCCACGTGATCGGCATCGGCAATCAGCCCGCGTCGCACCTTCCCGGGCGCGTACGGCGGCGGCTGGGCGAGTACCTGCAGGTCGACAACCTGTTCGACGAAGCCGCGGCGACCGAGACCATCGTCAAGGCGCTTCGCGGACGCGGGATCGACCGGGTGGAGAGCAATTGGGAGCCCGTGGTCCTGCTTGCCGCACGGATTCGCGAGCGGCTGGAGATCCCGGGGATGTCGCGCGACACCGTGCTTGGATTCCGCGACAAACAGCTGATGAAAGAGCGGCTCGTGGCCGCGGGTCTGCGGGTCCCACATAGCTTCCGTGCCACGTCCACCAAGGCGGCCCAGGAAGCGGCCGAGCGCATCGGATTGCCGCTGATCGTCAAACCCATCGCCGGAGCCGGAAGCGCCGATACCTACCGCTGTGACGACCAGGCTGCGATCGACGAAGCGCTGCACAAGACCAAACACGTGCCCGAGATCAGCGTCGAAGAGTTCGTCGACGGCGAGGAGTTCACGTACGACACCGTCTGCATCAACGGCCAACCCGCGTTCGAGAGCGTCGCGCAATACTTCCCGCGTCCGCTCGATTTTCGGACCAACGAGTGGATCAGCCCGTACCAGGTCGTCTACCGCGACCCGTATCGCAAGGATCTGCAGGCCGGGGTCAAGCTCGGTCGCGCGGTGCTCAAGGCGCTCGGGATGGGCACCGGGTTCACGCACATGGAGTGGTACCGCAAGGCGGACGGCGAGGTTGTTTTCGGCGAGATCGGCTGCCGCAACGGCGGCGGGCATTTCGCGGACATGATGAATTGGAGCAACGACTTCGACATCTTCCGCGAGTGGGCGCGATCCATCTGCTGGCACAGCTTCGAGGCGGAGGCGCAGCGGCGCTATCACGTCGGCATGGTCTTCAAACGGGCCGAAGGTGAAGGCAAAATCGCCGCCGTACACGGCATGGACCGCGTATTGGCACGGTGGGGTGGCCACGTCGTCGCCAACGAGCTCTTGCCGGTCGGAACGCCGCGACGCAATTGGAAGCAGACGTTGCTCAGTGACGGCTTCGTCGCGTTCCGGCACCCGCGGCTCGACGTGGTCAACACCATCGCCAAGGACGTCATCAGCGGCGTTCGGATGGTCGCGAGGTAGGCATGTCTGGTGTTTCAGAGTCGATGACAGGGCTGGGCGTGACGGGGCTCGGCGTGACAGGGCTCGGCGGGACGGGGCGCGGCTTCAACGTGGTGCACGTCGCATCGGAGTGCGCTCCATGGGCGGCTTCGGGCGGCCTGGCGGAGGTCGTTGCGGCCTTGCCCCGTGCGCAAAGCGGCGGCGACATTGGGACCAGAATCGAACCCAAAATCGAAGGCAGAGTCGAAGGCAGAGTCGGAGGGCGGGCCAGCGTCGTCATCCCGGGCTATGTCGACGCGCTACACAAGCTCGAAGCGGCCGGCAAGTCCCCCGAGCGAGTCGGCGATCTCCTGACGATCCACCTCGACAACCGCGAGCTGCAGTTCGCGGCTTTTCACGTCGACGACGACGGGCTCGACCTGTGGCTGCTGGCGTGCGCCGAGCTCTTTGACCGCCCCGGCCTCTACGGTGACAGCCACGGCAGCTACGGGGACAACGCGCTGCGCTTTGCGGCTTTCTGTCACGCGGCACGCCTGCTTGTTCTGCGCGGCGACCTCGGCGACGTGGATGTGGTTCATTGCCACGATTGGCATGCCGCGCTGGTGCCCGTCATCGTCGGTGTGGCGGGCGGACCAAAGACCGTCTTGACGATTCACAACCTCGGCTACCAGGGCACGTTCGACAAGGCGTGGCTGCCGAGGATCGGGCTGCCGTGGCGCCTGTTCCGGCTCGAAGGCCTCGAGTTCCACGACCGCATCAACTACCTCAAGGGCGGCATCAACTTCTGCGACGCGCTGACGACGGTGAGCCCAACGTATGCGCGCGAGATCCTGACGAGCACCCATGGGGCGCATCTCGACGGGCTGCTGCGGCACCACGCGGGCAAACTGACCGGCATCCTCAACGGCATCGGCGACGCGTGGCGGCCCGAGGTCGACGACGCGATCGCAGCCAAGTTCGCCGCGACGGATCTCACCGGCAAAAAGACCTGCCGAGATGCACTGTGCGCGCGCTTTGGCGTCAAACCCCGCGCCGGAGAGCCCGTATTTGGCATCGTGTCCCGGCTGGCGTGGCAAAAAGGTCTCGACCTCGTCGCCGACATCGCTCCCTTGCTCGCCAAGAAGTCGGTGGTGTTGCTGCTCGGGAGCGGAGAGCCGGGGCTTGAACATCGCTTCGAAGCGCTCGCGGCCGCCCTCCCCGACCGCATCGGGGTGCACATCGGCTATGACGCCGCCATGTCGCGCACGCTGTTTGCCGGGTGCGATGCGATGCTGATGCCGAGCCGCTACGAACCGTGCGGGCTCGCCCAGATGCAGGCGATGCGCTACGGGACGCTGCCAGTCGTGCATGCGACAGGGGGGTTGCGCGATTCGGTCATCCACGGCGAGGACGGGTTTGTGTTCGAGGTCGGCGACGCCCAGGGCCTGCTGTGGGCATGTGGCGAGGCGCTTGACGCGTACCAGATGGCAGGCAAATGGTCCGCCATGCAGCAGGCGGCGATGACCAGGGACTTCACCTGGACGGCGTCGGCGGCACGGTATGCGAACGTCTACGGGTCTGTCGTGTGAGCGCCTCTCGACCCGCCAATACCGTGCGGATCGGGGACTCGTGACACCGCGTCCATTACGTGTCCAATACGAATTGATGGATTCGGCGCCCGGTGACCAGCAACCTTGAACCTCGCTCGCAGTCCCGCGGCGTCTTGACCGGCAACCATGCGTCATTCCAATCGTGCCAGCCCTGATCGCGCGTCGACCACCGGCGGCGCCAATGTGCAGATGCGGTCGAATGGACAGGCGGCCAGCAGCGGCCAGGCGGGCAACCATGGTCTGCGCCAATCGCTGCGCGGGATGAACTACGCAGAGGGATCCGCGGCGGTGTCGCCGGTGCAGATGCGCGGCGGAGATGAGCGGCCGCTGGATGCCGATGGTGCCAATGACGGCGCGAACCCGACCGTCGTCAACGACAACTACCAGGGCTACGGCGACCTGTACGACGGTGGAAATGCTGGCGTGCTCTACGACGGCGCGCCCGATCCATACGACGTGATTCAACGCGCCGGCCAGCTCGCCGATTGTTGGCTGGTCGGGAGCATGGCCGCGCTCGCCGCCGCGAACCCGGACTACATCCAAAATGAGCTCATGCCGGACACGGGCAAGACGATCACCGTCAACTTGTTCTACGCGCGCTCGCCCAGCCACCCCATTGAAAAGTGTCCGCAGGTGATTTCGCTGGACGAGCTGCCGGTTCAACAAAACGACGCTGGCCAGGCCGAACCCGCCTATTCGATGACCAACGAAAAAGCGCCCGGAAACAAGAACATCCTGTGGGTCGTCGCGCTGGAGATGGCGGCGGCCAAGCTGTTCACCGAAAAGAACGTCAAGGACGACAACGCGGAGCTCGGCGGCGATTATCTGCGGCTCGCCCCGGGCAGCGCGTCGTACGGAATGATGGTATTGACCGGCAACTGGCCCGAGGCGTACGGCGCCGACAAGGCCGAATCGAAAAAGGACCGCGAAAAACGCGAGGCCGAGGGCGGGCCGGATCCGCAGACGCTCTACAAAAACGCGAACGGCGATTCGCTGCAGCTCCCACCCGCCGTTGTTGCCGCCAAGGTCAAGCGCGCGCTCGATGACGGTCAGCCTGTCACCGGTGTCATGGACGGACACGTCGTGCCGGTGATGAAAGCCGAGGGCGGTCCCGACGAGGCCGAGGTGATGGCCTGGCTCGAAAACCCAACGCCCGGATTCGAGGAGCGCACCGCCGACGCGATGAGCACGTTCACCGTGCACTACTACAACCAGAACCTGCCGGACGAAAAGCACGATCCGCTGGTCGGTTGGGCTGACGTCACAGGCACCTTCGCGAAAGGCTTCCGCTTCGGCATCGTCCCCGAATAGCGCGCCGAAGCCCCTGACAGACGCGCCGCGCCGCGCTCTGGTACGCTGGCGCCATGACAGCATTTCAATGGCAGGACGCCGAACCACCCCAGGTGGTGGTGCCGCGGCATCGTCTCAGCTCATGGTACGGCATGTACGTGCCGGTCGCCGATTTGGATCCCGATGACGTCGAAGAAGACGCCGTTCGCACGATGGGCGATGGCGTCGAGGCGATGGAGTGGGAGGACGTCGACTTCGACGACCCCAAGTCGCACCGGGAGCTGGCGTGCGTTGTTTCGGTCAGCGAGCTGGCCGCGCTCGGACCGGCCGGAGCGCTCGTGCTCGGGTTCGAAGGCCCGCGGGCGGGGGTGAAGTTGCTCCCCGAGGGCGCGCTCTTTGTTGGTGTGGTCTGGACCAGCGCCGAAGACGAAGCGGCCGCGGCTGTCGAAGCGCTCGACCCGACGACGCTTTCGTTTGAGGACACGGGCTGGACGTGGCCGGTTGATCCAGGCGGCGTCGCGATGTTGAGCTCGTGCGATATCAACGACGACGAATGGCTCGAGGTGATCGGCAGCACCGTGCTCGACGTTGAGCTTCCGGCCGGCGACTACAACGTGGCGACAGCGACCTGGGACCCCGACGACGAAACCAGCCTGCAGCTTGTGCTGGTGCGCCCGGCGACCTGAGTGGCCTGCATAACCCCGATTGCCTGCGCAACACTGTCCGCGGACATTACAGCCCCATCCAGCGTTTACGGCGGGAGCGGCGACCGCTACCGTGACTGTCCTTCCCCGCAACGGAGGACAGCGCCCATGTCGACGTCCCACGCCCACAGCCCCCTCGCCGCAGCCCTTTTCTCTGCCACGTTCGCCGCTGTCTTCGCATCGCCCGCGCTGGCTGCAGTTCCGGTAACGATCGCCACACAGGGCACGCTTCGTGCGCCAAACGGCCCCCCGGCCAGCGACGGCGTCTACAAGATGACGTTTTCGCTGTACGCCAAGAAGGCCGACGCAAAAGCCAAGTGGGCAGAGGGGCCCGTGCCGCTCGAGGTCAAGGCGGGCGTCTTCGGGCACGTTCTCGGCTCCCTCAAGCCGCTTGACGCGACCGTTGTCGGGCAGCTCGGCGGCGGGTGGATCGGCGTCAGAATCGGCGACAATCCAGAGCTGCCTCGCCAACCGTTGCACTCGGTCGCCTATGCGATGGCCGCTGCGTCCGCCGACAAGCTGCGTTGCACGGGCTGCGTGACCGGCGCACACCTGGCCGACGCGGGGATCGGCGCCAAACACGTCGGGTTCGTCTATGCCGGCGCCAAGGCCAAGGGCGGACCGGCCACCAGCGCGCTCGATCTCGCATGTTCGGGCTGCGTATCCGTCAAAGAGCTCGCGTTCGATGGCGACGTGGACCTCAAGACCCATGCCTTCCGCGCCGCCAAGGTCACGGCCGACTCGGTTGTCGCCAAGACGGTGTCTGCCGCGTCGTTTATCGGCGACGGCAGCAAGCTCAGCGGCATAACAACCGCAGCGGGCAGCTGCACAAAGGCCGGCGAGGTCGTGCGGGGCATCAAGCCGGACGGCTCGCTGATTTGCGTCAAGGCGATGGACCCGAGCGCCCTGCCCGCCGACGGGCTCGACGAAGTGAGCAACAAGCTGCTGTCCAACCAGTTCGTCGACGAAGTGGCCAGCACCAAGACCCCGGTAGGCATCCAGGACAACAACCCAACCGGCACGCCCGACACGATCGACTTCCCCGACATCGGCATCGCGCAGAAGCTCACCGTCAAGGTCCACGTGACGACGTCCGACCTCGCCCAACTGTCCCTGACGCTGTTTGCACCCGACAACAGCAAGTACGTGTTGCTCGACAAGGGAAAAACCGGCGCTGGTGCGAAGAAGGGCAAGGTCTACAAGGGCGCCTGGCCCGCCCCCGATAAAGCCGTCAGCGGCGACTTGACCAAGTGGGTGGGCAGCAACCCCAAAGGCAAGTGGCGCCTGGTGGCGGTGGACACAAAGTTCCTCAACAACAAGACCGACGGGCGCGTCGAAAGCTGGTCCATCGCCCTGCAGACGCTGAGCAACAAGAAGGTCCACGCCGCGGGGCGCCTGATCGCGGGCGCCGGCATCACCTTTGCGAAGGCCACCGTGCCATGCGACGCCGCACACGCCGGAACGATCAGCTGGGACGGCAAGTACCTCAACGTCTGCAACGGCAAGAAGCGCTACCCGATCATCGTCGGCACGCCCGGAACCGCGGAGAACCCCGCCGCTTCGTGTCAGCACATTCGCGACACGGACGCGACCGCAAGCGACGGCGACTACTGGATCGATCCCGACGGCGTGGGCGGTGTCAGCGCGTTCAAAGTGACCTGCCTGATGTCCCGCGGCGGTGGCGGCTGGATGAAGGTCACCGACTTCGCCGAAACCTCCTACAACAACCTACCGGTCACACAGCGCAACGCATTGCGTTGGAAGGATGTCCGTCTCGAGGAGCACGACCACGCGTCGGGCAAGGGCAAGTACAGCAAACACGTCAGCACGCAGAGCTGCTACAAGACCGCCAAGTCCGGTTTCCAGACGACGTCGGGCGGCAACAACTGCGACACCGGCCTGCAGATTCGCGTCGGTGGCACGGGCGGATCGTGCGGCAACGGCGAAGACGGCTGTTTCGGCATCTACAAGGGCTCGCTCAACAAGCCGTGGGGCTGCAACTGGAGCTGCAGCGGCGGCGCCGTCACGATCTGGGGCAAGGGCTACAACTGCAACGGTTGTCGCTGCCGCAACGCGAGCTGGACGACCACGGCGGGCTGCGGCAACGGCGGCGGCAAGGGCGGCTGGGGCAAGCTGCGTTTTCACATGTACGTGCGTTGATTCGCCGTGCCGTTACACTGCGGCCATGCCAACCGACAGCCCCCACGACATCCGCGCCGTGCTGCGGCGTTTCGACACCCTCCTCGATGCGAACGGCGAACGGTCCGATGTGGACCCGCAAAGCGCCGCCGTGGCACCGCTTAGCGGCGGGCTCATCAACGACACATTCCGGCTCGGCGACGGCCACGTCTTGCAACGGCTCCATCCCATCTTTGGGGCGGCGGTCAATCGCGACATCGACGACCTGACAAGGCATCTGCGCCATGCGGGCGTCCCGGTTCCGCGCATTTGTCACGCCAGGGACGGTCAGCCGTTCGTTGAAATCACCGCCCAACACAGCGACGACGCGGCCATCCAGGGCGTCTGGCGCATCCTTACGTGGCTCGACGGGCACACCCTTCATCGGCTCAGCGACGTAGCGCAAGCGCGCTCCGCGGCCACGATGGTCGGTCGTTTTCACCGCGCCCTCGACGGCGTCGACCACGAGTTTGCGTTCACGCGCGCAGGAGCGCACGACACCGACGCCCACATGGCCTCGATCACCACCACGCTGATGGACAACCCGGGACACAGGTTGGCCGATGACGTGCGGCGTCTGCGCGACGAGCTGCACCAACGCTGGACCGAACACGAGGGGCCGGTCGACTTGCCCCAACGGATCGGGCACGGCGACTTGAAGGTCAGCAACCTGCGCTTTGACGACGGAGGCGTCGCGTGTGGCGTGCTCGATCTGGACACGATGGCCCACCTCACGGTCGACATCGAGCTCGGCGACGCGCTGCGATCCTGGTGCAATCGGGCCGCGGAAGACGCGACTGAAGCCCGGCTCGACACCGAGCTCTTTGCCGGCGCAGTGGGTGGGTATGTCGCGACGATGGGCGAGGCGCTCGACGCCGCGGAACGTGACGCGATTGTGCCCGGGCTGCTCCGCATTTGCCTCGAACTGTCCGCGCGGTTTTCGGCCGACGCGATCAACGAGAACTACTTCGGATGGTCCGACGCCATCGCGCCGACCCGCGGCGACCACAACTTGCGTCGCGCTCGCGGACAGCTGGATCTCGCGCGCAAGGTGTCGGCGCATCGGGCAGAACTCGAACGCGCTGTCGCCGCCGCCGCACGAGGCTAAGCAATGCCACGTCGTCGCCCAAACGCCGGGCTCAGCTTCCTCGCGACGGTCGTCGTGCTGAACGCCGCCTGGGGCTGCAACGACGATCGTAAGGAAGCTAACGATGACGCCGAGACCGATACCGCCAACGCGCTTGAAGACGTCTCTGTCGGCGACGTCGAGCCGGGTTCGGATGCTCTGCGTTCGGATGCTCTGCGTTCGGATGCTCTGCGTTCGGATGCTCTGGGTTCGGATGCGCTCGGTAACGGCTGCACCGGCGTAACGGCGAAGAAGATCGTGGCCGGTTTGGGCGGCGGTGGCGACAATCAAAGCAAGGGTCGCTACGAGGCGGCGTTGCCCGGTGACATCGAGCTGCGCAACGACCACGGCCGGTTCGTGATCCGGACCCGCAAAGGCGGCGTGGCGATGTACGGGTCGACGGGTGGACATCTCGTCGATGCGCTGCCCCATCCCAAGGACAACGAGTCCGTGACCGACGGCCTGCGCGAGTTCATCATCGCTGTGGGCGGCCACGTGGTCCGGCCAGACGAGGTGAAGATCGAGGCGGCCACCGCGTGTAGCGCCACGGTTGTGGTGCGCGGGCCCCTGGTGCCATTCCCCGTGCTCTCCGAAGCGCTCGGCCTGGACTTGCCGCCGCTCGACGTCGAACACCGCTACACGCTCACGCACAAGACGGCGGCCGTCGAGATAGCGACGACAGTGAAATTGAAGGAAGGCGCCAAGCCCGACACCGCGCTGATAACCGACGCGTTCTTCTGGTCGGGCGACATGCAGCTGTACCTGCCCGGCCACCCCGTCGACGACCTGCCGATCGCCGCGAGCACGGACGCGTTCGCCGTCACACCCAATCGCGTCGGCACAAACGCGCCCGCCTACGCCGTTGTCGCCGAGAAGAAGCTGAACATGGTCAACGCCGGCGGCATCCTCGGGTTCCTGCAGCCGACCATCACGCCGACCAAGGCTGGCATCACCCTCCGCAGGTGGTTTGCCATCGGCGCGGCGCCGTACCGCGACGTGGCGTCCGCGCTCAGCGTCGCAAGGGCCGCTCGAGACGGACAAACAACCGGCGGACAGGTCGAGGGCGTGGTCGAAAACGCCTTTGGCAACGCGTTTGTCGATGCGCTCGACAAAGACGGCAAGCCGCTCGCCCGGTGCGGTGTCGGTGCCGACGATGGGTATTCGTGCCGTGTGCCCCTCGCGACGACCAAGCTGCGACCCGGCCTGCTCGGAGACGGCAATGGCGGCAAAGGCGGCGGGATGCAGGTCGATGGGTTGCTCGCGCGGCCGGTGAAGGTCGTGGCGACGAAAACGACTCACCTGCTCATGCAGACCATGAGGCCGGCGCGAATCAAGGTGTCGGTGCGCGACGTCGGCGGCAAGCCCATCGCGTTTCGGCTCACACTGCGGCCGGCCGGCGGCAAACCCAAGGCGAAGAGGCGAACGCTGGTCGACGTGGATGGTGACGCCACGTTTGAAGTTCCGGCCGGCAAGTACGACGCGTGGGTCCACCACGGGCCGTTCTGGTCGATGCACAAGCAGGTGCTCGACGTGCAAGAGCTCAAGATCGCGACCCTCGACGTTAAGCTCCGCCGCATCGTCGATCCCGGGCCGTGGCGGTCCGCCGATTTCCATGTCCACGCCGAACACAGCACCGACGGAAGCGCATCTGTGCGTTATCGAGTCGCCTCTGCCGTGGCCGAGGAGCTGCACTACATCGTCTCGACCGACCACGACCACGTCACCGACTACAGCCCATGGATCGCGGCCGCCGGGCTCGGAAACCAGCTCGTCACCGCGCGCGGCGTGGAGGTCTCGACCACGGCGCATGGCCACTTCAACGCCTGGCCCTTGCCCGCCAAACCAGCCGAAGCCGGAAATGGCGCCCCGCGGTGGGGTGGTGTCGCGCTGACCGAGCTCTTCGGCATCTTCGACGACGGCAAGACGAAGCCTCTCGTGCAATGCAACCACCCGCGCTACAGCGGCGCCGGGTATTTCGACGCGATTGGGCTCGATCCGAAGCAAGACAACACCGCAAAACAGGTCGACAAGAAGCTGCTCGGCTGTTCGGCGCTCGAGGTCATCAACGGCATCGCCCACAAAGACACGCCGAAGCTCCTGGCGGATTTTTTCGCGCTGTTGAACCGCGGCATCCGCATCACCGCCACCGGCACCAGCGACTGCCACGGCCGCCACGACTTCGCCGGCAACCCACGCACGTTGTTGCGCATCTCCGGCTCACCACAACACCCAGTCGGCGGCTCACCGCACCAATTCGACGAGGCGCTCATCGCGGGCCGGGCCATCGCGACCGCCGGACCGCTGCTCACCATCGCGGCGCACAACGGCAACAAGACCGTCGAAATCGGCGCGATGCTCGGCAAGCTCACCGGCGAAACGACAGTCACCGCGAAGCTACGAGCCCCCGAATGGCTGCCGCTCGGGCGACTGGTCGTCTACCGAAACGGCGCCAAGGTCTTCGACAAGAAGGTCGTCGCCAAGCCCGACAAGAATGGACTGCAGGCGTTCGACGCGGTCGGGTTGCCGTCCCAGGTGAGCACAAGCGGCCAGGACGAGTGGTGGGTCGCGGTGCACGAACCCGGTCCCGGCTCGGGCGAACCCGGCATCCATCGCCCCCCATGGGCGGTCACCAACCCGGTCTTCATCGACGGTGACGGCGACGGCAAGTGGCGCAAGAAATGGCCGTAGATTCGATCTAACGGCCGATCGATGCGGGGGCTATTGATATAGCTTCGGCGATTAAAAGCCCGTCCTGGGGCTCAAGAACCGGCCTGGCGTCGATTTTGGCCCTGGAAAACGCCCGAATTCGACCGTTTTTTGTCGACTGCGTGCAAACCACCACTTGGCGTCTATTCACCGCTCAATTGGGCGGTTCCTGGTCTTCGCGGGCTTCCCGTTCGATGCGCATGCGTCGGATCTCAGCGATCTCGGAAAGCGCCTGGGCTGTGTGGTCGGGCATCTGGGCGTTGATGAAGTCTTCGGCCTCGTCGAAGGTCTCGTCGATGCTGAACACGAGCGGTCCGGGCTTTTCGTCGTCGCGCGCCAGGGCGTCCTTGATGACCCGTTCACATGCGCCTCCGTAGAGGGGCAACATCGCTTTGAGCAGGCTCTTGTGCACACGGACCTTGCGAATCAGCTCGTTGAGCTTGCCCGCCCCGAGCAACGGCGCGAGCGTGATGAGCATCCACGGCTTCGCGGCGGGGTTTCGCGCGCAGGCTTCCCGGACCTGGTCGTTGGACAGCCATCGGTGCGACAGCAGGATCGACCACAGGGCGTAGGGATGCGTGGGGCGCAAGGCGGCGAGCTGCACGAGGTCTTCTTCGCGCAGGCGGGTGTTGAACGCGAGCAGCTGCACAACGGAAGGCGTGGTCTCGACCAGCAACGGCATGAACCGGTCGCGTTTGGACGACCGTGCGCGCTCTCGTCGCACGCCCAGCGGCCAGTGTTCGATGGTGATGTGGGGCGGCAGCAAGCGCGCGTCTTCCTTCAGGTTCGGTTTCCAGAGCTCGCGCAACAAGGCCACGCAAAACGGGGCGTGGATCTTCTGAGCGGCGCCGATGATGCGCGCGACTTGAACCTCATCGGGAAGCAACGACCGATCCTCGAGCGGCAGGGGCCCGGCGGGCAGCGGCGGACGCGGTCGAATCGTGAACAGCAGGTGCGCAAGGGTCAGGTAGAAAACCTTGTGGGTCGTCTCGCTGCTGGCGAGCGCGGCCTCTTCGATCGCGCTGGCGATCATCACCGGGTCGTCGGTCCCCAGGAACGCACCCAGGCGGCGCATGCGCACCATGGGCTCGGGCACGTTTCGGATCAGGCGCGCGATTCGTTGCATGGCGGCGTGTGCGGTGAACGGTGCGAGTCAGTCGATGAAGATAACAGATCTTCGTGCGTGTCGACGCGATACGCTGATCAGCCGGCGGCCCGGCCGGCGGGCACCGATCGCACGCTGCTAGCGAAGGTCGACCTCAAGCGACGTGGTTTGGCCCCGGCGGACCTGGACCTTGTAGACACGCTTGAGCCCGTGGGCCTCGTTTTCGAGCACGATCGTGTGCTTTCCGGGGCTGGTCGGGTACGCGAAAACAGGCGTGACACCGGGCACTTTGACGCCGTCGACGGTGACCGCTGAGCTCGGGACGCTGTCGATGAACAGGAAGCCGCCGGAAGCGTCGCTGCCTGTGCCCGCGTGCCAGCCGATGTCTCCCACAGTGCGGATCACAGAGGCGCGGACGGCGTTGATGTACAGCGCGTACCGCTTGTCTCCGCTGCCGTAGGGGTCGGCCACGACAACGTTGCGATGTTTGCCGCCCAGGCGGTAGCTGAGCTCGTAGATCGGCACGTCTGAGGCGTCGGGCCAGCGCTTCTCGTCGTCTTCATCGGGGTCGACCTGCTTGCCGATGGCCTTGGTGGCGCCCGCTTTCTTGCGCTTTTTGCCGTTTTTGCCGTTTTTGCCTTTTTTTCCGGGTTTTCGCCGTTTTTTGCCCTTCGGGGAAGCGGCCGTGCGCTTTGCCGATTCTTCCGGATCGACAAGCGGTCCGGGGTCCGCGAGAGACGCCGCGCCGAGGTCGCGAAGCTTGCCCATGATGAGTCGGAGCTTGTCGCGATCGATGAGCTCGGTGCGAATGATCGGATCTTTGCGTCCCATCGTGCCGCGCAGGTGCGAGACGACGCCCGCCTTGCCGCGAGAGGTGATCTCATAGGCGACGTATTGGTACGGCCCCGGGTTGCTGCGCAGGAACACGCGCGCCCACGCGCCCTGGAGCTCCTTGTCCGTCGGCAGTCCGCCAACAGCGAGCCGCTCACGGCCCATGAGTTTGCCCATGAGCACCGGTGGCAGCTCAGGAAGCTTCACCTTTTTTTCGGACTCGGTCGGCGCGGTCTTCGCCGCTCCGTCACCTTTGACGCCTGTGGCCGCCGTTTTGGCCGCGGTCGATGCTTGCGCCGCGGTCGATACCGACGTCCCACTCGAGCGAGCGTTCGTCGCCCCACCGCATGAGGCGAGACAGGCCGACACAAACAACAGCAGGCACGCGACCGAGGCCGATTTCAGGGGCAGCATGTTCGTCGGTGCGGGAGGGGAGGTTTGGCTAGTTCGCGTAGACGGGCGCGAGCGCGGCTTCGGCGGTTGCGTCATCGATGAGACCTTCAGCCTGCAGGCAGCCGAGGATCTCCGCGTCGGTCAAGGTCGCATCGTGGCTCTTGGCGAAGTCCCAGATGGCCGAAATCCGCGCATCGTTCGCCTCGATTCCATGTTCGTACAGCCAGAACTGGATGTTGCTCTTGCCGCTGTAAAAACCGATCTCGACGCGCTGCCGGCAGCCGAATTCGCCGGCAGGGACGGACGAGTAGACACGGTCAGCGAGGTCTTTTTCGCCGCGGGACAAGGCCTTGACGATGGCGGCGGCGTGCACCCCGGTCGCGGTGCGGAAGGCGTCGGTGCCGAACACGGGATAATTGTACGGAATCGGCACGTTGTACGCTTCGCTGACCTTCTTGACGTAGGCCGCGAGGGGCCGCAAGTCACGCTCGATGTAGCCGAGCAGCTTCAGGTTGATCAGCATCATATCGATGCTGGCGTTGCCGACACGTTCGCCGACGCCGAGGCACGTGCCGTGAACGCGATCCACGCCGAACTCAAGGGCGCTGAGGCAAAGCGACAGCGAGAGACCGCGGTCGTTGTGGCCGTGCCAGTCGAGCTTGACGTGTTCGGCGCCCCAGGACCGGAGCATCGAGCCGGTGAAGTCGAGCAGGTTCTTGAGCCCGTCGGGCGTCGCGTGGCCAACCGTGTCACAAAGCACCAGCCGGTCCGCGCCCGCTTCGATGGCGACCTTGAAGAGCTCGGCGAGGGTCTTCGGATCGCTGCGAATCGTGTCCTCGGTCACAAAGCTGACGGGGTTGCCGTTGTCGACGCCGAGCTTGACCGCGTCGTGCACCAGCTTGCTCATCCGCTTGAGATCCCAGCCTTCGACCAGCCGACGGATCGGCGAGCTGCCGATGAACGCGCAGATCTCGATCGGGACGCCGGTCTTCTGGGTGATATCGACCACAGCCTTGACGTCGTTGACGTGCGTGCGGGCCGCGCAATTGGGCAGGATGCGCATCTTGCAGTCGCGGATCTCTTCGACGATGCGGGTCACGTCGTCGACCGCTTGTTTGCCGGCGCCGGGCAGACCGACGTCGGAGTAGTCGACGCCGCAAGCTTCCTGCAGGTGGATGATCTCGAGCTTTTCGCCGATCGACGGGTTGCGCACCGATGGGGACTGGATGCCATCGCGGAGCGTCTCGTCCATCAGCGTGAACTGGTGGCGGATGACGGGGCCGCGGCGCTTGAGCTCGTTCCAGTCGTAGATGACGTCGTCCTGATCGGGCGGCTTGAGGCCGAGCTTGGCGTTGTCGCGCGGGGTCATGTTCTTCTTGCCGTTGCTGCTCATCGGTCTCTCCATCGTGGTTGCATGCGCGTGCTCAACACTGGTTACGCCCCATTGTACTCGTCCACGCGCGTCGACGCGGTGAGCCGGCTGCTAGTCGATTAAAGCGGCGATGAATGTTCGCACCGCGCGCTTCACCTCGACCCGCAGTCGTTCGCGCCGATAGCCGGGATCATACGGCACATTCGGCAGCGGACGACAGCGTTTGAATGCCATGTCTCCGAGTTTGTCCGCAAGCGCATTGTCGATCGCGGCACCGGCGAGCTTGGCCAGCGGGAGTTTGCGCGGCCGGGGACCGAGCACGCCTACGACAATCATGCCGTCGGCCAGGGTGTCTTCGTCGTCGGAGAGGTCGATTCGAACGGCGACCGAGACCAGCGGAAAATCGATGCTCTTGCGCACGGCCCACTTGCGATAGGTGACCAGCGAGCGAGGACCGGGCACCGGGATATGGACGGCCGCGACGATCTCCGCGGGGCCGAGGTTGGTGTGGTCGAGCCCATCGGTGTTGTAGAGGCCGCCCATCGGCAAGCTGCGCTCACCGGCCGGGCCAACGAGGCGAACCCGGGCGTCCAGGGCAGTAAGAACGGGCGCCATGTCCGTCGACAACGCCGCGACACACCCCTGCCCGCCGGGAACGACGTGGCATTCGGTGCCGTGCGATTTCAGGCAGCCGCCAAGCGCGTCCCGAAACAGCTCCGATTGGTTGATGTAGCGGCACCGCGTGTCCAGGCAGAGGTTGCCGCCGAGGGTGCCCATATTGCGGATCTGCGGGCTGGCGATGCGCGATGCGGCGTGGGCAAGGGCGGGCAGCGCGGCGGCGACGATGGGGCTCTCGGCGATATCGACCAGGCGGGTGCCGGCGCCGATGACGACCTCGTCGTGACCGTTGACCGGCAGACGTTGAACGCCGGCAAAGGCCGGGATCCGCGCGAGGGAAACGAGGATCTCCGGGTCGTTTTGCAGCAGCTTGACGTTGGGGACGAGATCCGTGCCGCCGGACAGGACCTTGGCGCGGTCACCATGTTCGCCGAGCAACGCCACGGCGTCGGCCAGGCTCGTGGGACGTTCAACGCGGAGCGGTCGCATCCTCAACATGGCGTCGCGGCTCCAGGTGCTTGAACAGCCGCTTCTTTTTCCCGCTGCGCACGCAACGCGGCGAGGATCTTCTGCGGCGTGATCGGCAGGTCGTCGATGCGCACCCCGACCGCGTCGTAGATCGCGTTCGCGATGGCGGGAATCGCCGGATGCAGGGGACCTTCGCCGGCTTCTTTGGCGCCGTAGGGCCCGTTTGGATCGGGGTGTTCGACGATCATCGCGTGGATATCGGGCGTGTCGAGCGCCGTGGGGATCCGGTAGTCGAGCAGCGACGCATTCGCGAGCAATCCGTGCTTTCCCGGGCCTGGATCGCGCTTGGCGCCGTCGTCCTTGAGGCCCGAATCCATCACGTGATGGTGTTCCATGACGGCTTCCGCCGCGCCCATGTAAACCGAGCCTTCGATCTGTGCCTCGACCAGAGTCGGTGACAGCGCGCGACCGCAATCATGGGCCGCCCAGATGCTGTGCACGGTCACTTCACCGGTCTGTTCGTCGACGCTGACTTCGGCGACATGGGCGGTGAAGGAGTAGGCCGGAGATGCGCCGATGGTCGCGCCACGGTACTCGCCGTGCACGTTTGCGCGCGGGGTTTGATAGGAGCCGACGCTGCCCATCGTGCCGAACTGCACTTCCGCGAGCACGAATGCCTCGTCGATCGGCATGGAGATCGCGGGGTCATCGATGCGTTGTGCGCGCCCTTCGGCCAACAGGACGACCTTGCGGCTGCATCCCCATTCTTCGGCGACCGCGGTGCGGACTTTGCCGGCGAGATCGCGCGCGGCGCGTTGACAAGAGTGACCGGCCATCAAGGTGATGCGGCTGCTATAGGCGCCGAGATCAACGGGGGTCAGGTCGGTGTCGGCGGCGAGAACACGAACGTCATCGAGGTGCACGCCCAGCTCTTCGGCCGCGACGACCGCCAGCATGGTCGAGCTGCCCTGCCCGATATCGGAGGTGCCGGCAAAAATGCGCACGCGTCCGCTGCGATCGAGGCAAATCTGCACGCCGGACTGGGGCAAATCGGTTGGGTAGATGCAGTAATTCGTGCCGGAGATGTAGGTGCTTCCGGCCACACCGAGCCCGCGTCCCCGAGGCAGCTTTGCGCGGCGATCGGACCACCTGGACGCGGTGGCGACCTTCTCCATGCAGTCGAGAAAGCCGTACGAATTGATGGCGAACTCGTTGACCGTGCGATCGCCGACCGAAAGCGCGTTGCGACGACGCAGCTCGATGGGGTCGATGCCGAGCTTTTCGGCGGCCTTGTCGAGCTGCACCTCGATGGCGAAGCGGGGCTGGACGGACCCGTGACCGCGCTTGGGGCCGCAGGCGGGCTTGTTGGTGTACGCGCGGGTGCTGTCGAACTTGTAGCTACCAAACCGATACGGCGAGCAGAGCAGCTGCCCGCTGTAGTAGGTCGTAATCAGTCCGAAAGACGAGTAGGCGCCGCCGTCGAGCACCGTCTTGGCGTCGACCCCGAGGATCTTGCCGTCGGCGCTCACGGCGGTTCGGTAGCGCATGTGGAAGGGATGCCGGCCGCGGTGCGCCAAGAAGACCTCTTCGCGCGTGTACAAGCACTTGACCGGCCGCCCGGTGCGCATCGAAAGCAGCGCGGTGCAGAACTCGAGGTCAAACGGTTCGCTCTTGCCGCCAAACGCGCCGCCGAGCGCCGGTTGGATGACGCGGATGCGGTTGCGCGGCAGCTCCAGGACTTTGGCGAGCTCGCGGTGCAGGTAGTGGGGCACCTGCGTCGCTGACCAAACGGTCAGGATCCCCTTGGGGTCGAGGTAGCCGATGGCGCAATGCGGCTCGATGGGCGTGTGCGTGCTGCCGTGGAAGTGGTAGTCGGCCTCGATGACCACTGCAGCGTCGGCGAAGCAACCTTCGAGATCGCCAAACTCGAGCGTCACGCGCTTGGTGGCGTTGCTGCGCTTGATGCTGCCGTCCTTGCGGCGTCGCTCGTGGATCAGCACGTCGGTGGTGGCGAGTGACTCGTGCGGATCGGTCAACGCGCGCAGCGGCTCATAGGTGACCTTGATGCGCTTGATCGCGGCGTTGGCGGTCTCTTCATCGACGGCGGCGACCGCAGCGACGCCATCCCCCACGTAGCGGACCTTGTCCAGGCACAACGCGTGCTCGTCGGGCGTCCAGGGGATGATGCCGTACGAAATCGGCAGGTCTTTGCCGGTGATGACCGCGGCGACACCGTCCATGGCGAGCGCTTCGGACAAGTCGATGTCGACGATGTTGGCGTGCGCGTGCGGCGACCGGAGGATCTTGGCGTGCAACATCCGCGGCAAGGTGATGTCGTCGGTGTATTGCGTGAGACCGGTCATCCGATCCATCGCGTCGATCTTGCGATGGTGCCCGCCGATCACGGCGAAGGATGCGTCGGGCGTTTGTCCGGTGTCAGCGGGGTCGCGAGCGCTCATCACACGTCCTCGCCAGCGGCGCCCGCATCCCGGTCGGACATCGTCGTCCAGGCCGCTGCGACCGCATCGAGGATCTTGGTGTAGCCCGTGCATCGGCACAGGTTCCCGCCCAGCGCCGCCGCAATTGCCGGTCGATCAACGACAACTTCGGTGTCTGTTGTGGCGCGCTCGAGGAACACCGCGGCGCTCATCAACATGCCCGGCGTGCAGAAGCCGCACTGGGCCGCTCCGCAGTCGTCGAACGCGTCTTGGAGGGGGTGAGCCTTGCCGACACCGAGGCCTTCGACAGTGCGTACATCGCGGCCGTCGGCGTTGATCGCAAGGGTGATGCAGGCCAACGCCGAGCGTCCGTCGATGGTCACTGTGCAAGCGCCGCAGTCGCCCTTGTCACAGCCCTGTTTGGTGCCGGTCAGGCCGAGCTGGTAGCGCAAGACCTCGAGCAGCGTCCAATGGCCGGGCACGCCGATCTGCACCGGATCGCCGTTGAGGCGCATCGCAATGACTTCGACCTGGCGGCCACGATGGCGCTGGACCACGTCGCCGGACGCAGCTTCGCCGAAGCGGTGTTCGTGATGGGGCATGGTTGGGGGTGTCTTGGCGCGCGTGCTAGCGCTTCTTGGCGGACTTCTTCGTGGCGCGCGCCGCCTTCTTGTTGGGCTTGGCGGCCTTTTTGCTGGGCTTGGCGGCCTTCTGCTTGGCCTTGGGATCGGGACGCGATTTGCGCAGTGGCGCGATAAGCTTGCCGCGGTCGCCCCACTGGAACGACAGGTTCAACGCGCCGAGGGACAGCAGCGTCTTTTGGAAGAGCTGCATGCGTTTGCCCTTCTTGAGCTCGGTGCCCGCGACGAGCGTGCCCAGGCGGCTGCCGAGATCCTCGACAAACACCACGCCTTTCTTATGGGTGAGCCGGATGTGCTTGGGCGACAGCGTCGGATGATTGATGCGCACGGTGGCGCGCTTGCTGCTGCCGACGATGACGACGTTCTTGTCCAGCGTGTGGACGGTCTTGCCGTCGGGCATGACGAGTTTGCCCCACGGAGCGGCGAAGGCCGATGCCGCGAAGAGCGTTACCGTCATCAGGGCTGCTGCGATCGCGCAGAACCGCGCGGTTTTTTGGGTCGGTACGGTCACTTCATCCTCCTGGGGGAGCTTCGTGGACCATCACGGATCCAGCACCAAAATGGCGGCCGGTGTCCTGCCCGGTCAAGTGATTTGCGCGCTGTACGAGGGACAGGGCTGACATCGCCTTGGCGCATGTCTCGTGCCATTCACGCCCGGGGTCGGAGCCTGCCACGATGCCGGCACCTACGTCGACACGCGCGCGATCGCCGCGCACGGTAACGGTGCGGATGCCCACCGACCAGTCGGCAACAACGCGCCCAAGCGCCACCCCAATCGCCCCGCAATAGGCGTTTCTCCGGCGGTTCTCGGCGGCCTCGATGACGTCCATGGCGGCGATCTTCGGGCAACCGGTCACCGAAGCCGGTGGCATGGTCGCGGTGAGCAGCTCGGCGTGGCCGCATCCGGACTCAAGCTGGCCTTCAACCTCGCTTTCCAGGTGCCAGAGCGTGCGATAGGCGATGGTGCTCAGGTAGGTCGGGACTTCGACGCTGCCGGCCTCGCAAACCCGCGCCAGGTCGTTGCGGACCATGTCCACGATCATCGTGTTTTCGGCGCGCTCCTTCGGCGAATCGATCAACTGTGCCCGCGAGTGTTCGTCGGAGGCCGGGTCATGCCCGCGTGGGGCCGTTCCCTTGATGGGTCGGCTGCGAACGACGTGCCCGTTACGGGCGATGAAGCGCTCCATCGAGCCGGACAGCAAGCGACCGTCCAAGGTGTCGAGTGCGAACGCGTACGGCACGGTTTGAGCGTCGAGAATAAGGCCAAGCAGCTCGTCGAGCGGCGCATTCAACAGCGCGTCTGGGGCCGCGATTTCGGCGCCGATCGACAGGTTGACCTGGTAGATGCCGCCGCGCCCAATGCGATCCAACGCGGCGGAAACCTCGCCTTCGAAGCGAGGTCTTTGCCGGGCGATGGACGCTGGCAACGTGGCGAACAGGTTCGAGCTGTCGCTGGGGAGAGATGCGGACCGATAACCGCTTGGCGGCAGTTGCATCCGATGGACGGCGCGCGGGGAGAAGACGATGAGCTCGGCGTCCAGCGAATCGGGTGCCTCGGGCGGCACGCAACGGCGACTTTCGAGCGACGCGCCAACTTCGTATCCGATGAAGCCAGCGACGCCAAGACCGCGCTCGAGCCGGCCGTCAACGTCGCGCAAAAAGCGTTGCGCCTGCGACCTGGCGATCGCGGGATCCGGGTCGAGCGCGAGGCGCATCCGCTCCGCCACGTCGCGATGGCGCACTGCAAAGGCTTCAGCATCCGATCGCGAGCCGAGAGCAGGCTCCAGCGCGCGCCACGATCGCGGGCCCGTTCCGCCCCAAACGGCCGCGTATTTGGCGGCGTCAGAGATTTGCCTTTTCTGTTCGGGCATTTTCGACTCGTACTCGGCTCAACGGCCGGCGCGGTGCATAGCAGAACACCCCACGACTGTCGATCGACGCGCGCGTGCGAGGCATCGGTTTTGGGGCCCTATTTTTCCTTTGCCTTGCGCGGTGGCCGGCGCGATATTCCGCTCGCCCCTGTTCGGCGACGGTCGCGGCCACGTGTCGTGTTCTGGTCGCGCACAAAGACCGCCGCGGCGAGCGCCCGGAGTAGACGTACATGTTTGTCGGTGCACCGGAAAACGAGCCGACCGCGCGATACGTCAACGCGCTCGAGAACCTCTTCGTGCAAATCCGCGGCCGCGGGGTGCAATGGTCGGCGGACGATCGGGAACGCGCCCAACGATGGCAGCAGATGGGCGTCTCTTTGCCGCGTATCGTGGCGGCGATACAAACCCGGGCCAAGGCCTACCGGTTCCTGCACGGAAACGCCGCAGACCTGCCGATCCGACTTCGATTCTATGAATCTGCTGTCCTGGGCACCGACGCGCTCAAACGCATCGCGGCGAATATGCCCGCTCCGACAGCGCCGTCGATCGGTCTTGGCCCGGCCACCCTGTCACTTGCCACGACCAACCCCGGTTCTGCGCGACAGATCCGCGACGTTGAGGTCGAACGGGACGGCTCCGATTCGCCCGCGACCAAGGTCTTTGACCTGCTCGACCACCTGCCAACGCTCGCCCTGGAAAGCGAAGATCCGGCCGTTCGCGAGGCCTACCTGCGCGCCGGTCGGAGCCTCGCGCGGTCGCTGACGGGGAAAACACGCGATACCGCTGACGGTATTGACGGACCCGGGGCGGTGGCCGCTATTGAGCGTGCCCGACGGGTGCTCCGCAAGACGATGCTCGAGGGAATCGGCGAGGCGGCACGCGGCGGACTCGAAGCCGACGTGCACACCGAACTGAGCCGCGGCATGATGAGCGCTTCGGCGCGCAAGAAACGACGATTGGTGCTTGTCGACCGCGAGCTTGGGCGGCGATTTGGCGTCCAGTTTCCCCACGAAGACGGATGGCGCCAGCAATGACGATGCGACCGATGCAACTGGATATGGCGCAGCAAGGCTGCCCGACATGCCGCGAGGACGGGTTCGTGACCGTCGCGAAAGACAACGCGGCGGCGACTATTTGCCCGCACATCGCTACCTGCACCGTATGCGGCGGACGCGGTCGTATGAGCCAGGTCGACGAAAACGGTCACTCGCGCATCGTCGCGTGTTCGTGTGGCGCCCTCGGCGCGCGCAAACGTGTGGCGCTGTTCAACCAAGCCCGGCTGCCGGCACGCTTTCACGACGCGGAGATCGCTGGCTTCGTGCATACGGCCGAGACGTTTGAGATCAAGCGCGCGTTCGTCGCGCTGCAGGACCACTTCGAGCCCGGCAACCGCGGAATCGGCCTGTGCGGAATTCCCGGTGTTGGCAAGACGCACTTGATGGCCGGCCTGGCGCGCTACCTGACGTTGCACCGCGGCTTGAAGGTCATGTTCACCGACTTCTCGCACCTGTTGTGGTCGCTCAAGGAAGGTTTCAACAACCGGCGCAGCGAGTCGGAGCTCGTGCGGCCTCTCGTCGAGGTGGACGTCCTGTTTATCGACGAATTGGGCAAGGGCCGCGGTACACCGTGGGAGCTCGGCATCGTCGATGAGATCGTCAGCCAGCGATACAACCGGGGCCTGTCGCTATTCTTCGCGACCAACCACCCGTTCGAGATCGCCGCACTTTCGGGCAACGCCAACCACGTCGCGCGGGATCGGGCCGCGATGGCCATGGAGCCCTTATCGGATCGTGTCGGGCTGCGGATTTGGTCGCGGCTGCAGCAAATGTGTCGGCTGGAAGTGCTCCGGGGTCGCGACGCTCGTCCGTCGATGGGTCGAAACGGACAACCGCAACCCGGCGCCGGCAGCACGCGCTCCTGGTGAAGTGCCCCAAGTGCGGCCATGAACAGGCGCCGACGGTCGAATGCCAGCGCTGCGGCGTGATCATCGCGAAGGCGCGCAAGGCCGCTGCCCGACGCGCCAAGGCGACCGCCTCTGCAGGTCCGACGCCCAAGACAGCCCCTGCTCAACGCAACAAGGCGACGGTCGCTCATTCGAAGACCCAGTCGACGGTTGTCAAGTCGCGTCAATCGACGCATACAACGCCATCGGGCAGCGAAAACGGGGGGCCATCGAGCGCTGAAAGGGACGGCAACTCGACAAATGTCCACAGCGGTACGAAAGCACTAGCCGGTTCGCTGAAGTGGCTGCGAGGCGGCGGCTCGCTGCGTCACCGCGTCCTGTTCTATCGCGAGATGGCGCAGCTGCTGAAGGCGGCCGTCCCCATGGACGAGTCCCTGGCGACCGTCGAGCGCATCGTGCGACGCGGCAAACTCGGTCCAGTCGTCGCCGACATGCGCGCCGCGGTCGCAGCCGGGCAGACGATCCACGGCGCGATGAAGCGCCACCGACAGACCTTTGACCACGTCGAGTTGACGCTTGTCGAGGCAGCCTACCAAACCGGCGAACTCGCGGAGGTTTTCGAGCGCCTCGCCGAACGACTTCATGCCACGGGCGCCGTCAAGTCCCAGCTGCTCTCTTCCCTTGTCTATCCCGCGCTGGTCGCGTTCTCCGCCTGCATTTTGCTGCCCGTTCCGACGTTCGTCACCGAGAGCCCGAGCGCTTTCGTCGGGCACGTTGTCGTCAATCTCGCGGTGTATGTGGCGCTGGTCGTGGCGGTGCTCGTTGGGTTGCCTCGACTCTGGGCGCACCCTTCGGCGCGCGACACGCTGCTCCGAATTGGCGCCATGGTGCCGGGGCTGGGCCGTCTCGTTCGCGCCCGGCGTTTCTCACTTGTCTACGGGACGTTGGCCGCCGGCATCTCCGCCGGAATGCCGCTGCCGAGCGCCATCGAGCTCGCCGGTCGCGCGTCGGGGGAGAGTTCGGTCGAGGACGCCTCCGCCGCCGCGATCAC
Organism: uncultured Enterobacteriaceae bacterium; assembly: GCA_964560875.1. Classification (GTDB taxonomy): domain Bacteria; phylum Myxococcota_A; class UBA9042; order UBA9042; family UBA9042; genus CAZLMW01. Next base: position 56,443 of record CAZLMW010000035.1, read on the forward strand.
AGCGCTGCAATCCGGTTCGGGGTTTGCGGACGCCATCGCAACGATGCCCGGCACCGACGACGAGACGATTGGCCTGCTCGCGAGCGGCGAGAGGTCGGGCCACATCGACGTCGCGACACAACGGCAGGCCGACCGCTTCGAGACCCGCTACCGGCAGGGCGTGAAGGTGCTCGCGCAGGTCACCAAGTTCGGCTTTTCGTTCCTGGTCGCCATGGTCATCGCGACGGCGGTGGCGGGCCAGTTCGCGAAGATGCTCGGCGACCCGATGTCGATGATGCCGGCCGGTCAACGTCAGGACCTTGAACGTGAACTCAATCGCGCCCAGCCGCAGCTGCAGAAGTGACGACCGCGCCACGGGCTTGAACAACGACGCGGCACGTGGTGTATGGCCCCAATGTTCGCGCGTGCGCAATTTCTCGCATTCTTGGTGATCGGTGGACTGGCGGGGGTCGCCTACGGCCTCGTTGTGCTTGCGCCCACCAATCATCCGCCGCCGACACCGCCGAACGTCGAGACACTCGGCAAGACGTTACCGGCGCCGCCACCGCTAGCAGCCACACCGGTCGTCGTGGCCGCTCCGGTGCCCGCAGGCGAAGACGAGGCGGACGCTGGCGGTGAGCCCGAACCCGCCCAGGCCGCGAACGCAGCAGATAGACCCGACGGCGGGCTGCTCGTGCCGTCCACGGTGCACGAAAGCGCCGTCTTCGATGACGACATCACGCTGATTCCACGCGGTCCCGGGCGCTTTGCGGTGCTTGACCTTCGACCGATCGGTCAGCGCGTGTTGACGATTCGCGCCGGTCAGATGCAACGCGACGGAGGCGGTGTCGGCGATATCAAGAGTCGCCGGCGGGTCGGTATCGTGCGTGGCCCCAAAGTGCGCGTCGAGCTGCTGCACCTGGGATTCGACCGGGAAGGTCGCCCAACGGTCGCGCACGTGCGTACGACGGGTTCACCGCCCATCGAAGGCGTGATCAGCCTGCGGCGCGGCGAGCGGACGGTGCGCGTGCTGCCCGACCGCAGCGACGCCACCTCCGACGAGCCCTTCTAGCTGGAGCACCGAACAGCGATGCTTCTCGGTGCATTGCTATTTGGTTGGCGGACTATGAGCGTCCCCACGCCCCGAAAAGTGTCATTTTCGTGGCGGTCTCCGTCCCTCAGCGCCGATTCCTGATCGCCGCTCTAGCAGACTGCGCCACAGCTTCGCCGCGGCGCAGGTGCTCGTTGTTTGCAAGGGGGCTGAAAACAGCCCCCTCGACCGAAAAAAGTGTCATTTTTCCCGCCTCACCCGAAAACTCGCGGCCCGTGCGGCAGACTGCATTTACGTCCCCCACGATGACGGACACGATTCACGGCGCAGTCTGCCAGCGTTCACAGACATACTGTACGGTCGTTCAGGATTCGCTGTACATCCGTTCAGTGGATAATAGTCCAGCGGTTGAAAGTTCAACAATCGCAACCAGTTGGCACACATCAATTGACACTTGAATTGTGAGCATTTGAGCGTATTCGAAAAACAGCGTGATTTCCACGGTTTAGATATCAACCCCGGAAGCCATCCATGCGGTTTTGATCACGCGAATTGGCCCAACCCGGCGCCGCAACCCATTGGCAGCGAAGCCTGTGGACTTCTGGTTTCTTCCATAACTTACGCGCGTTTAGAGACAGATATCCACAGCCTCTCCACAGCTTACGGGGTCAAAAACTTGACCGTTCGTGAAGGGATTTCGACCTAGATAGTTGTCAAGCTCCATGTCCGGCGACATAGTCCATCCATCACCCACGGCCAAACAGAATAAGGGCCAACGGCGACGGGTTTTTGGGCAGAAAACTCCCGTCGCTGACGGGGGAATTTGTCTGGATGGGCAGCAGAATCTACAGGGGGACACGGTGGCTCGGAGCGCAACAGGTCAGGTCAGGGAAATACGTAGTGGTCGGCGGCAACGGGCCGAAGGACGACCACGGATGCGCTCGCGTACGATTCCCCAGCGGCGACTCAGCCGCGAAGAGATCGAGCAGGGTAAAGCTCTCACCGAGTACATGGATTACCGGCGCCCTCGGACCCGCGTGGAATGCGTCGACGGTGTGCGGCCCTGCCCGTATGTATCGTGCAAGCACCACCTCTATCTGGACGTCAACCCGAACACCGGCTCGATTAAGATCAACTTCCCGGACCTCGAGGTTTGGGAAATGATGGACAGCTGTGCGCTGGACATCGCCGAACGCGGCGGAATCACGCTCGAAGAGGTCGGCTCAATCATGAACCTGACCCGCGAACGCATTCGCCAGGTCGAAGTGAACGGCCTCGAGAAGCTCCAGATGCAGGACTTCGCCTCCGAGCCGGGCGCGCCGTTCGGGATGTAGCCGCTAGTCTCGCGACTGAACTCTGCTAGAGTTCGCGCGATGAAAAGACGCGCCATCCTCCTTCCAGCATCCGACCAAGGTCTCCAGGACCTCGCGTATCGGCTGCTCTCGCTCAACCTCGAACTCGTTGCTTCCGACGTCGCCGGACGCGCGCTCGCGATGGCTGGGCTGCCGGTGACACCGGTCGAGTTCGCGACCAAGCAAGCCAAGCTTGTCGGCGGCCGGGCAGCTCCTCTTCACTATTCGCTGCACGCCGGGATCGCCGCTGACTCGAGTTCGGCGATTGAGATCAAGCAGCTCGAGAACGCACGCATCCCGCTGGTCGACGTGGTCGTGGCCCATGTTCCGCAAGCGCCCGAAGACTTTGGCGACGAGCCGCTCGTTGGCTACGCATCCGGCGGCTACACCGGTGTCGCTGCTGCTATCTCCGCCGGGATCAGCCGTGCTGACCGTGTGGTGGTGTTGGTCGACCCGGCGGACTACGACAAGATTCCTGACGCGGTCGGTGACGGAGGCGACGCACTCACACTGCGCGTGACCCTTGCTGCCAAGGCGGCGCGCCACCTGGCGACGTTCCACTCCGTTATTGGCGAGCTGTTTGCACCCGGTGCGCCCGACGTCGAAGAAACAAGCGATGGGCCTGAGTTCGGCACCCCGGCCGCCGATATCGACCTGCAGGTGCCCGATGGTGGCCTGAAGTTCGCGCTCGGCCCTGTGAATCCTCCCTCATTGCCGCGCTCGTGGCGCGCCTACGAAGATCTGTCCGAAGCGCTTACGGCGCCCGCTCAATACGACGTCTTGCACGGGGAACCGCCGACCATCACGCGCCAAATCGATCTCGATGTTGCGCTGTGCACGCTCGACGACATGCCCGCGCACCCGACCTCTGTTGTTGCGATCAACGGCCATGTCTGCGCCGTCGCGAGCAGCCCCAAGTCGAGCATGCGCGCGCTGCTTCGTGCCATCGGAGCCGATCCGATCGCGGCGCGCGGCGGTGTGCTCGCGTTCAACGGGCGCGTGGACGAAACCCTCGCCCGGGCGCTGATGGACTTCGAGCACGCGAAGGGCCTGCACATCGTGGCGGCCGACGCGTTCGACGAAGAAGCCGCGATGATCCTGTCCGAAGAGACCGACCGAACCTTGATCGAGCTGCCCAGGGTCAGGCGTGGCCGGGTGCGCGCGAGGCTCAAGGCCACCAGGTTTGGCGTCTACATCGAGCCGGTCGTCGGCGGGTCGGTGAACCTCGGCGCCGGCCAGGTCGCGACGGAAACGCCCCCGCCCACAACGCTGGGCGACGCCGCCAACCTGGCGTTTCGCGTCGCGCGCAACTGCGCAGGCGTCGCCACCGTCATTTGCGACGGCTTCGGAACGCTGGGCATGTCGTCAGGCCAAGCCCACGCTACCGACGCGATCCAAATTGCGACCGCAAAGGCGCGCCGGGCCAATCGCGCCTGCGTCGCCGTGATCGATCGCGGCATCAGCTCTGGAGCAGCGGCGGCGGCACTGGCACGCGCGCAGGTCAAGCTCGTCGTCTTGCCGGTAAATCAAACGCCGGACGAGGTCTACGCGGCGCTTGATGCCAGCGAAATCGCGGCGATCGAAGTGGCCGATGGGTGGCGCACGCTCCGCTAAGTAAACGCAACGCTGCGCCACGTCTTGACGGCCCCCGTTGCGACAACCGACGCTACCGGCGGCGACCGCCATTGATGTTCCACCACCGCGGAGACCATGCGGGTCAAGTGCCAGAACTGCACGGCCGGGTACACGCTGCCCGAGTCCAAGCTCAAAGCCGGACGCAGGCTGCAGTTCAGCTGCCGCCGGTGCGGTTCGCGGATCGTCGTGGTGGTGCCCGAAGCCTCCGAAGACGGCGAAGACGCGGCCGCAGCGCCCAAGAAGGCGGTTACCAGCCGGCCATCGTTCGCTCCCGCGCCGCGGGCAGGTCGCGCTTCCGGAGCGGTTGCGGCATCCGGCGGCAAGCCCGCAGGTCCCGGCAAGACGGGTCCGCGTAGAGACAAGCTGCTGTCCGGCGGCCGTGCATCGCCTTCCGGCGGGGTACCATCGGCTCCAACGCGCGAACCGACGGACGCGATCCGACAGCGCGAAGAGAAGCGGCTTGCTGGATCCGTCTCGCAGACCCGATCGGAGAAATCCATACGTTGGTTCGTCGCCAACGAGGACGGCAGCTACAAGAAGTGGCAGGCGCGCGACCTCGAAGTCGCGATTCGCGGCGGACTGATCAGTCCCGAGACGCTGCTTTGGCGCAAAGGAATGAACGGCTGGATCGCCGCTGACGAAACCCCCGAGTGGCGACAACTCTACGAACGTCACGAACCGCGAGCGAACGAGAGCGCACCTCCACAACCCGCCGGTCCTGCAGCTGATGCGGCCGATGACCGCGTGCCAGAGCTCCCCGAAGAGCGCCCGGGTGGCGACAGCCAACACCTATCGGGTGCGAACGAAGCCGAGCCCACCGAGCTGTCCGACGTCGTCCGACCCGGCGAAGCCGGCGACGAAGACGTCTCCGTAGCGGGCGCCGGGCGCGTCAACACCGGCCAGCGGTCCATTCCGATGCCGGTTGTGCAGGTCGACGAGCCTGAAGACGCAACTCCAGCACCGCGTCGCCCCAATAAGCTCCGAAAACGCGCGCCCAAGAAGCTGCGCAATGCCGCTCGCAAATCCGGATTCCACAAAGCACAGCGGTCAGGCGGTACGCCGATGGATCGCGGCGAGGGGCCCGACGGCGACAAGAAATGGGCCCCGGCCACGGACACGTACACCGGTCCGCGCGGCAACTATACGCATCGGCTCGGCGGCGAAGGCGAACGTCAGGCGCTTCTCGCGCAGGTCGAAAGGGAACACGGCATGCAGCGCTCCCTGCGCACATGGCAATGGATCTCGCTGGCCACCGCTGCTGGTGCATTGATCGCCTTCGCCTTCGCGTCTTACCTGCTCATGAACTGGCAGCCCAACGGCGCCGAATGTGACTGCACGGCCTCCGCCGCGACCGTGACCGCTGACAAAGAGTCCCCATGACCGCACAGCGCTTCGACTATGGCCGCCGGCTCGACGACTTCGTCCCTGGCGCCATTCACCGCCACCCGTTCGAGTTGACGCTGGACGAGGTGATCGCCGGCCCGTACATGGCCAGCTTCATCGACGCCACCCCCGCGTGGAGCTCCGACCGCTGGGCGCCCGTGTTTGGCCTGCAGCGACGCCCTATCGCGCCGCACTTGTTGCTTAACATCGGCCTGTCGACTTCGGTTCACGACGTCTCGCAGCAGGCGATCGCCCACCTCGCGTATGTGCGCGTCGAGTTTCCCAAGCCGCTGCCCGTCGGTGGCACGGTTCGCGGCGCGACCCGCATCCTCGAGGCACGACCGAGCAGCAAGGGCGACAAAGGCGTCGTATCCGTTCAGACAGTCCTGACCGATGAGTCAGGCGATCGTGTGCTCGATTTCGAACGAAAGGCGCTCGTGCGCGCCGGCAACCTCGTTGATCGCCCCGCCGTGGCCGACAACGCCGGGGAAGAAGCGCTCGGCCGGTTGCCCGAAGGACTGATCGACAGGCTGTCCGCGATGCGGCCTTCCGACGAGCTGTTCATCCCGCCGCTGTTCGGCGCATTTGGTGACCTCCAAGTCGGCCAGGTCTTCTGCCACGCCAACGGACGGACGGTCGCTGAATCCGAGCACATGCAGCTGTCGGCGGTGTGCCGCAATAGCCACCCTTTGCACTGGGATTCGGTCTACAGCGCGGCCAACAGCTTCACCGGTGAACGCGTGGTTTACGGCGGCCTGGTGCTCGCTTGGACACTGACCCAGACAACGCTCGACCTCGGCGGCCACGTGCTTTGGGAGTCCGGTTGGTCCGACGGCGCCCATCCCGCGCCTGTATTGGCGGGCGACACGATCTTTGCCGCGACCAAGATCCTCTCGAAACGGTCCGTCGGCCCGGCAGTTGGCGAAGTCGAGATGCGGGTGGTTGGCGTCAAGAACCGGCGGCCCGAGGCGATTGTGGCGTCCGGCGCCGACCTGTTTGAAGCCGAGCGGAATAAGCCAACAGATGCGCGCATCGCCGACAAGGTTGTCGAGATCACGCGCCGTGTGCTGGTCCTCAAGCGTTGACCTGACGGCCAGCCCAGGACTCCTGGAACGGACCACTACAAACGCGCGTCGAGCTCACGCGGGATCAGCACGCCCTGTCGGTTCCACATCACGTGCCCCTGCGCGTCGATCATGACGGTGGTCGGGTAAGCGCGAATCCCCAGCTTCTGCATCAGCTGCCCAGCTCCAGCCACCATGCGCAGCCTCGACGGGCGTCCATCGAGCCACTTGGTCACGACCGACGCGTTCTCGGCGGTGACCGCGAGCACTGGCACGTCGGGATGTCGCTCAGCGAAGCCTTCAACAGAGCCGGTTGTGAGCTTGCAAGCCGAGCACCACGTCGCCCAGAAATAGAGGACCACCGGCTTGCCCTTGAGCTGCTCGGACGTCACCACCGCGCCGTCAAGTGACCGCGCTGTGAACTGCAACGCGTCGCCGTCGGTCATCGGGCCGCGGCCCATCAACAAGATGGCGGCGAACGCGACACCAGTGATGAGCACCGTACTGGCGATCGAGCGCACGATCCCAAGCAACCGGCCGACAAAGTCTGGCTGTCCATCCCCAGACGTGTTCGTTGCGGCGTTCTCGGCCTCCGCGGGGGCGCTATTTGACCTTGCCATCTGCGTGGATGTTGCCGGGTTTGCTGTAAACGCTCTGTACGTCGAGCGCGATCTTGGTGCCCTTGGGGATCACAGAACCCAGCAACGACAGGTCCAATTCAGGCAGCGGGAAGCTCGCGAGGGTGCCCTTCAGCATCCCGACGAGTTGGCCGGCGACGACCGGCATCAGCTGCTGGAAGAACGCGTGCGTCGAAACCGGCGCCGGGTCTTTGCCCATCAAGACCGAGTCGATGTCCGTCTCGATGAGGTGCAGCGGCGATAGGTTCAACCCGATCTCCTTGCCGTTTTTCCCGTTCACAGCGACCAGCTTCACCTTCGCCGCGCCGCTGATGTAGGCCCGCAATACGACCGGCGCGCCATCCATCACGACGCTGACATCGAGGCGAATGTCACCGATCTGCAGCTCCGGGGAACCGCCTGGTACGCAGTCGTTGATGAGCGGCGGCAGCATGAAGTCGGCCTTCACGTCGAGGTTTTTCACCTTGAACTTGCTCAGGTCGAAGCTGCCAAGCGCGCTGGTAGGCACCTTCACCTTGAGACCACCGGCCTGCCACAGCGCGGCGAGCATTTGGTTGGCGAGGTCCATGTGCATCTTGATCTCGAACGGGCTCTTGCGCGGCAGCGCACCGTAGCTCTGATACGTCTTCAGACAGGACCGGCGTGCGACCGAGCCGAGCACCTTGTACGGCACCTTGCGCGAGCTCGTCAGCGCCGTCCGCATGCCAAGTTTCAGCCCGCCGACCTTGCCGCTATAGGGCCCATAGCTCTGCAATTGTTGCAGCTTGGACGTCAGCGTCAGCGCCACCGACGGGGCGCCAAAGAAGCCGGGCAGGTTGAATTTCTGGTTGAGGGCAAACGCCTGCAGCGCCTTGCCCAAAGGACCGTCGATCGCCGTGGCGATCTGCTTTTGCAGCTGCGATTGCAGCGCCTTGGTGATCGTGCCGTTGAAGAGCGAAATCAACCAGTTGACAAGGAAGCCCCAGCCGTTGGTGATCTTGACCTTGAGGTCGTGCAGCTTCACCGCGACGTTGCTCGTGGTCACCTTCGTCGTGCCGTTGCTGTAGACGGTCACCTTGATAAGCCCCGACACCGACATCCAGCTGGCGGTGACGCGCACGTTCATGTTCGGGCTGTACCAGGCTGTGCCCTTCAAATAGACGTCCGCGACGACGTTGTGGATCTTGCCCGCCATCGCGAGCCCGCTGCTCGTCGCGGTGAGTTTGAGCTGCGGATAACCCTTGTTGATCTTGTAGTTGCCGAACGTGAGCTTCTTGAAACTCATCTCGCCCTTGTAGCCGGTGACGTCGATCTTGAACTTCTGCTTGGTGATGGGGCTGAGATCGAAGTTCTTCAGCACGATCTCGAGCACCGTGGCCAGGTCCTTGGGCTTGCTGTGATTGCGATAGCCGCTGTCGAGCGCCTTTTGGCCCAGGAATGCGTCCAGGCCGTGGCTGACAAGTGTGCTCGAGCCGTATTTCGACTCGGTCTTCATGAACTTGCGGGCGATGTAGAAGGAATGCACCACCTGGTTACGGTTGCCGAACTGATCCTTGGCCTCGATCTTCACGATGTTCATGCCGGCCTTGGCGATCACCGTGTGCTTGGCGCTGATGCCGCCCTTGGACTTGACGCCGTTGACCTTCACCTCACCGAGCGGACTGAGCTCATCGACGACGCTGAACGTCACGACCAGCTTGCTGCCGGTCCACAAAAGGGTCGCGGCTCGCTTGGGCGATTTGACGTTGATCAGCGGACCGTTCGTGTCGACGCGCACCTTGCGGGTGGCCTTCGCGGTCGGATTTTCCTGGGCGCTGGCCGTGATGGTGTAGAGCCCGTCCTTGAAGAACGAGACCTGCGCATTGACCGCGTCGATCGTGCCGCCGCCGGGCGACGTGGCGATGGGTTTGAGCGGTACGTCCTTGTTGACGTTGCCGTATTTGTCGGCGCCTTCGCCCTTGAGCTGGATCTTCTGCGCGTGGCTGTAATTGGGCAGATTCGGGTCCAGGATCAGCTTGAGCGACACGACGGGGCCGGCCTTGATCTCCAGGTCGGCTTCGACCGCGTCCTTGAGCACAGATGCGTTGCACTTGACCTTGTGTTTGCCCGCTTTCGTGCAGGTGAGTGTCGCGCCCCCGGTCTTGTTTGACGCTTTGCAGCCGCTGCCGGCATCGACCTTCCACGGCGAGGGCTGTTTCTCCACGACGTTTCCGTACTGGTCGTACGCCGTGCATGCGATGTCGATCTTGTCGTCGACCCTGGCGGATGCCGGCTTGGCCACCGCCTTGCTGAAGTCGGGCGGTCCGGCCTTGATGACGATCTCGCCGGGCACTTGCTCGAGCTTGGCGCCGGTGACTTCGCAATCGACCTTGTAGGTGCCTGCCTTCGTTCCCTTTACGAGGTCTGTCAGCAGCTGCAAGCCGCTGGGGAGCTTGAGACTCGTGACCGCGGGTTTGGCAGGCGGATCGCCGATCGCGGGTTGGAGCGTCTTGGTCGCGTTGCCGAAGCTGTCGGTCAGCTTGCACGCAACGGCGGTGCCGGCTTCGCCCGCGATGATGGTCGGCTTGTCGGGCACCGCGGTCACGCGCGCGGCAGCGCCGGCAATGAACACCGCCGTGACGGGGTCGGAGACGAGAGAATGCGACTTGAGCTCGCATTTGATCGGCCACGAGCCTGCTTTCGTAGTTACGGCGGCCAGGCCAGCGCCCGCGGCCGCGGAGACGACCTTGAGCGGATCACCGACGACCAGGGACCAAGCACCCTTGGACACGGAGAACGGGGCCCCCTTGCCGTCGACGGCCTCACATGTGACCTGGGCCATGTCGCCGGCGACGATTTTTGCCGACTTGAGCTTCGCGATCACCTTCACGGGGCCGTTTGTCGAACCGGCATCGGGCGATCCGCCGCTGCCGCCGCTCGACGTGGTGCCGGCATCAGCGCCACCGCCGCTCGCCCCCGACGATCCACCGCTGGACCCGCCGCTCGACCCGGCGTCTGAAGAGTTGCCGTTGTTGAAGCCACCGCCCAACCCAGAGCCCCCGCCGTTGCCAGTGGGCTGGACGAAGTTGCTGCCGGTGTTGCCGACGCCGTCGTTGCCGCAAGCAACCAGGGCCAGACACGATAGAACGATAAGAATTCTGCGCGACGTTACGGCCATTGCAGCTCCTCGACGGGGTAGCGGCTCACAATGTAAAGGCTGCGCGCGCGCGGGGACAGGCAATCCCACCTGCGCGCCCGATCACGTGGGGTGTGGGTGCCGTGAGACCGTTGGCCGATCAGGCTTTGCGCGTGGCGACCAGCGCGTCGAGCAAGCCTTCGCAGCCACGGCGGCAGATCTGGAACACGTGTTCGAACCCGTCGCCTGCACCGTAGTACGGGTCGGGGACGTCCAACGTGCTGCCGGGCGTCGTCGCGTCCCACGATCTGAGAAACGACAGGCGCTCACGATCGGCATCGTTGCGGGCGAGCCGTCGCAGGGCACCCATGTTCGCTGCGTCCATGGCGACCACGTGGTCGAATCGATCGAAGTCCGAGACGACGAACTGCCGGGAGCGGCTCGTGAGATCGATGCCGTGGCGTCTGGCAGCGGCCCGGGATCGCGGATCGGCTCGCTCGCCTGCGTGGTAGGCTGACGTTCCGGCGCTATCAACGCGGATTTGGTCGCCGAGGTTTGCGTCCGCCACGAGCTGTAGCATCACCCCCTCGGCTGTCGGGGAGCGGCAGATGTTGCCGAGGCAGACGAAACAGATCCGGAGCATGGGCCGCCAATGCGCGAAAGAAGCGTCGCGTGCGGCCATGCTGACACGGCACCGGGGGCACGCTCAAGCACGCCCCCGGCCCGTCAGCACTTGTCTAGCGCGAATGGATCTGCTGGCTTGGGCGCCGCTGACCACCAGCGCTGGCAGTCGTCTGCACAGGGCGGACGACGACAGCGCCGTTTTCGACGGTCAGTTCGACCTTCGTGTGTGGGACGATGCCGGCTTCGCGCAGCAGGGGTCGATCGATGATTACGCCGTAGCTGTTGCCGATCGTTGCAAGCTTCTTGACCATGGTAGTGCTCCTTGATGTCGGGGCTTTCGGTTTTTCTGTCGGGGTTGAGAGGAAACGCCTGGCTTTTCTCCTCGGATGCCACCGCGTCGGTCCGCCGAAGCGAGCCTCCCGAAGCGGCAGAAGTGTGATAACGAAGTGTCTCATGTTGAGTCAAGCGAAAATGTCCCATTCTGACACAGTTTATATCTAACCGATTGGTTTTACAGACTATTTAGAAATGCATGCATGCCCGATAAAAGCCGTACGTACGGCGATGAGGCCAACGCGGCCGACCCCGCAAGCGCGGTTGGCCGTCACGCGGCTGTGCGCGGTCGCGATTGCATCGAGCTGTGTCGTGACGTTCGCTTCCGTGAGCACGGGGTTGGCAGCGGAACATGCCAGCAAGTCGAGCCGCAAGAAGGCGCGCAAACCAAAGCGGTCGATGCGCAAATCCGCGAAGCAGCGGCGAAGCAAGCCGGCGCGCAACAAGCCCACGAAGAAGACAGGCAGGAAGACGAAAAGGAAGAACGCGGCGAAAAAGAAGCGCTCGGCGAAGAAGCGAAAGTCGGCGAAGAAGAAGAGCTCAGCGAAAAAACGAAAGTCGGCGAAGAAGAGCTCAGCGAAGAAGAAGAACGCGGCGAAGAAGCGAAAGTCGGCGAAGAAGAAGAGCTCAGCCAGGACTACGACGCGTCGCAAGATCGCCCGCGGCAAGAGGGGGCGGGGAACAAAGACGGCAACCAAGTCCAAACGCGGCAGGCGGGGCAAATCCAAGCGTCGCCGCAAGCTGACGGCCAAGCAGAAAGCGGCGCAAGCTCGTCGGGCCGAAAAGCGTGCCGCCAAGCTGGCGAAGTCGCGGCGCAAAGCGTTCAAGTCGAAGCTGCGGCGCTGCAAGTCCCGATCGGCCAAACGTTCGCGGCGTTGTCGGAAACTGTTCGCGGCCTACAAGGCGTTCAGCAAGGCGGAGAAGGCGCGTGTTGAAGCGCTCAAGAAGCGGCGTTACCTGGCGAAGATGAAGCGCAAATGCCGCAGCAGGCGACACAAGCGGTCCAAGGTTTGTCGGAAATTCCTCGCGGAGCGGCGACGCAAGGCGATGTACGACCGGATCTGCGGCAGGCGTTACGGGCGGGCCCGTCGGCGGGAGTCTATCGCCCGGTTCGCACGTCGGTATCGCGTTTCGGAAGGAACCGTTCGGCGCCTCAACAACCTGGGCAAGGCGCGCCGCTTGCGGTATCGGCGCCGCTATCTCGTCTATCGATCGCCGTGGGACGGTCAACGGCTGCACGGCGGCAAGCTGCTCGGCGCGCGACCGGGCGTATTCGCGATGCAACGACCCCAGCGCGGCTGGGGCAAACCGTTCGCGGTGGATTTGATCGCCGCGTCGGCCGAGGCGGTTCATGCGACGGATCCTCTCGCGTCGCGCCTCGTTGTCGGGGACTTGAGCAAGAAAGGCGGTGGCTGCATCCCGCCCCATCGCAGCCATCGCGGGGGCCTCGACGCCGACATTGGCTACTACATGCTCGGCGGCAAACAGCGCGGCTGGCTGCAGCTGGCTCAGCCGGAGACGATCGACGCTGATCGCACGTGGCGCCTGCTCAAGGGGTTTCTGGTCACGCGCCGGCTCCAATACGCGTTCATCGACTACGGACTGCAACGGCCGCTGTACGAAGCGGCGCTGCGTCACGGCGAAAGCAAGGAGTCGCTGCGGCGCGTCTTCCAGTACCCGCGGCCCCGGTCGGCATCGAAGGCTGGGATTATTCGTCATTTGCGTGGCCACGCCGACCACATGCATGTGCGGTTTATGTGCCCGAACGCGAGCTGCACGCTGCCCGACGCCGCCCGGTCGGGGATCATGTCGACGCGGGCCAACCGGCACGGTGGCGCAGGACGGCACGCACGAAGCGCGATTCGGCACCGACACCGCGTCGGACGCGGCAGGCGGATCCGCAGAATCGCCAAGCGAGCGCGCACCCTCATCATGCCGCCCGCGCTCGACGGACATCGAAAGCCGTGAAGCGCGACACCTTGGCAGCCGCCTCCAGGCCCGATTGGAAGTCGCTGACTGAGCGATAACCCGGGTCCGGGCC
>CAZLMW010000036.1:0-67786 GCA_964560875.1 uncultured Enterobacteriaceae bacterium
AGCGGGAGCGGGAGCGGGAGCGGGAAAGCGGATCGCGATTCTCGCCCGGCACATCCAGGCAGGTCGCACCCGCCAAACAATCAGATCGCTTCAGGCCAGAACAGCACGGTCACGGGCTCGCCACGATCGCGAGACGGGTCGCCGGCTGGCCTTTGAATCAGCACGTCGTGCGCCGCAAAGTGCGCGATGTCGGCCGATCCCGACGTGCGCACCGCCTGAACACCCAAGACGTTGTCGACAAGGGCGGTTCGCGCCGGAATCACGCGCTCTCGGCCGCCCGCACCGGGCATGGCAGCAGCAAGAGGCATCGTGACGGCCGACCAACGCGTCGTGGCCGCGCCGCTCAACGCCGCCAACGCAGGTCGCAAGAACAACATCGCGCAGACGTAGGAGCTCACTGGGTTGCCGGGTAGTCCGAGCACCAGTTTGCCATCACAGGTTGCGCACAGAATCGGCTTGCCAGGCTTGAGACGCACGCGATGGAAGTGGACCTCGGCGCCGATATCGGCGAGCGCGCCGACGACGAGGTCGTAGTCTCCCATCGATACGCCGCCGCTGGTGATCAGCACGTCATGGGAAGCGAGGGCTTCGCGCATGGCTGCGGCGAGATTTGCGCGGTTGTCGCCGACGGGTAGCAGCTGGGTCGCGACACCACCAAAACGCGACACCATGGCGGCGATGACGTGGCTATTGCTGTTGCGCACCTGTCCGGGTCCGGGCGTTTCGGCTACCGGGACAACCTCGGTTCCGGTCGGCAAAACGGCGACGTGCGGCCGCCGTCGGACCGCGACGTTGGCGTGCCCAAAACCGGCGAGGACACCGATCGCCGCGGCGCCAATCCGCGTACCGGTCCGAACCACGACTTCGCCGACGGAGACTTCGCTACCGCGCCGCGCGATATGATGTTCGGCCACAACTGCGTCGGCCATGCGCCAGGTCGAACCGGCAAGCTCGACCGCTGAACCCGTAACAGGCTCGGCATCTTCAACCGGAATCACCGCATCCGCGCCGGGGGGGACGACACCGCCGGTCATCACGCGGACACACCCGCCAGTTGGAACGACGCCCGACCACGGTTCGCCCGCGGGAGCGGCGCCAACCGCTTCGAGCACGGCCCCGGGTTCAGCGCAATCGGCGGAACGTACGGCGAACCCATCCATCATCGCGCGATCGAAGGCCGGCTGGTCGGCGTCGGCGTGGAAATCGCCGGCCGCAATGCGACCGAACGCGTCGTCGAGCGCGACAGACTCCGAGGGCAAGGCTGTCAGCAGAGCAAGCAACCGATCGAGCGCCTCGCCAACAGGCACGAGCGGGGTCGCATGGCGGCGCGGCTTGGGTTCGGGTGCCTGGGTCATCAGCTTGCCTGGCACACGCCCGGAGGGCGATGCGTAGAGTGGGTCTTCAGACGCCTACTGCGACGTGTAGCAGTTCTTGGCCTGGTTGCCGCAGAACGTGTTGACGATGACGTTCATGCACGTGTCTTGATCGTATGGGTACGAGCAGTTGGCCGTCTTCGCCTCTTTGCTGTCGAGGTTCTTGATGAAGCAGCCCTCGAGCGCCACGTAGGCATCCTGCGCCCACGGCTTGCCCTGCTTGATGCACTTTTCGGCGCACGCTTTCTGGTCGCTGCCAACGCTCTCGCAGTCCTTGAGCACGCAGTTGACGATCTCCTGGCAGGTCTTGCTGCCGCCCTGGCCATAGCACGCGGTTTGTTCGGCCTCGCACTTGTTAAGCCAGCATGCTGCCGGGTTCTGGTCGCCGGTGCAGTTCTTCTTCTTGCAGCCCGCGTACGCGTCGTTCTGCTCGGCGCCCTTGGTGCTCGTCAGCGCAGCGCAGGTTGGCGCACAGTAGTTCTTGAACGTCTGGATCGACTCTTTGCAGTGCGCCGTGCACTTGTTCAGCCCCTGGCAGTCGCCCGGCTTGCCGGCGACGCATTCGGAGATCGACTTGGTGCACTGGTCGGCGATGCAACCGGTCATCTTGACGGGATCATCGACCGCCGACAGGCACTTGCTGTCGATGCATGCCTTGACCGCGTGGGCGCCTGTGACGGCGGCCTTGGAGGCGGCCTGCATGCACTTGACCGAGCAGGCCAGGTCACCGAGCTTGCAGCGACCGAGGCACTCGACGGTTCCGGCGCAGTTCGTCTCGCCGGATACGCCAAACTGAGCGCACTTGGCGAGCTTGTCCTGGCACTTGTTGAACGCGCACGCGACCTCGGCGGCGTTGCCTTCTGTGACGTCCTTGCACATATCGACGGCGCATTTATCGAGCGCTTCGATCTCGCTCTTGGCGTCGTCGGTCCCGTTCTTGAGGCAGTCAGACGCACACGCCGCATCACCGGCGCACTGGGCACGACAGAGCCACGTGTCGGAGCAATCGGTCTTCGCACCGCCGCCGCTGGACGAACCACTGCTGCTGGACGACCCGCTGCTCGAAGATGACGAGCTCGAGCTGCTTGCGCCGCTTGACGAACCGGTGTCGCCGCCACTGGACGATGCGGTGTCTGAGCCGCTGCCGCCGTCACCGCCCGAGGAACTCCCAGCGTCGTCGTCTTTCTTGTCGGTCGTCTCGTCGCCGCCACAGGCAGGCACGAGGAAGGCCGCGGCGACGATACTCAGCCCGGCAATCCAGAGGTTATTGCGCATTTCTCTCTCCATGCCCCACGTAAACAACGGATTCACGATCCGTCAGGGACGTTCCACGATCAACGAGACGGCCTCTCCGCCGCCCAAGCAGATGCTCACACCGCCGGTCTTGGCGCCCCGATCGGCCATCGCGTGCAACAGCGTGACCAAGATCCGGGTGCCGCTCGCCCCGATGGGGTGTCCGAGCGCCACTGCGCCGCCCCATACGTTCACTTTCGCGGCATCGAGCTCGAGTCCGGCGTTGCACACCAGCGAAACCACTGAAAACGCTTCGTTAATTTCCCAGAGGTCGACGTCGCCGGCGGCGAGTCCCGCGCGGTCGAGCGCTTTGTTGGCGGCTCCAATCGGCGCGGTCGTAAACCACTCGGGCTCGTGCGCGAAGGTCGCCTGGGCCTTGATAACAGCCAAGGGTGTCAGGCCGAGCTCGCGACCCTTCTCTGCGCTGACGAGGACGACCGCCGCGGCGCCATCGTTGATGCTGCTCGCGTTGGCGGCGGTCACCGTCCCGCCCTTCTTGAACGCCGGGCGAAGGCGACCGAATTTTTCGGGTCTGCCGCGACCGGGCTCTTCGTCCGTGTCCACAACGACCGGATCGCCGCGGCGCTGCGGCACCGACACGGGGGCGATCTCAGTCTTGAACTTGCCGGCCGCGATCGCCTCGTTGGCGCGTCGGTAGCTCTCGGTCGCAAAAGCGTCCTGGTCCTCGCGCGAGATGCCTTTTTCATCGGCACAAATCTCGGCGCAGTTGCCCATGTGGAAGTCGTTGTACACGTCCCACAGGCCGTCCTTGATTATGCCGTCGATGACCTGACCGTGACCGAGCCGATAGCCGCCGCGCGCCTTCTCGAGGTAGTACGGGGCGTTGGACATGTTTTCCATGCCACCGGCAATGACGATGTCGGCCTCTCCAGCGCGGATTTGCGTGGCGCCGAGCATGACCGTCTTGATGCCGGATCCGCACACCTTGTGGATGGTGGTGCACGGGACGGATTGGGGCAGACCCGCGGCCAGCGAGGCCTGGCGGGCGGGAGCTTGACCCTGGTTGGCCTGCAAAACCTGGCCGATGTAGACCTCGTCGACAGCGCCGCCCTCGATACCTGCTCGCTCGAGCGCCGCCTTGATCGCCGTCGCCGCCAGCTTGGGCGCGGAGACGCCGGAAAGGGCGCCGTTGAAGCTACCGATTGGGGTCCGAGCGGCTGCTGCGATCCAGACTTCTCTGCTCATGCGATCCTCTCTGCTCATGCGATCCTCCGAAAGGGGCGCGGGTTTCAGATGCGCCGTCGGTTCACCGGTTCAGTGAATCTCGAACGCGACGCTGAAAAAGTAGGCCACTTCGCGCGCAGCAGAAGCCTCGCTGTCGCTTCCGTGCACGGTGTTTTGGCCCTTGGAGGCGGCGTACAGCTTTCGGAGAGTGCCTTCGGCGGCTTCAGCCGGGTCGGTGGCGCCCATCAGCTCGCGGTTCTTGGCGATCGCGTTTTCGCCCTCGAGGACCATCAACACAACGCGGCCGCTGGTCATGAAGTCGACGAGCTCGCCAAAAAACGGACGCTCCTTGTGCTCGGCGTAGAAACCCTCGGCCGCGCCGCGCGACAGGTGCACCATCTTCATCGCCGCGATGCGCAGGCCGCTCTCTTCGAAGTGGGCCACAACGTGACCGATGTGGTGGTTCTTGACGCCGTCGGGCTTGATGATCGAAAGAGTGCGCTGGATAGCCATTGTTTGCTCCGTGCCCATTTGTCTTGATCCGGGCGTGGTCCGAAGTGACCGATTGGGGCGCCGAAATGCGCCTGGTTCGTGCGATGGGTGGCGCCTAGTGCAGCGCCACGTCTGCTTTGCGGGCGGTCTCGACGAGGATGTTGCCCATGTCGCCGGGCGTCGGTGCCACGGCGATACCGTTTTCGTTGAGCGCGGCCACCTTGCCCTGGCCGGTGCCCTTGCCGCCGCTGATGATGGCGCCGGCGTGGCCCATCCGACGACCGGGAGGTGCCGTCAGACCGGCGATGAACGCCGCGACGGGCTTTTTCATGTTGGCCTTGATCCACGCCGCCGCTTCTTCCTCCGCGGAGCCACCGATCTCGCCGATCATGATGACCGCACGGGTCTGCTCATCGGCTTCGAAGAGCGCCAGCGCGTCGATGAAGTCCGTGCCCTTGATGGGATCGCCGCCGATGCCGATGCAGGTCGACTGGCCGATGCCGAGGGCGCTCAGCTGTCCGACGGCTTCGTACGTCAACGTTCCGGACCGTGACACCACGCCAACGTGGCCCGACTTATGGATGTGGCCGGGCATGATGCCGATCTTGCACTGCCCGGGGGTGATGATGCCGGGGCAGTTGGGACCGATGAGGCGGCTCTTCTTGCCCTCGAGGTACGTCTTGGCGCGCATCATGTCGGCGACCGGGACGCCTTCGGTGATCGCGACGATCAGCGGAATCTCGGCGTCGGCGGCTTCCATGATGGCGTCCGCAGCGAAGGGCGGCGGCACGAAGATCATGGTGGCGTTGGCGTCGGTGCTGGCGACGGCTTCGGCGACGGTGTTGAAGATCGGCACCGTCTCGTCAAAGACCTGGCCGCCCTTGCCGGGGGTAACACCGGCGACGACTTGGGTGCCGTACTTGATGCACTGACGGGTGTGGAAGGCGCCGGCGTTGCCGGTGATGCCCTGGACGATGAGGCGGGTGTTTTTGTCGACGAGAACCGGCATGGGTTGTCTCCGTAGTGGCTTTCGGCCTGGCGTTCGGTGGGTCGTTGCTGCTTTGAGGTTCGCGGTCAATCAGCGGTTGGCGGCGTAGTTGGCGGCGGCGGCAACCGCTTTCTGCGCGCCGTCTTTCATGTCGTCGGCGGCGATGATGGCCACGTCGGATTCGGCGAGGATCGCTTTGCCGAGCTCGACGTTGGTCCCCTCGAGCCGGACGATGAGCGGTCGGTCGATGCCGACTTCCTTGGCCGCTGCGACGACGCCGTTGGCGATCGTGTCGCACTTCATGATGCCGCCGAAGATGTTGACGAAGATCGCCTCGACGCGCGGGTCGCTCAGGATGATCTTGAACGCGGCGGTGACGCGTTCGGTGGTCGCGCTGCCACCGACGTCGAGGAAGTTGGCGGGTTCGGCGCCGTAGTGCTTGAGGATGTCCATCGTGGCCATCGCGAGCCCGGCGCCGTTGACCAGGCAGCCGACATTGCCGTCAAGGTCGATGTAGCTCAGCGCGTGCTTGCTGGCCTCGATCTCCTTGGGATCTTCCTCGTCGAGGTCGCGCAGCGCGAGCACGTCCTTGTTCCGGAACAGGGCGTTGTCGTCGAAGTTGACCTTCGCATCGAGGGCGATGAGGTCGCCTTCAGCGGTGACGACGAGCGGATTGATCTCCACCATCGAGCAGTCTTTGGACAGGTAGCAGCTGTAGAGCGCCTGCATGAACTTGCTGGCTGAGCGGACGGTCTTGCCTTCGAGGCCGAGCGCGTAGGCAACCTTGCGGCACTGGAACCCCTGCAGGCCGACGCGCGGGTCGATCCACTCCTTGACGATGCGCTCGGGCGTGTCATGGGCGACGTCTTCGATGTTCATGCCGCCTTCGGTCGACGCCATGATCACGATGCTGCCGGTGTCACGGTCGAGGAGCATCGAGAGGTAGAGCTCGCGGGCGATGTTGGCGCCGTCTTCGATGTAGAGGCGTCGGACCTTCTGGCCGCCGGGGCCGGTCTGATGGGTTTTCAGCTGCATGCCGAGGATCTGGTTGGCCTTTTCGCGCACCTCATCGATGGACTTACAGACCTTGACGCCACCGCCGAGACCGCGGCCCCCGGCGTGGATCTGCGCTTTGACGACCCAGATGGGGCCGCCCAGCTCTTCGGCAGCAGCGACGGCCTCATCGACCGAAAACGCGGGGATGCCCTTGGGCACGTTCACGCCGAACTGACGGAAGAGCTCTTTGCCCTGGTACTCGTGGATTTTCATGGCGGCCTCGTTTGGGTCGTTTGCGGTCGATCGACGCGGGTTCAGATCGTCGGAATGCGCCGTCCAAGACGGACGCGGGCGGATAGCACTTGCAGGGCTTGGAGGCAAGCCGAATGAGGCGTGAAACCGTAAAACTGCGCGGCGGAATCGCAGGGTGGTTCAGGTTCGAGAGGCCTGCAGGGCGAGCGCGTATTTGCTCAGGCGAGTCGGCCGGCCAGGCGCGGAGCTGATCATCTGCGCCACCTTCTGACGATCGGGGACGGCCGCCTTGATTTCGACGACGTGCATGGGGTCGAGGATGACGGACCGACGAAACTGCGGACGCAAGAGGTGTTGCGGCCACAAGGTCAACTCGTTGTCGATCGTGACGCGAATCGCGCCGTCCCGGGTCACGAAATACTCCCGGTAGTACCGCACGGCCACGCTCGGCCGTTCCGTCGTGTCGAAGAGCAGGCCGAGAACCGGCGGCAACTGGGGTCGGATCAGCCGCCGGATCGCGCGCCACGACAAGGACTCGAAGTCGATCGGGCCGCGCAGCTTGGCGATATGCTTGAAGCCTGCCTGCGCCCTTTTGCACTTGGCTTCGAAGCGCAGCTCGTCAGGACTCAGTCCTTCGCCATACCAGCGGATGCGGGCCTTGACGCGGTCGGCGATGCCGGCTTCTGCCGACTCCAGACAGGTGAAGTCGGGCGTGTCGAAGTAGACGCTGCGCACAACGCGGGGTGGGTAGGCGGTGCCAAGGCCCTCGTCATGCAGCCAGGTGTCGATGGCGGCGCGCGACGTCCGGGGTACGCCGATCTTGATCTCGTAGCGGGGATCGTCCTGGTTGCCGAGCAGATCGAGGATGTGGACGCCGGTGGTCATGTCGTTTCCGCCTCAACCGCCCAGCCAGCCGAGCTTGATGATGCGGGCGAGCGGCGCCTTTTCGGTCGGTTGGAGCTTGCCATCGACTCGCACTTCGCTGTCACCGTGGCTGAGGATCGCCTTGTCGCGGGCCACGATCGTGCAGGATTCGGCGGCGACCTTCGGGCTGCCAAAACGCGGCTTTTTTGCGTACGCGGCCAGCCCGGTGTGCGCGATGTCGACCATCTTGATGTTGCGCAAGGTGACCCGACTGCCGTCCTTGATCGCCAACCCGACCGCGGCACCGGCGATCACCATGGCATCGATGCCGACGGTTGAGCCTTCGCCGATCGACACGCCCTTGTCGCCGACCTTGTCCACATACGTGCCGGTGATGCGCAGCCCGGTGGCACCGCGCACGTCGATTGCGTCGCCCGCGATGTCGCTGAGCCTGGTGTCCTGGATGCGGCTGTCTCGGCCGTACGCGATCGCGATCCCGTCGCCCTTGCCGGAGACAAAGACGCAATCGTCGAGCTCGATCGTGGCACGAACAGCTTCGAGCGCTGCAGAGCCCGGCCAGTTCTTGAAGACGACGTTGCTGAGCTCGGCACGCGACTCGTGCACAACCAGAGGTGGCCGCCCCACTGCTGACTCTCCACCGGTAAATCCGACGTGCGCCGCGACAAGTCCGCCGCGACTGATCACGAGACCTCGCGGTGCTGTCGGTCCCGTTCTCCAGCCGAAACGGAGGCGGATGAGTCTGTCGCGGCTGCCTATCAGGGTGGCGGCGCCGCGGATGATCAGCGCGCCGCGATCTTGAAATTTCATCGTCGCGCCAGGTTCGACCACCAGGCAGCTTCCCGGTGGCGGCCTGATCGGGCGCTCGATCGTCCACGTTCCCGCCGGAACCACGATGCAGGCGCGCTTGGGCCAGACTGGGTCGCGCTTGAGAATGCGTTCGATCGAGATGTTGACCGGCGGCTCGGAGCCAGGACCGGGCTCTGCGGCTTTGACCTCGCGCTTTTTCCTTTCGCGGGGCACGGCCATCGGGAATTCGTCCCGCAACAGGCGGGTGATCGGCACGTCGCGTGGCACGGTTTGAGCGGCGGCGCGACGGGTGGCCGGGCTGCTGAGCAGGTGGTGGGGAAGCGGGCGGCGCATGGGTCGCGAACCGGTGCGATCGAGGTCGACGGGGCCGGACGAGTAGGCGACGGGTTCGAGCCGATCGATCGCGATGTTGTAGTACCAGCGCATGTTGTCCCAGCGCACGAGGGGCTCGACGCCAAACGCCTTGACCACGGCGAGAAAGCGACCGGTTGTGTGGGTGTCCACCGCGTCATCCACGGCGATCGAACCATCGAGCAAGCCGTCGAGCAGCTGACGACCGCGCTTGGATTTGGCACGTCGGAGCGGTTCGTCGCGCCATCGCCCAGCTCGGTGGACCTTGGCCTTGAGCAGCCGCGGGTCGACGTAGCCGATCGCGTCGTCGTCGGAAGTGGCGGAGGAATCGGCGGGCAACGCGGCGACGATGCGCAACAGCGGACCGGGCGGACGACGGTTGTCGGCGACGAGCTCTTTGCTCAGGTATTCTTCAAGCGCGAACGTGCCAAAATCCTTGCCATTTACTTCGACAACGACGAACCGATACCGCGGCGCCATGACGCCGGCCTCGCGCATCGCGCCGTAGAGAAACTGCTTGTCGTACAACCCGTCGCCGATCGGAGATTTGAGTGTAAACCGCTCAACGCCCAGCACATGATCGCCGCCACGAACCCGCACGCGAATCGGCCACTTCGACCCGGCCAGGGCACGGACGTCGTCGCCTTGCAGACGTAGCTTGACCGCCATCGTCCGCCCGCCAAAACGCAGCTCGCCGCCGACGAAATCCTTGTTGGACGCGTCGAGGCGTCCTTCCGCCAAGGCAAAGGCGCGTTTGTCGAGCAGCTTCTTCCACGACTTGAACTTCACATCGAAGCGCAGCACGGGCAGATCGACGGACGGCTTGGTGATCGCGCCGATCCAAGCCTGCAGGGCCGGACCACGCTTTTCGCTCGCGCGCCAACCGCGACTCGTCATGAACGCGTCGAGTGAGTCGGCGCCGATCAGGGGAAGCGCAGCACCGATGACCACCAGCGCGATCGCCGGCAAGCCCAGCAGCCATGCCGGAAAGCGACCTACAGCGGTGGTGGGACGGACAGCGACGTCGATGCGCACGACGACTCCCTCAAACCGCTAGACTGCGGGCATTCGCTGTTGGTCGATGAGGGTCACCCGCACGCTCGGAAACTGCTTTTGAAGCGCGGACGTGAGCGCGGTGATGCTCGCGGGGCCTTCGACGTCGACCTGGTATGTCAGCTCGACGTGGCTGCCTTCGGTGTCCATGCGGCGCAGATCGACGGCTGTGCAGTGCTGCACCAAGATGGCCTGGACGGGTTCGATCGCCGCGGAAGCCTCGTTTTCGGCATCGACGCCAAGGCTCAGGTAAAGGTTGCGGCCGTGATCGCGACGGCGCGCCATTTGGACGAGGGTGACGAGCGCGAGAATGACGACGGTGCCGACGCCCGTTTCGAGTCGATAGTCAGCGCCGAAACCGAGCCCGATCGCGATGGCCATGAACAGGTAGGCGAGCTCTTCAGGTTCTTTGACCGGTGTCCGAAAACGCACGATCGACAAGGCGCCAACCAGCCCGAGCGACAAGGCCAGCGACGACTTGACGATGCTGATGATGAGGCAGGTGGCGAGCGCGACGAAGACGAAGACGCGGGAGAAATGCGCCCGACCGGCGAGCGTTCCGCCGAGGTACCGATAGTGGACGCCAAGGCCCGCTGCGATCGCGGCCGCCATCACGAGGTTGATGACGAGCGCCGACAAGGACAGCGGCGCGACCTGTAGGTTGTTGAGAAGCTCGTCCACAGGATCTTCCGTCAAGGGCTGAGGCTATCGTAGCGTTTTGACACCGGCGCGCGACTTATCCGCAGCGGTGGTCGAAGATTCGCAGGAGCAGATGCCACCAAATCCCACCGATGAACAGAACAGCGAGGGCGCTTTCGGGTGGCTGCTCAAGACGATCGATGGAGCGAAGGCGCGGCTTTCCGTGCGTCTGCCGGTGATCAGCAGGGCTGTGACGATCGGCTTGCGGGCCGAGATCATCGATCGTGCGGCGGCCCTGGCGCTCTTCAGCATGCTGGCGGCGGTTCCGGCGCTGCTCGGTGCGTTTTCGGCGGCTGGTTTTCTGCTCGGCAAATTCGACGACATGGCCCAGATCGCGGGGTACGAAGTCGCAAGCGAGCCGATCATGAAGAAGCTCATCGCTTTCGTCCAGCAGCTGTTGCCGGGCGTGACGTGGGACCCAGCAGCGCTCGCGCACCAGCTCGTGGAACATCGGGCGGAAAACGGCGTCTACGGAACGGTGGCGGCGGTCACTCTCGGCCTCGGCGTGTTTGCCCGCCTCGACGCAGCGATCCGCGTGACTCTCGGGCGTAAGAGACGTTCGGCGTGGCGGGCGGCGGGCTCGATGTCGCTCGTGTTCATCTTCATGGGGTTGTTGGCCGCCCTGCTCGTCTTCGCGGCGCCGTTGACGCAGTGGTGGATGACCACAACGCAGGTGAAGGTCGCGGCGTTTTCGGAGGACTTGTCGGCGTGGCTGCCGTCGCTGTTCGCCGCCGGTCAGGCGCTGCCGATCGCGATCGGGTTCTTCATCATCGTGCGCTGGTCGGCGGGCTCGAGGCGGCTCGGCAAGCGACGGATCGCGGTGGCGGCCGTGCTCTATGCGCTGCTCTGGTTCCTCGGCCAACGAGCGTTCACGCTATACGTCGCCGAGGTGATCGCGATGAACGCGATCTACGGCACGCTGACCGGTGTGTTGGCGCTGATGCTCTGGCTCTACTATGCCGCGATCGCGTTCTTGGCAGTGGTCGCGATGCTCGCGGCGTACGTGGCGAACCGCGATGGGCTTTTGCCCGACGATCGGCCCCTGTAGGCTCGCGCTCCGATCGGCAGCAAGCCCGGGCGCTGACAGCGGACCGGGTAAGAGATCACGCCCCCTCGGAGTGAAAGATGGCCACCGGAAAGCCCATGGAACGCCACGGCATTCGGCTCTACAAGCAGTACTTCAACTTCGGCTCGGCGCACTTCCTCATCTTCGCCGACGGCACGCGCGAAGAGCTGCACGGGCACAACTACCGCGCCACGCTCGAACTGGACTCGGAGCTCGACGACGCCAACCTCGTGGCGGACTTCCTCGTCGTCAAACCGATCTTCAAGGCGGTGTGCGATAGCCTGGACCACCGCACGCTGATTCCGCTCCGCAACCAGCACCTGCAGGTGGATGCCGACGAAAAAGAGGTGACGGTGCTGTATCGCGACGACCGCTACATTTTTCCGATCCGAGACGTGTGCCTGCTCGACATCGAGAACACGGCGAGTGAGCTGCTGGCGCGTTTCATCTGTCGGCAGTTCATCGACAAACTCAGCGCCGAGTTGCCTCAACTTCGGCCGCAGCGCGTGATGGTGACCGTGGAAGAATCGCCGGGACAGAGCGCCGTCTACGAGCTCAGGTTCGACGCGTGAACGATCAACAGCCGGCGCCGATGCCCGCTTTCGCCAGCGACCCAGCGGCGGTTCTTGCTGCGGGACTGGCCGGCGTCGTGCTCGTCGCGATCTCGGCTGGCGGCCCGTCGTGGCTGGACTCTGCCGAGTTGATCGCGGCAGCCCGAGAGTTGGGCGGCATTCATCCCCCAGGGCACCCGGCATGGCTGTCGCTGGCGGGGCTCGCAGAGTGGCTTCCGATCGGTGCCTACAGCGCGCGCGTGGTCTGGCTCAGCGCGATCTTTGGGGCGCTAGCCGTCGCTCTTACAGTGCGCCTGGCCCGTCGCGCGATGGGGCCGTTTGGCACGACGACCGCTGGATCCTGGTGGGCGTTTGGGGCCGGCGTCGCTGTGGCTTCGTCGGGCTCGATGTGGCTCTTCGGTGGGCGCGCCGAGGTCTACACGCTCGCGCTGGCCAGCAACCTCTGGGCCATCGACGCGGCGCTTCGGGCAGGTGACGCGGCCGAACGCGGAGATCTGCGGCCCGGCCCGGTCGTCGAGACCGCCGTCGCGGTCGCCGTCGGTCTGCTCAATCATCACTACATTACGCTGTTTGCGCTGCCGGCGGTCGCCGTCGCCGGGTGGCCGGCATTGATGAGCCTGGGCCGCGGTCGCCCTCGTGTTCTGCTGACCGCCGTTGCGGTCGCCGCTTTCGCCGGCCTCGCGTACCTCGCGCCGAGCCTGCGGTCGCTCGCCGACACCGAGATGCAATGGGGCGATCCAGCGACGCCGCTCGGCTTCTGGCAGGGCATCACGGCCGCGCATTTTCAGCGATCAGTCACCGAGTCCAATGTCGCGATCGGCGACAACTTGCTCGTGCTTTTCGGGGCCCTCGCGGCCCGCACCGGTCCGATCGTCGCCGCGGTTGGCTTCGTCGGGCTCGGACTCGGCGGCTTGCAGCGACGGCGGGCATGGTTGGCGGTCGCGGTGGCCGCCCTGGGAGCGCTCGCAACAAAGGCGCTGATGGCGATCAACACCGGCAACCCGGACGACTACGGTTACACGGCTCTGGCCGCGGCAGCCCTCGGGATCGGCATCGCCTCGTTTGGCGCGATGGTCTTCGGAGCGGAAGGCCCGTTGCGTCGCTTGGCAGCGAGCCGACGTCGACGGCTGAGTTTCTTCGTGCTGCCATGGCTGCTGTTGATGTGCGCGCTGCAGGCGTTCGGCCAGTGGTATGACCCGGACGTCAACCTCGCCGGGATGCGTTCGCCGGACATCGTTGACGGGCACATGCGGCGCGTTTTCTCGCCGGGCGCCCTGTACCTCTCCAACCAGCCGTTTCTCGCGTTCAACGAACAGGCGTTTCGCATCGCCGAAGGGCGACGCCCCGACCTGACCGCCAGCCACCTGTCGTTCCGAACGGGCGATACGGATGGGGGCAAACGATTCGCGCGCTGGCTGTCGAAACGACGACCCGAAGTGGGCGGCCTTGCCCGTGTTTCTGTGCGCTTGAAGACCCCCGCCATCGGCAACCTGCTCCCGCTGGTCAATCGTTGGGATGTTTTCGCGGAGCGCGACGCCGATATCCGCATTCCGCCGAGCGTCTACGGCTTCGACGCGTTCGCCAACCGCCTGCTCCGGCAGCCGGAGAGGGCCGTGGACTACACCGACGCCCAGGCAGCCGAGCGACATCAGCGCATCTGGAGCGCCCTGTATGAGCGGCTGGAACGGCTCGGACCGATCGACCGGCAGACGCGCGAAGTCCTGGTGTGGCAGCACGCGATCGAGGCAGCCGGGGCGCTCCGGATGGGCCGCGTGGAGACGGCGCGGGGCGAGCTCGAGCTTGCGCAGAAGCTCGCACCTCGCGACGCGACCCTCCGAGTCCTGCAGTGGCGCCTCAACGCGCTGGAAGATCGGCATCGCAGCGGGGATTCTCGCGGCTATCGAGCCTTGTGGGCGCGGTACAATCGGATGCCCCTGGATGCGCTGACGAGCCCGGATCTGCCATGACCCATCGCGACGACCACGCCCAGCTCGCCACGCGCAAGACCGAACACCTCTCGATCGCGCTCAACGACGCCAGCGTCCAGCGCCCGGGGGCCGGCAACGGACTGGCAGCCTACCGTTTCGAAGCCCAATCGCTCCCTGAGCTGGACCTGGACGCGATCGATCTGCGTTGCCGCGTACTCGGCAAGAACCTGCGCGCGCCGCTGTTGATCGGGGCGATGACAGGCGGCACGAATGACGCAGGCGCGATCAATCGCATCCTCGCGCAGGCAGCAGAACGCTGCGGGGTCGGTTTCTGCCTCGGTTCGCAGCGACCAATGATCGACGGTGGCGTGGCCGCGGCGCAGACGTTTCAGCTTCGCGCGCTCGCCCCGTCGACCCTCCTGGTGGGAAACATCGGCGCGATACAGCTGCGCGACAATCTCGACGGAAAGGGCCTCGAGAAGCTCGCCCGGGACGTCGGCGCGGACGCGATGTTTGTGCACCTCAACCCGCTCCAAGAGGCCGTCCAGCCCGAGGGCGACCGCAATTGGAAGGGCGTATTGGACGCGATCGGCCGGGCCGTTTCGGCCTGCGAGCTGCCGGTGATGGTCAAGGAGGTGGGCGTCGGCTTGTCCGCATCCACTCTCAAGGCGTTGTCGTTCACCGGTATCGCTGGAATCGAGACCGCGGGGGTTGGCGGCACGAGCTGGCCGCGCATCGAAGCCCTTCGCCACGGACAGCGAACCCCGCGAGCGATCGCGGGCGCCGTGTTAGCCGGATTCGGAACGCCGACCAGTGCGTCGATCGTCTACGCACGCACGGCTTTTCCCGGTCGCATCGTCGTGGCGTCGGGCGGGCTGCGAAACGGGCTTGAGGTCGCCAAGTGCATCGCCCTGGGTGCCGACGCTGCCGCGATGGCCTGGCCCTTTCTCGTCGCGGCGCAAGACGGCGTCGAAGCGGTCGTCAACGAGATCCAGGGCGTCATCGAGACCCTTCGCGTGACGATGTTCATGGTCGGGGCCCCGACGCTGTCGCACCTGGCGAACACCCCGCTGATTCGGGACTAAACGCCAGTGTTCGCGGGGATTGGGCACGGCAAGCTCATTGTCTGCGGCGAGCACTTCGTCTTGGATGGCGCGACCGCGCTTGCGGTAGGCCTCCCCAGCCTGCGGACAGAGGTCACCTGGCAAGCGGGCGCAGCAGACAGGGTCGAAACCGAAACCCAGCTGTCCGATGAAGCTCGAAGCGACTCGTTGGCGATGATCGCAGCGGCGCGCAAGGCGCTTGGGAACATCGGCCCCGGCACAGCCACCGTCGCATCGACAATTCCCGTGGCCCGTGGGGTCGGGTCCAGCGCGGCGTTTTCGGTAGCGCTTGTGCGGGCGCTCGCCGCGTCGGCCGGTCGGGCCCTTACGCTCACAGCACTCGTCGAGGCGTGCCGCCAGGTTGAAGACGTCGTGCACGGGCGCTCGTCGGGGATCGATCCGGCGGCAGCGGCCGCAGAGGGCGGGGTCTTGTTTCGCGACGGCGTCGTGATGGGGCCGGTGGAAGTCGCGGCCGGTGGACGGCTGGCGCGAGCGCGGTGGGTGCTCATCGACGTCGGGCCCGCCCCAGCAACCGCTGTTGCCATCGGACGAGCGAACAAAGCCCGCATGCGACTGGGAACCGACGAATCGTCGCGCCTCGCCATGGCCGCAGACAGCGCCGCGCGAGCTGCTGCGGACGCCTTGCGAACGGATGACATCGACCAACTCGCCGCCGCCATGAACGCTAACGCGGCCGCCCTCATCCACCTCGACGTGCTCGACGACCGCATGACGACAGCCATGGAACGCGCGGCCGCAGCGGGGGCCATCGCGACCAAGCAGACAGGGGCTGGACTGGGTGGAAACGTGCTGGCCCTTGCACCCAGCGCACAGATCGCGCAAACAGTGGCGCGTCACGTCGCCGAAGTCGCACACAGCGCCCGCACGGTCGCGATCACCCGTTGACAGCGACCGTCGATGCCCAGGAGCACAACATGACCTACACGCGCGCAGCAGCTTTCGCTCCGATCAACATCGCGCTGGTCAAGTACTGGGGCAAACGCGACGACGAGCTCAACCTGCCGGCCGCATCAAGCATCTCCGTCACATTGGCCGAGCTCGGTTCGCTGACCGTCGTCGCGCCCGAAGAGAGCCTCGAAGCCAACATCATGGCGCTCAATGACAAGCCGCTGCAGGGCCCGGGGTTGCTGCGCGTCGCGCGAGTCATGCGGGCGATCCGCGAGCTGGCGGATACCGAAGTGCGCGCTGGCATCCGCAGCGTCAACACCGTGCCTACCGCCCAGGGACTCGCGTCGAGCTCATCTGCGTTCGCGTCCCTGGCCAAAGCCGCCGCCGCCGCCTACGGGCTCGACGCGGACGACGAGACATTGTCGCGCATCGCCCGCCTGGGTTCGGGTTCGGCGAGCCGTTCCGTCCACGGTGGCTGGGTAGAATGGCGCCGCGGCGTTCGTGACGACGGCCTCGATTCGGTGGCTGGGCTCGTCCAACCGCCCGAACACTGGCCGCTGCGCGCGCTCGTTTGCCACGTCGATGTCGGCCAAAAGAAGATCTCGTCCACCGAAGGGATGCGGTGGACCCGGGAAACCTCGCCGTACTACGACGGCTGGCTCAAGCGCTGCCGGCAGGACTACGACCACTGCAAGGTCGCCATCGCCGACCGCGACTTCCGCCTCCTGGCCGATATCGTCGAAGCAAACTGCTTGGCGATGCACGCGGTCATGATGGCCACCGAGCCGCCGCTGATTTACTGGCAGCCGGCCACGCTCGCGATCATTCACGCCGTCCGCTCCCTGCGCGCCCAGGGCGCCGAGTGCCTGTTCACAATCGATGCCGGCCCGTCGGTCGTGGTGCTCTGCAGCGCGCGAGACGTGCGCATGGTCGCGGCCGAGTTGGGTCGCCTCGAGGGCATCGCGGTCACGACGCAGACCCGCATCTCGGGCGGCGCGCACCTCGTCCCCAATGGCTGAGACCGTGGCGGGCACCGTGCCCGGCAAGCTGATGATCGCCGGCGAGTACGCGGTCCTCGATGGGCGCCATCGCGCGCTTTCCGTCGCTGTCGGCAGGCTGGTTGGCTGGCGGCTCAAGACGCCGGAATCGAACCCAAGAATCGACGTCGAGGCCTTCGACACCACGTTTTCATGGGTGCTCGGCGAAAAAGCGCCAGCCGGGATCGCGTCTGTCGTCGATGACGCATTGCGCGGGGCCGCGGGTGCCGGTTGGCCTCTGACCGGCTCGCTCCGCTTGAAGATCGCGGGCCAGGTGGACGGCGTGAAATTTGGGTTGGGCACAAGCGCGGCCACTGTCGTCGCCACTTTGCGGGCTTGTCGCGCCGGGCACGTTGGCTCGGCGGCGCACGATCGGACCGAAGCCGAGGCCCCGGAGGCCCGCGCACTCGCCGGGTTGGCCCACGCGATCCACTTCGCGATGCAAGGCGGCAAGGGCAGTGGCTACGACATCGGCACGATACAGGCCGGTGGAACTGTCGCTTACGACGCCTCGAATCGAAGCGCCATGCCCGTGTCGTGGCCCGGAGAGTTGTGGGCCCTGGCGCTGTTCACCGGCGAGGCGGCCAACACGCGAACGGCGATCCGCAAAAAGCCCACAGGCGCGCTTCGCGACGGGCTCGGTGAAGCCAGTGAACGGCTGATCGACACCTGGACGACCGGCGACGTGGCTTCGATTCTGCGCGGCCTGGACCGCTGCCAGCGAGCGTTCGACGAAGCGGTCCAAGCCGGGACGATGCTGCCTTCGAAGGCCGTGGAGACCACCTGCGGCTGGATCCGCGAACGCGGTGGAGTTGCCCGCGTATCCGGCGCAGGCGGGGGCGACTGTGTGCTCGCGTTCGGAACCGGCGCTGCACTCCGGGACAAACTGCTCACCGATTGGGCCGCGCGCGACGGGCTCTGCGTGCATCGACTGCCCGAAGACATCGCGCCATCAACCGGAGCCGTCCGTGAAAGCTGACCTCGGCATCGACCGATTTCGTACTCCTCTCGAAGACGCGGTCCGGCGCGCGTGCACCGTCTCGCCTGTGGACGGCGTCGCCGACGGGCTCGGTCAAAAACTGGGCGCGGAGCTTGTCGACCAGGTGCTCGCGACCGGTGGAAAACGCCTGCGAGGCCTTCTTCCGCCCGCCCTTGTCACGTTGGAAGGTGGGGACGTCGACGCTGCCATCGAGGTCGGCGCGGCCATCGAAGCGATCCACAACGGGACGCTGGTTCACGACGATATCCAGGACCGCGACACGCTGCGACGCGGCCAACCGACTCTTTGGACGGTCGAAGGCATCCCCCAAGCCATCAACGCGGGCGATCTGCTGCTCATCGCGCCGATCGTCGCCGTGCTGCAGTCCGAGGCCATCGCCGCAGACGCGCGAGCCGATGTCGCCACCCTCGTCGCCGGCGCGCTCACCGAGACGATCCGCGGGCAGGTGGCAGACGTGGCCCTTCGAGACGCCGCCGGCGCAGACCTCGACACCGTCTCCGCCATCGCGTGCGCCAAGACCAGCCCCCTGTTTGCAGCTGCTCTGCGTGGCGCTGCCATCATCTTGGGGGCGAACAAATCACGGCTCGACGCCGCCACGCGTGCCGGCCGACGCATCGGTCTCGCGTTCCAGATCCGCGACGACCTGCTCGACGCAACGGGCACCAAGGGACGCGGACTGGCGGGCGCCGATTTTCGCGAGGGCAAACCGACCTGGCCCGTACTCGCAGCCTGCAACCAGGCACCTGCATCCGAAGTCCGCGAGCTGCGCGACACCCTCCGCGCCGCGGCGAACGGACACGCGCCCAACGAAGCGACAGTCCAGCGCTGGCTATCGTGGACGGCACGCTACGACGGGATCCGCGTCGCAAAGGACACGCTCAACCGCGGCCTCGACGAAGCTGAAAAGGACGCGCGACAGGCGTTCGATGCCGGCTACGTTGTGATTGAAGCGCTCTGCGGACGCTTGCGCATGATCGACGGCTGACGGCCCGCACGTCACCAGGACATCTGAACCGGACAGCTACGGGTTCAACTCGGTCAAGCGGATCGGCGAAACCATCTGCGTGATGCCCTTGAGCTTGATCGGGTCGAGCGGCTCGCCCTTGCAGCGGCTCTCGACCACGTCGAAGGTCTGTGGCCCAAGCAACACGGCGCCGGGTTCGGCCATGCCGCAAAGACGCGCAGAGAGGTTCACGCTCCGGCCAAGGACGGTGTAACTCAACGTCTGCGACGAACCCATGTAGCCGGCGATCAACTGGCCGGTTGCGATTCCGATCCCCACGCCGATCGGCTCTTTGCCCTGCGACTTGCGGATCTCGTTGAACTCGTCAACGGAAGTCTGCATCTCCATCGCGGCCTTGACGGCGTTCCACTCGTCTTCACCGCTCTTGAGGGGCGCGCCGAACAACGCCATCACGGCGTCACCGATGTATTTATCGAGCGTGCCGTTGTTGGCAAAGATGATCTGCGTCACCCGCTCGAAGTACTCGTTCATCAGCGCGACCATCTCCGACGGCGGCGTGATCTCGGTCAGGTTGGTGAACCCGCGAACGTCGGCGAACAGCACCGTCGCCTGGCGAAGCTCGCCGCCCTTCACGACTTCGAGCTCACCACCGACGATCTGGTCGACCAGGTTGGGCGACAGCATTCGCGACAGCGATTCGCGGTTTCGGGTCTCGGTCTCGATGCGGCGCTGCATCAAGATGTTGTCGATCGCGATCGACGCTTGACGGGCGATGGCGCCGAGAACCGACAAGTCCTTTTCGGTGAACAGGCCGGTCGAGATCAGCGAGTCGACGTGGAGAACGCCGATCGTGCGGTCGCTCGCCATCAGCGGCACCGTCATACTCGATCGAATGCCCTGCAGGACGACCGAGTGGGCCTGGCCAAAGCGTGCGTCCATACGCGCATCGGTGCTGAGGACCGCTTCTTTCTTGCCCAGCGATTGCTTGAGCAAGGAACGCGGTACCTGGACGTGCGTCTGGTGGTCTTCCCAGCCGACGCCGGGGCGAATCCGGACCGCCATCTCCTCGAGGTTGGCGCGGGGATCGGCCGGATCGACCTCCGCTTTCTCGTCGACGAGCAAGATGACGCCGCGATCGACGGGCAGCCACTCGAAGATCCGGCGAAGGATCTTGTCGAGCATGGTGTCGAGGCTCGTTTCGCCCGCCATGTCGCCTGACAGCGTGTAGGCAAGACGGAGTTTTTCGTAGTCGTTGCGGAGCGTTCGTTCGTCAGCGACGAGATCGACCGGCGCAAAGTCGCGCAGCAGATCGAGCTGCATCGTGGCGTGAATGCTGGCGGGCGGCTCTTCCTCGGCGGGAGCAGCTGCGGGCGCTTCCTTTTCGGGCTCAGAGCCTTCGAATCGCCAGCACGTGCTGCCGATGCGCACGAGATCGCCGTTCTTGAGAACGTTCGCGCTCTCCACCAGGACGTCGTTGCAGTAGGTGCCGTTGCGGCTGTCGAGGTCGCGCAGGACGAAGATGTTCGTGTTGGGGCGCCGCGAGATCACGGCGTGTTCCTTGGAAACCAGGCGATCGACGATCTGCAGCGTATTGGTGGGTTGTCGGCCGACGGTGGTCACGTCGCCAAGTTCGATCACCTGCTCGCCGGCGCCAGCGCCCACGCGAACAAGCTGTGCAGTGGTTTGGGACACGGTCTACCTTCCGCTGAATCTACCCGTCGCCAGATCCGTCGTTCGTGCCACGAAAAGGACCTACAAAAGGTAAGCGCCCCGGACGGCGATGCGCGACATCGCGATGGAACGCCGGGACCATAGCATTCGGATCGACGCTTTTCCACGCGTCAACACCACATTGTTGAGGCCGTTGCGTCCATCGATCATAGTCCATTGGCGCGGACGACCGAACGCCGCCACGGTGCACAAATGAGATGGCGATTCGGGCTGGCGTTGATGGCACCGAGCCTGCTTGCGGTCGTGCTCTGGTGGGTGCCGGGCTTCGACGTCCTCGACTACCACGGTTGCCTCGCCCTCGCGCCGGTCTGCGGCATCGCGGCGGCGTGGGCTGCCATCGAGGTGATGCGAGGTCGCGCCGGAAAGTTTGCGTCGTGGCTGCCACTCATCGCCGTCGGGCCGACCGCCATTGCCGCGTCGCGGGGTTTGGTCGCTCCTTGGTGCGATCCAGCTACTGGCCTGTTGTTCGCGGCGCTCGGGCCATGGGCGGCCACAATTGTCGGCGTCTGTTGGGGTGTGCTCGGTGCCCACGCATCGATTCGACGCGCCGGCTGGGTCGTCGCGGGGCTGTTCATAGCCACGGCGCTGCCGCCGCTCTGGTTCTTCTATCACCACCCCCAGGCGTTCGGGTTTCACCCA
The DNA here is from genome assembly GCA_964560875.1 of uncultured Enterobacteriaceae bacterium. Lineage (GTDB taxonomy): Bacteria > Myxococcota_A > UBA9042 > UBA9042 > UBA9042 > CAZLMW01. The sequence continues at coordinate 21,324 of CAZLMW010000036.1, forward strand.
CTCGTGGGCTGGATCGCCGGACCGCTGTACGAAGACGCCGTGCGTCCGGGGTGGGCCTACCTGGCCTTCCGTCTGCTGGATCTCGCGGCGTGGCCGACGCTGACCATCGCCGCGGTGATGCCGTCGAGACGGCGAATCGCGGGCGTCGTGGCGGTAACCGCGGTCGCCGTGTTCATCGTGCGCGCCGGGCCCGAAGGCTGGCTTGTCTCGACGCGCCGGGTGACCGACACCTTGAGCGTTCGCGCAGAGGTGAACGTCGCTGACCCTTCCGCGCCGCGGCCCGCCGTGGTGCTGCACATGCCGCGCGGATCGACGTTTCGCAAGCGCGCGCATCTGCTCATAGAAGACACGGCCGTGCGGTATATGCAGCTGCAGCGTTTCTTTGGGGCACCGGCCGGTGAGACGCTCAAGGTCTTCGTGTATCCCGATCGCCGTCGCAAGAGACGCCTGATGGGTGCCGAACGGGTGGAGCTCGCCAAACCCTGGCTGCGACAGGTGCACATCGTCTGGCCCGGCTACGGGGCGTCGGTCCTGACCCACGAGCTCGCTCACGCGTTTTCCGCCGACCTCGCCGCCGGCCCCCTGAACCTGCCGATGCGCAGCGTTGTCGTCCCCGACGCCCTGCTCATCGAGGGCCTCGCAGTCGCGGCCGAGTGGCCGATTCGTGAGCGCCTGACCCCGCACCAATGGGCCCGTGCGATGCGTCGTCTGGGGCTTGCACCCGCCGTCCAATCGCTCTTTTCACCGCGGGGCTTCTTCGCTCATAGCGGCGCGCGCAGCTACACGATCGCCGGCTCATTGCTGCGCTGGTTGCGCGACGTGCACGGTGACCCAGCGCTGCGAAAGCTCTATGCCACCGCCGACATCGGCGAGGCCACGGGATCGTCCGCCGATGCCGTTTTCGCCGCTTGGGCCGCTTTCGTCGATTCAGACGCCGCCGGACCGCTCAGCCAGACCGACATGGCCCGCGCTGAAGCCCGATTCGAGCGGGCCGCGTTCTTCTTTCGCCCGTGTCCGCTTCATGTCGGCCGCCAACACCGCGAATCGAGGCGCTTGTTCGCGCTCGGTCTCTACGGGCAACGAGCCGAACTCCTCGCCGACCTGCTCGCGACTTTAAGCGACCACACCGACGGCTGCGGATCTTGTGACGGCAGCCATTGGCGAGCCGCTGCGGTGAGCGCAGCGCAGGCGGGAGACTTCACTGGCGCTCGTGAGTTCATCGCCGACGGGCGGCGGCGGGGCCGCTATCCCAATCGTTTCACGCAGCAGTTGGCAGCGCGGTTGGAGGGCGACGTCCTGTTTCGAACCGCCGCGACGGAACCCGCCGATCGAGACTCACTGCGACGAACAAGCCGCAAACGATGGCAGCAGACGTCCGTTTTGCCCCAAAGCGCCCAACGCGGCATGGACCTGCGACGAGTCTCGCAAACCGCCGCCAACCTGCTCGCCGTGGGCCCGCCGATCCTCCGCTGGGGAGACGCGCTCGACCGTGCCCGAAGCGACGTACCAAAGGACGCTGCGATCGCCTATCTATGGGTTCGCCATCACCTTCTCGACGCCGACCGACCGGACGGCTTCGACGCCGCGATGGACCAGACAAGCGGCCTCAGCCCCCGGATTCGCGCCGAGGTCGATCGAATGCGCGCCCTGGACCACGCAAGACAGGGACGTTGTGACGCGATCGGCGGCAAGTCGGCATACGTCAGCGCCTACCGCCAGCGGTGCGATGACATCAAGCGGTGGCGCGCCGGCATGGCCGGGCAGCGAAATAGCGTGAACGTGGTTGAGTAGCGCGGGTTACGCGTAGGAGCCGAAGCGGTCCAATACGGCTTCGAGCGCTTTGCCGGTGCGGGCGCCGAGATCGGTCGCCGCCATCGGGAACATGAACGACGACAACGGCATCCCATCGACATCGGCGTGTTTGTCCTGCCATGCAGCGAGCGCGTCGTCGTCAACGAACAATCCGCCCGCTGCCATCGCGTCGGCCGGGTGACTCGTGCCATCCCAATGGGCGAGAAACATCGCGATCGTGTCGGGTTCGCGGCTGTGCACGCCGCTTTCGTCGCACACCAGCTTGAGGCGCTTGCTCGGCTCGCTCTGTGCGCAGTCGGCCATCATCTCGCCGGAGCGGCTCAGTCCTTGCGGAACGGCAAGCGCAGCGAGCGGGCCCAGCAGGTGGACCTGGTGGTCGCCGTCCATGAAGTACGAGATGTTGGTCTTCTTCATCGACAGCACGGCGGCGAGGGTGACGAAGCGACCGTTTTCGGTCTGCACCATGCCGCACGATTCGAGCTCGTCGAACGCCGCCTTCATTTTTTCGTGGGACTCGCCGACCGACTCAACGGCGGACTCGAGCAGTTTGTCGACCGAACTCACCCAGCCGCGGGACACGAGCCCGCTAACCGCATAGCTGAGGAGCGCGCGGGCAGGTTCGCTGAGGGTCTGCGAGACATGGTCGAACCAAGCCGCCAGCTGCAGCCCGGGGGGCGCCGCCTGAACACGTGCAAGGGCGTCGCCTTCGAGAAAGCTCATCGGAGCCTAGCCCAAGCGCGATACGGCCTTGGACAGCCGGGCGATCTTTCGCGCTGCGCGCTGCTTGGGGATGAGCCCCTTCTTGGCCGCGAGGTCGATCGCGCTGGCGACAGCGGCGATGTCTTCCGCGGCGCCGGCACCCTTGCTTTGCAGCGCGGTGTCGAAGTTCTTGACCGCCGTCTTCATCGACGCACGACCAGCGCGGTTGCGGATGCGCTTCGTCTCGTTTTGGCGGGCGCGTTTGAGCGCCGACTTGTGATTGGCCACGTCGGGACCTCACTTGTTTGACGACGTGGGGCGGGCCGGAGCCGCGCTTTGGTCGCCGGATGGTTTGTTCGTCGGCCGGCTCGTTCAGCCGACCGTTCAATCGTTCGATTCGGTCTCGTCCGGGTGCGCTTGGAAGGCTCCAAGAAACGCGCATGGGCGTCCAAAATCGGGGCGCCTGTGTACCGGCGTAGGGGCAACGCGTCAAGCGCTTTTATGGGGAACTGGAGACCTTACACATGCCTTCCACACAACGCAGACCGGCGGTGGTTCCGGTCGAACACGCGGCGTCTCCGGCGCAGGCCAGCACAGCGCAACGATCGCCGTCACATTGTCCCGAAGCGCACGACTTGGCGGTGTTCGCATCGCAGGCGGGCGAGTAGTCAGCGGCGATCGCAATCGTGGACCTGGCGATCGTGATGCGGCCCAGGTCGTCCGTGGCCGTCAACTGAACTGCGTACGTGCCGGCCTTGCTGAAAACATGGTCGTAGAACGACGCTGCCGTGTTCGTTTCGGGCGTGCCGTCGGCGACGAGGAAGGTGTAGCGGACCAGCGTGGCCCCTTCGCGCGCTTCTTTGGCTGCGTCCTTGTCGGTCCAGCTGCGCGACGCGTCGAACCGCACCTTCTGGCCAACTTTGGCGATCGACGGATGGAACATCGCGGCGACGGCCGGCTCGGCAGGCTCCTCAACCGTGTCGGAGCAGCCAGCCACCGTCGCGAGCAGCACCGCGACAGACATCAGCACCGTCGACCCCGGCAACGTCCAGCCAGCGCGATTCATCCCGTTGGCCATTGCGGTCTCCGCCCTTTCGACGCTGTTGCTGTCGTTGTCGTGATGCGTGCGTGCGCGGCCATGGTGAAAACCACGGCAGGGGCTGTCAATCGCCGATCACGCGATGATGTGGCCCACGAGATCATATTCGCCGGCGGTCTCGGTGATCAGCGCCCGTCGCAACTGGCCACGACCGATGTCGTCCGGGGCGTCGTTGATGTAGACGACGCCGTCGATATCGGGGGCCTGACCGCCGGTGCGGCCTTGCAACAGCAGATCGGTTTCGTCCGACAGGCCCTCGACGAGCACGTCGACCTCGCGGCCCACCATGGCTTGCTGGTGCGCCGCGGAGATGGACTTCTGCAGCGCCATGAGACGGCTGTGGCGAAGGCGTTTGACCGCTGTGGGCAGCTGCCGATCCATGCGCGCGCTGAACGTGCCCTCTTCCTGCGAGTACATGAAGCAGCCCATCCGCTCGAAGCGCTGCCCCTGCACGAAGCTGTAGAGGTCCTCGAAGTCGGCGTCCGTTTCGCCCGGGTGGCCAACGAGCAGCGTCGTCCGCAGCACCAGGTTGTCGATCCGCGCGCGCAGCTTGGTGAGCAGCGCCTCGATTTCGGCCCGTGACGTGCGCCGATTCATCGCCTCGAGGACTTGGTCGCTGCTGTGCTGGATCGGCATGTCGATGTACTTGAGGCAGTTTTCCGTCTCCGCCATGGCGTCGATCAGGTCGTCGCCAAAGTTATGCGGATAGGCGTACATGAGCCGCACCCAGCGCAAGCCTTCGACCTCGCCGAGCCGCCTCACCAGCTTGACGAGCGCCTTTCCGTCGCCGATATCCTCACCGTAATGCGTCAGGTCCTGGGCGACGAGATTGACCTCGACGACTCCGCGCGAAGCCAGGTCCCGCGCCTCGGCCACAACGTCGTCGATGGTGCGCGACCGTTGCACGCCGCGGAGCTTGGGAATGATGCAGAAAGCGCACCCCTGAGAGCATCCTTCGGCGATCTTGAGGTAGGTGGAGAAGCTGTTGGGCGCGACATAGCGCGGCGCGAAGTGGTCGGCGATGTACTCGGAGCGCCCTTTTCGCAGGCCGGTGAAGGGTCCAGATGGCGCGGGTGGCAGCTCGAGGGCCTCGGCGAGCCGATCGTATTCACCGGTGCCGATGAAGAGGTCGACCTCCGGCATCTCGGCGGAGAGCTCCGGGGCATGGCGTTGCGAAAGGCAGCCGGCAACGACAAGACGTGCGCCGGGGTTGGCGGCCTTGATGTCGGCCATGTCGAGGATCGCGTCGACGCTCTCTTCTTTGCTCGACTCGATGAACGCGCAGGTGTTGACCAGCAACACGTCCGCGCCGTTCGCTTCGCCGGTCAGGTCGAAGCCACCCTGTTGCAGCCGACCGATCATCAGCTCGGTGTCGACGAGGTTCTTCGGGCAGCCGAGGCTGACGACGTGGACTTTCTTTGAATCGGGCGCGGATATGCTCATAGCCGCGCTACTACAACGGTGGGGTCCAAAAAGCGATCGATTTCGCGGCGCGGCGGCGGCCTGCTCGGCCTGTGGCCGCGATCAGAAAGCGATGGACTCCTCGCCGATCGCCATGGCGACCGCGTCGATATCCTTCACGTCGATACGATGGTCGGCGACCACGTCGTAAAGCTCGTCCCAGAGCCCGTTGGGGAAGAAGGATTCCTTGCCCCACTTGTTCTTGAAGACGATGGCGCGACCGCTCCGAAACGCGATCTCGAGCAGGTCGGTGCCGTCGGCGAGGCCGTTGAGGTTGACGTCACCGGGCGTGAGGACCTGGAAGCGGCGCAGCAATCGCCGGCCGTAGTCAGGGCGCAGGCCGACCAGGCGCTTGTCGAAGGTGTGTTCGACGATCGACAGGTGCGTGCCCTTCTCGGGGATGATGTCGACGAACACGTTGTCGGTCGTGCCGTCGGAGAAGTAAGCGCGCAGAGGCAGGCGGAAGCGCATCGGTTTTTCGCCGAGGTGAGCGAAACGAAGCCGCAGATGGCTTCCGGTCGACGAATGCGAGACGTTGGTCAGGATTTGGCCGCGGATCGACCCGGTTTCTGCGAACCACTGCTGGAAGAACCAGGACATATCCTTGCCAGTGACCTTCTCGATGACCTTGGGGAAGTGCTTCCACGACGCGTAGTCGCGACCGTACTGCTTGCCGAACTCGGTCAGCACCTTGAGCCACTGCTCTTCGCCGAGCTCGGTGCGCATCATGTCCATCACGACCGCACCCTTGTGGTACATGATCTGCACGTATTTCTTGCTGTAGTGAACGGCTGAAGAGCCCAGTGGTCGGTCATCCTTGGCGCTGACCGTGTACACGTAGCTCAGGTTGTTGCCGATCATCTGGCTGCGCGATTTCAAGTTCTTTTCGGTGTAAAGGCAGGACGTGAACTCGGCGAGCGATTCGCTCAGGCTCGTGTCGTTGGCCGACGCCGGCCGCACATAGTTGCCCCACCATTGGTGCGCGATCTCGTGGGCCTGGAGCTCAACGAGGTTGGTCCAGCCGTAGCTGTTCTTCTTGGCGCCAAAGACCGACTGCAACATGAAGATGCCGCCGAGAGGCGCGTATCCGCCGCCGAAATTCTGAGCGACCTGGATGAGGCTGAAGCCGGCCCACGGAAAAGCGCCCATCCGCTGGCCGGCAAACTCGATGACCTGGCGGGCGAGATCGACGACGAGCTGGCCGTTGTAGCCGCCGCGGGCGTAGGTGCGCACGAACGGCCCCGGGTTGGCCACGCCGCTGTTGGGATCGTCGCCCCAGGCCTTGTACTTCGCGATCGAGAAACCCGCGTTTTCGGTGCGTTCGGGCTGTTCGAAGTGCCACGAAAGGCGACCGTCAGCGAGCTTCTTGGCGCCGCGCGGGATGCCGGGAGCGGCCGCCATGCGATCGATCGGTGTGATGACGTAGAGGTCGGATTTGAACGGATGGCGCCCGGCTTGTCCGTGGCTGAGGTAGTAGCGGAAGAACTGCACCGACCAGTAGTTGCTGTCGAAGTTGCAGGGCCGCAGCCGGTAACCGCCGCCGGTGCAATTGAGCTGCGCGTCGTACGAGACCACAAGCTCGGTGTCCGTGTTCACCGTGAGCGCGTGAGGCAAACCAACAACCAGACCGCCGGCGTTGCCCATGACCTTCTTCCAATTGGCCTGCAGCGCCTTGCCGTTGATGTCGGTGACAGAGACCTTCTCGAGCATGTCGGTTCGCAGGTTGATCTGCTTGATGCCCGCCTTGGCCGCGCGCACCGTCAGGATCACGTTGGCTTTGAGCCGCGCCTTGGTCGGATCGACCTCGACCGTGATGTCCTGGTGCACGATCGCCCAGGGCGCCTTGAAGACGTTGCTGTAGTCCGCCGCGCCCCATGTGGGAGCGGTCTTCATCACGCCATGAGGATCGTCGGAGCCGTCTGCGGCCCAACCGTGGCTCTTGGCCTCGAGGCGATGGAAAATGAGGCGCTGTTCATAGGCGCTGCCAGCTTTCGGAGGCAGGTTGAGGGTGATCAGCACCGCGGCCTTCTGGGTCGGTTCGGCGGCCGCGGGACCGGCCAGGACGACGGGCATCGCGATCGCGACGAGCGCGGCGAGAAAACTGGCGCGGGAGAAGAGGCGTTTCATCGGGCCACCTCCTCGTGCGAGACGGTGAGCGTCGCCCATGCGGCGTCAACGATTTGGTAGTCCGATCGCCGGGCGATCGTGGCGTTCTTGTCGAAGGTGACCGTGTGCTTGCCGGGCTTGAGCACCTTAAAGGTCAGGGTCGCCCAGGCCGCCTTGTTCACAGTCGCGCCCTTGAGCGCTTGAAAGGCGCTACCACTTACGAGGTAACGGGCAACGCCGAGAAGCACGCGGCCCTTCGGCGAATCCTTTGCGATCGCGCGGGCGTCGTAGCCGGGGCCACGCAGCAGCTCATGGGTCTTGAGGTCGGTCAATTCGAGCGCCTTGGGGTCGTAGCGCAGGTGCGTGGCAACGCCGAAAAGGTTGGCGAAGTCGACGATGAGCAGGCGCACCGTAAACGTCTTGTCGCCCGTCTTGGTCGGCTCCAGCAGGATTCGCGGTCCGGTCGGGACGCTCTGCACGTCGAAGGAGAGCTTCGTTGTGGTCTTTGCGGTCGCGCCGCCCTTGCCGTCGTCGCCGACCTTGCCGTTGTCGCCGCCCAGGTTCGTCTGGGCCGTGGAATCGACCGGACCGTCGAGGACGTCGTCGCTACAGCCCCAGGCCAACAGCACACTTGCTGCCAGCAATGCAACAAGCAGATCGGCTGGGCTTCGCCGCCGTCGCCTGCCGCTGGATCGTTGTACCCGCATTCGCTACCTCCGCGCGGCGGAAACTACAGCATGGTCGCGCGATCGCTGGTGTCGGGTTGATCCGCGACTGGTTGCAGCGATGCAAGCGGATCGGACGCCCCAAGACCGATCTATAGAATATCAAAGACTTGCGGAATCAACGAAGACCTATGAAGGCAGCGGCCCGGCGGGGACATCCGCGCAGATCCACCGCAATCACCGGTCGTCACGAGTGTCTCGTTGCAGGGAAAGCGACCAGCAAACCCCAGCGGATTTTGATCCGCGGTCAAGGAGCCCGCAACGTATGATGTGACAGGCGGGCTTGCCCGTCGAAGAGGAAAAATGGCAGCCGTTCAATTCCAAGACGACCGCGCCCACGAAGATCGCATCGACAAGCAGCTCGTTGCGGCCTACCAACGCGGCAACAGTCACGCACTCGCTGAGCTCTACCGGCGACATTCACGACGCGTCGAATCGGTCGCGCGCCACGTCATTGGACCGAGCAGCGAACTCGAGGACATCGTCCAGGACGTTTTCATCGAGCTGCAACGGGCGCTCTACAAGTTTCGCGGGGACTCGCGTTTCACGACGTGGCTGCACCGCGTGACCGTCAACGTCGCGCTGCAACACATCCGCAAGGGCAAGCGAAAGGGCTGGCTGCGCTGGGTCGGCATCGACGAAGCGAACCCACGAACCCAGGCGTCGGTGCGCATCGACAACCAGATCGAAGCGCGCGAGACGGTAAAAATCCTCTACGAGGTGCTCGGCACCATCACCGAAAAGAAACGTGTGGTGTTTGCGCTCTACGAACTCGAAGGCATGTCGCTGCAGGATATCGCGGCGACGGTCGGAACCAGCGTGAACACGGTCAAATCCCGACTGTTCCACGCTCGCCGCGAAATCTTCAGCGAAGTGAAGCGCCGTGGTGTTCTGCCCACGCACATGCTGCAGGTGATCAAATGACAGAGCATATGACCGAACGTGGGTGTCCCACGACCGAAGTCTGGATGGACTTCCTTGATGCGCGCAGCGAAACCGGCCTCGTCGCCGATCGGGACCTGCTCCAAGACCACCTCGACGGCTGCGCGAATTGCACCGATGAGGTCGACGAGCTGCAACGATTCAACACGTTGCTGCTGCGTTCGCGGGTTCCGGGGCTGTCCGATGACCAGTGGCGCGTGCTCGATGAGCGTATGGAGATGATGGGGAGCGAGTACGTTCCGCCTCCCAAGATCGCCACGAAGATCTACTTCGGCATGGCGATGGCGGCCGCGCTCGGCCTGTTCGCCGTCGGTGTGTGGCATCTCGTCTACGAAGCGCCCGCTGTCGAACGGCAGCTGGATCGCGTCGCCGCGGCAAACATGGCTTCGACCGTTGCGGCGCCTGAGACGTTGCGCGCCGGTGCCGTGGACGGTTCGATCGAGCTGGCCGACGCACAAGGTTCGTGGCGACCGCTGGTCACCGGCACCAAGCTGGCTTCGGATGCACGTCTTCGGGTCGCCGATGGCGCCAAGTCTGCTCGCCTTGTCGTGCCCGGGCACTTCGAACTTCGGATCGCTGGCGGCAGTGAAGTGCGCGTGCTGGCCGCCAACTCTCGGAACACGTGGCTGCGGCTGCGCAGTGGTGAGGTCGCGTGCCAGGTCGAAAAGCGCCGGCCCAACCAGCAGTTCAAGGTCCTGGCTGGTCAATTCCGGGCCAGCGTGGTCGGCACCGAGTTTGTGGTGCGTCGCGGCGGTGAGGTCGCGGCTGTGTCTGTTCGTGTGACTGAAGGCGCTGTGCGCGTCGATGAAGCAGACCAGCCCGATAGCGCCCCGAGTGAAACCACCACGATGGTTCGCGCCGGCAATCGTTGGCGCTTTGCGTCCGGCCGCGTCGAGTTCGGCCCGATCGTGCCCACCGCCCAGGCCACTGCAACACCCGCCGTCGAAGAGCCGTCCGGTGACGCCGCGAAAGCCGAGGTCCATTGGCCCATGCGCAAGAACGTGGTTGTGCGGCGACGAGCTCCGGCCCGCGACACCGCGGACACAAACAAGCCCGCAGTCGCAGCGCAGACAGGCCAGCCTGTTTCCGCCACGCCGGCAGCGAAAGGCACGGCAAAGGTCGTCGAGATTCGCCTGCCCGCACAGTGGCACGACAAGGCGCACGAGGAAGAGGTTCGACGCCTCGAGAAGCTCGGTGTCAACGGCGCCGAACCGGACGCCAAGAAGCAGGCCGGCGCCAACAAGAAGAAGTCCGGCGCCAACAAGAAGAAGTCCGGCGCCAAATAGACAGCTTTCGCACCGTCAACTTGCTCTTCGGAGTGGAGGAACCATGAGCCGCATCTACGCGACACGCACGCGGTTGATCTCCACGTTCTTCACGATCGGGCTGCGAAGACCTCGCAAAGTCTGATCGCACAGACCTGGGCGCATTCGAGCTCAGAAGTCGAGATCTGACGCCGCGCCGCGGATGAAGCGGTAGCCGACTTCGACCCCGGTCAAAGGTGGGATGCCACCAAACTCGGATGTCAGGCGCGCGAAAAACGCGCCGTCCCGGGTCGGTCTCCAGGCGATTTCGCCGGTCACGCGCAACGCAAGGTCGAGGTCGTGAACCCCGGCGCCGACGGTCAAAGAAGGCACCCACTGCAGCGCATCGATGATGATCCTCGTCTCCGCAAACGCGCCAAAACGGGGCTCAGCAGCCGAGTCCACGCCACCATAGACGACCGCCCCAAGCGACCAGAGATCACGCACGTTATAAAGATATTGCGCGCCCGCCCGCGCGTAGAACGGCGGCCCCGTGGTCGCCAAACCTCCGCCGCCCGCGACACCGTATTCGTGTTCGCCTTCCGCCGCAGCTGCACGTTCGGGCGCCATGAGCGCGCTGCCAAGCAGCAGCAACGCAACGGGTACAGCCAAGGCGCGGCGCTTCATCGCGGTGGGTTCAGGGGAGGCGGGCAAGGAAATCGTCCTCGCTGATGAGCTCGAGCGCCTGACCAGCGTCGGCGAGCTTCTTGGCTTTCTTGAGTTTGCTGGACGGTTTGGGCGCGTTGAGCCCATCGCCACCAACAACGACCATCGTGGTGTCCTTGGTCACCGACGAACCCGCTTTGCCCCCCAGTCGCGATACGAGCTGTTGGGCGTCGCGGCGTGTCATGCGCTCCAATGCGCCGGTGAAGACGACGACCTGACCGGCCATCGGCGCGCCGGCATCGACGTTGGCCGCGGGACGGTAGACGTCGACCTGCTCTTGGAGTCGGTCGATCAGCGGGGCCAGCTCCGCAAGGCCCGAGACGATCCGCTCTGCCGTGATGGCGCCCAGTGAGTGGACGTCGGCGAGCTGGTCGACCGTGAGCGCGCGAATCTCGGCGAGATCCCAGCGCGACGACAGCAGCCCAGCGGCGTGTTTGCCGAGCGTGTCGATGCCCAGCGCGATGAGAAACGTCTGCAGCTGAACACGCCGGCCGTTTTGGACCTGCCCCAGCAGATTCTCAGCGCTTGTGCGGCCCAGCCTGGGCAGCTGCTGCAAGTGGTCGACCGTCAGCTCGTACAGGTCGGCGGCATCGCGCACCATCTCGCGCTCGAGCAGCATGTCGATGATCTTCTCTCCAAACCCGTCGATCTCGAGGACCTTGGTGTAGTGGAGCAAGATCCCGCGTTGGACCGCCGGGCAAGCGCTCGGCGCAGAGCAATGCAAAGTGATCGTCTCGACGTCTTCGCCGGCGACGCGACGGACCGACGAGCGAATCGTGGTCGGCGACTGGCAAACGGGGCATTCGGCCGGGTGTACGACGGGTCGGTCACCGCCGCCGAGGCTGCCTTCGACGTGAGGGATTACCCCGCCGCGCCGGGTCATTTGCAGCGTGTCTCCGATCCGCAGGTCGAGGCTTTGGACGTTGCTCAAGTTGTGGAGCGTGGCGCGGGAGACCATCGCTCCGGAGAGCTCGACAGGCTGCACGATGGCGACCGGCGTCACGGTCCCGGTGCGCGAAACAGACCACAACACGTCTTCAAGGACGCTCTGCCCCGAGTCGCCCTGGAACTTGTATGCGATGGCCCAACGCGGGTGGTGCGCCGTAAATCCGCGCCGTCGCTGCTCGGCGAGGTCATCGATCTTGAAGACGACGCCGTCGGTTTCGTAGTCGAACCCCTCACGTTCGCCGACGAGCCGCTGGTAGACGGCCTCGGCCTCCGACACCGAACAAACCTCGGTGGGCGCTGGCGTAAACCCAAGCTCGACCAGGATCGCGGCCTTCTCACGTTCGGTGGCGACCTCCCAGCCCAGCAGGTCGTAGGCAAAAAAGCGCAACTGCGATGGCGGAACCGCCCCGACTTCTTTGGCCTTGATCGAACCGGCCGCCACGTTTCGCGGGTTGGCGTAGAGCTCGCTGACCGCGGCGAACAGCGAGAGCGGCATGTAGACCTCGCCGCGAACCTCGCAACCGGTACCGAAGCGCGTCACGAGCTGTTCGGACAGGCGGGTCGGCACATCGGGCAGCCCGGCCACGTTGCGACTGATGTTCTCTCCGCGTGAACCATCGCCGCGGGTGCCGGCCACCTCGAAGCAGCCGTCAGACCCGTAGCGGATCGCGCAAGCGGCACCGTCGATCTTCGGGCTCGCAACCAACGAGCCATCGTAGGCCTTGGCCCATTTCACCAACTCGTCGCCGGAATAGCATTTGCCGAGCGACAGCATCGGGGGATCGTGCGCAACCTTGTCGTCGCCGTCGGCGACGCGCTGACCGGAACCGACCGCCGCAAGCACTTCGGCGGACGGGTCGAGCGCGCGCAAGCGTTCAACGAGCTGGTCATACTCCTGATCAGGAATAACGGCTGCGTTGTCGAGCCAGTAGCGCTCGTTGTGGAAAAGGATGACCTCGGCGAGCTCATCGGCGGTCAATTCGGACGGATTCCGCCCGGCATGGGGTGGAGTCGGCACGGCTTTCCTGGTCGCTGGTTTGGCATTTAGGGGTGGGCTGTGGCAGGCTCCGCCACCGTTCCCTGCGAGGTCCCCGTAGCTCAATAGGATAGAGCGTTCGCCTCCTAAGCGAAAGGCTACAGGTTCGATTCCTGTCGGGGACGCCACCTCCCCCGCGAGCGGCTCTCGCAACCATTCCCACTGTCATAAAAGGGTCACACGAACGGCCCTCCGGAGACGTCTCATCTCTTCCGACAAGCCAATCATCGGCAGCGTGGCAGCTGTCATCGACCTGACCGATGATCACCCTGAATTGCTGAACGCGGACGTCGAAAAACACGCCGCTGCAGCGCTATCTGACATCCCCTTTTCCAAATTTGCGTTGCCCGAAGAGCTGCTGCGCGCCATCGACGACCTCGGCTTCGAGCGTTGCACGCCGATCCAGGCTGCAGCCATGCCGCACACGCTCAAAGGTCGCGACATCATGGGCCAGGCCCAGACGGGCACCGGCAAGACCGCCGCGTTTCTGCTGTCGATCTTCAACGAGATGACGCGCACCGAACGCGCCAGTGAGCTGGACCCACGGGCCGTCGTTCTCGCGCCGACCCGCGAGCTCGCGATCCAGATCGCCGAGGACGCCCATGCCATCGGCCGCTATACCGACTTCAATACGGTCGCGGTGTTCGGCGGTATGGACTGGCAGAAGCAAGCGCGTGAGCTCGAAGATCCCGTCGATCTGCTCGTGGGCACCCCCGGCCGCATGATGGACTACATGCGCCGCGGCATGCTCGACCTGCGCCATTGTCAGATCGTGGTGTTGGACGAAGCCGATCGCATGCTCGACATGGGTTTCATCGACGACATCCGGTTCATCCTGTCGCGCACCGCCCGCAACCGACAGACGCTGCTCTTCTCGGCGACGTTCCCGTTTTCGGTGGTCAAGCTGGCGCGGCGCTTCCTCCGCGATCCGCACGAGATCCGCATCGATGCCGACAAGGTCGCTGCATCCACGGTCGAGCAGACGCTGTACCACGTCGCCGCGTTCGAGAAGCTGCAGCTGCTGCTGTGGGTGCTCGAGGAACGGCAACCAAAACGTGCGCTGCTCTTCGTCAACACCAAGCGCATCGGCGAGTGGCTGCATTTCAAGCTGTGGAACAACGGCTGGGACGCGGGCTACATCAGCGGCGATGTGGCGCAGAAGAAGCGCCTGCGGGTGATCGAGGACTTCAAGTCCGGCGCGATCGAGATGCTGGTGGCGACCGATGTCGCAGCTCGTGGCCTTCACGTGGACGACATCGAGCTGGTCATCAACTACGACCTGCCCGAAGACGCGCACGACTATGTGCACCGGATCGGCCGCACGGGACGCGCCGGGGCGACCGGCGTGGCGATCAGTTTCGCCGATGAGCGCCTGGTCGCACACTTGCCCGCCATCGAGCGGTACGTGGGTTATAAGCTTCCCGTCGTTATCCCCGACGACGAGATGTTCCTGCGCGATGAAGCGCCACGCTACAAGTCCAAGCGCGACACAAAAGGCCGCGGTGGCGGTCGTGGCGGGCGGTCAGGCGGGCGCTCCGGTGGCGGCGGCTACGGCGGTCGAGGCGGCGGGCGAAGTGGCGGGCGAAGCGGCGGTCGAAGCGGCGGCCAATCGCGCTCTGGCGGATCCGACCGACGAAGCGATGGCGATAAACCCAACAACGACAGCGGCGACGCGACCAGGGCGGCAGGCGACGGTGGCTCGAAGGGGGCTGCGGCAGGCGACTCCTCCGAAGCTCCGCAGAAGCGCAAGCGGCGGCGACGTCGAAAGCGCAAGCGCGGCGGTGAGAAGGGCGCTGAAAAGGGCCCGCAGGCATCCGAATCCAAGAGTGACGGTTGCAGCGACGGCGGCGGCGAGTAGCCCATCGAAAAGGGCGCTTGACATCGGCACAGGCCGTCCTGAAACTCCGCACCCCGCGCCCACCTGGGCGCACGAAGCGAAAGTGGCGGAATTGGTAGACGCGCTAGATTCAGGTTCTAGTGAGCACTATGCTCGTGGGGGTTCAAGTCCCCCCTTTCGCACCATGACTCGATCGGCCCCGATGCCTTCGACCCGTCCAGCGGTCGGCACCTTGGCCGTACTTGTAGCGGCGCTGTGCTGCTGCGTGCTGCTCACCAGCGGCTGCGGACGTTCCCCGGCAGACAAGCTCGTCGACCGCTCGATGGTGCACCTCGAAGCGGGCGTCGACATGCTCAAGGATCATGCGCCGAACACGACCAAGCTGCTCGAAGCGGCGATGCACTACCAGCTCGAGCACCGCCAGGAATTCCGCAAGCTGCGCAAAGACGGCGAGGCGCTCATGAAGTCGATGTCGACCGACGAGCGCAAGGCGTTTTCAGCGGACGCGTATCGGCGCGGAAACAAGCTCGTCACCGCCATGCAGACCGCCGCCAAGAAATACCCGAAGCCAAAACTCGTGCTGCGCGCGCTATCGCCGCTGATGGTGACCGGAACCGGCGTCGCTCCCCCCAAGAAGCTGCGCTCGTTGCTGCCGCCTCTGCCCGGTTTGCCCGGCGCCGGTACGCCCACCATGCGCGGCGGCGATCATCACGGCCACTGAGCCTGCCGCCCCACCTCGCAGGCCGACTTGATGCGCGCTTTGTTGTCCATCCAGGGACTGCTCGTTGCAATCACCGGCGTGCTGGTGTTCCTGGCGTACCCGGGCTTCAACCACGACTGGCTCGCCTGGTTCGCGTACGTGCCGCTGCTCGTGGCGACGCGCAAATCGACGGTTCGGCAGGGCTTCTGGCTGGGGCTGGTCGCGGGAACGATCACCAACGGCGGCGGATTTCACTGGATCACCCAGATGCTGCAGGACTTCGGCCACCTGCCGGCGGTGGTCACCTGGGCGATCCTCGGCCTGCAAGCGGTGACCCAGGGACTCGCGTTCGCCGTCGGGATCGCGATGTGGCGGTGGTTGGTCATCCGCGGCGCGCCCAACGCCCTGTCGGCGATGCTCGGGTTGTGGTTTGGGGAGGCCGTCGTGCCGATGATCTTCCCGTGGTTTCTCGGCAACGCCATCAGCAACGAGACGCTGTTCGTCCAGATCGCCGAGCTCGGTGGCGTGCACATCGTTTCCGCCCTGCTCTACGCGTCCAACGCAGCGGTTTTCGACGTGGTGGCGTCGATTGTCGACGGTCGTCGTCCGTCGTGGCGCATGGTTGGTGGCACTGTCGTGGCCGTGCTTGTCACCGCCGGTTTTGGTCACTGGCGCATTGGCGATGTCGAGGCGCGTGAAGAGGTCGCGCCCAAGCTGAAGATAGGGCTTGTCGAGGGCGACATCGGGATCTGGGAGAAGCAGGCCCAGCACCTGCGCGGCATCGACCGCGTGCGCACCCTCCGCAACAACCTGCTCATCCATCAGCAGCTTTCGGCCAAGCTCGAAAAGCAGGGCGCTGAGCTCATCGTCTGGCCAGAGAGCGCGTACATGCCGTACGGCCCCGTGCCTGTGTTCTTTTCGACGGACCGGTTCCTCGCGGTCGGCAACAACGGCTCGATGTGGCGGCACGACGGCAATTCGCTGATTCCCGTCGACGGCCGGCGCAACGCAATCCCGTCCGGTCGCGCACGTCTCACGGGGTTGTCGAGCCCGCGCGGCGACGTGCGGCGGTTCATCGCCGGCGGCAAGAAGGTCATCACTGTCGCGCCGTGGGTGGTCCGCTCACTCCCCGCGCCTCAAGGCGAGACGTTCGTCGACACGGTCAGCCCGGGAATCAACATGTTCGGCGCGATGCGTCCGGGCCTGGTTGCTGCTCGGTCCGGCAAAGTGTTCAAGCTGCCCTTCGACCCCGAGCCGCTCGAACGCGACGGTCCACAAGACCTCGAACCACCCACGTTGCACGAGATCCCCGGTCACAAGATCGGCGCCGTTGATATCGCGTCGATGGGCATGTCGGGACGTGGCGAGACGTGGCTGGTCGGGCGCAAAGGCGCGATGCTCCGCGTGGTCGGCAACTCCATTCAACGGGCGCACTCCCCCGTTCAGGCGGATCTCTGGGACGTCGCCGGCGACTCGCTCGGCACCACCTTGGTCGCGGTGGGCGCCGACGGGACCATCCTCAGCATCCGCGGCTCGAGCGTCTCGATCGACACCCGTGGCGGCAAAGACCTCTACGCCGCGTTCTTCGACCAGGCCGGCAACGCGTGGGCGGGCGGCCAGGACGGGACACTGCTCAAGCGTCGGCGCCGCGGACGTTGGCAACGCGTGTCGTTCGGTTTCGGGTCGGACATCCTCGCGGGCGCGGCCGACGCGACCAACAACCTCCTGCTGCTGGGACGGGCGGGCGCTGCGTGGCACGGCAACAAGGGAGCGTTCAGATCGTTGCCGAAGACTCAGGCCGCGATCCACGCCGTCGTCGGGCTGCAGGCCAAGGCCAGCTACACCATCCCGCGAACCGCCAAGCGCATCCTGCCGTCCAGCGCCGCCCTGCCCTCCACAAAACTGAAGTACCCCGACAACGTCATCGCCGACGACCGACTTGGCGAGTTCGACAGATCATCGCCCCGGCGCGGCTTCAAGACCCCGCTGCTGTTTGGCGCGTTGACCTACGGCGGCGTACTGCCACGAAGCAACAACGACTGCCGCGCTTGCTACAACAGTGCGCTGCTCATCGATGGCGAGGGCAAGGTGCTCGAGTTGACCGACAAGGCGTTCCTGCTCGTCTTTGGCGAGTACATGCCGTTTGGCGAGCGGTTGCCAAAGCTCTACGAATACCTGCCTGAGTCCTCGCGCTTTCAGCCGGGCACGCGAACCCATCCGCTCGTGCTCGGCAACGCGCGGATCGGTGTACTGGTCTGCTACGAGGACCTGCTGCCGCGCCAGGCGATGAAGGTCGCCGCCCACGATCCCAACGTCTTCATCAACCTCACCAACGACGCCTGGTTTGGCGAGACCGCCGAGCCCGAGCATCACCTGCAGCTTTCGCAGCTGCGCACGGTCGAATACCGGCGCTGGATGATCCGCTCGACCAACACCGGAATCAGCGTGTTCATCGACGCGCTGGGCCGCCGCCGCAAGCAAACCGCGCTCACCAAGGCCGAGACGTTGATGATGTCTGTGCCGTTGCTCGAAGGCCGAACGGTCTACGCGCTGCTCGGTGATTGGCCACTGGTGGTGCTCGCCATCCTGCTTCTGTTGGTTGCCGGACGCGCGCTGCGGGGCACTTCAGGACCGGCGCGATCGGGCAAGAAGGCGACCGGCGGGAAAAAAAGCGGCGCGTCCGCAGCCAAGAAGAAGGCCGCAGCCAAGAAGAAGGCCGCAGCCAAGAAGAAGGCCGCAGTAAACAGGGCGACGGGTAAGAAAGCGTCGGGCAAAAAGGCGAGTGACAAGAAGGCGGCTCCGAGGCGTTCGACATCCGCCAAACCCAAGGCCGGCAAGTTGAAGCCGAAGAAGCTCTAGCGCGGACTTTCGCGCGGCGTTTGTCTAGCTGGCCAAGAAGTCGTTGCGCCGACGCCACCCGATCAGAGCGACGCACATGCCGAACACCAACAGGGCGCTTGATGGTCCCTTGCCAACGTGTCCGGCGCCGCAGCCGTCGTCTTCGCCAACGGTCTTGAGCTGAACGCGGTTGCTGCCCCCGCTCGTGCCGCCGGGGTCGATCGAGCCATCCGCGCCGCCCGACGACGCCCCGCCGTCCAAGGTCGCGCGTCCCGCATCGACACCGCCCGAAGATCCGCCTGAGGAAGAAGCGCCGCTCGACGTTCCTCCGGACGATCCACCCGACGAACCGGGACAAGGCGGCGAGTCGGCGACCAGCGGATCGGACTCGCACTCGTCGACCCGACCGTTGTGATTGGCGTCTTCGATCCCGTCGTGTCGGCCATCACTGTCGGTATCTTTCTTGACGGCGCTTGTGTGCGTCGTCGGATCGAGGTCGGGGGCGAAGTTGCCCTTGCTCGTGTCGGTGTCCGGTCCCGGTTTGGCGATCCCGGCTTCGAGACCGTCGAACAGGCCGTCGCCGTCGCTGTCGGGGTCTTGCACATTGACCTTGCCGTCGCCGTCGACGTCGTTGGCGGGGAGCGCTTCCTTGCCATCGGGCACGCCGTCATCGTCGGTGTCACGGTCGAGCGGATCGGCGCCCATCTTCGCCTCTTCAACGTTGGTGAGGCCGTCGCCATCGGCATCTGCGTCGCACGCGTCGCCCTGCTTATCGCCGTCGTAGTTGCTCTGGTCCGGGTTGGCGATGGCCGGGCAGTTGTCCTCGCCGTCGGCCACCTTGTCACCGTCTTTGTCGAGCAGCGGTGGGTCGACGATGGGCGCATCCGCCGTCTTGACCACGACGTCATCAAACCAGCACCCGCCCTTGTAGCAGGGGTTTTCGCCGGCGCCGTTTTGATACGCATACAGCCCGATCATGCCGGCCTTGTGCGCGCCGTCGTTGACCGAGAACAGCAGCTCGTCCTTGGACGCGAGCTTGCCGTCGCCGTTGGTGTCGAGGTGCACCGTGATCTGCGTGCCGATGACCGAGACCTGCAGCAGGTGGACCTTGCCGATGGTGTAGGTCTTCTTGCTGGATGCGAGAACGGCGACATGGCCGGCGCCCTTGCTTGCGGCGACCCGGACGAGCCGCGACCCGACGAAGCTGCTGTCACAACCTTGCGTGTTCGGCGCGATGTCGCGGGACAGCCAGACGGCGTAGTAGTTGGCCGTGTTCTTGTACCGAAAGACGACGCCAAGCGTGTCGTTGTCGTCGTTTCGAAGCCGCACGCGATAGATGTAGTCGGTCCAGTTGAGCTCACCGCGCACCAGCACGTTGTCGGTGGCCTGCGAGTTGACGCACTTGTTGTTGCCCTGCGTGTAGACGGCAAAATCGCACCCAGCGCCGCAGCTGCAGCCGTGGTCGGTCTTGGGCGAGACGCCGCCGTTGAGCATCGTGGTCCACGTGTCCGAGCAGTACTTGGTCGACCACGCCGAAGCGTTGGCGTAGCTGAAGCTGTTCTTATCGAAGTGGTCTTCGAGCAGGACCTTCGCGTCCGCTGAAGAGGCAACGCACAGACCGAACACGAGAAAGGCCGCGGCGACCGATGCGGTGTGGTTGGTGGCGATCATGGGATATGGACGCAACATGCGGCGAAGACGTTACCCGATCGGCGCCGTGCTGTCGGTTTCGGGTGTCGATTCACACCGATTTTCAAGCCTTTGTTGCGCCGATCGATCGCGCGAACAGACCGCCATCCAAGCGACAACGTTGGCCGCGATCTGGCTGCCGACGAATGTGCCGATGCTCTCGGGGTGAAACTGGATCGACGCCAGCGGCGCGGAGCTGTGCACGAACGCCATCGGTATTCGGTCGGTGACGGGCAGATCCCGCTCCGAAGCGAGCCACGCGACGACCTGCAAAGATTCTGCGACCGAACCCGGCGCGACGATCAGGCTGTGGTAGCGCATCGCCGCGAACGGACATTCGACACCGGCAAAGAGCCAACCGCCCGCGTGACCGAGCAGCGAAGCCTTGCCGTGGACCACTTCATCAGCGACCGAAATCGCGCCCCCGCATGCCACACCGAGCGCCTGGTGGCCGAGGCACACGCCGAACACAGGGGGGACATCAGCGCGCTTGGCCACGGCGGCACGCAACAGAGCGAGGGAGACTCCGCTGGCGTCGGGGTCGTCGGGTCCGGGCGAAATGACCACGCCGTCGTACCGAGCAGCCACGATGTCGTCGACGGTCACAGCGTCATTGCGCACCACATCGACCGCGGCAACGTCGGGATGCGACGTCAGTAACAGGTGCCGCAGCGTGAACGTGAACGAGTCGTAGTTGTCGATCAGCAGCAGCCGCATCGCCGAAAGCTACTTGGTGGGGAAGATCTTGAGCGTCACGAACTTGTCGAACGTGGTCGCCTGGCCGCCGCCCTGCACGGGCAACTGCGCCATCTTCGGCACCTGCGCGCCGTTCTTGTTCAGGACCGTCACCGCGATCGCGATGGTCGTCCCGTTGGCCGGAATCCCCTTGGGAAAGAGCGTCTTGAGCGGGATCGCCGTCTCCACGCCGCTGCCGGCCTTGGCATGGACGGGAGCGGGTAGCCACGAGAAATCGTCCGCCTTGTGCAAGCCGCGCCACCCAGCCGCAGTGGAATCCGCTGTCTTGCCGCTGGTGAAGCTGGCCATCCCGATGGTTGCGAAGGCGAAATCGGCGCCGAAATCCTTGTCCGTGACCTTGATCACCGACGAGATGGCGTCGTCCACGGCGCCCTTGTTGTCCTTGAGATCCAACGGGTTCTGCGTGCCGCCGCCGTTGGGACCATAGTCGACATCGAGGTAGAGCGCGATCGCGTTTTGCGCCTCGCACGTGCCCTGGACGCCCAGGTACAGGTTGTCGTCATCCAGCTGGATGGTGAGCGCGATGATGTCGTTCTTCGCCGACCACTGCGAGGCGTCGGACGTAAGCGCAAAGACCGTCACACCGGTCGCGTCCCAGTCACCGGAGCAACCCGGCTGGTAGCAGAGGGAGCCGTCGAGCTTCGGCTTGCCCCACGGCACGATGTAGAGCGGATCCTTGAACTTTATGGCGGGCAAGGTGGGCGGTTTGACCTCCACCGCGGACGTTCCCGGGGGCTGCTTGGGCATCGTCGTGAGCAGTCCCACGGTGACTTCTTTGACCACGGTGCCCTTGGTGTACGGCCAGTTCTTGCCGGAGGCGTGGCCGCTGAGCACGGTCACCGCGAAATCTTTCTTGAGGTTTTCGCCGAGGATCGTGACCTGGGAGCCCGTCGTCTTGCTCCACGGTGGCTTGAATCCGGTAACCGTGGGGCCGGTCGCGGCGGACTGTACGGTCGCGGTACCGAGCTTCTTGAGGCTGACACCGTCTTCGGAGCCGTCTGAGTCGCCGTAGACGACGTGCGGGCCAAACGTCGCGCGCGCCGTGAACGCATATTGACCCTTGGGCAACTTGCCGAGCGAGCCGGTCCACTTCTCTTCCCCTTTCGCGGTGTTTTCGCCTTCAAAAGTGGCGGGCAGCCACTTCCATGCGTCGGCACCCTTGGATTTTTCAGGGTGCGTGACCTGCGGCTTGCCGTAGCCGAACTCGACCTTGAGGCCGGGCAGCGCGCCCTTGGCGTTGGTGTACCCGGCGACTTTGACCACCGCCTTGAGCCCCTTGATCTCCTGGCCGTCTTTGACCGCGACCTGCACGGGCGACGTGAGCAGCACCGTCGGTTTGGGCAGCGGTTTGTAGGTGAACGCGGCTTTCTTTGTGACCTTGACCCCCGCGACCTCGACCGTGACATCGACCGCGCCGTCCTTGTCGCCCTTGGGTGTCTCGCACTCGATGAGCTTGTCGTTCTTCACCAGCGGGACTTTGCAGCCGTTGGCGCCGACGAGCACCTTGGCCGGTGCCGCGAATCCCTGGCCGGAGATCGACAGCTTCGTGCCACCGGAGAGCGGGCCGGTCTTCGGATCGACCGACTTCACGTCGAGCAGGTCGATGCATTTGCCCAGCTCGCACTTTTGTTTGGCACCGCACGACGGATCGCACTTCTTCTCGGCGCAGACGGCCTTGAGGCACTCAAAACCGGTCTTGCAGGCGGGCGAACACGCGGCCGGATCGTTGACGCATTGCGCTTTGTCGCACTTCTCGCCCTTGCCGCACACCGGATCGCACAACTTGTCTTCGCACGTGCCCTTGTTGCAGGTCTGCCAGGCCTCGCACTTCGGATCGCACTTCTTGTCCTCGCACACGCCCTTGACGCACGTCTGGCCGGCGCCGCACACCGGGTCGCATTTCTTCTCTTCGCACGTGCCCTTCACGCAGACCTTGCCGTCGGTACACGCGGGCTTGCAGCCGGGATCGGTCGACGCCTTCGGGACGATGATAGCGGTGTTCTTGAACTTGCCCTTGCTGTCCACCTTGAGCTCAACTGGGACCTTCGCCCACGCTTTGCCCGCGCCGGTATCGGTGTACGCGGTGACGCCGTCGGGGTAGGCGGCGGTCGAGCCCTTGTACTCCTGGCCTGCTTTCGGCTCGGTGTCGCCGGTCGTGGTCACGAAGATGAACTGGACCTCGGATCCTTCGGCGAGCAAGCCGTCGTACGGCCCGAGTTTCTTGCTGTGGATGTAGGTCAGCAGGCCATCGCCGGCCTTGTCATCGCCGTTCTTGCCGTCGTCGAGCAGCTGGACGGGGGTCCACGTGTTCATCGTGCCCTTGACGTAGAACTTGTGCGTCTTGGTCGTCCACTTGTTGTAGTTTTTGTGCAGCCCCGCGGTGTCCAGGACGAGCTTGAGGTCGGTCTTGCCGAACGCGGGCAACTTGAGCCCCTTGGCCTCGACAACACCGGACTGCCCCTTCTTCAGCGCGATCTTGCCGTTGGGCCCGATCCACATCCAATTGAAGTCGGAGTTGAGCGCGCCGTACTCGATGACGACATCGGCGTCCGTCTTGAGCGTCACCTGCGTGCTGAAGATGTTGTCGCCTTTCTTGGCGCCTTCCTTTTCGTGACCGCCGGCGCTGATCGGGCCGTCGTCGTACAACGGTGGCCAGGACCGCTCCTCGGGCAACCAGCTCGTCGTGTGCTTGATGATGCCGCCGGTCTTCTCGTCCCACTCAAACGAGCCGGTCCAGTAGATGTCGGCGTCGCCGTATTTCTTGTTGGCGCTGTCATCGACCTCAAACGTGAGAGTGACGAAGCTATCGCCACCGGTCTTGCCGGAGTCGTCGTCGCCACTGCCGGTGTCCGCGCCGGTGAAGTTGGGGCCGTCTGTCTGCAGGCTGTCCTGCGCGCCGCCGTCTTCTTCGTCGAGCTCGACCTGGGGCGGATCGCTGCACGCGGTCCCCGTCAGCGTGAGGCCCGCCACGAGCATAATTGTTGTCGGAATGGCAAAGATACTTGCATTTTTCATCGATTATTACCGCTTCAGCACAAATAGAGCGCCCGAATGAGGCCGAAATCGCTCACAGCAGCGCGCCGCCACGCCATCGTGACACGTCGCGATCCTGCCCAACACGTAGGTACGAGCGGCGGAGGTCTACTCGATCGTGACCTCATCGATCAACACGGCGCTGTCGTAGATGGAGTCGCCGGTGTCGGTCGTGAAGAACTTGAGGTCGACCTTGTGGCCCTCGAACGCGTCGATGTCAGCGCAGTCTTTTTCCCACGGCGTCATGTACACGCCGCCCTTGTCGAAGGAGACATCGGCCGGCGTGAGGGTCTTCCATTTCATGCCGCACTGGCATTGCGGGGAACCCGGCTGACAGGGCTTCTTGCCGCCACAATCATGGGGGCACAGGGCGTCAATCCAGACGTCGGTGACCGTCTTTTGACCCTTCTTGCCGCTGGTCGTCTTGCCGACGAGCGTCGCCTTGAACTTGTCTTGGAACTTCGACGCGCAGAACTCGAGGAATTCTTCGCTGTAGAATTTCCAGAAGAAGCACATCTTCTTTTTGCCGGGCGCCACGCAGAAGGGCTGCTCCAGCGAGCCGGTTTGCGTCGTGAATCCCAGGCCGGTCGAGACGATGCCCATGAACTTGCCTGCGACGGGAACGGAGACGCCAAGTCGCGAGATGACGCGGCCGTCGCCGACCTTCTTCCAGCCGGTGAGCTTGCCGAGATCCCAGCTCTTGTTGATGAGCTCGCCGTCCTTGGCGTTGGCCTTGTCGTTGCCGAGCATCCGCATGTGGCCCTTGTGGACCGGATCGATGTCGCCCGTCTGCACCGCTTGGACGACCGACAGGAGCTCTTCGCCGATGCCCTTGAAGAAGGCTTTGCCGTGGCTGCTTGCGAAGCTGCTGCTGACGTAATCGGAGTAACCGACGACCGCCGCCGCACCGTTGCCGAAGAACTGCACGGCGAGCGAACCGTTCCAGAGCGAACGACAGCTACCGAGGTAGACGATCGAGCCTGGGTAGGGGTCGACAGCGTGGCGACTGACGAAGCCGGGCAGGATGCCGTAGCTCTTGGTGCCGATCGCGATGCGGCCACGGTTCAGATCGCCCTGGGTGTGGTCGACGCAGACGCCGCCGCTGCCTGAAGTCTTCACGCAGACCTGGCTGGCCGGACAGCCGGCGCCGCTCTTGTTGCAGGTCTTGGTCGATGAGGTCAGGCCGTCGCACACATTCTCGCCGGTCCAGATGAGCTCCTGGCTGCCGAGGTGCTCCCAACCGAGGGCTTGCTTGGCCTTGACGTCCATGCCTTCGAAGTAGGCGTCGCCGTGGCCGCTGATCGCCACGATTCCGTAGCTGGACATGGCGCGGTAGTCGCGGAGGAGAGCTTGGCTGCCGAGCCGCTGATCGACCTGGAACGGCGGGCACTCTCGGGTCACGAGGTCCTTGCCAGCGATAGCCGCTTCGTCGCCGCCGTCCTTTTCGAACTCGGTCGCGTTGGGGGCGAGCGCGAGGGCGCGCCGGGTTCCGACACTGTGCGTGGGCAACGCAGCGTTGAGGCCGCCGATGTTGCCAGCGGACCCGCGCAATCCCTTGGGCGCCAGGCTCAGCGCGCCGAGGCGACCCGACTTGTAGCGGACCCAGATACCGTATCCGTCGGTGGAGGGGCCGGCTTCGGCAACCGAGGAGTCGGCCTTGAGCGCCGCGATCGCGTCCTTTTGGGCCTTTTTGGCGTCTTTGGCGGCGGCGGCGAGGTAGCTGGTCTCGACCTTCTTCTGCAGCGACTGGATGGCCTTGCACTCGGTCTGGGTCACGCGCTTGACGACGTCCACGATCGCGACCGGCGACTTGGCGGCGTACTTCTTATTAAAGATGTCCACGTTGACCTCGACGCGGAAGTACATCGTCTGCGCGACGGAGGGGGTCATCTTCAGGCACATCGAAAAGATGCCGTCCTTCTGGATGTCGTCGCAATTGCCGGACTTGCCGTTGTCGATGAGCTTGCCGAGGGTCTTGAGCTTCTTACCGTTCTCGTCGACCTGAACCAGCGTGACCGTGTTGGGATCTGCGGGGCCCTTGCCAGCGGCGCCGGTGCCGGCCGCCGACAGCGGCATGTGAACAATCAGGCTGGCCGATTCGCCGGAGAACAGCAGGTCGGGGCCAACCTGCGGCGGGCCTTCGAACGAGAAGAACTGGTTGTAGACGATGTGGATCGTGTCGCTGACCTTCTTGCCGCCCGCTTCCGCTTGGACCGTGATGGTGTTGTCGCCGGGCACGAGATCGATGATGCCGGTCGCCCAGTAGGCTTGGATGTCGATCGTGCCGGACTTGCCCGACGAGCTCTTCCAGGTGGCCTTATCAGCGACGCCGAACAGCACGCCGGACAGCTGCACCTTTTCGCCAGCGCTTTGGACGAAGTTGCGGCCGCTCGGGCCGAGGATCTTGATGAGCAGTTCCTTGGAGGACAGGCCCTTGGACTCGTCGACGTCGGGCGCTTTGACGACGATGTCCGTTCCCGCGCCGCTGCTGGACGTCGTCCCGCCTGCGTCAACGCCGCTGCTGCTTGAGCCCGCGCCGTCGGTGCCGCTGCTGGAACCGGCGCCATCGCCGCCGCTGCTGCTTGCTGTGGCGTCGGAAGCGGCATCGGAGTTGCCCGCAGCGTCGTCGCCGCTGGAAGAGCCACTGTCCTTGTCGCCGGAGCCGGAGGAGGTCTCGCTGCCGCAGGCCCCAAGACCAGCGATGACGACAAGCAGAGACGCGCAGATTGCGAAGGGCCGCATCGTGTTCATGGAGAGCCTCGTTATGGGGTCAAACCGGTGGGCAACCGGTCGTGCAAGCCGGCCGGGTCGGAGCCAGTACCGCACAAAGATTGCGCCCGCATGCGCGAAAGCCGCGCCACCGTAGCGGAACGCTCGCGAGCGTGGCAAGCGTAAGGTCGTGAAGGGCAACGCTGGGTCGGTGGACACATGTGGTGCTGCGGACCTGCCCGACTCAAACGATCCGCACCCGGTACGTGGCCAACCGACCGCTGAACCGGTCGCGGAAGGCTCAAGATGCGCGGATGCCAAACTCTCCAGGCACGCCGTAAATCGCGTCAGGCAGCACGTCGACAGACAGGGCGACGCGTTCGCGTGGCAGCGCGGGCGCACCGTAGAGCTCGCCGTCGAGCGTGAACGGACCATAAAGACGCATCGAACGCGCGTTGGGGTGGTCGATGATGCCGGCGCCAGATCGCTCGCTGACGAGCGCGGGGATCATCGTGAGGATCCGGCGCGCTTCGGTTTCGGCGATGACCTTGGCGTGAAAGCCGGCCGCCCCCAACGGCCGACGAATCGCGCGCACCGAACCGATCGCCAGGGTCAGGTCCACGGTGGACGCAACGACCGCCGCGTAGTCGTTGTAGGTCTCGCCGTCGACGATGAGCGGCAAGCCGAAGGGCCCGAGCTTCCAAGCCTCGCGCTGCCACAGTTCGCCTCCGGTCAACGCGCCGCGCGCAAGCTCGAATAGAAAGCGGGACAGTCCGCCGTACCCCGCCCCGAAACGCATGTAGAGCTCGATCGAGTGATAGAGCACCTCGGAACCGAACACGAATCCGCAGCGCGGTCGCTCACCGCTGGCGGCAACCACCATGGCGGGCATCGCCCGGGCCGGAACCTGTGACAAGCGTCGCCCGCCGAAAGCGCGGAGGAAGCGGGTCAACGTGCGCTGGGGAGGGCCGTGGATCGCCAGCGTACGGCCGACGATGTTCAAGGTGCCGCCATTGAGGATGAGGATCCGCGGCAGGGGTGGCGCGGTGCCGACGGCCTGGCGCGCCTCGTCCGAGAGGGCCAAGAGCGCGTTGACGACGTGGTGAACGGTGCCGTCGCCGCCCGCGGTGGCCAGGACATTTACGCGAGCGTCGCAGAGCAGGTGCCCGAGCGCGCGGCGCAACGAAGCAAGGTCCTGTGTCTCGCGGATTCGATCGGGAGGCAGGAGCTTGTGAAGCCGCGAACGGGCGCGGTTTCCGACCAACCGCCGTGCGCGAGGATTGAGCAGGAGGCCGACGCGGACCGGCTGATCGGCCTGACACGCCGCAATACGCTGTTCAACCCCGGAGGCTGAGGCCGCGATGTTGGCGAGGTCGACGGCGATAAATGCCTCCAAAACGGCGTGACTTGGTCGATATCACGAGCGCCCGATCGAGTGACTGCTCGCCATTTGGGCTTTCTTGTCGCCCCATGGGCACCATGCTAGCATTCGCGCGGTTACCCGATCCGTCCAGATGCGGCGTTTTTCGCGTCTGGAGGGTTTCGCGTGTGGAGAAGTAACGCAGGCAAAGGACGTGACGCTGCACCCCGGAACCGGGATGACCAGCGCACCTCAGCAACCGGCGTCACGAGCGCGAGCGGAGTTTCGGCACTACATGTTGCAACTCTCCATTCAGGACTACGACGGCAAGAGCACGCTTATTCCGCTGACGGAAGGTGAATTCACCATCGGTCGCGACGAGAGCAGCTCGATTTGCCTCACCGAGCGCAACGTTTCGCGCCATCACTGCAAGATCACGGCGCAGAGCGGAGCGGTGTTCATCGAGAACCTCGCCGCCACGTGGGGCACGCGGGTCAACAACCTGCTGCTGCGCGAGCGCGCGACGTTCCATGTCGGCGACGTCATCCAGATCGGCGACTACGTTCTTGAGCTCGTCGGCGACGGCGGTGGTAAACGCGACACGGCCCTGCGCGACGGACCGGCCCCCGAGCCCAGCGGAAGCCCGCAACCCCCGCCGGACAACGCCACCGCGATCGTTAACCTCGCCGATATCCAAAGCGCCATCAGCGCGCCTTCGGATGCGTCGGGAATTCCCGTGGCCGAACAGCCGCGCCTCGTGGTCGAGAGCGAAAACCTACGCGGCCTCGAGTTCCGCGTGACCAAGTCGCCGACAGTGGTTGGTCGCGTCCCGGAGAGCGCCGACCTGGTCGTCGATCACCGGTCGATCAGCAAAGAACACGCGCGCCTTACGCGTCGCGCCGACGGCTCCTGGGAAGTGTTGGACCTTGGTTCGGCAAATGGCATCCAGGTCAACGGCGAGCCATACAGCAAGAGCGACGTCAACAGCGCTGACACGCTGACGTTCGGTCACGTGACGATGCGGTTTCTCGCCGCTGGCGCCAAAGCACCGCCGATCGGAGCCAGCGCGAGCTCCTCGGGCGGCAACAAGGGCCTGCTCATCGGTGTGGTCGCCCTGCTGCTCCTGCTTGCAGGGGGCGCGGCGGCGTTCTTCGCCATCGGTGGCGACAGCAAAAAGGACCTGCACAAGAAGAAAGACGCGGTCGAGAAGGCCGCGCCCGTCAAGGTGGACGAGGACGAGCCCAAGGGTGATGAGCCCGAAAAGCCCAACGTCGAGTCGGTCGCCCAGCGGTTGCTGCAGATCGAGAAGCTGCGCAAGGCCGACATGCGCGCTGAAGCCCTGAAGATCGCCAAAGCCGCCAAGGCCGAACACGAAGGCAGCCCGGAGATCGCGCTTGTACTCGAAGAGCTTGAGGGTGAGGTCGAAGCGCTCAAATCGATCACGCAGCTCAAGGCCAAGATCGACACCGACCCGAAGGACGCGTGCGATCAGCTGTCCGCGCTTGTCGAGTCGATGAAGGGCAGCGCGGCGATCAAGAAGAAAGCCGCGGACACCCGCAAGATGGCCTGTGACACCTTCCTGCAGTCGCTCATCGACGCCTGTGCGAGCGAAGTGCGGAAGAAGAACTGGGAAGGCGCGATCGACAAGTGCGAGATGGCGCTGAGCCTCGACGACTCCAACGTCCGCGCGAGCGAGCTCAAGCTGATGGCCCTCAAGGGCAAGCAAGGTGGTGGTGCCGCGGCCACGCCCGATCCGCCGACGGCCAAACCGAAAGAGCGCAAACCCCGCAAGGTCCGCGAGCCGCGTCGCAAAGAGCGCAAGCCGCGCGAGGCCAAGGTCGCACCGAAGCCAAAACCCAAGCCCAAGCCAGAGCCCGCCAAGGCGATGTCCGGCAAGGAATACTACAAGGCTGGACGCAACGCGGCGCTGCACGGCGACAAGAAGCAGGCGATCTCGCTGCTGAAGAAGGCGGTCGTCAATGGCTACCCGCGAGCCAATGGCGCGCTGGCCAAGCTGCTCTTCCAGACCGGTGACAAGGGCGGCTGTCTACGCCATGGCAAGAAGTACCTGCGCCGTTACCCGGACGCCGGCGACGCCGACCAGATCGAAGGCATGCTCGAGAAGTGCAAGTAGTTCGAATATGGCGCGCGGCCCTCTCGAGGTCTGTCGCAGTGTGACGGTGCGCCCGCTGTGAGCCGTTTGCGGTCGATCGCGCGGCGCGGTCTTGGCACGTTCGTCGCGCTCGCCGGCATCGTAATCGTCGTATTCATCGCGGTTCGGGCGGTCCCGGGCGATCCGGTCGACCAGCTGCTCGGCGACCAGGCTACGGATTCGGATCGGGCGCAATTGCGGGCCCGGATGCACCTGGACGGCAGCCTCGCGCAGCAATTCACGGGCATGGTCAGCGATTTCGCCGATGGCACGCTGGGCACGTCGTACACGCTTGGCGGTGCGCCGACCCCGGTGATGTCCCTCATCGTGGAGAACCTGCCGCACACGGTCGCCCTCGCCGTGGCGTCGCTGCTGGTTGCGATGATGATCGCGCTGCCGATGGGCTTGCTGGCGGCGGTGTTCCAGGACCGCAGCGTCGACCACCTCGCACGGGCCGTCGCGTTGATCGCGATCTCGACGCCGGCGTTCGTGTCCGGACCGTTGGCCTTGTACGCCCTCGCCGTCGTCTTTCCGATCGTGCCGACCCCGGCTCATGACTCTTCGTCGCTGCAATCGCTCGTGTTGCCCAGCTGCGTCATCGGATTTGCGTTGTCCGGTCGTCTCGCCAGGCTGCTGCGCGCCACGGCCTTGGAACAGCTGCGCTCGGACTATGTTCTAGCTGCACGGGCGCGGGGCCTGTCTGGTCGGCACATCGTGACCCGGCACGTGCTGCCCAACGCGGTCTTGCCGGTGCTCACGGTGCTCGGATTGCAGCTGGCGGCATTGCTGGGCGGTGCGCTCGTCACCGAAAAGATCTTCGGTCGGCCCGGCATCGGCACGCTGCTGCTTGACGGCATCGCCGCTCGTGACCACGCGGTCGTGCAAGGGTGCGTCGTGGTGATCGGCGTCGCCTACACCGTGATCAACGGCGGAGTCGACCTGGCGTACGGATGGATCGACCCGCGAATCCGCACGGAGCGACAGGCATGAGGGGGCGCGTTTCCCAACCGCTTGTCGCGGGTCTGCTCGTCACGGGCGCGCTGGTGTTGGCGGCGATTGTTGGCCCGGAGGTCACCGCATGGCGGCCCGGTGAGCGCGACGTCGACCACGTCCTGGAAGGGCCCTCCCAGCGTCACGTGTTGGGCACCGACGAAGACGGATTCGACACGCTCGCGCGGCTGCTCGCAGGCGGTCGGCTCGCGTTGATGGTCGGCCTCGGCACAGCCGGCTTGTCGGTCGGAATCGGGCTCTTCATGGGGCTTGTTGCCGGCTGGTACGGGGGCTATCCGGGCCGAATCATCATGCGCACCACCGACGTGTTGATGGCGTTTCCCGGGATTCTGCTGGCGCTGTTGGTCATCTTCGTGACCGATGATCCGGGTGTGGGAACGGTGATCTTATCGTTATCTCTGACGGCGTGGGCGGGTCATGCGCGGCTGGTTCGCGGACTCGTCCTTACGGTCGCGGAGCGGGATTTTGTCGTCGCGGCGCGCTGCATGGGAGCGAGCAACACACGCATCGCGACGCTGTATGTGCTGCCGGAGATCGCGGGTCCGGTCGCGGTGCAGGCAACTTTCGCCATCGCGGGCGCGGTGCTCGGTGAAGCGAGCCTGAGTTTCCTCGGCCTCGGCCCGCAGGGAGTGGTGTCGTGGGGCGGCTTGCTCGAACAGGGCGCCGTTTTGTTCCTCAAGTCGCCCTCTCTGGTACTTTCGGCGGGCGGCGCGCTGCTGGTTTTCCAGACCGGCATCAACCTGCTGGGCGACGGCCTTCGCGACCAACTCGACCCGCGCGCCGCCGCGACCGTTCACAGCCCAGCACGCGCCCGAGGCCCGGCATGACGTCCCATCCCACGCGCCCCAACGCCCCAGTCGACGCGAGCGCTGCGTACAAGCTGGCGCTCGAGCTGTTCGTTGCCGGCTATGAGGGAACCACAGTACCTGCGAGCTATCGCCAGCGGCTCGCCGACGGCCTCGCGGGCACCATCCTGTTCAAGCGCAACCTCGAACACGCGGCCGACGGCCTGATCGACGTCGCCAATCTGGCCGCCCACAACGAAGCGATTCATTCAGCGGGACATGATGGGCCCACGGGGTTGCCCGTCATCTCGTCTGTCGACCAGGAAGGCGGGTTAGTCGCCCGATTGCGCGCCCCGTTCACACACCTGCCACCAATGCGCACCATCGGCGAGACCGGCGATCATGAGCTCGCACACGCGGCAGGGGCCCAGACGGGACGAGAGTGTTTCGCCGCCGGCTTCAACGTTGATTTCGCGCCAATTCTCGACATCGACACCAACCCGGACAACCCGATCATCGGCAATCGCGCGTTCGGTCGCGACGCGGAGTCGGTCATCCAAATGGCGGGGGCGTTCGGCCGCGGGCTCACGTCCGAGGGCGTGCTTGGCTGCGGCAAACACTTTCCGGGACACGGGGACACGGACGTCGACAGCCACCTGGCGCTGCCGGTCTTGCACCATGATCTTGCTCGCCTCACCGAAGTTGAACTTGCGCCCTTCAAAGCGCTGGCGGCCGAACTTCCGATGGTCATGACCGCCCATATTCTCTTTCCCGCGCTGGATGAAGAGCTGCCGGCGACCCTGTCTCCGCGCATCATCGA
This sequence comes from uncultured Enterobacteriaceae bacterium, assembly GCA_964560875.1. Taxonomy (GTDB): domain Bacteria; phylum Myxococcota_A; class UBA9042; order UBA9042; family UBA9042; genus CAZLMW01. Next base: position 53,812 of record CAZLMW010000036.1, read on the forward strand.
GGGGCTGCTGCGCAAGGCTTGTGGCTACGACGGCGTCATTGTTAGCGACGACCTGGAAATGAAAGGGGTGGCCGCGACGTTCTCCTCTAGCGAGTCGGTGACGCTTGGCCTTGCGGCGGGCGTTGACCTCTTCCTCGTATGCAGGAAGGAAGACGCGCTGGAGGAAGCGGTGGCGGCAGCGGCGAAGATACTGCGCGACGGCGGCGACTGTGCGGCCAAGGCGTTGCGCGCGATCGAGCGGGTCCGAAAGCTGCGCCAAACGCTACAGCAGCCGGCCCCGTCCGTGGCCGCAATTCGCCGGGCGATCGGTCATGAAGACGGCGACGGGTTGCGCATGCGGCTGGGGATTGGCACCGTCAGTTCGTCGGACCGTGAGCCGTCCTCAGCGCCGCCGGCGCGGGCTTGAAACGGAGCGTCGCGATGCACATCCGGTTTAGCAACAACATCACCAGCGCGGGGCGTCAGAAACCTCGTGCCATGCGCATGCACGGACTGTTCGTGGTCGTATGCATCGCGGCCTTGCTTGGTTGTTCGAAGAAATCAAACCCGGACGAAGGCGGTTCCCCCCGTGCGGCGGGCGCCACAGGCTCCGGTCAGGTCGAGCTTGCGGCAGCTGGTGATGAGGCCTTTTCCGCCGATCCCGACCAAAGCAAAGGCAAAGACGTCGCCCGCGATGGCAACACGGACTACTGGAAGGGCGTGCGGTTTGACGTGCACAACTTCGAAGAGGTCGTCGACTATGTGACGACGTACTACATCGAGGAGAGCCCGAAGAAGAAGCGCGCGTGGATCGCCGCCGCCAACAGCGCCATGGCGCTCATCGAACCGCGTCGCGAGGTGCTCCCCAAGGCGTTCTTTGAGGCCCGAAAAACACACGCGGACGAAGAAGGCCGGCTCGACGGCGATGTCGTGCCGTTCACCTGCGCGAAAAAAGAAGTGACCGGCGTCGTGATGCACCTCATCCCGACCAACGCTTACCTCAAGAGCAAGCGCAAGGAGCGGCCCAAACGGCGCCTGACCGACGACGAGATCCGCGAGCTGCGTAAAAAAGATCGGCAACGGCACCGCCTGTATCGCGATCAGTGGAAGAACCTCGAATTTGGTCGGCGCGAGTTCCGCTGCGGCATGGCGTTCGTGAAGACGGAGCTGGCGCGGCTGAACAAGGAAGCAGCGAAGGCGGCCAAGGAAAACCCGAAGCAAGCGGCGAGCAAGGGCGACACGGAGGCCGCCCCCGCGAACAAGGACACCGCGAAGAACGACACTGCGAAGAACGACACAGCGAAGGAGGCCGCTGCGAAGAGCGACATAGCGCCCAAAACCAAGCCGGGCAAGGCGGCCGCCAAGGTCGAAGCCAAGTCGAAAGCCGCGCCGAAAAAGCCGGTTCCGCGTTACGGGTCGGACAGCAAAGCCAGCAAGCCGAAATGGCGCCCCGACCTCAACCGAGCCTGGCTCGCGGCGGCACGCGCCTACCTCTATGCGCTCGATCCCCATTCGTCGGTGATTTCGCGCAAGGCGTGGGACGAATCGACCCGCAAGACGGAGAACAGCTCGTTTGAGGGGATCGGAGCGGTGCTGACACAGCGTGGAGAGCGCACGATCGTCGAGAACCCAATGGAGAGGCTGCCGGCGTGGAAAGCGGGCGTGCGCGCGGGCGACGAGATCGAGCGTGTCGACGGCGTGGACGTGCGTGGCTGGCTGCTCAACAAGGTCGTGGACGTGATTCGTGGACCGAAGGCGACGACCGTTGTGCTGACCGTGGCACGCGAAGGCGAACCCAAGCCGCTCGATATCCCGATCAAGCGGGCCCATATCCCGATCAAGAACGTCTCGGGCAAGCTGCTCAAGCACCACAAGGGCATCGGCTACGTGAAGATGACCGGGTTCATCCCCAGTTCCACGCGGCACGTACGCGACATGATCGCCAAGCTGACGAAGAAAAACGGCGGCAAACTCACGGGCCTGATCCTTGACCTGCGGCGCAATAGTGGCGGGTTGCTCAACCGCGCGATCGAGATCGCCGATATGTTCCTCGACCACGGCGTCATCGTGAGCGTGAAGAGTCGACGAGCGCGGGTTCGCGGCCGGCCCGAAGAGGTCCACCGTGCGCGTCGCGACGCCAGCGACATCAAGGTTCCGCTGCTCGTGTTGGTCAACGATGGATCAGCGTCGGCGAGCGAGATCGTAGCGTCCGCCATCCAGGAAAACGGTCGCGGCCTTGTCGCTGGGCTGCGCACGTTCGGCAAGGCGTCGGTCCAGACGCTGTTCGAGCCCGCGCTTCACCTCGACTACTACATCAAGCTCACCGTAGCGCGGTACTACGCGCCGTCGGGGCGGACCATCCAGGTGTTGGGCGTCAAGCCGGATATCCAACTGCCGCCCAAGATCGACGGGAAGATTCCGCTCGGCTACCGGGAAGAGAACCTGACCAACCACCTCGACCCGATCAAGACGCCACACATGTCGCCGCTCGCCCCGATGATCCCGGCGCTGGATGCGTGCGTGAAGAAGTCCGGAATCGCCGCCAGCGTGGTCAAGTCCGACCCGCATCCGCAGATTCAGCCGGATTACCAGCTGCTCCGCGGGGCCGACTACCTGACCTGCCTCGCCCGCCTGCAAAACGGCAAATAGCGCCTCGAACGTCGCGGCGCGGTCGCCCCGTCGTGTGGCCAAACGCGCCTCGGCACCTATCGGCAATACGCGAACTCCGCTAGTCTCCCGGCTTACTTCGACGTGGCGGTGATCCGTGGTCAGCAGAAAGCAAACGAGCTCCCCATCCAGCAAAACGGAGTCGGGCAAACGTACCGTCGCGTCGCTGGGCAAAGAGGTTGACGCGTTGCGGGCCGAGGTCGCCGCGCTCAAGGACGAACTCACGAGCCTGATTAGCGAGGAGCGTGCTCCGGCAGCGTCCGTGCCCGTTCCGGTAGCTGCGGCCGTCGCGGTGGAAGCAGCCACTGAGCCTGTGAGAGCGCCGATCGACGCGACAATGGCCCAGATTCGTGGGCTGCTTGAGAAGATGTTCGCGCTGGCATGCGAGGCCGACCCCGGCGACCAGGAAGCGCGCGATGAGCAGTTCGACCGGTTCTTGGATCTCGTCCACACCGACCGCAAGGGCACCAAGATGCTCGACGAAAACCTGCGGGCCTACACGTGGCACCAGATGCGGCGCAAAGTGCACATCTACCTCAAGGATGACAACGACCCCGGCAGCTTTGCGGTGACGCGCACGCAGCCCGATCCGATCGACTCCAGCACCGTGAAGGTGAAGCTCTTTTTGAAGGCCCGCACGCGGATGCCGACCCCCATCTCGGTTCGGCGAGACGCCAAGAACCGCGACGCCTGGCGAATCGAATCGAGCTCCCTGTAGCGCCAGGAATAATCGGGAGCGTTCGCGGGCTCATTCGCCGTCGCGCACTTCAGATGCTTGACCTGCGTTACGGTTTCGACTAGAGAGTGCGCGCCTCACGGCGGCATGGCCAAGTGGTAAGGCAGAGGACTGCAAATCCTTTATCCCCGGTTCGAATCCGGGTGCCGCCTCCGAGTCGAATGATTCCCGCGACCCGGCGCAACGCGTCGAACGGCTGAAGGACAGCCAAACGGGGGTCGAAGTCTTGCGTCGATGCGAGCACGCGCGTCCCTCGGACGCCAAGCACGCGCAAGACGAAGCTTCCCAGCCTGTCACGAGTAGACAGGATGGGCCGGCGCTCCCTGCTCGGGCGTTTACGCTTGGGTGCAAGGGCAAAGGTCCAGCCGGGATACCGCTGCATGTCGGAAACCGCATGTCCGCAGTGGCCTGATAAGGAATGCAACGATGGAGAGTTGAATGCGGGAACCGGGCACCAGCACCGGCAGCGATGATGCGCGAAAGTCCAAGGGCAGCGCGCTCCAGCAGAAGGTCACCGAGACGGTCCAAGCCGTTGTCGGGGGCGCAGGCATGGAACTCATCGAATTGCGGATTCTGCGTGCTCCCCGCAACAGCTGGCGCGTGCAGTTGTTCATCGACCGTCCCTGCGATGAGCCCGGCGTAACCATCGACGACTGCGCATCCGTTTCCCGCAAGATCGGCGCGATCCTCGAGGTCGATGACCCGTTCCCCGGTGGGTGGGATCTCGAAGTCTCGAGCCCTGGCATGAAACGGCGCCTCCGTGGCATCGAGGACATGCGGTTTTTCGCAGGCATCCGTGCTCGCATCACGGTGCGGGACGATCGCGGTGTGAAGCGGACGAGCATCGGCGCGCTCGGCGAGGTCGACGACGAATCGGTCACGTTGACGGTCGACGGCGGCAAGCAAGAGACCGTGCCCCTCGCCGAGATTGAGCGCGCTGAGTTGGACCCGACGGTCGACCAGTGGATCGCGCTGGGCAAGAGCCGGGGCAAAGGCAAGAACGAGACCGGAAAAGCTGACACGAGTCAGTCGGAAGAAACGAACGCTGCGAACCCATAGAGGGCCAGCGGGACGAGGAAGCGGGCAACCGCGTACGAAGGAGTGACAAGATGATTGGCGGCAGGTTGAACCAGATCATCGACCAGGTTTCCAAGGAGAAGAGCATCGATCGCAGCGTTCTCGAAGACGCGCTGTCGCAGTCGATTCTCTCCGCGGCGAAGAAGACATTCGGCGCCGAGCGCGAATTGGAAGCCAACTACAACCGCGAGACGGGCGAGATCGAGCTGATGATGTACCTGCTCGTCGTGCCTGACGAAGAGGTTGTGTCGTACCAGCGCGAAATTCCGATGAGCAAAGCGTTGCTCATCGAACCGGACGTGCAGATGGACGAGGAGCTCGGCTTCCAGATCTTCTACATGGAAGAGCACCGCGATCGCGCGTTGGAGGAGGACCGCAAGTACGGCGATATCCTCAACCTGCGCACCGCGCGCCAGCAGTTCGGCCGCATCGCCGCCATGACCGCCAAACAGGTGATCATGCAGCGGGTGCGCGATGCCGAGCGCGACATCGTCTTCAACGAGTACAAGGACCGTAAGGGCGAACTCGTCACCGGCATCACGCGTCGATTCGAGCGCGGCAATGTCATCGTCGACCTCGGTCGCGCCGAAGCGGTGTTGCCTGTTCGCGAGCAGATGCAGCGCGAGTCGTACCGAGCTGGCGACCGGGTTCAGGCGTACGTCAAGGACATCAAGCGCGAGTCGCGTGGTCCGCAGATCGTGTTGAGCCGTACCGATACGCGCCTCATCGAGAAGCTGTTCGAGCTCGAAGTGCCGGAGATCTACGAAGGCATCGTCAAGATCATGGCCGTCGCCCGTGAGCCGGGTGAGCGCGCCAAGATCGCCGTGGCGAGCAAGGACAGTGACGTCGATCCCGTCGGCGCATGTGTCGGCATGAAGGGTTCGCGCGTCCAAGCGGTCGTCCAGGAGCTGCGCGGCGAAAAGATCGACATCGTCCCGTGGTCACCGGACGTGGCCAAGTTCGTGTGCAACGCGATTCAGCCCGCCGATGTGAGCCGCGTGCTCATCGACGAAGACAACCAGACCATCGAGCTCATCGTTCCCGACGACCAGCTCAGCCTCGCGATCGGCCGCCGCGGACAGAACGTTCGCCTCGCGAGTCAGCTCGTCGGCTGGCGCATCGACATCCACAGCGAAGGCAAGATCGAGTCGATGAAGACGGTGCTGGGCGACGCGCTGCAGGTCGTCGAAGGCATGGACGAATCGCTCGTTTCGTACATGTTCAAGCTCGGCTACCACAGCCCCGAGAACCTGCTGAACGCGCACACCGAAGACCTCGCCACGATCCCCGGCATCACCGGCGACATGGCGATGGAAATCCAGCAGATCGCGTACGAAGTGAAGCAGAAGCGCGAAGAAGAGATGCGCCGCGCCAAGGAAGAAGAAGCGCGTGCCCAGGCCGCTGCTGAAGCATTGGCGTCCGCCGTCGAGTCCGCTGAGGTCGCCGCCGTGGTGGCCGGTGCGGAAACGGCCGAAAGCCTCGCGCTGCTCAAGAACGCTCAGCGCACGCGAACCGACGACAATGGCACCACGTCCGAAACCGCCGAAGCGGCCGCGGACGAGGCGCCCATCGACGATGCCCTGCTCGAGGGCGTGGACCTCGGCGATGCCGCGGTCTCGGAGGGTGCTGCATGAGCCGAGCGCGGGTGTCCACCCGGACGTGTGGCGCGTGCCGTTCGCGGCTTCCTGCCACATCGCTGATCCGCCTCGCGGTAAGCCCGGAATCACCCGTTGTCGTGGTCGGTGTCGCCGGGGTCGTCTTGGCCCCGGGGCGCGGAACACACGCCTGTCCTACCGAGCGCTGCGTGCGCCGGGTCATGGGACGCATGCAACGTCGCCGCAAGGTGACGAAGAACGAAGCCACGGAGTTGCTTGCCCGGACCGAAGGCACCGGCAGGGAGCGACTGGCGAAACGAATCAACGGGCTGCGACGGCGAGGAATCGACGCCGTGGACCCGACTTGCCGCGCGCTGCGGACGATGTGTGACGACATCGCTCGCGATCTGCGCGGTGCTTGTGATGGTGCGTAGTGCACCTGGGGGATCGAACCTTGGCGGTTTCGACACAAACACGCGTTTCTGCGCTGGCCCGAGAGTTGGGCATCAGCGACAGAGAATTGGTCCAGAAGGCTTCCGAGCACGGCATGGCGCTCGCGGTCTTTTCGCGCTTGGACAGGGCTCAGGCGGATAAGATCCGCTCGCTCTTCAAGCCGCGTTCTCGAGGCGAGCCGCGGCAACGTCGAGTTGCTGGCGAAGGCCGTGTTGTGCGCCGTCGCGCCCGACGCGCGACCGGAACGCAACCGGCGGCAGTGCCTGAGCAGGCCCCAGCAGCAGCAGAGCCCGCGGCGACAGCGGTTCGGCGTCGTACGGTCGACGGGCAAACAGCGCCAGTGCCGGTCGAGCCGCAGTTGGCGGCTCCAGAGCCCGTCGCTCCTCCCGCTCCGCCAGCTCCAGAGCCCGCGCCTGCGCCCGTACCGGTCTTCGAAGTCGAGCCGTTCGCTCCGCCGCCGACCTCACCGGACGAGCCGCCGCGCATCCGTCGGGCTCGCGTGGAGGATCTCGAAGCGCCTCCTGAGCTGCAGCCCAAGACGATGATCCAGGCGCCCGAAGCTCCCGCTCCGCAGCCGGACGCTGAGGCCGCGCCCGCTCCGGCAGCTGCGGCCGTGGCACAGCCTGCGGCAACGACACCCGCGCGTCCGGCGTTCCCGCCGCGCCAACGCACCCGAATTGTCGAGCACGTGGTCGAGAAGCTGGACATGGAAGTGTCCAAGATCGGCCAGGCCATCACCAATACCGGCGCCGCCCCGTTGCCGAGCCAAAGTCGTGTGCCGCGCCTCAAGCGCGCCAAGATGCCCGACGCCCTCGTCAACATCCCCAAGCCGGTCCCGAAACCGCAGCCTTCGCAGACCCAACGGCCGGCCGCAGACCCGCGTCATCGCCCGGCTACTGCCGCTCCGGCGCGACCCGGCGACAACCGTCGAAACCCAGCGCGCGGCCGCAAGGTCATCTACGACCGACGACGCGACGGCGCCCGCAGCTTTGGCGACGAACGCCGCCGCAATCGCAAACGCCGCACGAAGGGCAAGTCCGCGGTCAAGCAGGTCACGACCGTCGCGCCGAAGGCCGAAAAGCGCCACCTCAAGATCGAAGACACGATCACGGTGTCCAACCTCGCGCACCAGATGTCCGTCAAGGCGACGGAGGTCATCAAGAAGCTCTTCGACCTCGGCATCATGGCGACCATCAACCACACGCTCGACCTCGACACGGTCGAGTTGGTGGCCGCGGAGTTCGGATTCACTGTCCAGAACGTCGCGTTCGATCTTGAGTCGTACCTGACGACTGCCGAAGAAGGTTCGGTGCCCGAGCTTCCGCGTCCGCCCGTTGTGACCGTCATGGGTCACGTCGACCACGGTAAGACGACCTTGCTCGATCGGATTCGCAGCGCCCGCGTGGCCGCTCGTGAGGCTGGCGGCATCACCCAACACGTCGGTGCGTACGGCGTGGACATCGGCAAGAAGGGCCGCGTGCTCTTCCTCGACACGCCCGGTCACGAAGCGTTCACGGCGATGCGTGCTCGCGGCGCCAAGGCAACCGACATCATTGTGCTGGTGGTCGCGGCCGACGACGGCGTCATGCCGCAGACAATCGAAGCCATCAACCACGCGCGCGCTGCCGAAGTGCCGATCATTGTCGCGATCAACAAGATCGATAAGGTCGGCGCGAATATCGAACGCGTGCGCCGCGAGTTGGCCGAGCAGAACCTCGTTGTCGAAGAATGGGGCGGCGACGTCACCAGCTGCGAGATTTCGGCGAAAACCGGCCAGGGCGTCGACGAGCTGCTCGAAACGCTCGCGCTGCAGTCCGAGATTATGGAGCTTTCCGCACCGGTCGAATGCGACGCGCGCGGTCTGGTCATCGAAGCGCGCCTCGAGCGCGGTCGCGGTGCCGTTGCCACGCTGCTCATCCAGCGCGGAACATTGCGCCGCGGTTCCTACGTGGTCGCGGGCTCGGTTTTCGGTCGTGTTCGCGCCATGCAGGACGACGCTGGCAAGACGCTCCAGGAAGCCACCCCGCACACGCCCGTCGAGGTTATCGGCCTGGGCGGTGTCGCGGTCGCTGGCGACGAGTTCTACGTCGCGCCCGATGAGAAGAAGGCCAAGGCCATCGTCGATCACCGCATCGCCAAGGCGCGGGAAAAAGAGGCTGCGAAGACCGCCAAGGTCACGCTCGACTCGATGTTCGCGCAGATGGAAGCGGCCGACACCAAAGAGCTCAACATCATCATCAAGGCGGACGTCCACGGTTCGGCCGAGGCATTGAAGGGGTCGCTCAACCGGCTCATCCATGACGACGTGAAGGTTCGCGTCCTGCACTCCGCAGTCGGCGGCGTAACGGAGAGCGATATTCAGCTCGCTTCAGCTTCGGGCGCCTATATCCTGGCGTTCAACGTCAAGCCTGAAGCGAAAGGCAAGCGCCTGGCCGATGACCTCGGTGTCAAGATCCAGACCTTCTCGGTCATCTACGAAGCCATCGACTTCGCGATGGCGGCGATGGAAGGGATGCTCGACCCGATCGTCGAAGAAGTTGTGCACGGCCACGCCGAGGTCCGCGCGGTGTTCCATATCGCCAAGACCGGTTCGGTCGCTGGTAGCTACGTCACCGACGGCAAGATCCATCGCAAGTCGCGGATGCGTCTGTTCCGCGAAAGCGAGTTGGTGTGGGAAGGCACCTGCGGGTCGCTCAAGCGCTTCAAGGACGACGTCGGCGAAGTGGGCACCGGCTACGAATGCGGCATCTCGCTCGCCGGTTCCGCCAAGGTCCAGGTCGGTGACCGGATCGAGTGCTACGAGCTCAAGCGCACGCCGCGTAAGCTCGAGCTGCCCAAGGTCTATCGTCCCACCGCGGACGCGAGCTAACCGAATATGCGCCGCAAGCGCCCGTTCAATCGGGCAGAACGCATCGGTGGGCTGATGCGGGACGAGGTCGCCCGAATCGTGCAGTACGAGCTGCGCGACGCGGTTTGTCGACACGTTCACGTGACCGGCACCCGGCTGTCCGGCGACCTCGCCCATCTCAAGGTGCACTGGGTCATGGAAGACGGGTCCGAGAGCGACTCGGCGACCGCTGCGCTCGAGCGCTCGGCCGGCTATGTCGGGCGCACGCTGCGTGACACGTTCGACCTGCGGCGCAACCCCACAGTGGTGTTCTACTTCGACCGTGAATTCGCCCGCATGGAGCGGATTGAGGCGCTTTTGGCCGGCGACAAGAAAGCCGAGAGCGATTGATTACTCCCGATGGCGCGACGTAAACCTGCCAAGGTGCATGGCTTCATCGCGATCGATAAGGCTTCGGGGCCGTCATCGCGCGCCGTGGTCAACAAGGTCGGTTGGCTCCTCGGTGAGCGGCGGTGCGGACACACAGGAACGCTGGATCCGGCCGCGACCGGGCTGCTCATCATCGCGTTCGGCGAGGCGACCAAGGCGGTCCGTTGGCTGACCAGCCGCGTCAAGACCTACCAAACCGATGTCGTGTTCGGAGCATCGACCACCACGGATGACGCCGCCGGAGAAATCGTCGAGACGTGCCCGGTGCCTGACCTGGTGCGCGAGCTTGTGGGGCAGACCGCTGCTTCGCCGGTCGGGCTCATCGACCAGGTGCCACCGTCTGTCAGCGCGCTGAAGAAGGCCGGTGTTCGTGACTACGAGCGCGTTCGTCGCGGTGAGACCGTCGAGCGAGAGGCGCGCAGAGTTCAGCTCGATGCCGTGCGCACGCTGGATGTCGGCGCGAATACCGCGCGCTTCGAATTGACGGTGGGCTCTGGCTTCTATGTGCGGTCATGGGCACGCGACCTGGGCGCCAAGCTTGGGACCTTGGCCCACGTCGGGACACTGCGACGGACCAAGGGCAGCGGGTTCGATGTGGAGGACGCCGTAACGGTCGATGCGCTCGAGGGGATGCGGGAGTCAGCGCGCCTCAGTCGGCTGGTCCCGGTCGGCGACGTTCTGCAGCGCGTCTTGCCCGTCTTGACGGTTGACGCCGAGACAAGCGTCGCACTGGGCTATGGCAAGAAGCCGCTCGCGCCCGAGCACGTCCTGGCCTGGCCGTTCTTTGTCGTGGTCGACGAGACCGGGGCTCTCATCTGCGTCGCAAGGATCCGAAATGACAAGCCTGGTGGGCCTCGTTTGCAGGTCGAACGGGGCTTCGGAAAAGGCGCTCGAACCCCCGCTCAAATCGCTTGACCATGGCTGAGGGCGCCGCTAAGGTCCGCCCCCCCAAGAGCGACGAAGAGAAGAAAAGAAGGAACTCAGAATGGCACTGTTTGCACACGAAAAGGCCGACATCATCAAGAATCACGGCCTCCACGCCAAAGACTCGGGCTCCCCCGAAGTTCAGATCGGTCTGCTGACCACGCGCATCGTGCAACTTACCGAGCACTTCAAAGTGCACAACAAGGATCACCACAGCCGTCGTGGACTGCTCAAACTCGTTAGCCGGCGACGTCGCCTGCTCGAATACGTCAAGCGCAACGACATCAACCGCTACCGGTCGATCCTGAAGGCTTACGGCCTCCGCAAGTAATTACGTCCGCCCCGCATACCGCGGGATACGTGTCGGCGTCGCCCCTCGCACTGCAAACGGGCGCGTCGACGAGCCGGACCGATCTATCGCTCGCCGGCTCGCGGGCACCCTTAAAAGAGCGGTACGCACGGCGCCGAGAAATGGCGCCACCATGCCCGTAGGCGGAGTCGCCTGCGGACGGAGAAGTTTAGATGGCTCAATACACAAAATCAGTCCAGCTCGGCGCCGAAACGCTGACGTTTGAGACAGGCAAGATGGCCAAGCAGGCCAATGCCTCGATCTACGTCAAGTACGGCGCGTCTGGTGTCCTGTGCACGATTTGCTGCACTGGCACGGCCCGCCCCGGCGCGCCGTTCTTCCCCCTCTCCTGCGACTACCAGGAGAAGTTCTACGCCGCTGGCCGCATCCCCGGCAGCTACTTCCGACGCGAAGGTCGCCCGACCGAGAAGGACGTGCTCACCAGCCGCATGATTGACCGCCCCGCGCGTCCGCTGTTCCCCAACGGCTTCATGTGCGACACGCAAATCGTCGCGACCGTGATGTCGTTCGACGGCGTCAACGACACCGACGTCGTCGCCATGAACGGCGCCTTCGCAGCCGTCGCCATTTCGGACGTCCCGTGGGACGGCCCGGTCGCCGCTGTTCGTGTCGGTCGCGTGGAAGGTGAACTTGTCGCAAACCCGACCCTCGCCCAGCGCGAAGAGTCCGACATCGACCTCATCGTCGCGTGCGGCCGCAAGGGCCTCGTGATGGTGGAGGGCAAGGCCGACTTCGTGTCCGAAGACGCGATGATCGACGCGCTGCTGTTCGCCGAAGAGTCCTGCCAGCCTGTCCTCAAGGCCGTCGACGAGATGGTCGCCGAGATCGGCGGTGAGAAGTTCGAGTGGACGACCGAGGAAGCCGACGCCGAGCTCGTGTCCGCATGTCGCGAAGCGGCGTTCGACAACATGGTCGCTGCGGCCACGATCCCGACCAAGATGGAGCGCTACGCAGCCGTCAGCAAGGTCAAGAAGGATGCGGTCAAGGCGCTCGAGGAGCGGTTCCCCGACCGCGCCGGCGAGATCAAGGACATCGTCGGTGGCTTCAAATCGGAGTTCTGCCGCAAGCAGATCGTCGACACGAATAAGCGCCTCGATGGCCGCGAGCTCGACACCGTCCGCGAAATCAACATTGAAGTCGGCGTGCTCGACCGGGCCCATGGTTCGGCGCTGTTCACGCGTGGCGAGACCCAGGGCCTCGTCGCTCTGACGCTCGGCACCGGCAGCGACGATCAGCGTATCGAATTGCTGACCGGTATGACCAACCGCCGCTTCATGCTGCACTACAACTTCCCGCCGTACTGCGTCGGTGAAGTGAAGTTCCTGCGCGGCCCGGGTCGTCGCGAGATCGGCCACGGTACGCTCGCCCGTCGCGGCATCCTGCCGACGATCCCCAACGAGGAGATGTTCCCGTACGTCATCCGTTCGGTGTCTGAGATCCTTGAGTCCAACGGCTCGTCGTCGATGGCGACGGTCTGCGGCACGAGCCTCGCGCTCATGGACGCTGGTGTCCCGGTGACCCAAGCGGTCGCGGGTATCGCGATGGGCCTCATCAAGGAAGACGGCAAGATCGCCATCCTCAGCGACATCCTCGGTGACGAGGACCACTTCGGCGACATGGACTTCAAGGTCGTCGGCGGCGCTAACGGCATCTCCGCGCTGCAGATGGACATCAAGATCGACGGTTTGGATCGCCAGGTCCTCACCGACGCCTTGGATCAGGCGCGCCGCGGCCGCCTGCACATCCTCGCCGAGATGAACAAGGTCATCGAGCGCCCCCGCCCGGAGCTTTCCGAGCACGCGCCCCGGATCTTCACGATTCTCATCGACCCGGATCGCATCCGCGACCTCATCGGCCCCGGCGGCAAGCACATCCGCGGCATCGTGTCCGAGACCGGTGCGCAGATTAACGTCGAAGACGACGGTCGCGTGAACGTGGCCGCCGTCGACAACGAAGTCGCGCAGAAGGCCATCGACCTGGTTCGCGCCTACACGGCCAACGCCGAGGTCGGCAAGGACTACAACGGCAAGGTCGTGCGCATCGCCGACTTCGGTGCGTTCGTCCAGATCGCGCCCGGAATGGACGGCTTGTGCCACATCTCCGAGCTGGCCAAGGGTCGCATCGACAGGGTCGAGGACGTCTGCAAGGTCGGGGACGAGCTGCTCGTGCGCGTCATCAGCGTGGAGCGGAACGGCAAGATCCGCTTGTCCCACCGCGAGGCCATGGGCGACAACGCGCCCGAAGGCAAGGCCGGCGGCGGCGGCGGCGGCGGCGACCGTCGCGAGCGTCGTGAGCCCCGTGGCCGCGACCGTCAGCGTCGTCGGCGTCGTGGTGGCGACCGCGATCGTTCACGCAGCGACAATCGTCGCGAAGACGGCGGCGAAAAGCGCGCTGAAGGCGGCGACAATGGCGGCGACAACAGCAGCGAAGGCAGCAACGACAGCGGCGGCGAAGGCTCCGCGCAGTCGGCACCGCCGGCGCCCGCGGCGAACTAATCGCACGATCAATTCGCAGCCAAGAGCTCTCCGAAGCCGCGTCCTTTCCGGGCGCGGCTTCGGTCGTTTTGGCGTCGATCGTCGTTACGTCCGTTCGGACTCCGCGTTTGTCTCGTTGTTGTTGGCTGAGGGGCCGGCGCCCGTCGGCCGGTGCCGAAGGAGTGCCGATGGGCTACAGCGCTCGCCATAGTCGCGCGCCGCTCGCCTTGCTTTTGCCCACGCAGCGACAGCCCCAAAACGAAGTCATCCGCCCAGGCTTGACGCTTGGGCGGATGACCGTTCCGTTCGAGTTCCCGCGGACTAGTACCCGAACCCCCAAGTTCGCAACGGGATCGACACCTCGCGACACACCCACTACGACGGCCCCAGCAAGCGCTGGACACAATTCAACGAGCGAAACGG
>CAZLMW010000037.1:0-14044 GCA_964560875.1 uncultured Enterobacteriaceae bacterium
CCGGTCGAGGAGCTCCTTGGCGGTCTTGTGCTGGTCCTCGGCGACAAGCCGTAGCGAGGCGCCCTTTTTCAACAGCCTCGCTCCCGGGGAGAGATGGCCCGCAGGTCCATCACAACGAGGCGGCTCAGTTCGAGCACGATGAGATTCGAGACGCTTGGATGACGACGCAAGGCGTGAACGTCATCCGCTTCACCGTCCATGAAGTTGTGGAGAAACTCGACGACGTCAAGGCCCCGGATCTGGGTTGAAGCCGTCGTCGACGACTGAAATGGAGCGCCTGACGGCGCGCAGTACTTGTTTGCCCCTCTCTGACCCTGCGGGCCATCTCTCCCCGGGTAGCCGGTGAGAGAGTAGTTATTTCAAACTGTTACGGAGCCAGCAACAGAGCGCCGCGACAAGTTCGGGCGGATTGTGCGCAATTCAGGCACACGCCCTGGTTCCCGTGTCAAACAGGCGTTTCTAACCATATGGCGGGCTTCTGAGCGGCGAAGCGGCGGCCGGCAGTAGCCTGGGGAGTGAGCCCCAGGTTCGGTACGTGCATTGCTGAGCCCTGAAGGGGCGACAGGAACGCTGGATCTGCCGTCCTGTCGCCCCTTCAGGGCTCAACCAAAACAGCTATTCTTTCCTGGGGTTGGCACCCCAGGCTACTTCCCTGCGCCGCTTTGCGGCTGAACACGACGACTATTCGAGTGCGTGCCGTGCCATGAGCAGCAGGTTGGCGCTGACGACCCCGGCCCACACGTACCTCAAACCCACGAAATGAGCGCCCGATCAATCGCGACGGCCGCAGGTGCAAGGCCGTGTCGGTTCCCGTCTGCGTCACCAATGGTCCAATGCGCAGATTCTCGCCGCGCGAGGCCCGAATTCGGCCTTTCGCGGACGGCAAAATCGCCGTAGATGCCGCCAGCGGTCACCAGGATGCGACTTGCACCGGAGTGGCTATATCAAGTCCTTCAGGCTCGATCGGCCCGTAGAACCGCCTGTTTTGACCCGCAGCCCAATTCGATCTGATCGCTTTGCATCGATGCAGAAGGCCTCGATGCGATCAGAACGGTCTCCTTACGATTTCGTCGTTGCCACGCTGGCACCGGGCCCCTACTCTCGCGGCGCTTCAAGGGCGGGGGATTCCCCGCGTCGCGTCCAGACGCTGCCTCACTCGCGCCCTGCACCGTCTTTCCGGGGGACTTCATGACCACGCACCGCCGCACGTTCGGCACTTTAATTGCCCTATTTGCCTGCGCCGCGTTGATTTCCGCATGCGAAGGCGGAACGACTGACTCAGCGACCGCGCCAGGCACCTCCGGCGCCAGCAACGGCGGTACGGGCAGCGGTGGCAGCAGCAGTGGCGCGACCACCAAGTTGACGCTCGGCCAAGTGTGCAGTGGACCGCTGCAGTGCCAAAGCGGCGCCTGCGGCAACGGTGTGTGCATCGACCCCCAGACCAAGCTCGAAGTCGGCGCGGCCTGCAAGGGCGCTGGCGAGTGCATCAGCGGCCTCTGCCAAGACGGCAAGTGCGCGCAAGGCGCCGGCACTGCGACTGTCGGTCAGCCCTGCAAAGCCGACAGCCAATGCGCAACCGGTGCGTGCGGCAACGGCAAATGCATCAAGACGTGCCAGACCGCCAAGGACTGCCTCGGTGGCCTCCAGTGCACGCAGCAGGGCGACTTCTTCGCGTGTGGCAAGCCCACGTACAACCCCAAGCTCGGTCAGAGCTGCGCTGCCCATGGCAAGTGCCCCGACGGCCTTAAGTGCAGCCTCCCCGCCGAGGCGGTCGAGGCCGTTTGCACGGCGACCTGCGCGACAGATGCCAACTGCCCGCCGCACCTGGCCTGCACCGCTCGATTCGGTGGCGAAAAAGTCTGCATGCCCCGCCAGTTCTGCAGCGAATGCATGGCCGATATCCAATGCGGCGAGGGCGCCACCTGCACCCCGATGGGCGCCGGCAAGTTCTGCAGCAAGACCTGCACGCCCGGCAAGACCGAGTGCCCGCGCTACGCCGACTGCAAAGACATTGGCGACGGCAACTTCCAGTGCGTGCACCGCGCCGGCGCCTGCGCCGTCAAGGAGCCGACCCTTTGCTCGCCGTGCACCGGCGATTCGACCTGCAAGACCGGCGCGAGCTGCCTGAGCTGGCCGTACACGGGCGAGCGCTTCTGCGGCGGTCAGTGCAGCGGCGACTCCGACTGCGGCTCCGGCTACAAGTGCTACAAGGTCGGCGCGAACAGCAAGCAGTGCGGACCGGCGCAGACCAAGCTGCCCATCGGCGGCGGCAAGTCGCTGCCCCTGATGTCGTGCATCAACAAGATCACGCCCCAATACGAAAAGGGCGACATCATGGAAGACTTCGCGATGGTCGGCGTGATCGACATCGACGGCGACGGCGAGATCGTCGACGAGCAGCCACGTGTCCTGCGCCTCTCCGACTTCGAAGCCCACAGCGTCATCTTCCTGACGGTCGCGGCCGGCTGGTGCAGCGCTTGCCAGAAGGAGACGCTCGACTTCAAGAACCTCTACAAGAAGTACGGCGGCCAGCTGGTCATCTTCCAGATTCTCTACCAGGGCTTCTCGCAGAAGAGTAACGACTACGCGACGTTCGCGGTTCTGAACAAGTGGAACAACGCGCTCAAGCCCATCGGTGGCGCGGTCGGTGTCGACTTCACCCGGCGAATCCGTCCCGTCAACACCGGCGCGTCGACGCCCCTGTCGATGCTGATCGACGCCAAGTCGCGGCTCATCCTCGACAAGTGGAACGGCTACAGCCACTACAACCTGGTCGCCAAGCTGAACGCGCTGCCCCACCTCAAGAAGAAATAGGCGGGCAACCCCGAATGCTAGCCCAGGCCCGCTTGATGGCGCCGGACACTGTCTCGTCTCGTTGTACCCAGCGTAGGCTTGTCGCTGCGGCGTTGCTTGCTGCGGTCGCTGCGACCGTGGCGCCATGCGAGTCATTCGCTCAGTGTGCGAGCTGCGGCAACCCGGCGTTCGCTGCCGGGGATAACGACATCGCCCGCACCCTCGCGGCCGGCAACAAGGCCAGTCAGTTCAACCTTCGCGGCGGCGTCGTCTACGGGTACGGCACGGCCGACACCTACTTCGAAGGCGACAAGGCGGTCGACAACTTCGACGACTTCGATCTTACGATGCACCTGTTCACGGTCGTCGCGAACATCGAGGCGCCCTGGGGCACCGAGCTCGCGGCTGTCCTGCCATTCGGTCAGCTGCACAGCACGCGTCGCTTTCACGAGGAGGGCACGACCGATCGTGGCTTGGGCGACACGGAGTTTCGGCTGCGCCAGGACGTGCTCAAGCCGCTCGGCTTGACCGGCGGGATGATGCCTCGCGTCGTCGTCGCGCTCGGCATCGCGTTTCCGACCGGCGAATACGTCGAGAAACAGACCCAAACCGTCGAAGATGAGCTCGCAGCCGGTCTCGGTGGCGGCTTTGGCGGGTTCGGGGGCGATACCGGCGGTGGCGCCGAGGACAGCTCGGGCATCGACAACAGCCGCTACCTCTCGATCGGCCGCGGCGCGATGTGGATGATCGGTGAGATCGAGGTCATGGGCCGTATCGCGAGCCGTGTCGGCTACTACGTCGGGTTCTCCGGTCGGCGCAGCTTGAGCGACGCACCAGATGGCTTCCGCTGGGGGGACGAGACGCGATCTGCGGTCGGATTCAACGGCTCGGTGGTGCAGCGATGGCTCAACCTGTCGATCCAGGCCGAGCACATCTGGCGCGGCAGGAGCACGGAGCTACTGCTCGGCGAGCGCAACGATTTCGCCAACGGCGGCGGCACCTTCGTCAACGTCATGCCGACGATCCAGAGCCAGGTGCTTCCCAACGTTTCCGTCAGTGTTTCAGGCCGCTACCCCGTGTTCCGCGAGGTTGTTGGTGTCCAGGTCGTCGAGAACCCGAGCCTGTGGTTCGCGGTGTCGGGCACGTTCGGCTTCT
Organism: uncultured Enterobacteriaceae bacterium; assembly: GCA_964560875.1. Taxonomy (GTDB): domain Bacteria; phylum Myxococcota_A; class UBA9042; order UBA9042; family UBA9042; genus CAZLMW01. Next base: position 3,949 of record CAZLMW010000037.1, read on the forward strand.
TCGCCGACGACAGCACGCCGCCCGCGGCCATCACCAAGGCTGTGAAGCGAGCCGGAATCGGGCCCGGAGACGCCCCGGACACCGACGAGATCAAGGCGCTGCTCGTCCCGGGCAAGGTCACCATCGTCGACTACTGGGCGAGCTGGTGTAAGCCGTGCGTGAAGCTCGGTGTCGTCATCGACGAGTGGAAGAAGACCAAACCCGACCACGTCGCGCTGCGCAAGTTCGACGCCAGCAACTGGGAAAAGAGCCACTGGACCAAGTACCTGCCCAACGCGCCGACGCTGCCCGTGCTCGATATCTACGGCGCCGATGGCAAGCTCATCGCGCGGCTGAGCGGCGACGAGACGCACCAGTTCCGCGACCATCTCCCGAAGCAATAAGCCGCTATGTCCGCCGAACAGAAGCTGATCGACCTCGAGTGCCGGTACGCCGAGCTCGAACACACCGTGCACGAACTGAACGCCGTCGTGACCGAACAAGCTCGGGCCATCGACACGCTCGCGACGCAGGTCCGCAAGCTCAAGAATGTCGTGGAAACCGTCGCCGAAAGGCAGCACGACGGCGGTTCGATGGCGCCTGAGATCGGATCGGATGCCGAGATGACCGGCCTGCTCAGCCCGGAAGGGTGGGACGCGCCGTCGTCGGGCTGACCCCGCTCCCATCACGCTCGACGCGAACCCACTCGACGCGCTCGATATCCGGCGGCTCGACCGGTGCGAACGCTTTCAGCTCTGCGAGCGCGGCGTCAACAATCTCGTGCGGTCGTCCCGATGCCGTTTCACTGACCCGCATGTGCAGGAGCACCGAACCGTCGGCGTCGAGGTGGAGGTCAACGACGTCGCGGCGCAGGTCGACAAAACGTGGTTTGCGACGCCTCTGCACCTCGCTGACCCACGAACCGGCGGCCAGGAAGGTCCACAAGCCGCGCGAGATCTCGTTGCTGGCGACCGGACCGTTCAGCGGACGCAGGCCGATGCGGTAACGGGCCCCCTGCAGCGTCGCAGTCAGGCGCGGGGCGGTGAGCGGGACGTGCTCGACGGCGAGGATACGCAGCCCTTCGGTCGATGCTTCGGAGAGGCGGCGGTGTAGCTCGCCGGGCTCGATGAACGCCACGAGGTCGATGTCCATCAGCTCGCCGCGTGCGGTGGCGCCGAGGGGCAGGGCGGGCGAGAACGACATGACCGGCTTGGGGTGGAAACCGTCCGAATAGCGCACCGGCAGGCCAGCGCGGCGGATCATGCGGGGCATGCTGCGCACAAGGTCCAGGTGCGATGTCAGGGCTTCGGCGCCGTCCTTGGAGAATTGGATGCGGTAGCGGAACACGGGACCGCTGTACGGCACGCGCGGGATCTTCCGCTTGGCGACTTGTGGCGGCGCCTTGGGCCGGGGCTGCTTGCGCGCCTCTTCGACGCGTTTCTGAAGCGTGGTGAGGCTCACCTTGGCGTTGTTGGATGGCTTCTTCTTTGGGCGCTTCCAGGCGTCTTTGACCTCGGTGTCGACCTGGTCCTCGGGCAGGGCCACGTCGAGCCTGTCCAACGCACCGAGCTGGTCGAGGTAGTCGATCCGTTCCTGCCGCATTCCGGCCATGTCGCACGCGACGCCGCAGTGATAGCAGACGAGCTTGCGTTGGTCTTCGGCCGCGTCCTGGACGTTGGTGTGGTGGACCTGCATCCCGACCGGTTTGCCGCACGGAGGACTGAGGCGGCCCTTCACGGCGCGTTTCCATTCGCGGCGCAGGAAGCCATCGGCCAGGCCGACGTCGATGTGGTCCCACGGCAGCTTGATGTCCTCGCGGAGCCGACCCAGGTAGAGCTCGGGGTCGATGCCTGCCTCGGCGAATGCTTGCATCCAGGCGTCGTACGCGAGGTGTTCGTCCCAGCCGTCGAAGCGGGCCCCTCGTCGCCAGGCGCCTTCGACCGCGTCCGCAACCCGCCGATCCCCGCGTCCGACGACGCCTTCGAGGTAGCTGGTCCGCGCGTCATGTCGCCGCAATCTCAAGCGGTTGGAGCGGCAGAGGTGATACAGACGGTCCTGCTTGGCCGTGATCTCGTCGGGGCTGTCCATGCGCGCCCACTGAAACGGCGTGTGCGGCTTGGGAACGTGGCTGCTGACGCTGACGGTTACCTCGGCGTCGCGCTTGTAGAGGCGGCCGATTTCACGCATTCGCAGCGACGTATCGACGATTCCGTCAACGTCTTCATCTTCCTCGGTTGGTAGACCGATCATGAAGTAGCACTTGACCTTATTCCAGTTGCGGGAAAAGACGCGATGCGCGGTGGTATGGAGGTTTTCCTCCGTCACGTTCTTGTTGACGACGTCGCGCATCCGCTGGGTGCCGGCTTCGGGCGCGAATGTGAGGCTGGAAGCGCGGATGCTGCCGATCTCTTCAAGCAGGTCTTCGGCCAACCCATAGGCCCGCAGCGACGCGACCGACATCGACACATCGCGGGACTTGAGGCGTTCGTTGAGCTTGCGAATCAACGGTGAAATGCACGAGTAATCCGCCGTGGACAGCGTGGTCAGCGAGACCTCGTCGTAGCCGGCGTTGTTGATCGCGCCGAGCACGGTGTCGATGACCTGATCGGGGTCTCGTTCGCGCACCGGTCGGTAGATCATACCCGCCTGGCAAAACCGGCAACCTTCGGTACACCCGCGGGCGATCTCGATGCTCATCCGGTCGAAGATGGCTTCGGCGGCGGCGACGGGGGCGTCGTCGGGGAACGGGTAGGCGTTGATATCGTCGACGATGTGGCGCACGACGCGCTTGGGGACGCGCGGATCGACCGGCTCACCGACGATTTCGAAGCCGCCATCCGGGTCGATTTCGGTCGCGTAGAGGTCGGGGCAGTAGACGGCGCCGTTGGCCGCCAAGCGCACCAGGATCTCGCGTCGCGACGCGCCTTCACTGCGGCCGTCGCGGATGATCTCGAGCACCTTGACCAGCGTCTCTTCGCCGTCGCCGATGACGAACGCGTCGACAAACGGCGCGAGGGGCTCGGGATGGGTCGCGGTCGGACCGCCGGCGATGACAAACGGCGCGGCTTCGGCCCGGTCGGCGTTGCGGATGGCCACACCGCCGAGATCGAGCATGTTCAGCAGGTTCGTGTACGTAAGCTCGTATTGCAGGGAGAAGCCGATGACGTCGAAGGTGTGCAACGGCTGCGAGCTCTCGAGCGAGATCAGGGGCAGGTTTCGCTCGCGGATCTCCGCCTCGAGATCAGGCCACGGCGCGAACACCCGTTCGCCGCACGCCCAGTCCAGGTCGTTGACGATCTTGTAGAGGATCTTGGTGCCGAGGTGGCTCATCCCGATGTCGTAGAGGTCGGGAAACGCGAGCGCGTAGCGGAGGTCGACGGTGGACCAGTCCTTGCGGCGGCTCTGGAATTCGCCACCGGTGTAGCGCGCGGGCTTGTTCACCCGGTGCAGGAATTCGCGGTAGGGATGGTCGTTCAGTCTGTTCACGGCGGCGGAGATTGCGGGCGCAACCCGTCAGCCGTCAACGTTTATCGCGCTACGCTTGCGGAAGCGCTGGGGAATCGTAGAGTTGCTGGCGAGAGGGGAAGCAGCCACACTCCCGGCATGTTGACATCATCCTTGCGTCCCGCCCGTGTTGCGCACGCCGTTCGCGGTGTCGTGCTCCCTCGTTCTTCCCGAGACCCCCGCGCTTTTTCGTACGCGCTCGCCGTCATGCTCGTCGGTGTTCTCGCAACCCCCGCGTTTGGCCAAGCCGCCTCGACGCCCGGCGGTGCGACGCCCACAGCGGCCCCCGTCTCAGCTCCGCCCCTGGCCGTGGCCAAGAAGGCGCCCGCCAAGCCCCGCATTGGCGTCGGTTTGTCGCTGACCCGGGTGCTCGCGCCGATGCTCAACATCAAGGGCGAATACGCGATCGATGATCACATGGTCGCGGGGCTGCTTCTCGCGACCGGTTCCCCCCAGCGCGAAGGCCTGACCGAATACAGCCAGCACGAGCTCGGCGCGTTCTTCAGCTACTACGCCCTCGGCGACGCCTACAAAGGCATCGGGGCGGTCCTGCAGGCCCGCGGCTACATGTCGTCCGGCAAGCAAGAGGGCGACGGCGACACCGATCCTTTCGACGCGGAAGGCAGCGCGTGGTCGGTCGGCGCGTTCGTGTCCGGCCGCTACGTGGTCAAGAACCGGCTGCTCCTGCAGGCGGACTACGGCATGACGTACCTGTCGACCAAGGGCAAATCGACAAGCAATGGCCAGTCCAGCGAGGCGGTCGGTTCGGCGACCGGCAGCCTGTTCAACATCTGGGTCGGGCTCGTCTTCTAGACGGCAGCGAGTTTTGGACGGTAGCGGAGGCGACGATGAAAACAACAATGATCAAACCATCGAATCCATCGAAACCATCGGGGCAGGGCGCCCTGGCGCTCGTGGTGGCGGCGTTGATGACCGTGCCCGCAACCGGCGCGTGGGCATGTGGCGGGTGTTTTTCGCCGCCCGGGCGGACGCAGATCCTGCAGGACGCCGAACGCATCCTGTTTTTCCGCGACGGCACCAACAAGAAGACGACCGTCTGGATCGAGATCAAGTACAACGGCCCCGCCAAAGACTTCGGATGGGTCCTGCCCTTGCCCAAGAAGCCGGGCAAAGTTGGCGTCGGAACCTCGTACGTCCTCGACCGGCTCGACCAGGCCGCCGCTCCAAGGTTTGTCACCAAGCGCGGCAACACGATGGAGAACTGCCGCCACACGGCCGAATCGAGCGACAGTGTCGGCTGCGGTGTCGGTTTCGCGGCGTCGGACGAAGCGGACATCGGAACGGCTGGGGGCGCTTTCGCCAATGAGGCCGGCGCTCAAGGTGACAACAACAAGGTCAAGGTTCTCGAACATGCGCAGGCCGGCCCGTACGACTACAAGATCATCGCCACCGCCACGGCCGCCGCCGCCCTCGATTGGCTGACCACCAACGGCTACGACACGCCCAAGTCGGCCAAATCCATCCTCGAATCCCACGTGAAAAAGGGCGACGTCTTCATCGCGGTCAAGCTCGTCAGCGGCGCCGGCGTCAACGAAATCCGCCCGATCACCCTCGAGATGGACGACGCCGACGCGTGCGTACCGCTGCGCCTGACATCGGTCGCGGCCGTGCAGGACATGAACATCGTCGTCTACTTGCTCGGTCCGGGCCGGGCCATCCCCAAGAACCACATGCACGTCGTGCTCAACCCGCTGAAGCTCCGTTGGGACGGTGGCGTGCAGAACTACCCGGCGGTCTTGTCGTCCGCCATCGACGAAGCCGCCGGTCGCGCGTTCATCACCGAGTTCGCGGGGGACGCCAAGTCGCTCAAGGTCCCCGCCCCCATCACGACGAGCCAGGTCGACGCGACTGGCATGTTCAACCAGCCGATCGCCGGCGCGCCGAACACCCGGGTCAATCGCGCAGAGCCGCTCGCCATCTCGCCGTGGAGGCAGGGCGACTTGTTTGATAGCAAGCTGCTCGACCCGTCGCCGCTCCAGCACGTCAAGACCGTCGACGACCTCGTCCAGACGCTGCGTGACGGCAACCTGATCCTCGTCCAGGACAGCGCCGCCGCCATCGAGTCGGTCGCCAAGCTCGCGGCGAAGGCCGGCAAGTCGGCCAGCGTGCTGCAGTACTATCTGCAGATCCGCGCCAAGCAGGTCACCCCCACCAAGAGCATCATGAGCGAGAAGCTCGACGGCGCAGAGCTCTTCAAAGTCGTGAAGGAAGGGGTCATCGACCCGGTCTATTCGGTCGGCGGAATGCTCGCGCAGTCCAAGATCCTGACTCGTCTGTCGATGCGCATCGATCCGCAGGAGATGGACCGTGATCCGCTGTTCGCGTTCAACAAGGACCTGCCGGCGGTCAAGAACCTGCATACGGCCGAGATGCATCCGGTGTGTCCCGGTGGCGACTTCGTGGTGACCGCGTCGCGCCTCAAGCTCGAGGGCGGCCAGTCGTACATCGTCCAGGGTGAGCGGCGACCGACCGACTTCAGCAACCCCGCCGCCAACACGCGCACCGGGTTGACGACCTCGACGGCGGTTGATCCCCGCTGGAAAGAGGCGAAGTTTGCGATGCGCATCGAGGTCCTCGAGGAGACGGGGCCACCCAAGACCGTGCCGGCGGCGATGATCGAGAAGCTCGATGGGCTCATTGCGGGCTCGACGCCAGGCAAGCCGACGGTCCCAGCAGGCACGACGATCGACCAGTCCGAAGTCCGCTACACCATGCCCGACAGCGATGGCCCGGCCGGTCTCAAGTTCGGCGCCGAGAAGACCCAACCGGACACCGGCGGCTGCACGCTGGATCGGTCTTCGCAGCGGCCGTTTTCCATGGCGCTGATGATGTCGCTCGCCCTCGGTGTGCTGCTGCTCCGACGACGCCGCATCCTGTAGCGATCGGCCAATGGTCGACACGGAGTGAAGCGCGACGCTAACCTCCGCCGCCCATGGCCCACCCTAGCCCCTCTCAGTCGCGCACGTTCTGGAGCGCATTCGGTCCCGGTCTGCTCTTTGCGGGCGCGGCTGTCGGCGTCTCTCACCTCGTGCAATCGACCCGGGCAGGGGCGGGTTTTGGGCTGGCCCTGGTCGGCGTGGTCATCGCTGCGAACATCCTGAAATACCCGGCGTTCCGCTTTGGACCGCTGTACGCATCGGCGACCGGCACCTCGCTGCTGGAGGGCTATCGACGCCAGGGAACGTGGGCGCTGTGGCTGTATGCCGTCGTCACCGTCGCGACCATGTTCACCGTCCAGGCCGCCGTAACGGTCGTCACCGCCGGGCTCGCCAAGGCCATCACCGGCACGTCGATGTCGCCGATCACGCTGTCGATCATCTTGCTGGTGATCTGCGGTGGGCTGCTGGCCGCGGGCAGCTATCGTTGGCTCGACCGCATCATCAAGGTTGTCGTCGTGGTGCTGACCGTCTCCACCCTCGCCGCTGCCGCCCTCGTCGTGCCTCGGGTGGACTGGTCAACACTGGCGATTGTCCCGGCTGCGAGTCAACTCGATGGCAAAGCGCTGTTGTTTGTCGCCGCGCTGGTCGGCTGGATGCCATCGGCCATCGACGTCGCCGTTTGGCAGAGCCTGTGGGTCCTGGCCCGCGGCAGGGACGCTGAGGTCGCCGTTGCGCCTCGCGATGCCTTGCTCGACTTCGATATCGGCTATCTCGGCACGGTTTTGCTCGCGTTCTGTTTTCTGCTCCTTGGCGCCGGCGTCATGCACGGTTCCGGGGTCGCGTTCGCCGGTTCGGCCGGTGGCTTCGCGGCGCAAATCCTCAATCTCTATGCGCAGAGCCTCGGCGATTGGGCGCGTCCCATCATCGGCGTGTGCGCTTTTGCCGTGATGTTCTCGACCACCCTGACCGTGGTGGATGGATTCCCGCGAGCTTTGTCCGTGCTTGTCGCGCGCTTTCAGGGGCCCGAATCCGCCGAAGAATCTGCGATGGACACCGCGGCGCGCAGACGCAACTACTGGATCGCGCTCGTCGTGCTCGGCGTCGGCTCCGTCGTCGTCCTGGTCTGGATGCTCAAGTCGCTCAAGGCGATGGTGGATCTTGCGACGACGCTCTCTTTCCTGACCGCCCCTGTGCTCGCATGGCTGAATCATCGCGCCGTGCACAGCGCTGAGATCCCCGCTGAACATCGGCCTGGGCGTGGCCTCGCTGCCATGTCCATTGCCGGCATCTTTTTCCTGGGCGCTTTCGCCCTGTACTACATCCACATGCGCTTCATCGCCTGAACCGAGGTCTCCATGCGCCCCATCGATTTTGCCACCCGCAACACGTCGCTCGTCGCGGTCTTCGCCCTGCTGGCCGTCGCGATTACCCCCGGATGCGGCAAGAAGAAGAAGGACATCAAGCCGATCGAGCCGCCGGCCGAGCTGATGAAGAACGTCACGACTCCCAAGGCTGCCGAGGCCCCCGCCGCCGCGACTTCAGCTGCCGCTGGCGAGGAGGACGAAGACAAGGACGACCGCGTCGCCATCGTACCCCCCGGATCGAAGACTCCGCCGCTCAAAGGCGTACCCCGCGCTGCGTTCAACCGAATCGCCGCCGAGCTGTGCATCCCCGTGTTCTGGATCCGCGACGCCAACAAGAACGGCGCGCTGGACGCCGATGAGATCGCCGGGCTATGGGGCTATGGCACGCCCGATCAACAAAACACACCGTACTGGGCCGGAGCCGGGCACTTCACGCCTCCGTTCAACGCCGCATTCGAGCGCATCGCCGCCCATCACAAGTCGGGCGGTAAGGGACCCAAGATCGAGGGCGAAGAGGGCAAACGCCAGGCGGCGATCCGCAAAGAACTCGCGCAGGGCCGTCCCACGCTGATTCGCACGACGACCGCCGACATCGATCCCAAGCACGCCGCCTTCGCGCGGGCGATCGTCGACGCAGCGACCATCATCGAGAACATCTACGCCCGTCAGCGCGGCGTCGTTGGCATGGACAAGGACATCGCGCCCGAGGATCACGCGTCCCGCATGGTGTTTCACCGCAACCAGGGGCCGTGGTGCGTGGCACCCAAGACCGAAAAGGACCCCGCCTGCACCGCGAGCGCGCGTAAACCCGCCCGTCTTTCCGGTATGTATCCGGCCGGCATCCAGGCGGACGCGAAGTTTTGCGAGAAGCTCGAGGCGCGCAAAGACGCTCGCCAGCTGATGCACCAGTTTCACGCGGTCAAAGACGTCGACGGCAAGCTGAAGGCCGTTCCCTATCACATCGAATACGGCGGCGAGATGCGCATTGTCGCCGACCGACTCGACGTGGCCGCCGCCGCCATGGCCAAGGACCCGAAGGAAAAAGCGCTTGTCGCCTACCTCAAGGCCGCCGCCAAGGCGTTCCGAGACGACAGCTGGCCAGTCGCTGACGAAGCCTGGTCGAAGATGAACGCCCGCAACAGCAAGTGGTACCTGCGCATCGGGCCTGACGAGACGTACTTCGAGCCGTGCAGCCGCAAGGCCGGCTTTCACGTGAGCTTCGCGCGCATCAACCAGGATTCGCTGCGCTGGCAGGACAAGCTCGATCCGATCAAGACCGACATGGAAAACGCCCTCGCCGCCCTCGCCGGGGCGCCTTACAAAGCCCGCGAGGTGTCGTTCCACCTGCCCGACTTCATCGACATGGTCATCAACGCCGCCGATTCCCGTAGCGCGCACGGCGCGACCATCGGTCAGAGCCTGCCCAACTGGGGCCCCGTCGCCAACGAAGGCCGTGGCCGCACCGTCGCGATGACCAACCTGTACACCGACCCGGATTCGGTCGAGTCGTTCAAGACCCAGGCCGCGTCGCTCATCTGCAAGGACACGCTGGCGACGATCTCGTTCGAGCAGGAGCCGCAGGTCATGAGCACGGTGCTGCACGAGGCGGCCCACAACCTCGGTCCAGCGCACGAATACAAGGTCGATGGCAAGACAGACGACGAGATCTTCGGCGGCCCGCTCGCGTCCACCCTCGAGGAGTTGAAGGCGCAAACGGCCGCGCTTTGGCTCAACGGATGGCTGCGCGGCAAGGGCAAGATCGACACCAAGCTAAGCCACAGCGGCTACGCGCGCGACGTGCTCTGGGCGTTCGGCCATATCTCCCGCGGCATGTACAACTCGCGCGGCAAACCCAAGCCCTATTCGCAGCTCGCCGCCATCCAGGTCGGCTACATGCTCGCCAACAAGGCCGTCACCTGGCACGCCGATCAGAAGGCAGCAAACGGCACCGATGTCGGCTGTCTGAGCATCGACTACGCCGCTTTCGAGAAGGCATCTGTCGCGCTGATGAAGCGCGTCGCCGGGATCAAAGCGCGCGGCGACAAGGCCGATGCGCTCGCCCTACGCAAGGAGTTCGTCGACGACGACGGCGCCTGGAAGACGTTGCGCGGCAAGATCACCGAGCGATGGCTGCGCAGCCCGAAAGCGACGTTTGTTTACAGCGTGGACCTGTAAGGCAACAGAAGACCGCGTTAGTGCGGCGGCAGGGTTCGGTGGGTCTGACGAGTTGATTTGATATCGAGTTATCATTATCGTTCCGGCGCGCTCAGCCATGAAGCGACGGAGAACCCCCGTGTGTACCCATCGTAAGTCCCTTTCTCTGCTTGCCGTTTCTCTTCTTTGTGTGCT
>CAZLMW010000037.1:14144-16989 GCA_964560875.1 uncultured Enterobacteriaceae bacterium
GTTTACGAGTTGACCGTCGGTACCTACACATTCGAGTTCGGCCCGGCGACCGCGACCGGGGTCAAGCTGACCTTGACCGAGGCGGTTGCGGGCGACGACGGACATTGACGCTGCGAGGTGACGCATGAGCCGAAAGACCGACCAACGCGACGCGATAATGGCTGCGATCCGCGCGGCCCAGCGCCCGCTACGGCCCGATGAGGTCCTGCTGCTCGCCCAGGAGCGCGTGCCGTCGATCGGGGTCGCCACGGTGTACCGCAACCTCAAGCGCCTGAGCGCCTCGGGCGAGCTGCTTGCCGTTGAGTTGCCCGGCCAGCGCACGACGCTGTACGAGATCGCGCACCTGCACCATCACCACCATTTCCATTGCGACGGTTGCGACAAGGTCTACGACATCGACGTGTGTCCGGGCGATCTCGCGTCGATGGTGCCGAACGGATTCCAGGTCCAGCGGCACGACCTGGTGTTGTACGGAGCGTGCCCGGCGTGTGCGGCGTAGATGACCCGGCTGACACGATTGCTGATCGCCACAATCGTGGCGGTGCCGACCGCTGGGCTCGCTCATGAGCCGGACGAGCCGACACCGCCGCCCGGTGTATCCGCGGAGGAGATGAAGCTGCTCCGGGCGGGCGTGGCAGCGGACAACAAACCGTCCAATCGGCCTGCTCCGGCCAAACCTGTGGTCATCGGTGGCGGCGCTCGAAACCAAGGGAACGCGGCCGGACAACCGGGGAGCGCGGGTTTTTCAGGCTTCTCGGCCCAGCCGTTGATCGGCGCGATGAACCCCAACATCTCGCTGATTCTCGACACCGCCGCGGCGTGGTTTTCGTCCGACAAGCCGATGCAGACAGGCGCGCACGACCCCAACTCGACCGGCTTCAACCTGCAGCAGCTCGAGCTGCATATCGAGAGTGCGGTGGATCCGTATTTCGAGATGCAGACCAACATCGTCTTCGCGCAGTTCGGCGTCGAGGTCGAGGAAGCGTACGCGCGGTCCCTCTCGCTGCCAGGTCGCATGCAGATCCGGGCGGGTCAGTTCCTCGCACCGCTTGGAAGGCTGAATCCGACCCACCCGCACTCGTGGAAGTTCGCTGACCAGCCGTTGGTCAATGGCAAATTCCTCGGTTCCGAGGGGCTGCGTGGGTTGGGCATCGAAGCGTCTTGGTTGCTTCCGACGCCGTGGTACGCCGAGCTCACAAGCGCTGTGCAGATGGGTAGGGATGCGTGCTGCGCCCGGAGTTTTTGGGGCGGTGACGCGCTGCCGGTGAAATCGCCGCTCGACCTGGTAGCCATCGCGCGACTTGCCCAGTTCTTCCCGATCGACAATGACTGGTCGGTCATGTGGGGGCTGTCCGCCGCGCTCGGCCCCAACTCCAGCGGCGTCGGCAACCGCACCGACATCTACGGAAGCGATCTGTTCGTGCGCTTTCGACCCGTCGCCGACCCCCAACGCAGGTCGCTCAGCTGGCATACCGAGTGGCTGTTTCGTGCCCGGCAGACACCGGGCGATTCGCTCCAGGACCAGGGATGGATGACGTCCCTGGTATGGCAGTATGCGCTGCGGTGGGAAGTCGGGGCGCGAGCCGAGCGCGTGACCGGCGTTGCCAACGATCCTCTCGATCCCCAATGGACCGGTGACCGCGCTCGCTACACGGGGCAGTGGACGTTTTACCCGTCGCACTTTTCGCGAATTCGGCTGCAGGCAAGCGTCGACACCCCGTCGTGGCGCGAGGATCCCGTGATCGCGGTGTTCGTCGCCGGCGAGGTGCTGATCGGCGCGCACGGGGCGCATAAGTTCTAGCCAGATCGGAGGTCATATGTACGTCAAGAAGTCCCGGAGAACCGCCCTGACACTGGCCTTGCCGCTGGCGCTGGTGATCTCGCTTGTGGTGGTGGGGTACCCGTCTGACGCAGCCGCGAAGCTGAAGGTTGTCGCGACCCTCAGTGACCTTGGCGCGCTTGCCAAGGAGATCGGCGGACCCCACGTCCACGTGACGACGCTGGTGCCGCACGACGCCGACGCCCACTACATCGACGCCCGCCCGAACCTGATGCTGCCGCTGTCGCGCGCCGACCTTGTCATCGTCAACGGTCTGCAGCTCGAGGTTGGCTGGCTTCCGCCGCTGATTCGCAACAGCCGCAACGGCAAGATCCAGGCTGGCACGCCCGGATACCTGGCGGCGTCGTTCTTCGTGCGGCGGTTGCAGGTGCCGACACAGAAGGTGTCGCGCGTCATGGGCGATGTTCACCCCGGTGGCAATCCCCACTTCACCCACGACCCGCGGGCGGGCATCGCTATCAGCAAGGCGATCGCGCGGCGTCTTTCTGCGCTGGATCCCGCGCACGCCAAGGACTACGCCGCCCGGCAATCCGCCTGGGCCAAACGTGCCACGAAGCTGGTGAACACTCAGGCCCAGCGGTTCGCCAAGCTGCCGGCCGCCAAGCGCGTCGTGGTGAGCTACCACCAGAGCCTCGCGTACCTGTTTGATTGGTTGAAACTCAAAGAAATCGCGACGATCGAGCCGCGCCCCGGCATCCCGCCGAACCCCGGTCACACCGCCAACGTCCTGAGCAAAATGCGCGCGACCGGTGCACGCACCATCGTCACCGAGCCGTACTACCCGCAAACGGTCAGCAAGACGCTGGCTCGGCTAGCCAAAGGAACACTGGTGAAGATCCCCGGCGGCACGCGCCTCGGGAAGGGCGAGACATACCTGCAGCGGATCAAGAGGACGTCAGACGCGCTGTACGCGGCCATCGCCAAGACCCACAAGGCCGGCAAGTGATCGCTCCAGCCTCGATTTCCCGGCCGATTCGGGCCCTTCTGCTGCTTGTTGCCGTCGTG
>CAZLMW010000037.1:17089-20309 GCA_964560875.1 uncultured Enterobacteriaceae bacterium
GGGTACTCGCTTTGCCACAACGGTCATTGCCACAAGGACGACGGAACGCTGCCGACGTACGACGAAATCAAGCTCGAGCTTGCGGGCGCGGCCGGGGGCGGGAACTCGGTGACATGGGCAGCGGAAGATAAGTGGATCAAGGCGGCCACGACAGCGGTGTCCATTCCCGTGTCGGCCTGTGCGCCGAGCTGCGACGTTCCGCACGGAAAGCTGGCCGGCTGGCACGTGCGCATCTCTGCCACCCGGGTTCGCGGCACGCGGCAGAAAACCGATGAAAAGGGAGATCACCCGGTTGGGCCCGAGCTGGCCTGGACAGCCCACAAGACCGTGAAGCTTGCGCGCCCTGCGGCGGTTCGGTTCGATCGGGATCACGACCCGGGCGCTGCCATCGACATGGTGATCGACCTGCCAGCGTCCGTGTTCGACGACGTTGTACTGGCAAAGGCCGCTGTGGGCGCGATTGCGCGGGCTGACGGGGCAGTAGACCTGTCGAACATTGCAACTGTGTCCGAAGCGGTGCATGAGAAACTGACGGAGGACACCGGCTTGTCGCTGCATATCACCCGCTCGGAGCTGTGACGATGCCCCACGACCCGGTCCAGCACGACCACGCCCGCCACAACCACCCGACCGAACCGCACCTGCACGCGGACGATGACGGTCGGCAGGTGGTTGGCATTCACGATCTGCAGGTCGGCTACCAGGGCCGGCCGATTCTGCCGCCGATCAGTGTGTGTCTACACGAGGGCGAGCTCTGGGCGTTGGTCGGGCGCAACGGGGCGGGCAAGTCGACGTTCATGCGCACTCTCCTGCGCCTCCAAGACCGCATTGGCGGCAGGGTGCAGCTCGACGCGAACGTGCGCGTGGCGTACGTGGCGCAGCGGTCTGATCACCAGCCCCGCGTCCCCGGCACGGTCGTCGACTTTGTCGAAGGCGGCCTCGACGTGAACTGGAGCTTCATGCGGCCCTGGCTGTCACGACGCCAGAAAGAGACGGTCCACCAGGCGCTCAACGATGTGGACCTGGCCGACCTCGCTGACCGCCAGATGGGCACGTTGTCCCACGGGCAACGGCAACGCGCCCATATCGCCCGAGCGCTCGCCACCGACCCCGAGCTGCTCGTGCTCGATGAGCCGACGTCCGCGATGGATCCGATCAATGAACGCGCCGTATTCGGCCTGCTTCAGCGCTTGGCCCGGCGGCGTCAGATCGCGGTGCTGCTCTCCAGCCACCACATGAGTTTCCTGCCCGATTATGCGGATCACGCGCTGTTGGTCGATCGAGATCTCGGGATCGCGATCGGCGGCGGCTTGCGCAAGGTGTTCTGGTCGGAGTCGTTCCGTCGCGTCTACGGCGACATCCATTTCGGCGTTCCCGCGGATGACGGCTGTGCCCATTGAGCAACCCACAATCGCGGCGTTTATCGACGCTTGGCCGCTCTTCGGCGACGCGGTCTGGGCGGCTGTTTGGATGGGCGCGACGCTCGGCATGCTCGGGATCTACGTCATCGCCCGACATCTGGTGTTTCTGAGCGCGGCGCTCTCCCAGGCCGCCAGCCTCGGTGTGGCGTCGTCGTACTATTTCTCTGCAATCATGGGCTTTTCGGGGTTGCTGGCCGCCCCTTCGCTGTGGGCCCTGCTGGCCACGGGTCTTGTGGTTCTGCACTTCGCCCGCCCGCGCCGGCACCACACGGTCACCGACGATGAGACCCTGGGCATCGTGTACCTGGTCGGCATCGCCGGAACGCTGGCGGTCGGTACGCGGATCGTCGCGGACATGGCGGACATCGAGACGTTGCTCTTTGGGACCGCCGTCGCCGTGTTGCCCGAAGACGTCCAGTCCATCGCTGTGACGTGCGCGACAGTCCTGCTGCTGCACGCGATGTTGTGGCGCGGCTTTGCTGCCGTCAGCCTCGATCCGGTCGGTGCTCAGGTGCGCGGGATGCCGACGCGGCTGTTGGAGGTCCTGCTTCTCGCGACCCTGGCGGTCGTCGTGTCGCTCTGCACGCGCGTCCTGGGGGCGCTTCCTGCGTTTTCCTTCTCCGTGCTGCCCGCCCTTGTGTCGCTGCGTTGGTGTCGCAACCTGCGCCAGGGTCTATGGATCGCGGCGCTTGTCGGAGGATTCACGGGGTTGGCCGGCTACGTCGCTGCTTTCCTGTGGGCGCTCCCGGTTGGGGCTGCGCAGGCGCTTTGCGGGTTGGCGTTGCTCACCATCACGACCGCGCTGCGGCGCTTTGCATACACCGTGACTGCTACCGCTTGAGCAAGCTGCAGTCGAAAGCTCGGATGAAGGCGACGTTGTCGTCCTCGAAACCGCCGGGTTCGGCCGTAGACCGCCATCCGACGTGGCGCTTGTAGTCGGCCGTCCAGCTCGCTTCGTCGGTGCCGTTGAGACAGCGGTCGATGATGCCGACGACCATCCCGGTCCGATGCATCCCGCCGCCGCAATGCACGTGGAGGTTGCCGGTCGGCGCCTTGCCGCCGGGTCGCAGCAGGCTGTCGTTGATGATCGCCGCGACGGCCTTCATGGCCTCTTTCTGCGCGTTCGCCTTGCCGTCGCTCGCGCGCAGATGTTCGCGCCATTCTGCCGCTTTATCGGAAGCATCGCGGGCCAGGTAGTAGGTGCCGCCAGCCTTGGCGACGACGGCTTGTTCGCCCTTTTCGAGGTCGGATGTGCGCATCGGGCCCGCGTAGAGGTTGGCGACGTGACGAACACCGGCTGCGCGCACCAGGCTCGCAAAACAGGAATTCCCGTCGCCGGGCTGCGGCGTGAACCCGCTCCGAAAGAGCAGCACTGGCCGGCCGTCCGCGGTCTTGACGCTGGGCAGAGCGATGACCCCGAGGTTGTTGTACTGCCCGGCCAGCAGCAGGTTGCGGATCTGGCGCCACATGACACGTTTTCGGAGCTTCTTGCGGATCGCCTTGGCGCGATCGGCGGGCAAGACCACACCCTCGTCCTGCAGCGTCTGCACGATTTCAGCCACCGCAGCCCGTACGTCGGCACGCAGGTTCCGGTTCCAGACCTGGCGACCGTTGCACCGGATCGCGTCACGGGCGATGGCCGTCGAGGCGAGGGCGGCGTCCGATCGGGGTGCGAGATCGGACGCCTGCTGCGCGCTGGAGCAGCCGAAGACCAGCATTGTCGCCAGCAGCAATGTCGCCAGCCGCAATGTCGCCAGCCGCAATGTCGCCAGCCGCAATGTCGCCAGCCGCAATGTCGC
>CAZLMW010000037.1:20409-63411 GCA_964560875.1 uncultured Enterobacteriaceae bacterium
GCCAGCCGCAATGTCGCCAGCCGCAATGTCGCCAGCCGCAATGTCGCCAGCCGCAGTGCGCGCTGCACGACCGAAGCGTGGCCGGCAGGCGCGACGAACAAAGCTTGACTCACGAGGCGCTTTCGCTGGCGATGGAACGCGCAGAGCGCAGGAACGCGTACGACTTGATGCCGTCGCCCGCGAGCGCATAGGCCACGGCAAGACCGTAGTGGGTCTGCAGGTTCGTACCGTCCAGGGTGAGCGCTTCGAGAAACGCTGCGACCGCGCGATCGGGCAGCTCGGAGATGGTCAAGAGTCCGAACCCGAGATCGCGGTAAGCGTCGGCCGAGTCCGGGTTTCGCCCGGCCGCGTCCTCGAGTTCTTTGAGTTGGAGGCTCGGCGCTGCCTTGTCGGACACGGTCGGCTGGCCCGTGACCACGAAGTGTTGCAGGCGGGCTCTCTCGTCGGGGTTGGGCGACTCGAAGCCAAGCAGCACACCGCGCACCGCATCGCCGCTGATCAGCTTGCGGACATGGCCGTCGATCATCAGCTCGATGTCGGTCTCTGGGTGCACGATAGCGAGGCTCACTCGCTGACCCACATCGCATTGGACCATCGTCCGCAGGAACACGTTGCTGCCTCGCATCTTGCGGTCGATGAAGTGCGACAAACGTCCCGACGTGCTCGGCTGCACAGTGATGAGGGTGTCACGCGTCGGCGCGTCACTGGGGCCACCGCTCGCCGCTGTGGGGGCAACCACGGGGCCGTCCGCTTCTTGCTCGAGCGACTCGATCTCGGCCGCCGCATCGCGCGCCGCTTCGATGACGCGGGCGAGCTCTTCGGGGATCTTGCGGCCGTGGCTGTCCGCGAGCGTGTCACGCATGAGAGTCGGACTGGCAGGCGCCGGCGTTGGGGTCGTTATCGCCGGTTCGACGGCCTCGGGTGCGACCGGCTCGGACTGGCCATCGTCGTCATCATCCTGGACGTGGGCATCCCACGCCTCTGCGCCGTTTGCCGCCTGAATCGCAGCGCTCGCGGGTTCTTCTCCACTCTCCCGCAGAAATGACGGCAAACCGGACTCGGACGTCTCGTCGTGGTCGGTGATTCCAGGCAGCGGTGTCGGCACGGCGCGATGGCCACGCGGCATCTCGTCGGTCTCTTCGAGGCGACTGGCGCCGGCGCGTTTTTTCTCGATGACGAACCGGTCCCACGCGTCTTGCGCTTCCCGCGACATCACGAAGAACTCGATGCCCATGCCTGGAATCGGGTCGGTCTCACTGGCTTCGGACACCGACCGGCGCACATGGCCCATCGCCTCGAGCTTGTGGCCGTTGGGCAGCAGGATCTCCAGCTGCGCGATCCGGCCAACTGGGATGGGCTCGAGCGTCCTCAGAAACAAGCCGCGCCGCGAAACATCGTCGCTGACTGTCTCGATCCAGCCGGACGGCGACCGAACGCGGACCTTGAGAATGATGGGGTGTCTGGTGAAGAAGCGCTTCCGGGCGACCATGTCCACTCCTTCGAGGCGTCCAGCGCCCTTGTCCGCGGCAATGTAGCGCCCTCGCCCGCATGCGCACAACCGCCGGTCGCCTCGGGGGCGCGGACCCATGGCCGGTCGTCTTCACGCAGGATGCGGTCGAAGGTGTTGTGGCACTCGTTGTCGACGGCCCACCTGCGGCGGATCATGGTCGCCCACTGCGCTGCGTTCAGGGCGCGCGTCGTTGCCAGCGCACTTATGAACGTCGCCGGCGTTCTTATTTGCGAACAGGGGGCTTTGGGGGCAGGTCGCCACAGGTCCAGTCGACCTGGCAGCGGTCGAGGCTGAACCGCTTGCCACCGCTCGCCAGGAAGTAGCCGAGCATTTCGTAGACGAGCGCGCCCTGGTCGAAATATTTGCGCGTCTGGCACGGCGCGGGGTCCTTTTTGGCCGCGAGATGCTCCTGGATGCACCGCTTGCGCAGCCGGTCCGTCTCTTTTCCGGGTTGCTCGGGGTCGTGCTGGCCGGTCGGCTTGACCATTGGCACGAAGAGGCCGGAGTAGCCCATGCCGTCGCGCTTCTTGACCGCGTGCTTGTGCAGCGGCGGCCTCAGACGGGGCAGGTAATAGCCGTCCGCGCCTTTGGCGAAGGTCTTGCCGCCGGGATTCCAGATGTCGGTGCCCGTTGTCAGCGTCGCCGCGAGCGCGAGGTCCTCCGGGTCGAAAAGCACGCCCGCGCCATTGGGCGCCTTGTAGCGCGGGATCACATCGACAGCTTCGAGCACGTGACCGTCGATCAGCGCCTGGTTGACGGTGCGATTGCCCCACGCCTTTACCGGGTTGTCCATGTCCACGAGACCCGCGCAGCGCGCGATGCTGGCTCCCGTGCTCACGGGCACGTTCATGTCGCCGACGTTGTGCCAAACGAGCATATTGGTGCGGACGGTTTCGCCGTTTGAGTACACGCGCTTGCCATCGACGGCGTGACGCACGTACGTCGCCGGATCACCCGGATCCAGCACCATCTGCGCAAACGCCATGAAGCGTCGCATCTCCGGGCGCGCGCGGTGCAGTCCAAGACCCTCGGCCAGGGGCGCGAGCGGGTCGCCAGCCTTGAACGAAGTCTTCTTGCTTTGGAAGTGGTACTCGACGTCCTTGGCGAACTTGTCGATGACGTGCAAGGGCGTGACGTTGTCCTTTCGCGCGCACGCCCGGTGTTTGTTTGGGTCGACGACGCCATGCTTGAACACATCTTTGGCGTAGAAACTCAAGACGTGTCGTTGTCGCTTGTCCTTGTCGGCGTCACCGTGGGCATCTGAAGCGAGCGCGACGCGGAACGATCCGTCCTTGCGTACCAGGGCGCAGTCGTATTCGCCGTTGTCGCGGTTGAACGCATAAACGGCGCCGTTGGTCTTGAGCTTGTCGACGATCTTCTTGGGGATGCGGGCCACTTCGATCTTCGCCGTTCGGTTGAGCCTGGGAACCACGGTTCGCACGACCACCGAGCCGTCCTTGTCCGGGTAGCCGATATAAAGTGGACCCATCATGCGCAGCTGCACGGCCTCCTTGACGCCACCTTGAATGCTGCGGATGCCCACGTCACCGAGCCCCGCGCCGCCCGCGATCGGCACCGACGCCGCGATTTGAGGTTCCACGCCGGCCATGACCGCGCTCATGATCCCGCCCAACGAGCTACCGGTCATCGTGATGGTCGCCTTGGGCCCGCCGATGTCGACCTTGCCGTCGCCGTTGAAGTCGCCCGCAATGTCGTCGCTCTTGCCGTCGTCATTGGCGTCGAACTGCCAGGTGTATTTGCCGTCGAACGCACGCAGGACGCGGACCAGTTGCATGTAGTCGACCGCTGTTTGGCGCACATTGTCGCGGGTGTGGAAGGTGTAAGCGGTCCAAAAGTCCGCGCCGGAGTCCTCCTCGCCGTCCTGGTCTTGGTCCCACATGCGGTTTTCGAGGATCGCCTCGCCGATCCCCTTGGCCTTGAGGGAGCTGAGCAGCGGCGGGACGAGCGGCTTGTAGTCCTGCGGGATCGCCAGGCCGTGGCTGACGTTGTCGATCGCGAGGCAGGCGACGCCGTGGCGGGCGAAGAACGCGTGGTACGTCAGCACCTCAAAACGCGTCGAGGTGTAGCCGTGGCCGATGATGGCAACGGGAGCGGGCTGGCCCTTGCCGATTCCGAGTTTGGCGTTTGCTGCGTCGATGGCTTCGCGGCGGGGAACGGTCAGCCAGAACGTCACTTTTTCGCTGCGCGCGGCGGCCTTGACCCGGTGAACATCCGGCGGCCACGTCATCTCGTTGTAGCTGAGGTAGTTGCCGTCCGCGTCCGTCCGCCTCATCAGCTGTGGGCTGTTGTAGGTGCCCATGACGTGGAAATCGACGTAGCCAACGGCGTCCGAAAAGCGCTTGCCGAACTCCCCTTTGACCGACAGCAGCTCGGCGCCGAATTTGCCCAGCTGCGCGTTGACCTCGATGAAGGTCTCGGCGCTGAAGGTGTACTTGGACTCCCACTGTTTGCCCGGCTTCTTGGTCCACGGCACGGCGATGCTGCCGATGTCGGGCGGGTACTCGTCATGGAGGTGTTTCTGCGCGCCGCTCCCATACAGCCCTTCGCGCACCGCCACGAGCCCGGCGCTCATGCTGCCGGTGGTAAAGCTCCAGGTGAACGCGATGTCCTCAAGCCCGAGGTTTCCATACGTTGACGCCTCGGCAGAGAGCGCGTCGGGCAGGGCGGCGAGCCCCTCATTTTGGCCGATGTGGTTGATGAAGGGGTACGGCGATCCGACCGGTTTGCCCGCCTTGTCCTTGAGCCGGCGCGTCACGACAACGGCGTACCGATTGCGCTCCCGCAGTGCGAGCAGAGGCCGGAGGATCAGCGTGTTCGTCTCCCGCTCGTAGAACGTCATCGTCGCGTCGGCGCGCTCGGCCAGGTTCATCTCGCTGGTCTTCTTGGTTACGCCGGGCAGGTAGTTGGGCTTGTCGAAATGACCATCGAGGTCGTTGTCTTCGCCCTCATCGAAGGTGCCGTTGCCGTTGGCGTCCTCGTCGTATTCCTCGAACAGCAATGTGTTGGTATTGCCGCGTGGGTCGGCCTCCCAAAACGAGTCGAGCCGCTCAAGCACGACCGGAAAGTTGCCTTCGCCGACGTCGAGCCGGATCGCTTTGCCGAACTCGGGGCTGTCTCGGTCAATGTCGACGACATAAACGAGATCGTCGGCCAGGTCGCGATTGCCGTGGTGGTGTTTGACGATGCCCGTGACGTCGATCTCGGCCGAAAACGGCACGGTGATCGGCGCGAATGTGCCCCAGCCGTCCAGCGTGTCGACCATCTCGCGGGTCAGGCGTTCAAACCACGTAGGTGCGATCTTGCTTGCGTTGATGCGGCGCTCGGTCGGGCTTGTCGCGTCGTAGCGCGTGGCGAGGTCATTGGGCAGCGGCAGGTTGGGCAGCGGCCGGTGATAAAAGTCCATCACGACCGTCGTATCGGCGCTGGACGCGGGCGCGAGTCCTTCCGGCTCGGCCCCCATGCAGGCGGTGAGTCCGATCACGGCGAGCGAAGCAGCGACGCGCCCACGCGACCTTTCGATCACATTTGCAAATATTTCCATGCGGCGTCCCCTGTATTCGGCGGCGGACGCTACCACACCGGCCCCACCTGTTGGGTCCGATTCGAGGTCCAAACGCCGTTCGCACTGCTGTAGAGGGCGTCCATGGTTGCGGGCGGGCTGCGCGACCAGTAGCCTGCGAACCGCCTTCGCGCTAGCGAGGGGTCCCACCTGCGCGTCCCCCAAGCGCACCCCGCTGATATTATTGCGAATTCATTCGGTCTCGCAGAAATCAGCCAGCAACATTCAGGTTAGTGAAAATGTCGAGGAAGCTTTTTGTCGGAGGTCTCAGTTGGAGCACCACCGATGCCCGTCTCAAAGAGGCATTCGAAGAGTACGGTGAAATCAGTGAAGCGGTCGTTATCAGCGATCGCGACACGGGACGTTCGAGGGGCTTCGGCTTCATCACATTCCGTGAGCCGGCGTCGGCTAAAGCCGCTCTCAATGAGATGAACGGCGCGAGCCTTGACGGCCGTGAGATCCGCGTCGACTCGGCGCAGGACAAGCGCAAGTCGCGTTTCGATGACAAATCCGTCCGTGGCCATGGCCCCGCCGGATACGGTCGCCGCCGCAACTAAGCGCGCCATAGAGCGGCCCGCACCAATCAGAAAAAGGCGTCAGTCACCCGTGACGGCGCGGTTGGGCGGGGCCGCCAGGCGACGCAGCAAGAACGCGTGCTGGGCAAAGCACACCTTCATTCTGTCGTGAGCCCGCAGCGTCCACTGAACTTTCCGATCGCACCACTGCAGGCGCATCTGGGCCATAAAGCCCGGATCGATTGCGCCTGTGGCAAGGCTTTCGACGGCGAGCTCGAAGTCGTCGCGTTTAGCGAGGATCGTGTCGAGCCTCTCGTCGTGCGCCGTGATGTGCTCGGCCCAATTGTATGGTGACGCGAAGACGACCGCGCCGGTGGGTTTCACCAGCGCTTCGCATTGGCTCATCAGCAATGTTGGCCGCGCGATCGAGTCGAGCAGGTTCAAGCACACGATCAGCGCGAATTCGTCGGGTCCAAACGGCGGATTCAGCGCGTCGCCGCATATCATCACGGCCTTTTGAAGGCGGGTTTGCGCGTCGTCGGGCAGGGCGACAGGTCGCTGTGCGATCACCTCGGGTGCTTTCGCGTACGGCAACATTGCGCGTCCATTCGCGAGCTCGGCTGCCATCGCCAGGTGGCCGGGATGCGCGTCCATGCAGACGACGTCCCGGTCTCGCGGTAAGGCCGGCAGCACGCCGCATGTCGCGGAACCGAGGACCAGGATCGGTCCGTCCGGCAAATCGTCGAGTCCGGCCAGCAGGTCGGCCAACCACGCCAGCTGCGGCTCCACGAGGGGCGGCTGCGTGAACATGCCCCAGTGGTTTGAGGCCCAGGTCGCCGCTTCGAACGAGGCGATCGACTCGTCGAACGCCGATTCCGAAATCTCGGTGTGAAAAGTGGCGATCCGATGGTTGCCCACGGTGACCGAAGCGAAACTTGCATCGCAGGACCGGCAGACAAGCTCGTCGCTCCGGTCGCTCAAGGCGGATTGGTGCCAGGCATCGTCGCGCCACCCTCGGCAGGCTGGGCAGACCAGGTCCACCCCGTGAACCGCCGCGGTGGTGCCGTTACCTGGTGCGCTGGACATACTTGATACGCTCCGCTCGTGACAGCATCGCACACCGCCTCGGACGCCGGACACCGACCCAGCGCCGAAGCTGTGGCTGCCCCGGAGAGCCCCGCGTTTTCGGGCTTTTCCGCACCTTACTTCGCTTTGAGGCTGGAGATCAGGGGCGCCAAGCCATCCGCGACGAATTCGCCGGCTTTGCGTGAGCCGTCATCGTTGAGGTGCAGGCCGTCGTAGAAGAAGCGATCGGCCTTGTCCCACCCTTTAATCGCGCGAAAACGGCGGTCTAGGTCGATGACAGTGGCGGCCTCGCGTTTGCCGACGTCGCGGATGATGTCGTTGAACACGGCCTGTTTGGCGGGTTCGGCCCATGTTGGCGTCGACTTGTCGCGGACGTAGGCCATCGCCTGGGTCATCAGCACCGGCTCGATGCCAAATGACCGAGCCAGCCGAACGAACGCGACGAGGCGTTGACGAAAGGGGCTCTCCGGGGCCTGTTGGCGCTGCTCGGAGTACACGCGGTTGGACGCGCCGTCGTGCCGGGCGCCTCCGAGCCGACTGAATCGCACCATGCCCACGATGCTCGACGTCGCCGAGAGTTTTCGCGCGATTGCACGCAGTCCCCACTTGAGGCCGTCGCGGCGCGCCATCGCGTGACTGTAGTCGCCGTTCAACGCGAGGATTCCGGAGTCGTTCGCCGCGTGCATGATGACCGCGATGTCGGGTTTGTCGGCGAGGCTGTGATTGAGCAGCACATTGAGCGCTTCGTGCATCGTGTTACCGGATCGGCCGGCGTTGAGCGTGTCGACGGGGAGCTTTCTGTCGGCGAGGAGCTTGCCGGCGTATGCGGGGAACCGGGCCTCTTCCGTCACGCCTGAACACTCGGTCGTTGAGCCGCCGAAAAACGCGACTGTCGCCGCAACCGACCCGCTGCGGCGCGATGGCAGGATGTAGCTGCGGCTGTCTGTGCGAAAGCGAATCGCTTCGCCGGTCGGCCCGGGGTACGCACGATCGGTGTTGGGCGGCTGCATGCCGATGGGCACGAGCAGCTCGGACTCCTCCGCCACGAAGGGGTTGGTCCATATTACGCGCAGCAGGCCTTCGACGAGCAGCAGCGAAAAGCTCAGCGACACGGCCATGAGCAATAGCTTGCGGCCGATGCTTGCGGACTGTGAGGTCGATTCGGTCATCGAAGGGGCCCGGGTGGGGGCGTATCCTGGAGCAGACCGGGGCTTGGATGACAATCTGTCACGAGTCGTCCGAATAGCGGAGCACGTCAACGACGTGCACGTGTGACTACCGATCGGGCGCCAGTCCCGTGAGCTCGGTAACCTCGGCGCGCAGCTGCTTGGTGGGCAGCCGGTGCACGACTTCGCTGACAAATCCCCACGTCAACAACTGCTGCGCATCTTCGCGACTAATGCCGCGTGATCGAAGGTAGAAAAGCGCAGCATCGTCGAGCTCGCCGACGGTCGATCCATGCGCTGCGCGGACGTCGTCGTTGTCGATCTCGAGCTGCGGTTTCGTGTTGGCCGAGGCCGTGTCCGACAGCAGCAGGTTGCGATTGAGCTGCTCCGAAACGCTCTTGCTTGCGCCGTCCTTGATCAGGACATTGCCGCGAAAGACACCCTCGCTGCCGCCGTCGAGCACGCCCTTGTAGAGCATCTCGCTGCTGGTGTGGCCCTGGTCGTGGTGGACAACGAGGTTGCTGTCGAGGTGCTGGCGGCCGTCGCCGATGTACAAGCCGTCGAGCTGGCATGACGCGCCTTTTTGGTCGAAGTGCACGGTGCATCCGACCCGTCCGAGGGCGCCGCCGACCTGGATAACGTGGCCTTCGAAGCGGCTGTCGCGACCCTGGTGGACCGCGATTTCGGCGAGGTGAAAGGCCTCTTTGCCATCATTTTGCAGCCAGACGTGGCGCACGCGGGCGCCGTCTCCGACCACGACTTCGGCAACGACATTGCGCACGTAGCGGCCATCTCCGGCGAAGCGGTGGATGACGGTCAATTCCGCGTTGCGCTCCGCGACGATCAGGACCCGCTGGACGTGTTCAGATGCCGTGGCGTCGGCCGGGAAGTCGAGCTCGATCACGTCGCTGGCCACAACACCGCTGGCCGCGTGGATCAGGACACCGCCGGCGAATCCAGCGAGGTTTCGGGCCGCGACAGCATCAGCCGCGCCGTCCGTGTTCGCGACATTGCCCAGCCACTGCTTTGCGACGGGATCATCGGCCTCGGCCGCGGGGGTCAATGGCGCGACCGTGACGCCGTCTTGCGATGTCGCATCGCGCAAGTTCCATCGCGCCGCTTCAGATGCGGTGCCACCGTTGGTGGTGGACTCTGCGGCGCCAGCGAGCGACCGAACGGTGCGCAGGTTGGTGTGCCGCCACGCTTCGAGGCGCTGGGACGGCCAGCCGTGCGTCTGCCAACTACCGAGTGCGGCTTCGCGCCGCAGTGCAAGCCAACCGGTCACGCCGCCTCCTCGCGAATCCAGTCGTAGCCGCGCTCTTCGAGCTGAAGCGCCAACTCTTTGCCGCCGCTGCGGACGATTTTGCCGTCGACGAGCACGTGCACGTGGTCGGGCACGATGTAGTCGAGCAGACGCTGGTAGTGGGTGATGACAACCATCGCGCGATCGGGAGACCGGAGCGCATTCACCCCGTCCGCCACCGCCTTGAGCGCGTCGATGTCCAGGCCCGAGTCGGTCTCATCGAGCAGGCAAAGTTGCGGCTCAAGCACCGCCATCTGCAGCACCTCGTTGCGCTTCTTCTCACCGCCCGAAAAGCCTCGGTTCACCTCGCGGTTGGCGAGCTTGGCGTCCATGCCGACCATCTTCACGGCGGCTTTGTAGACGCGCAGAAACTCGACGGCGGTCATTTCGGACTCGCCGCGAGCCTTTCGTTTGCTGTTGAGAGCCTGCCGCAGGAAGACCTTGTTGCTGACCCCAGGCACCTCGACCGGGTACTGGAAGCCGAGAAAGAGGCCAGCATGGGCACGTTCGTCCGGCTCCATGTCGAGCAAATCCGCGCCGTTGTAGGTCGCGGAGCCGTCGGTGACTTCGTAGCCGTCGCGTCCGGCGAGGACGTAGCTGAGCGTGCTCTTGCCCGACCCATTTGGCCCCATGATCGCGTGCACTTCACCCGCGTTCACGGCGAGACTCAACCCCTTGAGAATCGCCTTATCTTCCACACTTGCGTGCAGATTCTCGATCTTCAACATGCCGTATTTCCTGTCGACGGCCGCGACCTGCAGGGCGCGTGTTCGTCGTGTATTGGTTCAGCCGACCGCGCCTTCGAGGCTGATTTCCAGCAATTTCTGCGCCTCGACCGCGAACTCCATCGGTAGCTCCCGGAACACCTCTTTGCAGAAGCCGTTGACGATGAGCTGGATAGCGTCTTCCTGCGATAGTCCGCGCTGCATCAGGTAAAACACCTGGTCTTCGTCGACCTTGGACGTGCTCGCCTCGTGTTCGACGCGCGCGGTCCGGTTTCGCACTTCGATGTACGGAACGGTGTCCGCGGTGCAGGTGTCGCCCATCAGCAAGGAGTCACATTGCGTGTAATTTCGGGCGCCTGCCGCGCTCTTGAGGACCTTTACCTGGCCGCGGTAGGTCTGCTTGCCACGCCCGGCCGAGATGCCCTTGCTGATGATGGTCGAGCTCGTGTTGCGGCCCATGTGGATCATCTTTGTGCCGGTGTCGGCCTGCTGCATGTTGTTGGACAGCGCGACCGAATAGAACTCACCGACCGAGTCGTCGCCCTGCAGGATGCAGCTTGGGTATTTCCACGTGATCGCCGATCCGGTTTCGACCTGCGTCCAGCTGATCTTACTGCGAGCCCCGCGGCATGCACCGCGTTTGGTGACGAAGTTGTAGATGCCGCCCTTGCCGTCTTTGTCACCCGGGTACCAGTTCTGCACCGTCGAGTACTTGATCTCGGAGTCTTTCATCGCCACGAGCTCGACCACGGCGGCGTGCAGCTGGTTTTCGTCGCGGACGGGCGCCGTGCATCCCTCGAGATAGCTGACGTAGGCCCCTTCGTCGGCGACCAGCAAGGTGCGCTCGAACTGCCCGGTCTTGGCCGCGTTGATGCGGAAGTACGTCGACAGCTCCATGGGGCAGCGAACGCCCTTGGGGATGTAGCAGAAGCTGCCGTCGGAGAAGACGGCGGCGTTGAGCGCGGCGTAGTAGTTGTCGGTGTGTGGAACGACGGTGCCGAGGTATTGGCGCACGAGCTCGGGGTGCTCGGCCACGGCCTCGGAGAAGCTGCAGAAGATGACGCCTTTTTCCGAGAGCTTGTCTTTGAACGTCGTCGCCACGGACACGCTGTCGAAAACGGCGTCCACGGCAACACCGGCCAGCTTTGCGCGCTCCATCAGGGGCACACCGAGGCGGTCGTAGGTCGACATCAAGGTGTCGTACTCAGCGCGCTCTTCGACCGTCAGTTCGTCGAGGTTCTTCAGCGTCGGGACCTTGGGGGCCGCGTAGTAGACGATGTCCTGGAAGTCGATCTGCGGGTAGTTGACGTGCGCCCAGGTCGGCTCGGTCATCTGCAGCCAGTGCCGGTACGCGTTGAGCCGGTATTCGAGCAGCCATTCGGGCTCGTTCTTCTTGGCCGAGATGTAGCGGACGACGTCTTCGTTTAAGCCGGGCGGCAACGACTCCTGGTCGATATCGGTGACGAAACCGGCCTCGTACGACTTATTAATACTGTCTTCGATCGTGGCCTGACTGGCGGAAAGCTCCGCGTCGACGGCGACCACGGGTGCTGCAGGTGTCGTTTCGTGCTTTTCGAGCATCGCGATTCCCCGCGGGCAGCGGTGACTGACCAACCCGCGTCTGATGAGAGAACCGGGCTAAGCGGACCCATGAGGTCCCTTTTGACCGGGCGGCAGGGTAGGCGGGGCGGCGGTGATGTCAACGGGTTTGCGCGCTTTCCCGTTGTTTTCTTTGTTATTTTGGTCAGATGCTTGCAGGAACGCGAGGGTTTCCTTGCGGGCCACGCCGTTGTTCATGATCCACGTATGGCTGACCGGTAGCTCGAAGAAGCGCTCCATATTCGGCAGGTGTGTCTCGTCGACAGCGACCGTTCCGTCGTTGGCGATGTCGGGCCCGAAGGTGCGCATTCCCGCAGATACCCAGCTGATCGGGTTGCCTATGCTCGGCGCGAGGTTGCCAGCGATGACGGCCGTGGGGCACTCCGGAACGGGCCAGTCATGCGGACTTGCGACGTCGGTTCCGGCTGGACCGAAGACGTGTCGAAAGAGCGCCATATGGCTGAAATCGTTGGCGAGAAGGCTGCCACCGTTGGGCGGTGCGAGCATCACGATGCGGGAAAACGCGATGCGGGGGCTCATCAGGCGCACCAAGATGCCTCCGAGCGAGTGCGTCACGGCGAGCGGCTGAGCGTCCGGACCGAGATCCGTCGTGATCCACCCCGCCACCATCTCGGCGAGCTCGGCGACAGGCATTGAACGCGACGGATAGGTGCGCGACCAGATCGGATAGCCATGGGCCTCGAGAAACCGACGCATGCCGGACATCGACGCCTGCGTGCGGCCAAGTCCGTGCAAGACCACAACCGGTGGCCTCGAGTTGGTTTCGTTTCGTTTCATGAACTACGAGCTGACAGCGACTTGGGGAGACGAGTCCGTGTTCCGACCGATGCGTTCCAGCCCTGCTTCGAGGAACAGGGGCTCCATATCGTCGGGCAGGAATTGTTGCACGGTCTCGATCACCACGCGTTCCAGATCGCGCCGTTCGCGCCGTAGATCCGCTACTTCTTGACGAAATCGCGCAAATCGAAGCCACGAGATCGCCAAAGAACGGGCGGAAACGTAGCGCTCGAGCACCCGCAAGGTCGCGTAGCCGGACAACGGGACGAGCAGGGCGGCCAGCGCTCCGTACAGGGGTCCGAACGCCAAGCCGACGCCGAGCGCCAGCAGCGCCCACGACACGAACGCCAAGACGATGCCAGCGACGAGTTTGCTGGTGCCGATCACATCTTTGCGCGGCGACAAACGCACCCCGAAGAGCCCGACGATGATCGCGAGCGGCGCGTGCAGGACGAACCCGGGAATGGCCAGCGGCATCCAGAAGACGATGCGCAGGACGTTGAAGTAGAAGCGCGCCAGGATCTGCCAGAAACTGAAGTCGCGTAGCAGGTCGCTGTCTCGCAAACCGATGGTGTGCAGCCGCTCCTGGTAGGCCGATACCTTCTCGAACAACGCGGCGATTGCGGGCTGATCGGCAAGCTCTCCGTACGCGGCGTTGAAGCGGCGGCTTAGTTCGACGCGGGCTTCCAGGCCGATTCCGCGCGGTTGGTAGATGCGGCGCACGGCGTCGAGCACCCGGATGGTCTGCCAGTCTTCGGCGTTGACGGTCAGCGCGCGCAGACGCATGTCGATCATGTCGGTCAGCTCGCGAACGGTCGCGCGTTCGTCGGCTTCGAAGCGGGCCACCCAGTCGGCATCGATGGTAATCGGCTCGCCAAATTGCACGAGGACGGAGCTCCGGAAACGCTTGGGGCGACCATAGTTGAGGCCGGTTGGCACGATGCGGACAGGGCAATCCGGGTTGCGCTGGGCCACGCCGAACGCGATTCGGGCAGCTCCCGTTTTCAGGGGTTGCAGCTGGCTGAGATCGTGGCTGATGCCCTCGGGAAAGATGCCGATCGCGCGGCCGGTGGCGAGGATGTCGAAGAGCTTGTCGAAGGCCGATGCGTTGTCGACTTTGCCGTCTTTGCGATCCATGCGGCGGGCGATCGGGACGGCGCCCAGGGCGGTCAGTACCGGCCGCAGAATCGGGCTTTGGAAGAGGCCGTCGCGCGCCGCGAAATGAACAATTCGGCCAGCAAAAGCGATGATGATGGCGGGGTCGATGAGCGAGTTGGTGTGATTGCCAGCAAAGATCGCCGCGCCGTCGCCCTCCGCCGGGACCTGCTCGTCGCCAACGATCACGATCCGCCGAAAGAACACGCCGAGGAGAAAGCGCAGCAAGCGCGCGATAGAGCGGTAGAGGGTCACGACGGCTCACTGTACCATTGTTGAGCGCTTCAGCAGGAGCGCCGACGCGTCACGGGCAACGGGAGAAGAGATGAACACCACAGCCATCATCGGTGCCAGCACAATCCTCGCACTGGGCGCCGCTTCGCTCGCCTTCGCGCCGTCGGCCCACGCGAGTTCGGCGGCGAAATGGCAGCGCGCCGGCAACCATGTAGATTCGTCGCAACGCCATGAGCCGGTTGCCCGTGGCGCAAAGAAAACGGGCAAAGCGGGTAAATCCGGCAAGCGCGGCAGCAAGCTGCTCACCGACGCCGCGGGCGCTCGCGTTTTCAAGACCCTTGGATGTCCCGCGTGTCACTCCGTCGCCAAGAAAGGCATCGCCAAGAGCACGCCGAACGTCGTCAAAGGCGGTCCGGATCTCTCGACGGTCGGACGGCGATTCAAGAAGAAGCGGGCCTTGCGGGCGTGGCTGCACCAAACGTCTCGTCGCCGCGGCAAGAAGCATCCGGTGATGTTTGCCGGCAGCCAGCGGCAGTTCGACACCCTCGCGTCCTGGCTGCTTCGACTGCGTTGAGCCGCCGTCTTGCATTGATCTGTCGGGAGAAACAGCGCGATCGGGCCCATGTCCGTCGTTTTGCGGCTGCGATCGCGCTTCTTGCTGTCTCGTGGCCGCTGCTTGCTTCCGCCGACGACACGCGACCGTGGAACATCGATTTCTTCCAGGGGCCGCTGGTCACATCCGAGCGCGTGATCGGTCTTGGTGGCGGGTTCGTGGGCGTCTCCGATGGCGTCGAGGGGCACCTTTCCAACCCGGCCGCATTCGCCGTGCGTTCGCCGTTCATGGGCAATGACTCCTTCGATTTCGATCTCGGTACAGCCGGTTACACCGTCGTTGGCGACAATGACTACGATCAGAGCGGGAACAAGGGCGCGCTGCAGTCCGCAACGGCGCAACAGCTCGGTTTCAACCTGAAGTTCGGCAGGTTCGGGATCGGGGCCCATTTCCTTTCGCAGCAATTCCGGATGGAGGTCAAAGACGACGAGGGCGTGCAGAGCGTGTTTTCCTATGCCCAGAGTTACGGAGGTATCGGCCTCGCCTGGGCTTTCCGCGATGGCGAGCTGGTGATGGGCACGCTGATCGGCATCGGCACAGCTCGGCTTTCGTCGCTCAACACGACGGCAACCGAGGTCAACGGCAAACAGGTCGACCTTGCCAGCGCCATCTACCCGAGCGCGTTCGGCTTGCTGTATTGCCCGCGCGGTCTGCCGTATCGACTGGGAATGTCATGGCGTCTCGGGCGCGAGATGACCCAGGAACGGGCCGAAAATTTCGGCGGGACCAAGATCGAGAAGCTCAATGGCCTGCGCGTGCCTGACAAGGCGTTGATGGGGGCGAGCTTCGAGCTGGGCGCGTCGTGGATGTTCGGCCAGCGCACCTACAATATTCGGCCGTCATACGGCGATTTACCGCTGCCGGTCGGGTCGGTGCCCGTCAAGGCGATCAAGCGCAGGTATGTGCTCGTCACAGCGTCGATCAAGGCCACGGGGCCGGTGGAAGATGGCGTCGGTGTCACATCGTATCTGCGTGGCGTCCGCCAGCAATCCGGCGCCGGACCGGTAGTGAGCGGTCATTTCGGGGCCGAGAGCGAGATCTACGAGGACCGTTTGCGTGTGCGCGGCGGTTGGTACCGCGAGCCGAGCCGATTCGCGGACGACGCGCGTCATCACGTCACTTTTGGGGCGGATCTGCGCATCTCGCTCATCATCCGTTGGCGGCTCACCATGGCTGTCGATGTCGCGAAGGATTACCGGAATACCGCGTTCGGCATCGGGTTGTGGAACTGACGACCACAGGCCTGCCGCGCAGTGCGGCCCCGTCGCTGATTTGTCTGGCGCTTGATTTGTCCGTCCTGAAGCGGCAACTGCGCGGCAGTGGGCATTGCCCGCCGGAAGTGGTAAGTCGCGTCCCGCGTGCATGAGCGCGCTGGAGATTACGATGGCCAAAAAGCCTAAAAACGCATTGCTGATCACCGTCACCGGTGCCGACCAACCGGGAATCACGGCGGAGCTGTCCGCCATGCTCGCCACCGCCCAGGCTGAGCTGCTCGATGTCGAACAGGTGCAGGTGCAGGGTTACCTCAACCTGCATTTCCTGGTGGCGCTCGATCCGATGTCGGGTACGCCGATCCTCAAAGACCTGCTCTGGAAGGCCAAGGAGTTCGGGCTGGACCTGGATTTTGAGTGGGTGCCGTCCGAACGCTCACAGCCCGGCCTCGTGCACGACCGATGGGCGGTAACTCTTGTGGCGCGTGTTCTCGGTGCTGAGGTCCTGGCCGCAGCGGCGACGGCGATCGCGCAGGCTGGGTTCAATATCGACCGGATCGGCCGCCTGTCCGAAGGCGACCTGAACTCGCTCGAGTTGTTGGTCAGTGGCCCAGCAAAAGCCGATCCCGTCAAGCTGCAGCGCCGGCTCATGGACGTTGAAGCCAAGCTCGCCGTGGACGTCGCCCTGCAGCGGGAAAACCTGCTTCGTCGCAGCAAACGGTTGGTCGTTTTCGACATGGACAGCACCCTGATCCAACACGAAGTGATCGACGAAATCGCTCGAATTCATGGTGTTTATGACGAGGTGTCCGCAACGACCGAGCGGGCCATGCAAGGCGAGATGAACTTCGACGAGGCGCTGCGGGCGCGTGTCGCGTTGCTCGAGGGCGCTCCCGAAGGCGTGTTTGCGCGCGTCCTCAATGTCATCAAGCTCACGCCCGGCGCCGAACGGATGGTGCGTGTGCTCAAGCGCCTCGGTTACAGGCTCGCGCTGGTTTCAGGCGGCTTCATCCAGGTCGCGCAGCCCCTCGCCAACAAGCTTGGTCTCGACTACGCGTTCGCCAACGAGCTCGAGGTTCGCGGTGGCAAGCTGACCGGCAAACTCGTCGGTCCGATCGTCAACAAACAGCGCAAAGCCGATCTGCTGGAGAGCATGGCGCTCGCCGAACGCATCACACTCGAACAGGTGATCGCGGTTGGTGACGGGGCCAACGACCTCGCGATGTTGGGGCGCGCCGGGCTTGGCATCGCGTTCAACGCCAAGCGGATTGTGCAAGAACAAGCAGACACATCGATCAATCAACGCAATCTGGACGCCGTGTTGTACCTTCTCGGCATCCGGCAGGAGGACGTCCGCGCCGTCGAGGCGTGATTCCAGTCACGAGCGCCATCGAGTTGTCTCCAAGCCGCCCGCCCCAGCACACCCATGACCGCCAAGCCCCCACCGATCGTCGCCAGCAACGTGCCCGATCACGTCGCGATCATCATGGATGGCAACGGACGTTGGGCGCAGCGCCGAGGCCTGGCACGCGAAGAGGGCCATCGCGCGGGTGCCCGGGCTGTCCGGACGATCGTCACCCGCGCCCGCGAGATCGGCATTCGGCACCTCACGCTGTACGCGTTTTCGGCTCAGAACTGGCAACGGCCGATGCGCGAAGTGGCGCAGTTGATGGCGTTGCTTGTCCGGTTCTGCGAGTCGGAGCGGCGGCTTCTGCTCGACAAGAACATTCGCTTTTCGGTGATCGGCCAACGGTCCAAGCTGCCGGTCGCGGCGCGGGGCGCGGTCGAGCTGCTGGAGCGCCTGACCGCCGACAACGACGCCATGCAGCTGACGATCGCGCTGTCCTACGGCGGTCGGGAAGAGATCGTCGAGGCCTGCAAGCGGATCGTCTCCGACGTCGAGAGCGGCCGGTTGGACGCCAAGAACATCGACGAGTCGGCGCTGCACGAGCGCCTGTGGACGGCCGATATCCCCGATCCCGACCTGCTCATCCGCACCAGCGGCGAGCTTCGCATCAGCAACTTCCTGCTCTGGCAGATCGCCTACAGCGAGATCTACGTCGATCAGCGCATGTGGCCCGATTTCGACGAAGACGCCCTCGACAACGCGCTCATCAGCTACGCGCGGCGGGAACGACGCTTCGGCGGGCTCTCCCCGATCGCGAACGTTTGCTAGACTGCGCCAGCTTGGCACGACAGGCGCGCCCCGCCCGCTCAACTGGGTGAACGCCGGTCGATGGAGCGGTCGATGAAGCGACGATGGATCAAGATCGCGGTCGCCATGGCCGTTATTACAACGATTCAAGGGTGTTCGCTGACATTCGTGCGGCCGCCCCCGCCCCGTCACTTGTGGGGACGCATCGGCTGGGCGCGCTGCACCCGATCGAAGGTGTGGCCGATTTTTGACGCTTTGTTCGCAGCCGGCACCGCGGTCACGACGGCGCTGCCGTTCATGTCCACCGATCCGCCGGACACCTCGTCGGTTACGGGCCAGGCTTCGGTTTCGGGCCGAGAGCCGCTGAACGTGACGATGGGACTGCTGCAGATCGCAGGCTGGGGGTTTTCGGCCGCCTATGGCTTCCGCACGACCGACGAGTGCGCGGCGTTTTGGCGCGACCAGGTCAATCGGCAACGCATGCGATCGAGTCGGCCGCCGATGGACGCCCCGGCGACGATTCCGCTGGCTCCACGACAACCGGCTCCGCAACCGCAGCCGGAAGCTCAGCCCCCGACGACGCCGAATCCAGCCGAGCCACCGCCGGCCCAGCCGACCGCGCCCCCGCCGGGCTAGAGCGGCGATCAGGAATCGGCGCTCAGGGATGGGGAACGCCACGAAAATGACACTTTTCGGGGCGTGGGGACGCTCATAGTCCCCCAACCAAATAACAATCATGCACCGAGAAGCATTGCTGTTCGGTGCTCTAATTCGGCAGCAGGCAGACGACCCAAGACGCGCCGATCCACGCACCCAGGGCCGAGCCGAGGTTGGCCATCACAGCCACCAGCAGCACCCGCGTAAACGGGTTGCGGTAGATGCCGCGGAGGCTCTGCACGTCGTCGTTGATGCGCTCGCAGTCCTCGACCGTGGGTTTGCGGAGCCAGGCTTCGACCGGGCCGACGATCATCGCGGTGCCCAATAACGGGTTGAGCGACGAGATTGGCGAGCTGAACAGCGACGTCACAACCGAAAGCGGCTTGCCACCCGCGATGGCGGTCAAGAGGCCGGCAGCCACCGAATTGGGGACGATCCACGCCAAGATCATCTGCTCCAGCGTGCCGGTCGGGCCCTGTGTCCAACCGAAGGCGAATGCCGCGAGGATGACCGCCGGAATGATCCACTTGAGCATCCCGACGACAGGCGACGGCGCGGGTTTTTCTTCGAGCGGCTTGCGATCGATCTGTTGCCCGAAGTAGCGCTTCATCCCGGGGACGTGCGCCGCGCCCACGACTGCGACGATCCGCTCTCCCTCCACGGCCTCGATTCCCGAAGCCATGTACTGGTCGCGCTCATCGATGAGCGGGCCGGTCACCTCGGGCATGATGCGCGCAAACTCCGACATCATGTCGCCGAGTTGGCCGTCGTCCTTGAGCGACTCGATATCTTCCGCGCTGATCTGTTCACGAGACACCAGGCTTTCGAGAATCGCGCCGAAGACGCCGAGTTTTCGCCAAAAGGGGATGCGTGACCACGTTCGTCGCAGCGTCGTGTGGATATCGCGATCGACGAGTTCGACGCGCGCGCCGATGGCCTTGGCCGCTTCGTCCCCGGCCAGGAGTTCCGAGCCCGGTGTGACGCCGAGTTCCTTGCCGATGCGGCGCTGGTACGCACCGATGGCAAGGTTGGCCAGCAGCAACAGGGTCTTGCCCTGGCGGATCACCTGGAAGATGTCGAGCTTGCGCCAACGGCTGGGGTCGGTCAGCGCCTCGTAGCGAGCAGGGCAGAGCTCGAGGCACACCGTGTCCGGTTCCACCGCGGCGATAACTTCACGCACATCGGCAACGCTCTTGGCGCTGACGTGCGCGGTGCCGACAAGCCAGAAGGTACGGCCGTCGTGTTCGATCTTGGTGGCGGCTTCGAGTGCGGTCATCTCAGGTCCGGGCCGAGTATGTACCGCCGCATTTGTGCGGTGGGAAGCATGTTGCGGATTTTTCGGCACACGCTGCTGATGGTGCGAGGGGGGAGCCGGGTTTTTGGCAACCAATGCTCGCGATCGGTTGCAACTGTGAGATACTTGAACTTGATGCGCCTGCTGACCTCCAACCCGGCAATGAACACGCGTCCAAGCGGACGATGCGCCGGGTACGTTGTCGCCTTGCTGACAGCCGCATTGTTCGTGTTGCCCGCGTCGCCGGTCGAAGCTGCGAGCGCTCCAGGTCGCGCCCCGGTTGCCAAGAAGAAACGCAAGTACACGACGTTTATCGACGCGACGACGCGCCGGCGAATTCGCTATCACAAGCTGGAAGCACCCGAGCTGCGCAAAACGTTCCGCTACATGGTGTATTTGCCGAAAGGCGGCATCAAACCGGGCAAGAAATACCCGCTCCTGGTTCTTC
The DNA here is from genome assembly GCA_964560875.1 of uncultured Enterobacteriaceae bacterium. Lineage (GTDB taxonomy): Bacteria > Myxococcota_A > UBA9042 > UBA9042 > UBA9042 > CAZLMW01. The sequence goes on from CAZLMW010000037.1 coordinate 40,459, forward strand.
TGCACGGCCTCGGCGAGTACCCGCACGGCTGGATCACGCTCGGCCGCATCCATCGCGAGATCGATCGGCTCGTGGCCGCCGGACGCATGCCTGCCCCCATCTTGCTGCTGGCCAGCGGGCGCAACGGCTACTGGACGAACTGGGCCGATGGCCGCCATCCCTACGGCGACCTCGTCGTGCGCCGCTACATGACCGATATCCGCAGCCGTTATCCGATCGCCGAACGCGCAGACCACGTCGCGATCGCGGGCTGCTCGATGGGGGGCTTCGGCGCGCTGTCCCTGGGCCTGCAATACCCGGAACTGTTCAGCTTCGTCGTCGCTCTTAGCCCGACCGATATGGAAATCGCGCTCGAGGTGAGCCCCAAGCGCAAGCTTTACCGCAACATCGTCGGCCAACGGCGCTCGCGGCTCTCTGTGCAACGGATCAACCCGCGCCACCTCGTGCTGCGAGGTTACGGCTCACCACAGCAGCGTTTCTTGATGATCTACGGCGCGCGGGAAGGCCGGAAATTTGGCGAAGGAACCGAACGTGTCGCCCACGCGATGAGGCTTCGTGGGCTGCAGGTCGAGGTCATGCGCGTCGAACGCGAAGGTCACGGCTGGCGCAACGCATGGTCGCGGTCGCACCCGTGGTGGATTTCGGCCCTGGCCGAGGAATGGACGCGCGCTGGCAAGAAGGTCCACGCCGCCGACTCAACGCCCCGCCGCCGTCCCGCCCAAGCTCGCTTTTAGACTCAGCGAACAAGAAGATCGAAGACGGCGCGCCGGCAAGTGGCGGCGGCCTTGTCCAGGTCCGCATCGTAGCCGGTGCGCAAGAACCCGAGCGCGAGCCCGTCGATCAGGGCCAGCAGCGTCGACGCCATGCTCTCTGAGTTGGGGACCTGCCAGCAGAAGTCGTCGTTGCCACGTTCGAGCAGCTCGGCCAGCGCGCCGCGTTCCGCTGCAACCATCGAGCAGATTCGGTCGAGGCCGTCGATCGGCGCCATTCGCGTCGTGACCTGGGTGACGAAACACCAGCCCTGGACAACATCGACGCTCGTGAACACCGCGGATACCCACGCGCGGAGCTGTTCGCGGGGGTCGGATCCGGCGCTGTCCATCGCGTCGCGCCTTGCGGCTTGAACCCGGGCAGCAGCGTGGTCGACCGCCGACGAAACGAGCTTGTCACGGCTGCCGAAGTGATAGAGCACGAGGCTTTTCGGTGCCGATGCAGCCCGCCCGACCGTGCCGATCGTGAGCGCTTCGAGGCCGTTTTCCGCCGCGATCATCAGCGCCGCGTCGAGCACAGCGTGACGCCGCCGACGCCCCTTGGGGGAACGTCGCTGCCCGGTTCGCCCGCGTCTTGGCCTTGCCTGTTCAGCCATCGGTGCCCGTCGCCGCCGTCTCCTCGTCGAGCACCCAGGGGTTCTCGAGAATGCGCCGCGCTTCTTTGGCGAGCATGCCGCCCTGGAACCCATCGATGAAGCGGTGGTCGATGGTCGCCGTGATCGTCAACTGCGGCCGAATACACAGCTCGTTGTCGACGACCGCCGGTTTTTCGCGGATGGCCCCGACGAGAACCAGCAGCGGTGTGCGCGCAAAAGGCGTGGGCGGCGCGAAGCCCTCGTCGAGACCCAACATGCCGACGCTGGTGACGATGCATGCGCCGAATGGGAACGCCTCGATGCCGAGCGCCGGGACAGATGCACCCAGAGCGCTGGCCACCCACCCGGTCACGAACAGGAGCGGGCGAAGCAGCCATGTCGGCAACGCGCGCAGCAGGCCTTTGCTCTTCTCGAAGTCGCTGTCTTCTTTCTTATGAAGCTTGGACGCGCGGCCCTTGAGCTCCTGGGCGATGTCGACCACCGACTTCTTGTCCACGTCGGTGATCTTCGCTTTTGCGAGATCGGCTCCCTCTTCGAGCGCCACCAGGTAGGCGATGTCGACGGTTGGGTACGGCTCGAAAGCGCCCCACAAGATGCGGCCGTTGAGCCCTGGCGCTTTGTGGATCGCGAGTCCGAGCGCTTTGCCGACGAGGTGGGTGATCGTCACCTTGACGCCGGTCTCTTTGCGCAGGTGCCGGATGTAGTTCAGCGCTTCGGTCGCGTCGATCGTGATCTTGCCGTAGATATTGCCCTCGGTTGGGCGGCTCCAGGTCGCGATCGCCAACTTTCGCCGCGTGCTCATCTTCGCCATCAGGTTGCTCCTCGACCGTGTTCGGTTGCGCTCGCGTGCGATGCATTGGCGCGTATTTGATTGGCACGCGCGCGCCCGGCCAATTGACCACACGCGCCGCCCACGTCCCGTCCATGCGGGTATCGCACCATCGTTCGCACCCCAGCGTCTAACATCCGGCGCTGGAACGCGAGTACCCGCGCTGCATCGGGCTGGATCAGGCCTGGATCGGGCCCCGGATTGGCCGGAATGAGGTTGACGCGACCCGGCAGGCCGTCGAGCCATTCGCACAGCATGTCCGCGTCTTCGTCGGCATCGTTGACGCCCCCAAAGAGGATGTATTCGAACAAGACGTCGCGTCCGGGGGGCAGGGCGGTCAGCAGCGCTTGTTTGATGTCGTTGAGGCTTGTGCGCTTGCCGACGGGCATCATCGCGGCCCGTCGTTTGTCGTCTGGAGCGTTGAGACTGAGGGCAAGATTGGCCCGCGTTGCGTCCAGGAAAGGCGCGATCTTGGCGGCGACACCGACGGTGCTGACGGTGATGCGGCGCGCGGCGAGCCCGAATGCCCAGTCATGCGTCATCGTGTCGATCGCGGAGAGGACCGCGGAAAGGTTGTCGAGCGGCTCGCCCATGCCCATGAAGACGACGTTGGTGATCGGGGCGAGTGCGCCGTTTGTCACGTCGGGACGGGATTGCCAGTGACGCCAGGCGGCTCGCAGTTGCGCCACGATTTCGGCGGCGGACAGCTGCCGGGAAAGGCCCAGACGTGCGGTTTCGCAGAAGACACAGCCGCGACCGCATCCGACCTGGCTCGATACGCAAACGGTGGTTCGCGGGTTGCCGGGCGCGCCCTCGTGGTTGGCGACAATGATCACGGTCTCGATGACCGATCCGTCGTTGTAGCGGAGCAGCAGGCGCGTCGTTCCGTCCTTTGCGACGGCGGATTGGGCGACGACCGGCGCGCACTCCTCGTAACCGATCGGGTCGGTCGCGGCCCGCGCTGTTTTGCCGAGCTTGCCGATGCACTTTGCAAGGGGCTCACCGTCGATGAAGAAGCCGCGAAACATCCCCATTACGGCGTTGCGAGCCTGCATGGGTCGCAGGCCATTGGCCTCCAAAGCGGCTACGAGTTGCGCCGGCCCGTGGTCGCCGAAGAGAGGCGCCTTGCCGGTGGCTTTGGAGTTGCGGATTGACACGCGCGAAAGCTTCGGAGAAAGCGAGGATGCGCACAAGCCGATCCACGGCATCACGCGCGGAGAAGTGTCATGAGCGAAGCATCGATGCGCGTGTACTCGTGGAACATCAATGGCCTGCGAGCGGCCGCGAAGAAGGGGTTCATCCAATGGCTCAATGGCTGCGAGGGCGACGTCGTCTGCGTCCAGGAATCGCGCGCACGGCCCGAACAGCTCACCGCCGAAGTGCGCGATCCCGACGGCTGGCACACCCATCTCGTCTGCGCCGAGAAGCTCGGATACAGCGGCGTCGGGGTCTTTTCGAAGGCCCGCTGGGACGCGGTTTCGTCCACGCTCGGCGAAGAGAAATTCGACCGCGAAGGTCGCGTTCAAGACCTGCGGTTCGGCGCGCTCCGCGTGGTCAACGTGTATTTCCCCAACGGCAGCGGACCCAATCGCGATCACAGCCGGGTGCGCTACAAACTGAAGTTCTATCGCAAGCTATTCGAGCTGCTCGAGCCCGCGAAACAGGCTGGAGAGCGCATCCTGGTGCTTGGAGACTTCAACACGGCCCACCGTCAGATCGACCTCGCGCGGCCCAAGCAAAACGCCAAGACGAGCGGTTTTCTGATGCGCGAGCGAAAGGAACTGACGCGATGGCAATCGGCGGGCTGGGTCGACACCTGGCGGCATTTCGAGCCGCGCACGAAGGACCGCTACACGTGGTGGAGCCAGCGCTTTGGCATCCGCGCCAAGAACGTCGGATGGCGCCTGGACTTCGTATACGCGTCGCCCGGCGCGATGCCGTTCCTGCAGGCCGCGGCGATCCACGATGATGTGATGGGCTCGGATCACTGCCCGGTCAGCGTCACCCTCGATCGGGCGATCCTGGCGCCCTGAGCGTCTAGAACACTGCCCGTCGAGAATACTGACCGTCGAGATGAAGGCGCTACGGCAGCTTGGGGCAGGCGGTTGTCGTTGCCTTGAGCGGCAGGCCGACGCATTCCTTGCCGACCGGCTGCTTGTCCTTGCAGACGTCCTTTTCGGTGCAGGCGTTGCCGTCGTCGCACGGCTTGGCGTTGACCTTGTGGACACATCCGGCCTTCGTCTTGCTGTCGCAGGTGTCGTCGGTGCAGACGTTCTTGTCGTCGCAGTCCTTCTTGGCGCCGTTGCAGGTGCCCTTGTCGCACATATCCTTGGCCGTGCAACTATCGCCGTCATCGCACGGCGTGGACGCGACGGGCATGTTCACGCAGCCCTTCTTGGCGTCGCAGCTGTCGGTCGTGCAGGCGTTCTTGTCGTCGCAGTCGGACTTGGCGCCGGCCTTGCACGCCTTGGCCGCGCACGCGTCCTTACCGGTGCACTTGTCGCCGTCGTCGCAGGCGGCCTTGTTGGCGGTGTTTGAGCACGTGCCCTTCGGTGACTTGCAGGCGTCATCGGTGCAGGCGTTGCCGTCGTCGCAGGCCTTCGCTTTGCCGCCGCTGCACGTGCCGCCCTTGCAGCTTTCGCCGGACGTGCACGCGTCCCCGTCGTCGCACGCGCCGCCCTCGTTGAGCTTGTAGGTGCAGCCGCTCTTCTTATCGCAAGAATCGGTCGTGCAGACCTTGCCGTCGTCGCACTTGATGGCTTCGCCGGTGCACTTGCCGCTGTCGCAGGCGTCGTTCTTGGTGCACTTGCTGCCGTCGTCGCAGGACTTGCCGTTGCCGATGTGCACGCAGCCCTTGAACGGGTTGCAGGAATCGTCGGTGCAGAGGTTTCCGTCGTCGCAGGTGTCTTCGTTGTTGGTGCCGTCGCAGTCGTTATCGATCGCGTCGCATTTCTCTGTCTCTTTGGCCTTCGCTTCACAAACCGGGGCTTTACCGGACGCGAAACAGATGCGCGAACCCTTGCAGCCATCCTTGGTGCACCAGGTGGAGAGGCCCATCTTCGCAGCGTACTCGCTGCACTTGCACTCGGACTTGGCGACGCACTGCTTGACCTTGTCGCCTTCGACAGACGTCACGTCCTTGCAGTCGTAGTCACCCTTGGGGCAGTCGCTGGCGCTGGAGCAAGCGCGGCCGCAGAAACCGCCCTTGGTGCCGAGATCCACGCACTTGGCGTCTTTGTCGCCTGCGTCCCCACACTGTGACGATGCGTTGCAGGGGTTGCAGACAAACGTGCTGGGCAGCAGTGCCTTGGCGTCGGCCGGCCCGGTATCGAACGACTGGATGTCGTATTCGGCGGGCGTGCTCTCCCCGGCCCCGTCGTCATCAGAGCAACCTGCGACCACGACGAGTGCGGCGCAAACGGAGAGGAAGAGACGGGAACTGTGGCGGATCTGACGCATCTGCTTGACCTTGGCTCGGGGATCGGCAACTCATGCCGTCCGTTTTTGGCGCACGCGCATTTCCAAGCGTGTGGGGACGACAATCGCGTCCCGAATCCTCGATTTTGGCCCTGATGTCAACCGCTCCCGACCGCGATCCTACCAAGCTTGGCGCTGTTGATGTGCCCGTCGGCGAAGATGGGCAGCCAGTTGAAGCCGCGCGCGTGCTCAAACGAAAGGTGACGATCGCGCAGTTGCTCGAGCAAACACGCAACATTCCGGTCGCGCGATTGCTCACCCTGGCCAAGGGTCAATGGCGTCTTCTCGCGCTGGGCACCGTGTTCTTGCTCATCGGCAGCGGCGCCGGGCTGGCGTGGCCCCAGGCCATCAAGCAGATGATGGACGGCGCATTCGGGTCCGGCGACACGTCCATCATCGATCGCGCGGCGCTGCTCCTTGTCGTTGTGTTCGTGGTCCAGGGCATCGCCATCGGACTGCGCTCGTACATGTTTACCGTCGCCGGTGAACGCATCGTCACCGACCTGCGCCGCCAGCTATTCGCGCGGATCCTCGACCAGGAAGTCGGCTTCTTCGACGTCAACCGCACCGGCGAGCTGCTCAGCCGCCTCGGCGTCGATACGTCCACACTTCAAAACACCGTCAGCGTAAACGTCTCGATGGCGATGCGGCATATCGCCATGGCGACCGGCGGCAGCATCTTGCTGATGTACACGTCGCCTATTCTGAGCGCGTTGATGTTCCTCGTGGTGCCGCCTGTTGCCGTCGCCGCGGTTGTGTACGGTCGCCGCATTCGCCGCCTGTCGCGCGACGTTCAAAAAGCGCTCGCGGAGGCCACGACCGTCGCTGAAGAGAGCATCTCCGGCATCCGTACAGTGCGCACATTCGCCGCCGAACCGCGCGAAGACGAGCGCTACGGCGTTTCGATCGAGCGGTCTTTTGCGATCGCCCGCATCCGCGCGCAGCTCAGCGGGATGTTCATCGCCGTTGCGTCGATGGCCGGCTACATCTCGGTCGCGGTGGTGCTCTGGTACGGCGGTCGCGTCGTGATCGACGGCAACATGACCGTCGGCGATCTCACGTCTTTCGTCATTTACACGTTGACCGTCGCGTTTTCGCTCGGCGCACTCGGCGGTCTTTGGGGCGATTTCATGCGCGCTTCCGGCGCCGGTGAGCGGGTCTTCGCCCTGTTGGACCGCGAGCCTTTGATCGCCAACCACGGCGGCAGCGTCATCGAAGACGTCCGCGGCGAGCTGCGGTTTGAAGGCGTGTCGTTTCACTATCCGGGCCGTCCCGACGTCGAAGTGCTGTCGGACCTCGACCTGGTGATCAGTCCCGGTGAGGTCGTCGCCCTCGTCGGTCCCAGCGGCGGCGGCAAGACCACGATCAGCGCGCTCGTGCCGCGCCTCTACGATCCGACAAGTGGCTGTATTCGCATCGACGGTGTCGACGTCCGCGACCTCGACGCCGATTGGTTACGGCACGTCATCGGTGTGGTGGCGCAAGAGCCGATGCTGTTTTCGGCAACCGTGGCCGAGAACATCCGCTACGGGCGCCCCGAAGCAAACGACGCCGAGATTCGCACCGCCGCGATCGCGGCCAACGCCCATGGGTTCGTCGACGAGTTCCCCGATAAATATGACACCTACGTCGGTGAGAAAGGCATTCAGCTCTCCGGCGGACAGAAACAGCGCGTAGCGATCGCTCGGGCGGTGCTGCGCGATCCCGCCATCTTGATCCTCGACGAAGCGACCAGCGCGCTCGACGCCGAGAGCGAACACCTTGTCCGCGCCGCGCTCGACAAACTGATGCAGGGCCGCACCACCCTCGTGATCGCGCACCGGCTATCCACCGTGCGAGACGCTGACCGTGTGGTGGTTGTCGAGAAGGGACGCATCGTCGATTCCGGACCTCACGACGAGCTCATGGCCCACGACGGGCTGTACCGGCGGCTGGTCGAGAGGCAGTTGGTCGATCGTTGACCTGCGCGCGGCAGTGCCAGACGCGGCAATGCCAGAAGCGGCAATGCCAGACGCGGCAGTGCAATCCGCGGTAGTGCAAGAAACGCGCGATTCGGGCACGGTTGGGCCGTTCCTTCGCGCGGCCCCGGAGTCGCGGGGCGAATTGGGGTAGCGAGGCGCTGGATGCTCGAGCGGATCGGCCAATACGAACTCCTCGAGCGCTTTGCCACCGGCGGCATGGCCGAGGTGTATTTCGCCCGACTTCGCGGCGTCGAAGGGTTCTCGCGCCTGCTCGCGATCAAGAAGCTGCTACCCGTTCATTCGCACGACCAAGATCTCGTGCGCATGTTCCTCGACGAGGCCCGCCTGGCCGCGATGTTGCTCCACCCCAACATCGTCCAAGTGCTCGACCTCGGTGAGTTCGACGGTGTCTATTTCATCGCGATGGAGCTGATCGACGGCCCGCACCTGGGTCGGGTTCTGTCCCATTGCGTCCGCTCGGACCGCCATCTCCCGATCGAGCTCCGCGTGCATATCGTCGCGCAGGCCGCCGAAGGGCTGCATTACTCACACAGCCGTGTCGATCCGCTCAGCGGTCGTTCACTGGGCATCGTTCACCGCGACATGAGCCCCCACAACATCATCGTTTCGCGCTACGGCGACGTGAAAGTGGCGGATTTCGGCATCGCGCGGGCGACCATCCACCAGCAGCGAACGGAACACGGCGTCATCAAGGGCAAGCTCGGCTACCTGGCGCCCGAACAGTGTCTTGGCAAGCCCATCGACCGCCGCGTCGACGTTTTTGCGCTCGGGGTCGTGCTCTACGAGCTGCTCACCGAACGCCGCCTCTACCATGGCGGCCGCGATCACGACGTCATGCGCCGGATCATCGCTGAAGAGCCGCTGCCCCCGTCCATGGTCGCGCCTGATGTCGACGTAAACCTGGCCGAGATCGCGCTGCGGGCCCTGCGCAAAGAGGCGGATCACCGGTACCAGACCGCCGGGGAGTTGAGCGACGCGCTGTCGGCATGGTTGAGGTCCCGAAACGCCGGGGATCTGCGCGGCCAACTCGGCTACTGGATGACCGGGCAGACCGCCCCGATTTGGGAGCCCACCGAAGCGCGCGCTCAGCGATGGCAGCAGGTGCGTGAGGACGCGGCGCCCCCGATCTCGGACGACTCGGAAGCCGAGCAGGGCGAACCCAGCGAGAGCCTTGGCATCCGGCGGCGCTTGCTCACAGATCACGCCGAGAAGGGCACGTTCATCGGACGTCGCGCGGAGCTTGCTGAGCTCGATGGTCTGCTGGAGCGCGGGGCTCGGCTCATCACCGTCACTGGCCCCGCTGGCGTCGGCAAGAGTCGGCTCGCGTCGCGGTTGCTTCGACGTGTTCGCGATCGATATCTCGATGGTGGCGCTTGGATCGCTGCGCTGGGCGGACACGACAGCTTGCACGGCTTCTTCGTCGCCGTGAGTCGGCAGCTCAACGTCGGGCTGGTGACCGATCACGATCCGCCGGCCGTGCAGCTGGGGCGGGTCCTCAAGAACGTGGGCAAGGCGCTGTTGGTGCTTGACGACTTCGACGCCGTTGTCGACGCCGCGCGCAACGTCGTCGGTGCGTGGTTGCAGGCCGCCCCCGAGCTCCAGGTCGTCGTCACGAGCCGCACACGCCTGGACATCGCGGAAGAGGCGACCTTCGAAGTGCATCCGTTGCCCGTGCCGACCGAATCGGCAGACATGGCGTCGTCGCCGGCCGCACTTCTGTTTGTCGCTCGTGCGCGTGCGGCGCGTTCGGATTATCGACTGTCCCCTCAAGACGCTCCGATCGTCGCCGAAATCGTGCGACGCCTCGATGGTCTGCCGCTGGCGATCGAGCTGGCCGCGTCGCGGATGGCGGTCCTCAACGCCAAGGACCTCCTGGACAGACTGACGCGGCGCTTCGACGTGCTGCAAAACCGTGGCAAGCGTGGCCGTCGTCCCGAAACGTTGCGCGGCGCGATCGATTGGTCGTGGGAAGCGCTCGACGCCCGGGAGCGGGAAGCCCTGGCGCGGCTCTCGGTTTTCCGCAGCGGGTTCACGCCCGAGGCCGCAGAGGCCGCGATCGGACTGCCGGACGCCCTGGATTTGCTGCAGTCGCTCAGGTCGCATTCGCTCATCGAACAAATGGGCGGAACGGACGGTGAGCCGATGCGCCTGGGGCTGCTGCACAGCATCTCCGACTACGCCGCCGAGAAGAGCCATACGCGAGAGCGCCGCGAGACCGAAGACCGGATCGCCGCCTACCTCGTGCCCGCTTGCGAGCGTTTGAGTGCCGCCACAACACGCCATGGTGGTACTTCGTCGTTCCTGCAGCTCGCCGCCGAGCTCGCAAACCTCCAATCTCTCGCCGACGGTCTCTTGCAGCGCCGTCCCGCGACTGCACCGGCTATCGAGTACGCCCTCCGCGCAGCTGTGGCTTGTGAGCCCGTGTACGCTGCCCGCGGACCGGTGGACGCCCTGCTGGATCTGTTGGACCGGGGGCTCCGCGCCGCCGACGAGAACGAACAAGTCCAGCCGCGATTGGTCGCGCGAGCGTACGCCGTGCGAGCCGAATCGCTGGTCGCGCTGGGACGGGTCGGTGAGGGACGCCGCGACGCCGAACAGGCGCTGATCCGCGGCCGCAAGCTCTCGGACGACTCGATCCGCAGCCCCGCATTGCTCGCCCTCGCCGCCGCTGCCCACCGCCAGGGACGAATCGCCGAAGGTGTCGACGCATGTGAGCACGCGCTGGCCGCCCAGCGGCGCTCTTCGGACGAAAGACGGGCAGGGCTCACGCTGGACCGTCTTGCTCGCCTCGTTGCGTCTTCGGGTGACATCGAACGCGCCCTGGATCTGCACGACCGCGCCCTCTCGACGCTGCGGAAAGTCGGGGATCATCGCGCGCTGGCGTGGGCGCTCGATCACTGCGGGCAAGCGTGCCTGGCCGCGGATCGAATCGACGACTCTGAGCGCTATTTCGACCTTGCCTTGCGCGCGATGCACCAGATCTCAGCTCGGCGCGGCGAGGGCGTTGTACGTGGCCACGTCGCTCTCTTGCACCTGGCAGCGGGTCGCATCGACGTGGCACGACAGGAGATCAGGCTCGCGCTGGACGCCCTCCGTGGAGTTGGCGATCGGGCGCGAGAGGGCCGCGTACTCGGGCTTCGAGCCGATCGGTTGCTCCTCGCCGGTCGCGCCGATCGGGCCGCCGAATCTGCCCGCGAATCGCTCCAACGGGCGCTCGAATCCGGCGAACGGGACGTGATCGCTCGGGCGTACCTCCGCATCGCGATCGCCGACGCGGACCGAGGCGAGCCAACCGCGGCCGAAAGCGCGCTGGACAACGCCCGCGGTTGGACAGGTGGCCATAAACCGCCGCTTGCTCTCGCCGCCGCCCTCGCCAACGCTCATATTCTCGCCGCATTCGCCCGCGAAGCCATCGACGCCGGACACCTCGCCGCCGCCGCCGAACACCTCGAGCGCGCGACGTTGGGAATCCGCCGCGCCGAAGTGGAATTGGATAGGGCAGGCGGCGCACACAATCCCGTCTACCTGCGGCTCGCCCGCGACATGTGGAGCGGTTGTCGATCGCACGTCACCGGCCTGATGACGTCGACCTCCGCAAGCTGAACGAAGGTACCCATGACCCAAGAGCGACGTGCATTGAGCACACCGGCCGCCGCTGCCATCACCACCATCTTGCTCGCCGGCATCGGCGTCGCGATCTGGCTGACCCTGATCAAGCTGCGGCTCGAATTCGACCCGACATACCAAAGCTCCTGCAACCTCGGCGCCCAGCTCAACTGCGACCGCGTCCAGACGTCCGACTACAGCAGCATCTTCGGGTACCCGCTGGCGCTGTGGGGGGCCATCACCTACGCCGCCGCAATCGTGACCACATGGCTCGCGGCCCGTCGCGAAAACGGGCGCTTTTTTCTCGGCGCGTTGGTCGTCGGCGGCATCGCGGTTTGCTTGCACAGCCTTTACCTCGCGTACATCTCGAGCTTCGTCATCGGCACCTACTGCATCTTCTGCATCAGCATGTACGCTGTGAATCTCGCCGCGACCGGGCTCGCCATCGGCGCATTTCGCAAGGGCGGTCCGCTGTCCGACGCCACAGACTTCGTGGCTGCACCCACAGCCCTCGCCCCCATTGCCGGCGCGCTCTTGGTCGCGGCAGCCGTCGCCATTCCCGTTTACGGCGCGGTCCGTGGCGGCATGGAGAAAGACCGAATCGAACTCGCGAAGGCCCAGATGCAGGCCGTGACCGCGCCCAAACCCACCGCCGCCACGCCGACCGCTTCCAAGGCCGCGCCAGAGCCAGCCATCAAGCGACCCGCGGCCAAGATCCAGCGCCCGTCCGCCGTGTCGGGAGCTGCATCGAACGACCCCGGCATCATCACGCATCCATCCGCCGGATTCCGCTACAGCAACGTCATCCTTCGCAAAGGACGCGCGTTCTTCGAGGTCCCGGTCACCGAAAACGACTACCCGCTCGGACCAAAGGATGCGGCCGTCACCATCGTCATGTTCGGCGACTTCGAGTGCGGCTACTGCCGGGCCCTGAACCGAAATATGGCGCCGATGAAGAAGAAATACGCCGACAAGGTGCGCTTCGTCTTCAAGCACTGGCCGATGAACAACAACTGCAACAAGGTCATGAAAGGGGTGCAGCATCCGCAGGCGTGTATCGCCGCCAAAGCCGCCAACTGCGCGGGCGAGCAGGGCAAGTTCTGGCCCATGCATGACGAGATCTACACCCAGGACCTGCGCCTCAACGCCGTCAACTTGCGGTCATGGGCCGTCAAGGTGGGCGTCGACGGCGCCAAATACGACAACTGCATGAGCCGCACCGAGCAACACCCCAAACTCGGCGACGACATCCGAGCCGGCCGATTCGCTCGCATCGCCGGCACCCCGCGCACGTACATCAACGGCCACCTGGTGCCTGGCGTCGTCGCCACTGAAATCCTCGAGTATTACATCAAATCTGGCCTGGAAGGCGCGAAAAACAAACCAAAACCCGTTTCCGAGGCAGCCAAGTCCGCGCACGGAATGGTCGAGGTCAAGACAGCCAAGGGCGCCGTTTGGATCGACGCGTACGAAGCCAGCATCGACACCGCCGGACGTGCGCGTTCACAAGCTGGCGTGCGTCCCGCGGAGGTGAGCTGGTACGAGGCCAAGTCCGCCTGTGAAAAGGCCGGCAAGCGCCTCTGCAGCGAGGAGGAGTGGGTTTCTGCCTGCACCGGCGCGCCCGCGATCGACAACAACTCCAACGCCGATTTCACCGATGACGAGGTCGAGGGCACGCTCTACCCGTACGGTCCCTTCCCCGAGGGCGGCCGCTGCAACGACAACCAGAAGAGCGGGGGACAGGCCGTGGCGACCGGGTCCATGGCGCGCTGCGTGTCCCCGTCTGGCATCTACGATATGAGCGCCAACCTCGCGGAGTGGACCGGCCTGGTCGAGGGCGAAGGGCGGCTCAGCGGCACGGACTTCCGATGGGGCGCCAAGGCCACGTGCCTCAAGCGCCAAAAGCGGTTCGGGCTCGGCTACAGGAACAACACGACGGGGTTTCGGTGCTGCGCCGACAAGGCCATCGCGCCGCTGGGACAAAAGGGGATCGTCGAACACGTTCGGCACGGCGCTGTCGGTCTGCCGGTGCCCGAGTTCGAAGCGATCCTGCGCGACGGCAAGAAGATCACCCACAAGCAGCTCGAAAAGGGGGTGTGGATCGTGTCTTTCTTCGCGTCATGGTGCGGCCCATGCCAGCGCGAGTTGCCCCAGCTCGAGACGTTCTACGGCGAGCACAATGCCAAGGGGCTGAACGTCTTGTCGATCGGCGTCGACATGAACGAGCAGTCGATGCGCACGTTCATCGACGGGCTGAAGCTGACGTACAAGGTCGCCTACGACGCCAAGGCCGTATCGATGGGCAAGTTTGGCGTTCGCGGCATGCCGACGTCATTCGTCGTGGTGAACGGCAAAATCGCGCGCCGGCTTGTCGGGATCAACAAGACAAAGATGGACCTGTTCAAGCAGACAGCGTTGGACGCGCTCGCGAAGAAGTAGAACGCGCTGGCCTGCGGGCTATGTCAGCAGAGTCGGGCCAACCAATCAGGCCTTCTTGACCCAGAGGTTGCAGTAGCCTTTCGGGTTGATCGTGCCCTTGACGACTTTGCAGCCACCGCACGGTTTGCCGCCTTCGGGCGCCACCCAGTGCATGCAGTTATCGCAGGTTTTCCCGGCGTGGGGCGTCTTTTCGAGGTACGCAGAGCTCTTGCGCAGCGCCTTGTCTGCCTCGGCGATGTTGCTGTCACATCCGGCGTCATCGCCGCCGCCGCTACGTTCTTTCTTTCCGCAACCGATCGCGGCGCCGACGATTACGCCAGCGGCGCCGATGGAGAGGGTGCGACCCAGGAATTGACGACGGGACAGTGAGTTGGACATCGAGAGGCTCCGGAGATGAGATGGGACGGCTGGTTTACTCAAGCAGCGAACGGGAGTCGTGCTCTTGCCAACGAGGCTATGCCGGATCCGCACCCCGTCAACGAAGTCGCGCTTCGCAACTGGGGATTTTTTCACGCCGCTTTCTTTCGCTCGCGCAAATCGAGAAAGAACATCAAGCCGGCGAACCCGATCGCGCCGCCGCCCACCGGCAGGGCACCGTCCATGAGCCCGAGGTGGAAGTCTTCCTTCCATTCGCACTCCTTTTCGACCTCGCCGAAATCATCTTCGACTTCCTTGCAGACTTCGATCTTGAATTGGTTGGCCTGGCGCATGCCGTCTTTGGCCCACCAGCCGAAAACGGCGGCGGCGAATACGATGGCTCCAATTGCGAGGATCTTCTTCATCGGTTGATCTCCAACAGACCAAAGTTACAAGGATCTGGATGGAATAGTGTGTTCAAAAACAACGACGCCCCGCCGCGGAGAGTGTTACATCCGGGCGGGGCGAATCGCGTTGCCTATTTGGTGTTGCCGTACAGCGAACCCCAGATCTTGATGGTCTTGCCGACCTTGTTGCCGACCACGCCGGACTTGCCCTTGACCTTGTAGTCGCCGAGCGCGATCACGAACTTGGTCTTGATCTTGATCCAGTCGCCGGGCGCCTTGCGCGCCGTCTTCGCGTTGCCGGTCTTCCACGAGATCTCGACATCGGTCGTCACCGCTTTGCCGACACCGTGGCAGGTGAACGTGCCCGCGACCTTGCACTTGGCCTTGTTGCCCTTCTTCGCGTCGACGCGACAGGCCGACACCTTGCGGATTTCGAACGTGACGTTCGGATACTTCTTCGAGTCGAGCCACTCTGCGCCCTGGAGGTGACCGTCACGAATCGGGTTGCCGGTCTTCATGCCCTTGACCGGCACGGTGATCTTGCCAGTCGTCTTGGTCAGGTCGGCGGGATCCACCGTGAAGGTGCCGGTGACGCCCGGAGCGCTGCCCTTGATGTTCTCCATCGGGGCTTCACTGAGCCATTCCATCGTGTTCTTGCGGATCTTCTTGTTGAGCGTGATCGCTTGCGGACCGCGCTTGGCCACCTTCAGCTGGGCGACCGCGGGCGACGAGATGAGTGCGAGGGCGACCAGGGCCGCGGCGCTTACGAAAACTTTCTTCATTAAATCCCCCTCTGGGCATTGGTGGACAGATCGCTGTCCGTTGTCTTTGGCCGGCAGTCTTAGAACGCCGTATGGAACTGCAACGTGTAGTGGTTCATCCGGTATTCATCCGTGATGAGGATTCGATACTCGGGGCGCACCTCGAGGTAGGCGAACGGAAAGACCTCAAAACCGACCACGAACTGTTGCGTTGTCACTGCCCCGCCCGACGTATTGACTTCCGTCATCGTCGCTTGTTCGCCGCGAACGTTGAAGTACAGCCACTCGAAGCCGGCCCGCACCGACAACATCGCCATCATGTTGACGCCGGTCCAGTTGGGGCCCTTTTGGATCATCGCGCCTTCGACGATGAGCGAGCCGAGATTGCTCGCACCGACACCGAGGAAGGCGTTGATCATTTGGAAGTCGCCTGCGCCGAAGACCGACCCGCCCAACCACGTGTTGATGCTGCCGGCCGAGCCGCCGTCGTCCTCTTCTTCGTCATCATCTTCACCGAAGTCGTCGTCATCGTCGTCGTCAAAGCCGTCGTCCGTGGGACCGCCTTCCCCCGACCCGCCGAAGATGATCTGGGGCATCACCATCACGCGTGCGCTGTAAGCGAATTTGCTGGACCCGACCGCGGCCGCCGCCGTTTGTTTGAGGTTGTCGACCATGAAGCCGCCGGCGTCGACCCGCAGCCACGAGATCGGCTGATAGCCCAATTCACCACCGATCTCAGCATAGTTGGGCGGAATCACAGGGCGTCGCGGGCTCGTTGCGTCTGCGCGGATGAGCATCGAGTGATCGTCGTGACGGATGCCGAACGTGGGCTGAATCATGCCGACGCGTACAGTTGGCAGGTGCGCGGGGCCATGGACCTGGGCAAACGCCTCCCACGTCGCCTGACCGGGGAACGCGCGTTGGAGCGTCGCGAGGTTGTAGCTGCCCACGATGTCCAGCCACTCGACGGGCTTGATGCCCACGTATGGCTGCAGCTGCATCGGCACATAGAGGAAGTCGGGGAGCTCGGCGTCGCCCTTCTTGTCGCCCTTGGGACGGCCCATGCGCGCTAGCACGGACCGGATGTCGGCGCCAACAGTCACCGTGTCGCCACCGAACGACGGTGAGCCGGTGTCGAACGACTTGACGCCCATCTTGGACCACGGGACTGCGCCCGTGTGTTGGCTGGTGCCGAAACCGATCGAGTTGCGCATGCCCCCGCCTTGGGCGGCGACGTGGCAGGTTGCGCACGGCGAGCCGGCGACGAGCGACATGCGGGGCAGGGCGTTGGCGGGCGGCGCGGCTGTCATAACTGCGACCGCGAGTCCTACTGCGAAGACGGGCGCGCGCTTCAGCCAGGAAGAAACTGAGCTCATACGTCGTTATCCGGCCTTGACGACGCCTTCGCCGGTCGCCTTGTCGAAAGTTACCTTCCAGGTCTTGGCAGCGGTCGCGTTGGCCCAGTCACCGGAGACCGATCCGTCGACGTAACTGCCGTCAACCTCAAAGCGGCTGCCGTGGCAGTTGCAGACGAGCTGCTTTTTCTTGTCGTCCCACACGCCGAGCTGGGCGAAGGGGCACGCCTGGTGTGGACACTTCTCCTCGTAGGCGAGCACCGTGAATTCGTCTTTGCGCAATAAGAAGAGCTTGAGGCCTTCCGCGTTGAGCGTCGCCGTGCCGCCGGGGACGGTCTTGAGGCCGGGATGCGTCGTCAGGTTGAACGGCGCGTCCTTCGTCAGGCCCGCGTTGGGGTCGGTCAGCAGCTCCGCCGATTCGCAGCCGACCAGGATCGCCGCACCGAGTGCACAGCCGCCGACGCCGACCTGCTCGAGAAACGTGCGTCGGCTGACGTGTCCGGCTGACGACTCGGCTGGTGTGCGCGGGTTGGCGACAACGGCCGCCCCGTTTTCACTCGCAGCCTCGCTCCGCGCGATGCTCTTCTTCATCGAAGTCTCTGCTCCCACTTTCGGTATGACGGGACGCTGTGAAGCGCGCCTGATCAGCTCTTGGCCGCGCTGGCCGGCGTGCCGACGAAATCGGGCTTGTACCCACTGTGGCATCCGGCGCAACCGCTCGGGGCGTCGTCGGTGATCTCGCCGTATTCGTCGAGCTGCTGCCACTTCCAGTTGCCGATGACGGGCGGGTCGCTCTCGGCCGTCTTCTTCATGGTCCAGTGCTTTTCGATCTCGCTGCAACCGCTGTCGGTGTAGCCTTCTTTGATCAGCACGGCGCCTTTGGGAAGCACTTTGCCCTGGGTGAACGCGTCGTAGGCTTCGGGGCTGATGTAGCTGATGACGTACTTGCCGCCGTGGCCGCCGCTCTTTTCGCACTTGGCCGTGATCTTCTTGTACTTCGACTTGTAGTCGGCCGGGGCGTACGCGGATGACGACCATTCACCTGCACAACCGGTGGCGAGCAGGGCGATTGCGGTGACGGAAACCGCGAGCAGCTTGGTTTGCATGGATTACTACCTCTTGGGACAGCTGGGGCCAGCTCGTCGGGCTGACACCCCCGGGAAGGGAGCGATCGGCGTTCGGAGCGGATCCGAGTCGCATCGATTCGAGTTGTGACCCGCGCCCACACCCAGATTTTGAGCGCAGCGTGCGTGACAGGGCTCGGACGGGCGTGCTTGCGGATTGTTACACGGCAATCTTGACGGGCGCCAGTCGTCGCGGGCTTGGTTTGATCGCGAATAACATCGCGACGCATGCGTTGGTGCGTAACGGCGCGCCGTGGGGCACGTCTATTTTGTTGCCGGCACGTTTTTCAAGCCGGACAATCAGGTCGGCGGGATTAACCTGCTGAATTTCAACGCCGTTCGGTGCAACACCTCCGGCGGCCACCTTGGGAAGGAGTAACACATGGATGCCAAGAAGCTTGCGACATCGCTCGGCATTGCATTCGCCAGCCTCGCGCTCGGTGCCGCAACGGCGGTTGCCGATGTCAACGTCGACGCGACGACCATGACGGCGAAGGCCGGCTGCGGCGGCAAGGGCGGCTGTGGTGGCAAGGGCGGTTGCGGCGGCAAGAAGAAAGAGGCGCCCAAGAAAGACGCCAAGAAAGACGCGCCCAAGAAAGACGCGCCTAAAAAGGACAAATAATCGCGCTCTTTGTGCGCGTTTCATCGGAACGCCGACGCCGCGGTGGTCATTGAGTTGGCCGCCGCGGTGTTCGTTTTGGCGCGTCCTGCCAGCCCGTCTTGGGCGGCACGACCGAGCATCGGTACCTCGAAACCGTGTGACCACCAGATTCCGCCAGCAAGCCCCTCCACAACCAGTTCGGGATACGCGGGCAACATGGCGGACAGGTTGAGCGAGTCCATGTCGCCCAGCTCGATTTGAGCCCCGACAAACACGTCGACGGCCGGTTCGGCGAATGTGCCCCAGACGTCGACTTCCGCGAACACAGCTAACTCTTCGGACATGGGCCTCTCGAGCACCAGCGGGATGAAGTAGGAATGATCGCCTGGGGCGCGGAGCGGGAGGTTCCACACGACGTTCCAGTTGAGCTTCCATGCGTCTTTGACGATCCACCACGTGTGGAAGATCCCGGGCATCAACGAGATCGGATCGGCGTCGACGTGGCCCGGAACGAAGACACCGACCGAAACGCACAGGGTCTCCGACAGCGCGTATCGCGGTTGGATGTAGGCCAGGTCCGCCGTCCAGGTTTCGGTCTCCTGGGTCGTCGCGAGGGTGATCAGCAGGTCGACCTTGTCGGTCAGCCCGATCTGGTTCTGCCATTGCCAGTACAGGTACCAGTCTGGTTTGGCGGCGGCCAGTACCGCGGGCACGAAGTAGAACTCACCGGGCCCCGCGATTTCGCCGCCCCAGTCGTTGTAGCCATCAGCGGCCGCGGGGCAGGGTGATGCGAGCACGGCCAAAGTCGCGCAGACCGCGATGATCCACGGCGCGGATCGGGCCGGCCGAGCGGGACTATGCATGGTCAGCATCTTGCCGGATGACGCCCGGAGCCGCTACAAGCCGCCGCCATGAGCAAGCGAATCGTCATCGTTGGCGGCGGCGTGATGGGATCGTCGTCGGCGTGGTTGTTGGCGCGGTCCGGGTGCGACGTTGTCGTCCTCGAAAAGGCTGTGCCTGGCGCCGAAGCATCAAGCGCCGCGGCCGGCATCCTCGGCGCTCAGATCGAGTGTTCCGGACCCGGGCCGATGCTCGATTTGTGCCTGCGCAGTCGGCAGATGTGGCCATCGTTCGCGGCGCAATTGCGCGAGGCTTCCGGTATCGACCCTGGCTTTCTGCCGTGCGGGGCCGCCGACGTCGCGTTCACCGAATCTCAGCTCGACCACCTGCGCGACGGTGCCAGGTGGATGGCCGCCGCGGGCCTGCGCGCTTCCCTCGTTGACGGCGACGAATTGTGTGCGCATGAACCTGCGATCGGGCCAGCTGCCATCGGTGGGCTCGTTGTGCCCGATGATCACCAGGTTGACCCGCCGTTGTTGGTTCGCGCCGTGGCGTCTGCCGCCGCTCGGGCAGGTGCCCGGTTTGTGCCTCACCAGGCGGTGGAGTCGGTCAACTATGTCGATTCGCGGGCCGTGTCCGTCACGACTGCGACCCGCACCTGGGCAGCCGACGAAGTGGTCATCGCGACCGGTGCCTGGACGTCCCGTGTGCCCGGATTGGCCGCCACGCGGGCTCGCATCACGCCGCAGCACGGCCAGCTCGCGATGCTCGACACACGTCCGCCGGTCCTGCGTCGCGTCGTGGTCAGCGGTCGCACCTACGTCGTTCCGCGTGCCGATGGGCGGGTCGTCATCGGCGCGACGTCGGAGGACACCGGGTTCGCCAAGAAGGTCACAGCGAGTGGACTGACCGCGCTCCTGGCCGAAGCGATTCGCATGGTTCCGGCGCTCGGAGCTGCAACGTTCGTCGACGCTTGGAGCGGACTGCGACCGCGATCGTCCGACGATCTCCCGATGATCGGGCCTCATGGGTCGATCGCCGGCCTTCACCTCGCGGCCGGCCACCATCGCAATGGAATCCTGCTTGCGCCCGTGACCGCGCATATCGTGGCTGCGTCTGTGCTCGGTGAGGACATCGGTTTCGACACCTCCCCGTTTGTGCCGTAGCGAACGGGCGGCAGCTACTCCCTGTTCCCTACTCCCTACTCCGCCGTTTTCGCGGAGGGCTCGTCCGCGCCGAATCGATAGCCGAGAGTCAGCCCAACCAGCCGCATCGAATCGTCCGCGTGGTAGTTGCTGAAGTTGGCCGCGCCGCCGTGGATGACGCCGAAGAACCCAGCGTAGTCGACGCGAGCGCCGCCGCCGCCTTGCATCCAATCGGTTGTCGGTGGCTTATGCTCGGCGTTGCGCCCGGGGGCCCATCCACGCTGCGCGCGGCCTTCCACGAACACGGTCAGCCAGTCCCACGGGGTCGCGATCACGGCGCCCACGTCGATGTAGCCGGCGTAGACCTCCGGAGTGCGGTTGTCGTCTTCTTTCCATGCGGGGTAGCGACCGCCGACGCCTCCAGCCGCGCCAAAACCGAGGGTCAGCCGGACCGGATCGCCAGATTGACCAAGTCGGTGACGCAGGCCCGCCCCGCCCATCAGGAACCCGTATTCGTCGCCGGGCACGTCGTTGAGCAGCACGTGGACGTCGGCGACGGTGTCCTTTGCGACGTTGATGTGGCTTGTGGCCTGCCACGCCCCGCCGTTGATGCGGCTGGCGGAGACCTCGACCCCTTTGTCGAACGCCTTCGACGCCGAATACCCGAATTCACCGGTGGCTGGCGGCGCCATGGCCGCCCCGCATCCGGCAAGTGAGCCAGCGCCCGCGAGGATCGAGAACCAAAAGAGCAATGACAGCAGACTCGGAATCGCAATTGTGCGGCGATGCATGGGCTTCTCCCGAAGCACGGCGCGCGATGCCCCTTGGAGCGCGACGTGACGGGGAGATGATGTTCAAGGTCCGTGCCAAGCGACGGCGACCGGCTTCATGGCTTCGTTTGCAGCGAAAAACACGGTCGCGCGAGGTCGTGATTCGGGGTGCCCGTGCTCCAATGGTGGCGCAACGTTGCCCTGCCCAGACCAAGGTGCAGCGCCGGGCTATCCTGCCGCCGGGCGCCAACCGTTGAGCGCTTTTTCCGCGAGCTGCAGCCGGTCCTGACCCCAGAAATGCAGGCCGTCGACGAAAAACGCGGGCGCGCCGCATCCGCCGCGGTCAAACAAGTCGTCTGTGTTGACGAACAGGCGCGCTTTCACGGCCGGGTCCTTGGTGCCTTCAAGCAACGCCCGCGCATCCAGGCCGGCGGCGGCCAACACATCGGCGAGGACCGATGGATCGTTGATGTCGAGGTCATCGGCCCAGTAGGCCTTGAAAATAGCCGCGGCGGCTGCTCGGTGATCGTCGCCGTCGAGCTGCAGAACGATTCGCAACGCCCGGATCGTGTTCATCGGGAACCGTGACGGCCACTTGAACGCCATCTCGCGGACCTCAGCCCAGCGGTGCAGGTCCGTGTTCAGCCACGCACGTTTGGCCGGTGATGCTTCCTGGATCGGGACCAGCGCGGAACCGAGCTTGTTGAACAGCCCGCCGAGGAAAAACGGTTTCCAGACCACCTCGGCACCGGTTCGTTCCGCAACCCGCTGGACCTCTTCGAGCGCGAGATAGGCGTAGGGTGACGAGAAGTCGTAGAAATACTCGATGGTGCGATCGCTCATGTGTTCCTCGTTGCGGCGTTGGTGGTCGGCTCGTTCGGGTGGGCGTCAAGCATCCTGGTTGAAATCGAAGGCCCGCTGCTGCTCGGTCGGTTTCCAGCCGCGGGTCGCGCGCTTGACCATCTCGATGCGGTCCTGACCCCAGAACAACTCGCCGTCGACAACCCACGCTGGGGCGCCGAAAACGCCCGCGTCGATCGCGTTGTCTGTACAAGCGAACAGCGCCTTCTTGATCGCTGGCGTACGTGATTTGGCAACGATTGACGGCCCGTCGAGTCCAAGCCCGTTCAGCGCATCGCACAGGAGGTCGGGGTCGCTGATGTCCGCGCTGTCTTGCCAGTACAGGCGATACAACGCCGCCATCACATCGGCCTTGCTGTCGTCGGGCGACGCAAGGAACACGCGGAGCGCTTCGACGGTGCGGTTGGGGTGGCGGAACGGCTTATTCAAGGGCACGTCGAAGAGCGCGGCCCAGCGGATCAAGTCGTTGCGATTATGACGTTTCTTCGGCGCGTTGAGAGTCGTCGACATGTTCTGGGCCTGGCCCAGGTGTAAAAAGACGCCGCCGAGGAGGAAAGGTCGCAGACGGATTTCAGCGCCCGTTTCTGCGGCGATGGCGGACAGCTGCGTAGACCCCAGGTAGGCGTAGGGACACGAGAAGTCGAAATAGAAGTCGATCGGGTGCGCCATCGAACGCGTGCTCGCCATCGAATGAATTCTTCGATGAGGGCGGTCTTACGCTTTGGCTTCGGCGGCCTTCTTTTCGGCGGCGAGGAAAGCGCGCAGACCGACAAATTTCTCCTTGCGGGCGCGGCGCAGTTTGGAGCGCTGCTGCAGGGTCAACTCGGTCTCCCGGGCCTTCAGGCGGCGACGCTGAGCGCGCTTGAGCGACTTGCGGAGGTTGCGGTTTTCGATGTTCTTGGTGTTGGCCATTTTCGTTTCCGTTGGTGCTTTCGTATGGCTGTTCGGTGCAGCCGCCAGTCCGCGAGACACAGCGACGGGCCGGCGCGTATACCGCACGCTCGCGACACAACACAAGCAAAAGCCCCGCCGA
>CAZLMW010000037.1:63511-65496 GCA_964560875.1 uncultured Enterobacteriaceae bacterium
AGACGACTCGCATGCGCGCGATCGAATTGGCCAAAAGCCTTACGAGGGTCTATAACCGCCTCGATATTCGCCCAGAAACCGCTGCGCACAGTCCCGAGTGGACACAGCACAGACTGGAAACCAGACCGACTGGCCACAGCTCCTCGCGGCCAGAATTACCGGAAGGAAGATCATGAAGCTTCTTCGTACGGACCGAATCGCCGCGCGGTCCACCGTTGTCGGCGCAGTATGCCTCGCAACGCTCCTGCTGCTTTCCGCTCCTGCTTTCGCCGACGACGGCGGGATGCGCTTCGAGATTGGACCGCAGATCGGCGTCGCCGGATTCGCGCTCAACAGCGGCCTCGGCAACGCGCAATACCGTTACGACGTCCCGTCGCCAGCGTTCGCCTTCGGCCTGCGCGCCTCGGCCCGAATCAAGCGGCAGTTTGCGATCGATTTGTGGGGTCGCTACAGCGCCGGAAGCTTCCGCAAGTCCGAGGACTTCGAAAACCCGGGCAACGAGGACAACTTCGCGTTCTACAAGCCCGGCGGCGACGTGAACGTGATGGGGCTGCGGCTGTTGGCGCGGTACAACTTCGAAGGAAACGAGACTGTTGTGCCGTTTCTGACCCTCGGCGGCGGCGTCGACACGGTCAGCAGCGACAAGAGTTACGAGGCCAATGGCCAGACGTACAAGGCCATCGACAGCGACGACATGGACACTGCGCTGCAGGCGGGTGTTGGCGCCAACATCAAGCTGACCCACTCGGTTCGCCTCCGCATCGACGCCAACTACTTCCTCGGTGAAGCAGGCGTCGACCGTCCCGGTCAGGAGAAAGGTTCTGCGACGCACAACTACGAGATCCTCGCCGGCGTCATCTGGGTGCTCGGCGGACCTCCCGGGGATAGCGATAACGACGGCCTCGCCGACGACAAGGACAAGTGTCCCGATCAGGCGGAAGACAAAGACGGCTTCAAGGACACCGATGGTTGCCCCGACCCCGACAACGACGGCGACGGCGTGCCGGACACCGAGGACAAGTGCCGCAACCAGGCCGAGGACAAGGACGGCTTCAAGGACTACGACGGCTGCCCCGAGCCAGACAACGACAACGACGGCGTGCTCGATGCCAAAGACCGGTGCCCGAACAAGCCAGAAGACCGCGACGGCTTCTACGACAAAGACGGCTGCCCCGATCTCGACAACGACAAGGACGGCATTCCGGACGCCGAGGACAAGTGCCCGAACAAGGCCGAAGACCTCGATCATTTCAAGGACACCGACGGCTGCCCCGAGTACGACAACGACCGCGACGGCGTCAAAGACAAGCAGGACAAGTGCCCGCGCAAGCCCGAGACACGCAACGGCTACCAGGACGAGGACGGCTGCCCCGACTCGTTCCCCGAAGAGGTCAAGGCCTTCACCAGCAAACCGGTCGAAGGGTTTGTGTTCGGCCGCAAGCACGAGTTCAAGGCCAAGAAGAGCAAGAAAGCTGTCCAGGCCGTCCTGAAGGTGCTCAACGCGCACCCGAAGATGAACTTCGAGATGCACTGCCACGCCGACGTGAAGCCGGCCAAGAAGAGCAAGCGAAAGCGTCGTCGCAAGAAGAAGAAGAAGAGGGCCGCGCTGAGCCCGCAGGATATTTCGGTCGACCGCTGTGAAGCGCTGCATGAGCACTTCGTCAGCAAGGGTGTCAAGGCCAGTCGCCTGAAGATCAAAGCGCGCGGCAACAGCCAGCAGCTGGTCCCGACCGAGGGCCTGAAGCGACGCAAGCTCAAGAAGGCGCTCAGGCAGAACAACCGCATCGAGTTCAAGCTCAGCAAGTAGCTCGAAAGGTTCGTCAAACGAGACGGCCCGCTTCCTTTCGGGGAGGCGGGCCGTCGGCGTTTTGGGGAATGTCGTTTTCGGGAAGAGACTGAAGCCAGTCGTTTTCAGCTGGTCGTCTTTCAGCTAGATGTGCGCGGCGAGAATGGCGATCCGCTCTTCCGCTCCCGGCTCAGCGCTT
>CAZLMW010000038.1:0-26272 GCA_964560875.1 uncultured Enterobacteriaceae bacterium
CGATGCACGCGTGTTCGTCGTGGCGGCCTACCACGAGGACGACAGCGGCCGGCCGGCACCCGACGCTCCCGAGTGCTGCCCACGCGGCGGCGACGGTGACGAGTGCGCGACTGCGAGGCACAAGTGGCGCTCGCGCAAGACAGGGCCCCGGCACCCGCTGCTGGTGATGAAATGCCGCCCGCACCGCGTGCACTTCACGATCTACCCGCCCGGTCACGTGCCGTACGGCCGGGTTCCGTTGGTGCAGCTCGCCCCGGACGGCAGCGAGCTCGGTGACGACGGTGACATCGCTTCGCGCTTCGCGGACACGTACTTCGAGGCCGGACCGGACGCCGCACGGGGCGATGCGTGGGCGCGCGAGTGCCCCGGCGGGACCGACCGGTGGTGGTCGACGCAGCTCCGCCGACTGCGGAGGGCCTGCCGGGTGACCGGTGTCGAGCCGGAGTTGCCGCCGGGCCTGCGTGAGCGCCTGGCCGAGGTCCTGGACGTCGACGGTGCAGTGCTCGCTGCGGCGGTCGCGGGCATCGAAGCGGACGGCGGCTATCGCGCCCGCGGCCGAGCGGTCGTGTCGGTCCTCGGTGCGCTCGGGCCGACCTGGCCGACGTGGTGGCGGCTTGCCGAGGCCGGGTGGCTCGCAGGGGTGTGGCGCAGACCGGTGTACGCATCCCGGGGGACCCCGGCGCTTCTGCCGACGCCGTTTCGGGCCGCGGTGGCCCGCTCTCCGCCGGTCCCGGAGTCCCTGGAAAGGTCGATCACCGAATTCGGAACATGTTGATTCCACGGCGCTTCGGCTACTCCCGCGCCTCCCCGACAAAGGAGGTGACCGATGAGCAGAGACGACAAACACGACGACCGGCGGCCGAACGACCGGCTCGAACTCTCGAGCGACGCGATGTGGCGCTACCTCGTGGTCGGCCGGGTGCTGGCGCGCGAGGCCGGTGGACAGGTGCGCGCCGAGGCCGTCGCCGAGGTCGCCGCGCAGTTCCACGAGCGACTCGACGGCCGGCGCGCGGCGCGGCGCAGCAGGGCCACGATCTACCGCTGGATTGCCGCCTACGAGCGCGACGGCGCGCAGGGCCTGCGGAGCACCGAGCGGACGCGATGCGAGGGCAGCCGCGTGCTCCCCGCCGACCTGCTCGCCTTCGTGCGGGCGGAGAAGCGCGCCGACGTCCGCGCCTCGGTCCCCGAGATGATCCGCCGCGCCCGCGAGAAGGGCGTCATCGGCCCCGACGAGCGGGTGCACCGCAGCACGCTGTGGCGGGCCTGCCGTCGACTGGGGATCCCGACCCGTCGACGCCGCATGCCCAGGGGTCGTGACAGCCGCCGCTTCGCGTTCCCGCACCGCCTGGACATGGTGCTGTGCGACGGCAAGCACTTCCGCGCCGGCACCGGGCAGTCCAAGCGCGTCGCGCTGTTCTTCCTGGACGACTGCACCCGGATGGGCCTGCACGTCGTGGTCGGCACGTCCGAGAGCCGCGAGCTCTTCCTGCGCGGACTGCACGGCCTGCTGCGCCGCCACGGGCGCTTCTCCGCGATCTACACCGACAACGGATCGGGCTTCGTCGGCACGACCATCGCCGACGTCGTCCGGCGCCTCGGCGCCCACATCGTGCTCGGGACCGCCGGCTACCCCGAGGGACGGGGCAAGGTCGAGCGCTTCAACCTCTCGGCGCAGGAGGACCTGCTGCGGCACCTGCCGGGTCGCACCGACGTCTCGGGCGACTGCGCCTCGCTCGAGCTGCGCCTGTCGCACTACCTTCGCGAAGGTGGCGTGGCAGCGGGGCGAGCCGACGGTGTCCACCAACCACGCCATCGAGGCCCGCAAGCTGCTCTGGCCCTGAGCCCCGAGACGGGCACGGCGCTCGAACGCGGGGGCTGGGGCCCGCACGCTGAGCTTCGCCGACGGCACCGCCGGACCACGCCATGTCGGGGCCGTCCATGGTGCCGAGGCCGAAGCCGGCTGCGGGCGCTCCGAGGCACCGCAGGGCGCCGAGAACAGAACGCTCCGCGATGCTGAAGGCATACGTGGACGGCCCCGGAGACCCGGCGGTGGGGTAGCGCCCATCGTCGGGTCTCACTGTTTGCGACACAGATCTCACGGCACGCGACGAGGTCGCCTGCGGCCTCCGCACCCGCGGTGTCTCATCCGGGCTGCGACGGGATTCTCACGCCGTGCGACGCGATCCATGCCGAGCGAGTCGACCGGCAAGTCTCACGTTGCGCGCAACGGGCGTCTCGTTTGGCGTGCAACGCAACACCCAGCGCGCCTCCAGTTGTACGTCCGACGCCGACCTTCTCTTCGGCTTCCAGCGCCGTGATTGTGTATGCTTGATGACCCTTTTTCTGTGTTGTTTGGCGGTGATCGCCGCTGAGGAGCGTCTTGATGGTCCACACGACACGATCCACTTTGGCTCTGCGCTGCGTCGCCACATTCCTTGCGGTCACCGTGGCAACCGGCTGCGGGTCGGACGATCCGGGCATCGACAGCTCGAACTCCGATGACGTTTCGTTGGCTGACTCGGCCAACGCGGACTCGGCGGGCCTTGTGGATACGGCGACAGAGCCGGACACCGCAGCAACTCTGGACTCCGGTTCCGCTGGAGTGGACATCGGACCCTTCGACACGGGCGATGGTGCTCCAGACGCGGCAAGCCCAGACGCCGCTGCTGACGTTGGCTCCTCCGACGCTGGCGTCGACGATGTCGGACAACCGGAATGCACCAAACCGACTGACTGTCCCGACGCAACAGAGGCGTGCAAGGTCAACGCCTGCGCCGCCGATCAGACGTGCCAGCTCGCCGATGCGCCGGATGGAAACCCATGTACAGATGGCGACGCTTGCACGGCTGGCGACGCATGCGGTGGCGGCAAATGCCTGCCTGGCCCGGCTGCCAAGTGTGATGACAACAACGTCTGCACGGACGATTCCTGCGACAAGGGCGTTGGATGCTCCACCAAGGTTAACGCGGCGTCCTGCGACGATGGCAATCCCTGCACGGCGACCGACACATGCAGTGGCGGAAAATGCCAGGGCGGAGCGTCCAAAGACTGTGATGACGGCAACTTATGCACGACCGACGCCTGCGATCCGGCGGACGGATGCACGTCCAAGATCAACAACAGCCCGTGCGATGACGGCGACGCCTGCACGCAGCTGGATACGTGCTCATTCGGCAAGTGCAAAGGTGGTAAGGCCGCGACCTGCAACGACGGAGACCCTTGCACGGATGACAGCTGCGACAAGTCGAAGGGGTGCGTGACGAAGGCCAATGGCAAGCCTTGTGACGACGGCGATCTATGCACAACCGGCGACGCGTGTGCCGGCGGCGCTTGCAAGGCCGGCAAGCCAGTGACCTGCAACGACGGAAATCCGTGCACGACCGACGCGTGCTCGAAGGCCAGCGGCTGTCAGCACAAGGCAAGCGCGGCCAAATGCGACGACGGTAACGTTTGCACCGGCGGTGACGCCTGCACGGGTGGTAAATGTGCGTCCGGAAAGCTGACCGCATGCGGCGACGGCAAGCCGTGCACAACCGACTACTGCGACCCCGCAAAAGGCTGCGTCAACGCGTTCAACAAGCTGCCATGCGACGACGGTAACGTTTGCACCGTCGCGGATACGTGCGCGCTGGGCGCCTGCAAATCGGGCAAGAAGCAAGCTTGCAGCGACAACAATCCGTGCACCGACGACACCTGTGACGGCAAGAAGGGCTGCGTGTTTCTGCCCAACGCCGTGACATGCAACGACAACAACAAGTGTACGACGGGGGACCATTGCGCCAAAGGCGCGTGCGTGCCGGGAAAAGCGCCTAAGTGCGACGACGGCAATCCGTGCACAACGCCCACCTGCGACCCTGGAAAAGGGTGTGCGAACGTGCCCAACACGCACCCGTGTAGCGACGGCAACGCGTGTTCGGTCGGCGACAAATGCGCTGGCGGCACGTGCACCCCGGGCAAAGCACTGAGTTGCGACGACGGTAATCCGTGCAGCGACGATTCGTGCAACAAGGCGACGGGCTGCGTCTTCAACAGCCACAACAAGCCCTGTGATGATGGCAACAAGTGCACGACGGGGGACGTTTGTGGCACGAAGGGTTGCGTCGGCGCGAACGCGAAAAACTGCAACGACGGCAACGCTTGCACAGCCGATTCGTGCGTTCCGTCGACCGGCTGCCGGAACACGAAGACAACCGCCCCATGCGATGACGGATCGGTTTGCACGAGCGGTGACAAATGCGCCGGCGGTGCGTGCAAGGCTGGACCCAAACTGCCGTGCAAAGACGGCAACCCGTGCACCAACGACAGCTGCGACGTCAAGAACGGCTGCGTGTTCGCCGCCAACACCGCCCCGTGCACCGATGGCAACTCGTGCACCGTCGGGGATGCTTGCTCGGGTGGTTCGTGCAAGACCGGCAAACAGAAGGACTGCGACGACAACAGCCCGTGCACACTCGACGTCTGTGATCCGGCAAAGGGCTGCGTCGGAATCCCCGTGAACTCAACCTGCACCGACGCTGACGTCTGCACCGTCAACGAGCGCTGCGCCTCTGGAAAATGCGTGACCGACGCATTCGGTTGCGACGACGGCAACCCCTGTACGGTCGATACCTGCGACAACGCGAAGGGGTGCGCCCACACCAACGCCAAAGACGGCGCGGCG
The DNA here is from genome assembly GCA_964560875.1 of uncultured Enterobacteriaceae bacterium. Classification (GTDB taxonomy): domain Bacteria; phylum Myxococcota_A; class UBA9042; order UBA9042; family UBA9042; genus CAZLMW01. The sequence goes on from CAZLMW010000038.1 coordinate 4,661, forward strand.
TGCGGCAAGGGAGGCGCTTGCAAAGCCGGCAAGTGCGAGATCGGTACCAAGACCAACCCAGCCGCTTCATGCAACGAGGTCAAGGCGGCCAATCCGACCGCCAAGAGCGGCCTGTTCACGATCGATCCCGACGGAAAGGGCGGTACGGCGGCCTACCAGGTGTGGTGCGACCTCGACCACGACGGCGGCGGCTGGACGTTGGTGATGACCAGCAGCGACGACGGTAAGAGCACATGGACCTGGAACAACCGCACGCTGATGACCACCAAGACCTCGCTGGTCGGCTCGGTCGCGGCACGCAATAAGGACTTCAAGTCCCGCGCGATGCACAACTTGACATTCGACGATGTGATGTTTGTCCACTATCCGTCAAAAGCGTGGGCGGTCTACGGCGGCGTGGGCAACGCCAAACAGTCACTCGCTGCGCACATGGCGGACATCAAGGAGCTGACTTGCTACAAACACGGGCAGGGGCACGCGCTGACCGCCGGAAACATAGGGCTGTCATCGAACGGCAAGTTCTGCGAGACGCGGCTCTATTTCCACCCGGCTGACCGCGACGGCAACCCCAACAAGTGCGGCGACAACGATGGCGCGTTCGGTCCGGCGTGGAGCGTTGGCAACAACAACCCGTGTCCGTTCGACGATCCCGGCCAGGTGTCGAGCCTTGGTCCTAAGCAAGCGGGCGGAAACAACGAGTACAACGGGCGCGGCTTTGGCTGGGTGCTCGGCCTCAACAAGGGCAAAGGCGGCGCGGCGCAGAACTACATCCAGGTCTTCGTGCGGCGCAAAATCCCCGTGGCATGCGGCAACGGCAAACTGGAAGCAGGCGAGCAGTGCGACGACGGCAACAAGCTCGGCGGCGATGGCTGTACCGGCGGTTGCAAGGTCGAGTCCATTCAATCTTGCGTGGCGCTCGGCAAGGCCAATCCCAAGGCAAAGAGCGGTATCTACAGCGTCGATCCCGACGGCCCGGGTGGCACCTCTGCGTTTTCGACCCATTGCGAGATGGGCCATGACGGCGGCGGCTGGATGTTGGCGTTCAACAGCAGCGATGACGGGTCGCACACGTGGTCATGGAACAACCGCAAGCTTTGGAGTGACAGCACGACTGTCGGCAGCGCGGCATCCTGGCAGCGGGACTTCAAGTCGGCGGCGGCGTTCGCGGTCGGCTTCAAAGACGTCCTCGTTGTGCAGCAACCATCCGGAATTTGGGCATCCTATCACGCCGTTGGCGACGGCAGCAAGAGCATTGCCCAGCACATCGCCGGGGTTGGCGGGCCGATGTGCTACCAGCCGGGCAAGGCCGGACACAAGATGACAACGGGCACACTGAAGGTCGGCGGAAAGCTCTGCGAGACGAGCCTCTACTTCAACGCGGATGACCACGACGGGCACAAGACCAAGTGCGGCGACGACGAGAAGGCGTGGGGCCCGGTGTGGAACGCGCGTTCGAATCAGTCATGCCCGTGGGACGATCCCGGGTTGTCGGGAACGAGCGGTCCGAACCTGTCCAGCCCGTCCGCCGAATGGGGAACGCGTGGATTTGGCGCTGCCCTCGGGCTCAACAAGGGCGCGTCCGGGACGGCAGCGAACCAGCTTCGGATCTACGTTCGCTGACGTGCGTAAGACTTAGTTGACGGAAAACATGAGGTTTTTGATCATGTCTGAGACGTGCGCATCGCCGGATTCTAGCGATCTGGCGCCCGATCGGGGCCCTCCGGTACCGCGCCAAAGATCATCAATGTAAGCGCTGATTACATTCACTCAAAAGAATTGCCAGCCTCGCCGACAACGGCCATCGCTCCGCCCGTCGACCTGCTATCCTGCTCACCCTTTGACGCTGACACGGCATGACCAATTGCCATCGCATAGCCGCGAGAATTCGTGGTCGTCCACGCGCGGACGTCGTTTTCTGTGCGCTCGGTGCCGTCGTCATCCTCGGAATCGCTGGGTGCCAGCCCTCCGTCCCTGTCGAGGGCCCGGTTGCGAAGGCTTCCTCCGCACCAACCGACGGCGGGCCTGAGGGCGTTGACGCCAGCGCTGACGTCGCGGCCTCCGATCACGGCGAACACAGCTGGCCAACCGAAAAAACCGCACCGACCGTCGTCATCAAGGCTCCCGCCAACGATGCCGTCGTCAGCACGCCGCACATCATGTTGACCGGAACAGTCGCGGACGAGACAGCGCTCGCCTCGGCGACGGTCAAGGTGGGCCACAACGTCGCATTGCCGCTGGAGTGGATTGCGGAAACGGGGGCGCTCGACGTGAAGCTGGCGATCCCGCTGGGCAGCCACAAAATCGTGGTCCGCGCGCAAGACGTTGCGGGCAATTCCGGCGAGGCATCCGTGCTTGTCACGCGGTCACCGGTCGGCGCCGACAACACCCCTCCGGTCATCAACATCGACTCCCCCAAGCCCGGGTTCGCGGTGTTCGGCGAGAAGATCCTTGTGTCCGGATCCACGGTGGATGACACCGGAGTCATCGACGTTCGGGTGCAGGTTGGCGCGGCTGTGCCCCAGTTCGTACAGACCGATGACGGGTTCAAGACTTTCTGGGCGGAAGTGTCTGTCAGCGGCACAGGAACGCAGGTTGTCCGTGTTCTTGCGCGTGATACGTCGGGCAAGACGTCGTCCAAGTCGGTGACCGGCGCAAGCAACAAGGTCTTCGACACCACGCCACCCACGACCTCGATCGGAAGCCCAGCGCCCGGCTTCTCGACCCCAGACGACGCCGTTGAGGTCAAAGGATCCACCTCCGATGCCAGCGGAGTCGCGGCTGTTGATCTGCGGGTCGGCAAAGGCCCCTATCAACCGGTCACCGACACCAAAGCAGCGGGAGGCCCGTTCGCCGGTTGGAAAACCGTCGCGAAGCTGCAGCCGGGACCCAACACCGTCACCGTCCGAGGCAGAGACAAAACCGGCATCGTCGGCCTGCACACGTTCACCATCACCAACACCACCGCCTCGACGTGGTCCAAGCCCCGCACCATCACGCTCCGTTGGAAGCCGCCGGCCAAGCCGAAGGTGACATTCACGCTCGACCGCGCCGGTTTGTCGGCTCTCTTTCCACCCGAAAAGGCTCGTCAGATCGTGATGCTGTACCTCGATGTTCGCCCGATGGTCGCGGCCACGTTCAAGCAGATTCGCAACGCATGTGGCGGCGGCTGGGCGAAGACCAACACGAGCACAAAGAGCTGTCCAAAGTCGTGGGGACAGCCCGAGATCAATGTCTGGCGGCTGGTCACCATGACGCCCGCGAACGTCAACGTGAAGGGCACCTCGATCGAGTCGATGGCCAACATCGCCAAAGGTCTCAGCCAGTACAACCTGCTGGAAAACTTCAGCAAGATCCTCGCTGCGGGCCTTGGAATCGGGCTCTATGACCTCATCGTCGGCGAGAAAGCGGTGTCCGAGGCGATGGTCGACGACGTTATCGCGACCCACCCCAACGCCACCAAGGACGGGCGGATCCCGGTAACGCTCGAAGACGCGCTCACCGACCTGTCATCGATGGGCAAACGGTTCGACGCCGTGGGCGGGCATCCGGGCTTCCTCGACAAGAACAACCCGCCGTTCTCGGTCGTCATGACCAAGTCCTACAGTCAGACCATGAGCGCCACGAGCAACCTCGCCTGGCACGATGGCGTACGTCTTTCGGGCAAGGAGCCCATCAAGAGCTATGCCGCGTTCGTCATCGATACGCTGGGGCCAACCTTCGACGACGTGCTCGAGTTCGAGTTCAACGATCCCAAGGCCTATACCGTCACCGGCTTGGCGGCCAAGCCCACCTCGAAGATGACGTTCCGCGTGACCGAACACACCTCGTGGGCGAAGGCAGGCACGTCGCGTTACCCGCTGCCCAAAGGCAACGGCTCGGCCTGGAAGCTCAAACCGTGGACGCTCGAATATGTGCTGACCGATGCGGCGTACCGGGACTACAAGACGCTTCGCCGCGGCTGCAGCTACTGCAAGGGCAAATCGAGCGGGGCGCTGCTGTTCGAGTCGCTTTTCGGGCTGGATGTCGCGGAAATCACCGTGGGTCGCCAAGGCTACCGAAAGAGCGGGTCGGGTGGGCCATCGCACTTCTCCGCCATCAACCCGAATCCGGCCGGCTGGATGCGCATTTGGACGTTGTTGGGGCTCGGCTCGCCGCCCAAACCGCAGTACGTGTGGGACATGATCAGCGAGGTGTCGCAACGGCGCCTGCTCGATGGTGGGATAAAGCAGGGGCAGGGCAACGCGCGTTTCGCCTTGCCGTCGGTTCCGGTTGGCATCACGTCGGCGGATATCGTGAAGTCACTCGGACCCGAGCTCCACAAGCAGCGCAGCAAACTTTCGGCGCTCTTGATGGGCAAGCAGACGCAGAACGAGGCGCTGGATTTCTGGCTCGCCCGCGGCAAGGACAAGGAGCTGCGCCTGCACTTCGTCGCAAAAGGGGACCCCGTCCCGACCGCCCAGAACAGTCACGCCAAGCGCGGCTTCTTTGCCGACTCCAAGTTGACCAAGAAGGTCTCGAAGGTCGCAGCCGGCAGCAGCGGCGATGCCCTCCATGAGAAGATCAGCGTTGGGGACGCGCCCAAGACCGTGTTCGCCCAAAACAGCAGCGGCGCGGTCCATCGGATCCAGGTGATCAAGACCGTCGGAGATGAGGTCACCCTGGTCGTCCGGCGGTGGATCGGTGGGGGCCAGCCGTGACAGCTGCCACCACCTTCGCTTGTCGTGCCGCGACGGTGTCGCTCATGTCGAGTGCGGTTTTTGCGGTTCTGGCGTGCGGTTGTTCCATCGAGGAGCCCGCGGCGGTCTACCCGGATCCAACAAAATCGACGTCGAAGTCGCAGGTCCCGAGCGTGCGTCTCGTAGCTCCGGCGTCCGTGCACAATGTCCAGGCCGCGGTCGTCGAGCTTGTCCTGGCCGTGACCGCGCCAAACGCACCGGCGCGCGTCGATGTTGTTGTCGCCAGCGGTACCAGGCGCAGCGCGTCGCTTGGAGCAGACGGGTTGTTTCGCGTTTCCGTCGGCCTGTTGCCGGGCAGCAATCCCGTCGTCGCGCACGTCACCGATGCCACAGGGGGCACGTTCCAGGACGGCTGGAATCTCCGCTACGTTGGGGTGCAGCCGTCGATCCGGGTCCTGGCACCGGTCGCCGGCGCGGCCGTGAAGTCTGCTTCGTTCGCCGTCCGTGGTCAGGCGCTCGCCGCTCCCGGCGCATCGGTGGTTTCGGTGGACGTGGCGCCGATCGGAGGCGCATGGCTGCCCGCAAAACTCGCAGTGGCGGGTGAGCTGACGACATTCCGGGCGAGCGTTTCCCCCGCCGGCAAGACCGGAATTCGGCTGCGGGTAACCGACGACAAGAAGCGGACCACAGAGCGAGAACTGGCGGTAAAGTTCGACGATGAAGCGCCCACAATCGCAATCACCAGCCCCAAACAGAATGCGGCGTTGACCCAGAGCCTCGTGACCGTCTCGGGAACCGCATCGGACAACGACGGGATCGCGCAGGTCGAGGTTCGTGCGGCGGGCGGCGCTTGGATTCGAGCGGAAGGAACCAGCACGTGGAAGCTGCAACTGGCGGTCCCGGCGGGCGCGAGCCAAATCGAAGCGCGCGCAACCGATCACGCTGGAAATACAACGCTTTTGAGTGTGTCTGTCACCCTCAAACGGGTGGTCACCATCCTCGCGCGCGACCCCAAGACCGACACGGGCACGCTGAAACTCACCCTCACCAAAGCCCAACTCAAGGCGCTTCTGCCCGAGGCGAAGGCCCGCGAGCTCGTCATCTACTACATGGACCTGCGTCCGGTGCTGATCGAAGCGCTCGCCGCCATCAAGGACCCGATCGGCTACGGCGTGAACACGAGCTCGTGGGGCAAAGCCGAATGGAATATGCAGAAGATCGTGACGATGAGCCCCGACAACACCGACTTCACCGACACGGCCTTCGAACAGATGCAGCATGTGAGCGCGGCGATGGGCATCGCGGTGCAGCTCTTTTCCGCCACGATCAGCGCCATCAACCCGACGCAGACCTACCTCTCCACCAAGGACGTCGCCGACGCGCTGTTCCGCACCGTGTTGTCGTCTCACCCCGCGCTCAAACCCGACCCCGCCGACGACGTGAAGAAGCTGCCCATCACGATGTGGGACGCGCTGACCGACCTCAAAGAGCTCGCCACGACCCTCGGACCCAAGGGCGGTCACCCCGGCGTGCTGTACAAGGCCGCGCCGTCGATGGTTCTGCTGCCCAACTTCGAGATGACGGTGACCGGCAAATCCAACCTGCGCCAGCTCGAAGGCATCGACCTGTCGGCCGGCAAATCATGGCTGGTGCTCAAGGACAAAGACGCCGACGTCGTCACTTTCGATTTCCTCGACGACAGCACCTTCAAGGCGACAGGCATCGCCGATCATCCCCAAGTCGACCTCTTTTTCAGCATCATGGAGCACAACAGTTACGTGAAAGGGGGCATGCTCAAGGGCGTCAACCCGGTCGGCGGTTTTCCGCGGGGCAATAGCGCGGTTTGGACGCTGCCGAAGTGGACCTTCGAACACCTCGTCGCGGATGCGGTCTTTCACGCGTATCGGGACAAGCACGGCCCGTCCTACAAGAAGACCTGGAAGTTCGACGTCGGCACGCTCAAGGACGCGTCCGTCGTGACATGGGACAAGGGTTGGCTGACGATGAACACGGTCGCCGGCATCGGCAATCCCCCACCACCTGGCTATTGGTGGGACATGATGATCGAAGTCGCCCAGGTTCGTTTGCATGATGGCGGGCTGAAAGAAGGAGACGCCAACCTGCGGCTCGCGATCACCGGCGTGACCGTCCCGATCACGGGCAAAGAGGTCATCCAGTCGAGCCGGAAGCTCTTCGAGGACCAAAAGAGCAAACTCGCCGAGGCCAGCATCGGTGACCACGGCACTTACGACACCACGTGCGACGTGGCGCTTGTTCGCAATGGCGTCGGCATGTCGCTTTGGTTCGTCGCGTCGGCGGACATCCCGGGGGCGAAGACCAAACACGGCACCGTCGGTCTGTTCGCGGACGCGGCGTTGACGACGAAGCTCAGCAGCACCGGTGATGATGGGACCGGCGACAAGTTCCACGAGAAGCTCGCGCTGCCTGCCGACAAGACCACGACGGTGTACGCCCGCGATCGCGACGGTTCGCGGTGGCGATTGGATGTGACGCCGCAGCCCAAGTTTCGGGCTCGCGTGGCTATCGAAGCGGTCGGGGCCGGAGCTTCCAAGCCGTGATAGTGAGGCGAATCTCGAACCGCGCGATGAACTCCGCGGTGCTGACCGTCGTGCTGATGATGGTCGCGACCGCTTGTTTGGAGCTCCCCCAGGCACCACCGGCCCCCGCACCCGAACGCACCGCGCCGCTCGCTGTCGGGCAGTCGGTGAACGTCCAGCTCTACTCGATGCGCCTCGACGTGACCGGCTACGAACAAGTCATCACGCTCGCCGACCTCCAAGCCCTGCCGCGCGCGACCCGCGAGAAGATGTGGCTATACAACCTCGACCTCAATGGCCACGACGGCTCACCGCGCCTGCTCGACAACGCGCTCGCCCAGATTCGCGATCGGGATCCGTTCGCCAAGGGTGTCAGTACGGCCGAGCGCAACATGATCCGGCTGCTGAACATGACGCCCGGCAACGCGGATCTGACCGGCACCACCACCGAAGAGCTGCTCAGCATCGGTCCGAAGATCGGCATCCCCAGCGCCCAGGTGCTCGCTGACGCCCTCGGCATCGCCGTCGACGCGCCCTTTCTCTCACAGAAGGCCATCAGCCAGGCCGTCATCGAGGGACTTATCGGCACACATCCCAACGCGCGTTTCCGCAACGGCGCCAAGTCTGCGGCGCATCCCGACGGCAAGATCCCCGTGCCCCCCGGTCACCTGCCCGTCACCCTCGACGACGTCGTCAGCAAGCTCGCCAACATGCCCACGCGGTTTGGCGCGTGGAAAAAGGACGGCGTCTACCACCCGGGCTTCATCGTCGGTGTAACCGAAGCAGATATCCTCGAGGACGGGTTCCGCATGATCCTCAAGGCCAACACCAACGCGCTGCCGTTCAAGGGGCTCGACCTCAGCCATGGCGCTATCGGATCGGTCGCCTCCATCGGCAAGGACGGCGGCGCGATGTTCGACTTCAATGACCCGAACTGGCTACGAATCGAAGGCCTGACCGACAAACCGGTGCTCACGCGAATGGCCTTTCAAATGGTCGAGCACCCGACCTGGCTCAAGCCCGGCAACAGCCCGCTTCCCAAGCCGTGGGGCAACAGCGAGGCGTGGACGGCACCGACCTGGACGATCGAGCGAATCCTCGCGCACGGCGGACTGCTCGACTTCAAGACCCGCAGCTACACGAAAGGCTACGTGCTCGGCACCGATCCCTCGCCGCAGTTCACGGTGTCCATCGATGACGGCTGGATGGTGATGAAGAGCAAGGGCGACGTCGGCAAACCGCCCGCGCCGAAGTACATCTGGGACATGATGCTGGAGGTCGCGCAGCTGCGCCTTCACGACGGTCCCGACCCCTTCGCGCCCACCAAGGACCGCATCCCGGAAGGGCAAGCCAACGTGCGTTTCGAGCTCCAGGACATCGCCGTCGGAATCACGTCCGCGCAGATCACCGAGACCGTGCGCCGCAACCTCGAAAGAGACGCATCGCAGCTCATCGGGGCGGCGTCCCATATCATCGAGCAGCATCACGGCAAGCCGGACATCTATTATTACCGCCCGCGCGCGACGAGCGGCGACGCCGGCACCGATTGGCTCTACTTCATCATCGCGGACGACCTCCCCGACGGTGACAAGCGCAGCTATGCCAAGGCTGGTTTTTTTGCGGATGCCTCTCTCACGCAACAACTGTCGACGAACGCGTGGGTCGACGGCGATGACACCCACCAGAAAGTCAAAGTGAACGCTGGAGACGTCCTCTTCTGCGCCGATGACAGCGGCCGCGTGTTTCGAATCGAGGTCACGACCAAGCCGTCTCGGGCGCGCATCGGCCTCAAGTTGACGCGGGTTCAGTAGGGCGACTGCAAGGTGACCAAGCGGCTTTGTTGCGCGTTGTGCGCGCTGTTGAGTGTGTCTGTCGCGCTGTCGTCTTCGGCGTTCGCCAGCGGCATTGTTGCGCCCCGGGTTGGCAACTTCGAGTCGGTCACGGGCGATACGGCCACGTCCATGCACCTCAATCCTGCGCTCCTCACGACGCTTCCTGGCGGACGTTTTCAGCTCGACGTTGCTGCCATCAACGCGTGGATTGGATTCGCCCGGCAGCGACGCGCCACGTACCAGCACAGCGACGGGTTCACGTTTAAGCAGCCTCTCGCCGCGACCGATGTCGACGCCAGCAAGACCGGTCCCGCCGCCCCGCTCAACGCCCAGACCAGCGCGCCGAGCGTGGCGCTATCGTTCGCGCTGCCCATCGGCAACACATTCGCGATCGGAGTTGCTGCGGTTCCCGAGTATGCCGCGGTCCTCAATCTGCCCAACAACGGTCCGCACAAATGGCATGTGCAGCAGACCTTTGTGTTCGTTGAGTACGTGAGCCTCGCCGCCGCCGCCAATATCGGCTCACGGCTCCATATCGGGGCGTCGCTCGACATCGTGCTCGGCACCATGAGCCTGGCCCAATCGGTCGATCTCGCGGGCACGGAGCTGCTCGGCGGCGCTTTCGCAGACCCACCGATCAATCAGCCCAACGACTTCGGCGAGGACGCGCCACCGGGCGTGCGTGAGCTCGATGTGCTTAGCCGCGACGCGATGATCCACGAGGCGACGGGCACTGGACTGACGTTCAAGGTCGGCGCCTTGTTCGAAGCGACCGACTCCCTGCGCCTTGCTGCCACTTTCCAAAAGGGCATCGACCTCATCTTCGTCGGCGATTTCTACATGGACATGGACCACCCGTTTTGGACAACAGACCTTGCCAGCCAGGGCCTCAAGTACCCGCGCCAGGTCAAGGGCAAGGCGTTCGTGTCGTTCCCCATGCCTTCGGTGCTTCGCGGCGGTTTCGCGTGGGATGTGACCGACAGCCTGACCGTGAATCTGCAAGCCTCGTACCTCTTCTACTCCGTCGTCGATTCGCTGACAGTGACCATCGAAAGCGACGACTTCGCCCAGCCGGAGTTGGGGCTCGGACGCGTCAATCGCATCAACCTGCAGCGCAAATGGATCGACTCGCTCGAGCTCGAGACGTTGACCGACGTCCAGGTCACCGACGACCTCGGAATCGGGGTGCGACTCGGCTATCACTCGCCCGTTTCGCCCGACCGCTACATGGATCTGATCGCGCTCGACGGCCATCGACTTATCGGTGGAGTGGGCGGCCGGCTCGCGTTCGGCGACGCGTTGACGCTCACGGCACACGCCACGGTGCAACACATGCTCTCGCGCACGGTGCTCGCGTCGGATAATGACCGCGGTAACGGCACGTATGACCTGACGATCCTCATCGCGGGCGCTGGCTTCCAGTACGGGTTCTGAGGGCGTCATCACAGCGCTGAAACATGTTCGGACGAAATTTGCCGCCCGTTCGCGGCTCGCGGATTATGGGGCATGGCCAAACGCGACGCTGTCCTTGCCGCTCTGCGCGAAATCCCGTGGTTTCACGGCCTCGCAGATGGTGACGCACGGGCCCTGATCGCGGCCGGATCTGCCAAATTCTACGTCCCGGGCGCCAAGATCTATCGCGAAGGCGATGACTGCGACCGGCTCGCGATTCTGCTGCGCGGGGCGTTGACTGTGGAGCGCGAGGACAGCCAGGGAAACGCGCTGCGGGTTGGTGTGATCCGGGCCGGGGAGTTGGCCGGCGAGATGGGCGTTTTCGACCCGGCGACCCGCAACGCCACGGTTATCGCAACCGTCGAGTCGACCATTCTCGAAGTCGCGCGTGACAAGCTGCTCGCGATGCGTGCGGCCAACCCGATGCTGCTCGTCGCGATCGCCAACGTGGCCTTGAACAACGCGATGACGCGGATGGACGGCGTCAATGACCGGATCGAGCGCGAACTGCGCCGCAGCAAGGCGCCCAAAATCGTCAAACTGCGCCCCGGACAGGCTCACCCGGCAACTCCTGCGCCCGCCGTCGACACCGCAGAGCAGCCCCGACTCAAGAAGCTCTGGGCCAAGCTCACCCGATTTTGATTCCGCACCCGAGCGCGACTTTCCCCACCTTCCCACCGTCATGCCGCACAGCTCGACCACCGACGCCGACCTGCTGAACCTGCGCGAGCTGGGTGCGTTCGCGTCGTACACCGATGCCGAACTCCAGGAGCTTGAGTCGATCGCGGATATTCGGGACGCGTTGCCCGGCGAGTTCATCTGTCGGGAGGGCGACTATGCCGACGCCTTCTACGTTCTGTGTGGGGGACGCGCCCGGGTTTTGCGCGACATCGACGGCGCCCGCCTTGAGCTTGGAACGCTGAAACCGGGGACCGTGTTTGGCCAGATGGCCTTGATTCGACGGTCCGAACGCATCGCCTCGGTGGTTTGCATCGAACCGGCGCTTGTCATGACCGTTCGCCGCGCCGCCTACGACGCTGTACGGGTAACCGGGTCGCCATTGGGCGTCCGCTTGCAGATGCACAACACAATCATGGCCATTCGCCAGCTTCGAAAAGCGACACACCAGCTGATGCTCATCTACATCCGCGCCGAGGCCGGCGATCGGGAAGCGAGAATCTCGGCCCGCCAGAAGCGTCTCAAGCTGGTGTCGTTGCAGTCCGCGCTCGCCGATTGGGGCTTGCCGGTCGACGAGATCCCCGAGCCCAACGAACACGAGGGCGAGCTGCCGATGAGCAGGCGCGAGTACGTCTTTCGGACGACTGGCAGGTTGTAGCAGGCTGCGGGGGAGCGGATCCCTAGCGCTTGCGGCGGCCAAAGCTCGCGAACGCGGCCCGTACCTGTCGGAAGACATCCACGACGGCGAGCGGGATCTCGATCTCACAGCGCATGGCGGTTTCTTCGGCGTCGCACACAAAGCCGATCGCCTCGCCTGCCGGCCAAGCCAGCTGGATCGGCAGCGCTTTTCCGTAGCGAGCGATGAGCGGTGCGGGGTCGAGCATCCACAGGTGCGTAGGCGCTTTTTCGGTTCCACGGATCCCCTTGTACGACGCTTGCGAGCCGAGCCGTGCGCCGCTCGGACCATCGCTGAGAACCTGCTTCGCGGCGGCGACGACGTTGGGTCCCATCAAGGTGACCACGTGCTTGTCGTCGTGACACAGCCCCATCTCGAGCGTGGGGCCTGTGAGCGACATCACCTGCATCGCGCGTCGGTTCGTTCGCAGCTTCTGCACGTCGGCATCCGCGCGCAGGATACGGCAGTTCAACGACCCATCATTGGCTGTTCGCGCCGTGAATTTCACGCTCCAAGACGCAGATTCGCTGACCAGCTTGTCGATCCACTGGTCGGGCGTCATGCCGCGGGCCCCCTTCAGCGCCTCGAGGATTTTCACATCGGACGGTTTGGGCGGCTTCTTGGACTTCTGCATCGCCTTTTCCATCGCCTGGATCAGGATCTCCAACACGTCGGCTGATGCAGCCATCGAGACATTGACCAGCGCCTTGGCGTCTTTGGCCTCGACCACGCTCACGAACGCGAGCGGAAAGCGACCTTCGCTGTACACGGCCATGGCGCTGTGATCGCCGGTGAGCTCGAGCGACTCCTTGATCCGTTGGATGATGCGCTCGGTGATGTCGGAGTTCAGCCCGAGCGCGTCGACGTAAAAGCCCATCAAGCCTTCGTACTCGGATACGTCGCCGTCGAACGCGTTGGTCTGGCCAGCGACCCACCACGAGCTCTTCGGCAGGCGTTCGAGCAGCTTGTTCTCGGGCTTCTTGCGGTACACCTGCAGGCGCTGGGCCGAGCGGGTCCGAGCGTATGGGTACGACGCGAAGCCGATCGAGATATGGCGCTCGTGCGCGTGGGCCGAAAGCTCCATGACGTCGGATTCTTCGATGTACGTGCTCATCCACTCGAACAACTTGCTCGATGCCTCCGCAGACGGCGCTGTCACGCCCGGACGACGCGCGGACGTCATGGCGTCGCGGAAGCTGTCCTGCAGCTGATCCTTGTTCTCTTTCCACGCGTCGCCGACCGCGAACCCGACATCGAAGAGCCGGCCGGTCATCCGGTCGTGCACGCACATCGCGGCTTTCTTCGCGAGCTGGTAGCGCTGCGGATGGATGGTGCCGATCGTCGTGAAATGGTTGAGGTGGTCGTAGTAGATCGGCTTGCCGCGAGCTTTGACGGCCAGAGCGTGCCCGCGCGCGTCTTTGAGGACGTGTTCACCCACCACCGCCGCCAGGAATTTGTCCTGACCCAGGGTCGGCAAGATCGCCGACATGCCGAAAGCCCACTTGGACGTCTTGCCCGTGTGCGCCTGTCGCTCTTCGTCGGTGGGCTGCTGGACAATCACATGCAGCGGTCGCTTCAGATCGATCCAGCTGGTGTCTTTCATGCCCATCTTGCGCAGCGTCTTGGCGAGGTTGCGCAGCGCATGCGCTCGGTACGACGAATCGGGCGCGAAGATGCCAGCGCGTTGGCCGATCCGGTCGATGTGAGCGAGCCAGGTGTCGAATGACGCGGTCGAAAACCAGCCGAGCATCGGCGATTTCGTCGATCGTCCGTCGGCGGTCTTGACCGTGTCCTCGCGCGACTGCTTTACGCACGGGTAGATCGGCGCCTTGCGCGTCTGCACCTGGCTGGGACCGCACGATGTCAGCACCAGCACGGCGCCAAGCGAGGCCGCCACGAGCTTCCAAACGATCGCCGACCGCGCGGAAATCAGCCGGAAAGGGCGGGTAAAGTGGCGCATGGGCCCTCCAACGTGTGCGCGGATCAAACGGTCGCGGCACCTGCAAAGTCAAGGCGCAGTCGCGCGACAGAGCGGTCCCGATGCCCTGGTCCGAAGCCGTGGTACGGGGCGTTTGCTTGACCAAGGGGCGCGGCGTTTCCACGATCATGGCCGCGAGATTACCGTCGGCGAGGCACATTTGACCCCAAATCGCATCCAAATCAGCAGGTTCGTCGTCGTCACTGCGATCGCCGCTGCGCTCTTTTCGGCGTGTGGCGAGCCCGAATCGTCCGCGACACCCGTCCTCACGTTCAAGGGCAACGACGATACCGGACCGAGCGACATCGCGACGGACACCGGTTCGACGGGCGCCTCAGACGCATCCACAGCCAAGGACGTATCGGTCAACGATGTGACGGTCAGCGACGACGTCAGCAACGACGTCAGCGACAACAGCGACGACAGCGGAGCGAGCGACACCGGCACCCCCGACACGGGGTCTGATGCTCCGCCGTGCCAGCCATCGAGCGCCGTAACCGATACATGCGATGGAGTCGACAACGACTGCGACGGCACAATCGACGAGGACGGCTGCACCGATCACAACGCGTGCACGACGGGCGATGTGTGTAGCAACGGCACGTGCAAGCCAGGCGCCAAGCTGTCGTGTGACGACAACAACCCCTGCACCGACGACAGTTGCGATGCTGGCAGCAAAATTCAGCCCGGCGCGGGGTGCTTGCACACCACCAACAGCGCCGCTTGTGACGACGGCTCAGTGTGCACCAAGGGCGAGAGCTGCGGCGGCGGCAAATGCGTCGGAAAGCCGATCGATTGCGATGACAAGAACGAATGCACGGACGACAAATGCGACCCGAAAGCGGGCTGCCAGAGCGTGTTGAAGGCCGGGCCGTGCGACGACGGAGACCCGTGCACCAGCGACGACACCTGTAGCGCGGGTACCTGCGCAGGCAAGAAGGCGCCGTGTAGCTGCCAGGTCGATGCCGACTGCGCCAAGGTCGATGACGGGGATCTCTGCAACGGCACCCTGAAGTGTGTCGTCAGCAACGGGCAGGGGACGTGCTCGGTCGATACGACCACCATCGTGAAATGTCCCGAGGCAAAGATCTGCACGGCCAACACCTGCAACCCGAAGACGGGCAAGTGTGTGCTGGCCAACATCGCCGATGGGCTCGTCTGCGATGACGCAAATGCCTGCACGATCGGCGATTCTTGTTCGTCGGGCGTGTGCAAGGCGGGCTCGCCAAAGGCTTGCGACGACCTCAACCCCTGCACTTCTGACCAGTGCAGCGCCGCCGATGGGTCGTGCAAACACGCCAACAAGGCCGGTCAGTGCAACGACAACAACGCCTGCACGGTCGGGGACATCTGCGCGGCCGGAAAGTGCAAACCTGGCGCGCTCAAGTCATGCGATGACGGCAATCCGTGCACAAAGGACAGCTGCGCGGCTGCGGCCGGCGGTGTGTGCCAGCACGAGGCGATCGGTGGCGTTTGCGATGACGGCGACGCCTGCACGACCGGGGACAAGTGCTCCACCGGGACGTGCCTCGGGCTCGAGAAGCCGTGCGGGGACAACAACCCGTGCACCACCGACTCGTGCGACAAGAAGGGCGGCTGCCAGAACGTCCCCAACGACCTGCCGTGCACCGACAAGAACCTCTGCACCGTCGGCGACAAGTGCACCAAGGGCGACTGCAAGGGCACATTCAAGCCTTGCCCTTCGGACGGCAACCCGTGCACCAAGGACGTCTGCTGGGCCGCGTCGGGGTGCCACTACGTCGCACAGGACGCCAAGAAATGCGACGACGGCAACCCCTGCACAACCGATGACGCCTGCAAGGCCAACAAATGTACTGGCAAAGGCGTGGCGTGCGACGACAACAACCCCTGCACCGTCGACGCCTGCGATGCATCCAAGACGTGCGTAAGCGTGGCTTCGGCTGACGGCGCGGCCTGTGACGACAACGACGTCTGCACCGTCACGGGAACGTGCAAAGCCGGCAAGTGCTCCGGTCTGACCGCCAAACAGTGCGATGACAGCAACCCGTGCACGACCGATACGTGCGACGGCAACGGCAACTGCGAACATGCGTACAACAAGGCCTCGTGCGACGACGGCAACAAGTGCACGGCGCCTGATCTGTGCACATCGGGCGCCTGCAAACCGGGTGCGACCGTCAACTGCAACGACGGCAACATCTGCGCGACCAAGAAATGCGATTCGGCCAAGGGCTGCGTGCTCACCCCCGTCGCCGGCAAGTACCGCCCCCCCTGCGACGGCCAGGTCCTCGGCGAGAGCTGCTACAAGGCGATCAAGGAGTACAAGAGCTGGTCCAACGCGCAGGCAGCCTGCAAAAACTGGGGCGGCAATCTCGCATCGATCGCCAACGCCACCGAGAATGAGTTCGTCCGCAGCGTGTCGACCAAGTGCGATGGTTTCGGCACCTCGTGGCTGTGGATCGGGCTCAACGACTTTGGCACCGAGGGCAAATATGTCTGGAGCGATGGCAGCAAGCTCACCTACAGCAAGTGGCGGCCCGGCGACCCGAACAACTGGGCCAACCAGGAAGACGCCGTCGCGATGTATCGGTCCGACGGCACCTGGATCGACTATATCCACTGGGCGGCGCTGCGATGTTTCGTCTGCGAGCGGCCGATCTCGGCCCAGTGCGACGACGGCGACAAGTGCACGACCGCCACCCGGTGCCAGCAGGACGGCAGCTGCAAGGGCAAACCGTTGGCGTGCAACGACGGCAACATCTGCACGCTCGACAGCTGCGATCCCAAGCTCGGTTGCAAGCACGCGCCGAGCAACAACGGCGGAACCTGCGCCGGCGGCGGCAAATGCAAATCGGGCGTCTGCAGCGCTGGCGGCATCGATACGCCCGCGCTCAGCTGCAAGGCGATTCGCGATGGCAACAAGGCGGCGAAAACAGGCCTCCACTGGCTCGATTCCGATGGCGCCGGGCCCGCCCAGAAATACCGAGCACACTGCGATATGACCTATGCCGGCGGCGGCTGGACGCTCGTCATGAAGACCAGCGGCAGCAAAGACACGTTCAACTACGACTCCAACTGGTGGAAGACCAAGACCCCCTACGGCGCGAAGTACCCCGCATTCGACAGCAACGAAGCCAAACTCGCGTCGTACTCGTCCGTTCCGTTCAAGCAGCTCCGGCTCGGGATGCGGGTCAGCGGCAAATATCGGTGGCTGGTCGTCAACTACTCCGCTTCGTCGCTCTACGCCGCTATCGCCGACGGCAAGTACCGAGCCACCAAGCGCGGCCGTGTCGCGTGGATGTCTCTTGTTTCCGGCTCATCGCTGCAGACGCTCTGCAACCGCGAGGGGTTCAACGTGTCCGCGAGCGGCGCCCATGCTCGGGTGCGTATCGGCATCGTGGGCAACCAGCAGAACAACTGTTCGTCACCCGATTCGCGGCTCGGATTTGGCGCGCGCGGCAGCACATGCGGTCAGGACAACAACAACACCTGTGGCAACGTCGGTCGGAAGAACTGCAGCGCCTCGGGCGGCGACAAGAACCTCAAGGCGTTCGGCTACGTGTTTGTCCGATAGATGATCATCAATATGCGATTCATCAATCGTCAAGTTGATAGACGGAAATGTACTGACTACAAATCAACTTGACGTTCATAAATTCATTCGTCTAGTCGCCCTTCATCGCGTCGAAAAGCTTGCCCTTGGTGCTGTCGCTGCCTTTGACCGGTCGGAATGGGGTCAAGAACGACACCAGGTTCGCGACATTTCGTGTCTGCACGTACACGTGGCCGGTGCCGATGAAACGGCAGACAACGCCTTCGCCGCCGAGAAAGAAGCTGCGAAACCCGCCAAACTGCTTGAGCTCGTAGCGCGCGCCTTCCGTGAACCCGACGATATGGCCGTTGTCGACGAGCACGCCGCGGCTGACGTCGATCTTCTCGATGCCGCCGTACGCCGCGAAGAAGAGCTCGCCCGGTCCGGTCGCCTGCAGCATGAAGAAGCCTGTCCCGCTCAAAATCGAGCGCGCGCCCTGCCACTTTGTATCGATTTTTACGTCGCCGGTGTGCGCGACGTAAGCGCCAGAAAGCAACGTGAAGCTCTCCCCCGCGCGCAGCTTGATCGACTGCAAATCACCCTGCGGACCCGGCGCCAGGAGCAGCTCTTGGCCCGGTTTGGTCCCGGTGAACGTGTTCTTGAAGATCGTTTCGCCGCCGAGGAGCTTGCGTTTGGCCGCCGCGAGAAAGCCGCCCTGCATCTCGGTCGTCATCTTTACGCCGGCGGTATGGCCGACCATCGCGCCTGCTTCGGCCACGATTCGGTCGTCGCGCATCTCGAACGTGACGCGGAGCATGCCGAACGCGGGCGATTGCAGGATCTCGGTGCGCATGGAATCGGGGCCTCAGTCTTGATTCGAGTCAGTGTTCAATCGGGGCGAGGTGTCGGCCGGCTGCTTTGCCGTATTCGTCAGGATTCCGGGTCTGCAGGTAGACACGCCCTTTGCCTTTGAGGTGCAAGACGAGGCCTTCCCCGGACAACAGGCTGGTCAACCAATCGTCCGCCGCCTTTTGGACCGTGTAGCCGACGCCGCTGGTGAACGCGACGAGATGACCGGTGTCCACAATCAGCTCGCCGTCGAGATCGATCGCATCGATCGCTCCGAACGCGTTGAGCACCACCGGTCCGTGGCCGTGGATCTTGAGGAAAAACAGCCCTTCGCCGGAAAAGAGGCCGCCCAATCCTTCGAATCGCGTGTCGATCGAGACCGACATGGGCGCCGCCACGAAGCTTCCGCCCTGCACCATCAATTCGTGGCTGCTGTTGACCTCGTGAACCACCATGTCGCCGGGCAAGCGAGGGGCCAGCCAGACCGCTGCGTCGTTGTCGGTCGCCTTGAACGTGTTGGTGAAGAAGCTCTCGGCGCCCAGGACCTTTCGCTTGAGGCTCTTGAGCAAGCCGCCAGACGATGCGGGACCATTTGTCTCGACCTTGATGCCACCGACCATTGCCAGCATCGCCCCGGACTCGGCGCGAATGGACTCTCCCGCGTTCATCTTCACGTGGGCGACCGATTCTGCCGGACGATGACGGACGTCGATGTGCATGGTGGCGGGACTGTGTGGAAGCTAAAGGTTGGGGTTGAGCCAGGTCGCGAAGGCCTGGATGTTGCGCGATTGAATCCAGATGCGACCGACGCCTGAGAATGTGCAGACAAGGCCTTCGCCGGACGCGACAAGGCCCTTGATACCGCTGCCTGCGGCGCCGATCTCGTAGTCGAGGCTGGCCTCGAACGCCACGATGTGTCCGGTATCCACGACGTACCCGCCCCGGCACTCGATCTCGGTGATGCCGCCGTGCGCGCAGATGAAGAGGTCGCCCTCGCCGGTGCATCGCAGGAAAAACAGGCCTTCCCGGGACAGGAGGCCCCGCAGTCCGCTCCACATCAGCTCGGCCGAAACGCCGGGAGCGCTCGCCAGGTAGGAGCCGGTTTGCACGATCAATGGCGGCAGATTGGGGGTCAGTCTGCGCCGCACGATATCGCCGCCGAGCGCTGGGGCGAGGGCCAATTCGCCGTCGTCCTGGGCGGTAAACGTGTTGATGAACATCGTCTCGCCGCCGAGGAATTTGCGGGAGAGCGCGACAATGAGCGACCAAAGCCAACTGAGCACGCCGACGCTTCGCCCCGCGTTGAGGCGTGTCGTCATGCCGATGCTCGGGGTGCGGGCGATCATCGAACCCGCCTCGGTGTCGATGGACTCCCCGGCGTTGAGGCGCAGACGCAGCCAGGCGAACGCGGGACCGTACTCGATTCGATGACGCAACTGCCGCCCCGCTCAGATGGATTCGTTGCCGTAGAGGGCGAGGTTCATGACGTCTTCGCTGGCGAAGCGCTGAAATGGCGGTCCGGGCCAGTTTGGGGTCGTCGGCAGGCGCTTGGCCGTTGACCCTTCCGCCATTTCGATGACCAGCGCCGAGACGGCGGCGATATGCCCGCGAATCGTCGGAAAGAGCTTCTTCAGAGGCGCCTCGTTGGCGTTGAACCGCATGATGACCGGGCCCTCGCGCTCACTTCCCCAGTTTGTCACGACGTCGATAACCGGGGTCTCTTCACCGGCGCCGGGATGGTCAACGAGCACGCCGATCGCGACGGCGAGCATCCGCGTGCGGGGCAGGGCAAAAGGCGCGTGGCCGTGCCGCTGGATGACGTACCCGGAGCCGACGCGTTTTCGGAGCGAGCATCGCTGCACCCGGGGCGCAGGAACGTGGCTGGCGGTGCCGCTGACCCACGTGTTTTCCATGTTCTCGTCGTCGACCTGCACGACCACGCGCGGTCCGCCCGATTTGCTGGTCGCGGGTGGTGCGGTCGTCGTCGTGGTGGTCTGCGGGGCGCGTGCTTGTTCGATCTCGTCGCGGATGGCGTCGCGGTGATGGTCGGAATAGGACTCGGTCGATCCTGTGCCGGCGAGGGCGGGCCGGGCGGAACGGATCGTGCGCTTGGTCGGCTTGCTGCTGAGGTCTACAAGGGCTGTCGGCATCGAGTTGGACGCACGGAGGACGGGTACATTGTCGGGCGCCGAGTCGGGCAGATCGACCGGGCTGGAAGCGAGTTCGGATGCGCTTGGCATGCGTGCCACGGGCGCGGTCGCTTCGGCTCTTTTCGCGGCTCCGCTCTCGGGCCGGGCGGGGGCTGCACCCTTGCGCCGCTTGCCGTCGGTCATGCGGGCTGCGCGTTTTTCGATGCGCTTGAGCGCGCCGTGCATGCTCTTGTAGCGCTTCTTCGAGTCGCCGGTGAGAACGCGCGTGGAGTCCTCGCCGTCGACGTTGCCGGGCAGACCGTCGACGTTTCCATGCCGGCCGTCGGCGGCAGGCGGCCCCTCTCCGGTTGGCAGTTGGGCCGGACCATCGTGCTTCTTGTCGCGAGGCTGGTCGGCCATCGGACGCTCCATGCGGTGCGAAGTGGCCATCATAGTCGCTGTGTGAACGCCCGTCATCGCCCTCGTCGGAATCTGCATCTACGACAGGCTTAAAAAACACGACAGGTGCGTGACCCTGTGCCACGCACCCGCCGCGATCGCAGGGGTGTGAATTCTGTTTGGTGCTACACGCTGCCGTCCTTACAGGTTGCAGGTGTTGAAGTCGGTGTCGCAGTCATTGCTGCAGCAGTCGCTGTTCTTGGAGCACTTGCCCATGAACTTGACGCAGCCGCCGCCGCCGCTGCTGGAGCTCGAGCCGCCCGAGGACGAAGAGCTGCCGCCGCTGGAGGAGCCGCCGGAGCTGGAGCCGCCGCTGGACGAACCGCCCGAAGACGTGGAGCTGCCGCCGCTGGACGAGCCACCGGAGCTGGTCGAGGAGCCGCCGCTGCTGGAGCTCGTGCCGCCGCCCTTCTCGCACATCTTCCACTTCAGCGGGATGCAGTACTGGCCGTGGTTGCCGTTCTTGGCCTGGATGTGCAGGCACTTGATGGTGCCCGACGTTCCGCATACCTGGCCGAGCTTCTTGCCGACTTTGTGGCAGGGGATGACGCAGAAGCAGTCGCCGTTGTCCTTGAAGTTGATCCAGGAGCCGGTGGGGCAGTTGGTCGGCGGGTTCTTGTTGCACTTGAGGATGTAGTCCTTCGAGCTGCCGACGATGACGTGCTGGCCGAGCGAGAAGTTGTCGAAGCAATCTTTGCCGCCGCTGCCGCTGCCACCCGAGCTGCTGGAGCTGCTGGACGTTGAGCTGGAGCTGGTGGACGAGCCGCCGGAGCTGCTTGACGAGCCGCCGGAGCTGGACGCGCCGGAGCTG
>CAZLMW010000038.1:26372-64688 GCA_964560875.1 uncultured Enterobacteriaceae bacterium
CGCCGGAGCTGCTTGACGAGCCGCCGGAGCTGGACGCGCCGGAGCTGGTGGAGGAGCCGCCGGAGCTGCTGGACGAGCCGCCGGAGCTGCTTGACGAGCCGCCGGAGCTGGACGCGCCGGAGCTGGTGGAGGAACCGCCGGAGCTGCTGGACGCACCCGAGCTGGTGGAGGAACCGCCGGAGCTGCTGGACGCACCCGAGCTGGTGCCGCCGCTGAAGCCGCCGCCGCCCGCGCCGCTGCCGCTGACGCACCCATAAACCATCAGGGGGACCACCGCGAGGGTCGCGATGACTGTTCGGTTTGCGCGCATGGTTGATTCTCCTTGGTCTCTTCGCTGCCGCGTCCATCGTGCGGCTGGGTTTTGTCTGCGTGGTTCGCTCGTTTGTGGTCGCCGGGATGGGCGGCTCATTTGGTGTCGACCCCTGGGGTTGTCGCGAACCAATTGGTCCGACCGTTTTTGGATTGGTGAACCAATTCAGCGGGTCGACACAAATGGCTTCTATCCACGCAAATGACCGGTGTCAAGCGTTTCTCGCAAGGGAAATGCAAAAAATCGGCCGGATCAAGAGGACAGGTGGTCATACCAATTCGGTTCTTTCTGTCTTACCAATTGACGCGAACGGGCGTCGCTGCCACCATCGCGGCGTGAGCAAGCTCCCTGAAATCGCGCAGACCCTTCCTTATGTGCTGCATCGCAACAGCAACGACGTCTATCGATCGCTGCTTCGCATGATCATCGGTGGCGACGTCAAACCCGGCGCACGCTTGCCTTCAGAGCGCAGCCTTTGCGAACGATTCGGCATCACCCGCGGGGTGATTCGCGAGGCGATCCGTCGTCTCGAACAATCGCATGTGATCGAGAGTGTGCAGGGCAGCGGTCACCGTGTTCTCGACTGGCAGGACACGGCCGGGATCGACCTGCTGCCCGACTTGTTGACCGCCAGCGACATGCACGACCCAGGACTGGTCGTCGCCGTGATGGAGATGCGATCTGCGCTCGGTCCAGACGCGGCCAGGTTGTGCGCCACAGTGAGCCCACGCGAATCGGGAGTGCGGCTGCGTCGCGTGATTATCGACATGATGAACGCGCCCGACGCGCACGCCAAACTGGCCGCCCAACGCGCGTTTTGGAGCACGGTCATCCGCGGCAGCGGCAACATCGCGTACCGGCTGGCGTACAACAGCCTCACGCGATTTGTCGAAGGTGCCGGCCCGTTGCTGCTCGCCGGTCTGACCAGCGAGATCGAATACGCCGACGGATACAAAGCTGTCGCGGCTGCAATTGCGCGGGGCGACGCGATCTCGGCCGAACACGTGGCGAAGTCGTTGTTGGCGCGTGGAATGGTCGGGGTGCGCGGTCGCTTGGCATCGTCGGGCGCCTCTGTCGATCGCTGAGCGACGCGGTCTGTACTACCTTCGGCGGCCATGTCGCTGCCCGTGCCCTCATCGCCCAACCGTAATCGCCGCGCTGTTGTCCTATTAGGCCTTGTCGCCGGGCCTCTCGCAGCGTCGCTGGCCACCGGCTCCGGAGCGATGATCCGGTACACATTCGGCCTGCCGATGGCGGTCTCGGCGGGCTTGGGCGCGGTCGCTGCTCTTCTTGCGATCGCGATCCTGGTGCGAAACATGTCCGAACGCGTCGACGTCGGGGTCGCAGCGATCGCTTTGTTGGCAATGGCGGTCGGCTGCGCAATGGCGGTTGCGCGGTTGTGGAAACCCGAATGGGCCGGGATGGCGACGATCGGCGGGGGCGACGCTGGCCACCACGTCTGGATCGCCAACCAGCTCGCCTTCACGCACCCGCGCGTCTATCTCGGCTTCACGTCGTTCCACACCAGCGCATGGACGCTAGCGCAGCTCTTTGGTGGTCCGTTCGAGGGCATGCGGGCGGCGTTCTACCTGTCGACGGCCGGCATGATTTCGGCCGGAACCCTCGTCCTGGTCGCGGTGATTGGGCCGCAGGGTCGCCGCGGTCGCTTGGCCATGGTCGCCGGGGCGATCGCGCTGGGTGGAACCTGGTATCGCCTGCACTTGCTGTGGGCCCACTACAACCAAGCGGACGGGTTCTTCGCGCACCTGCACGGGCTCACCACCGTCGCTTTGTTCGCGCTGGCTTGGCTCGTGTTCGACCGGACCTGGATGCGTGCGATCGCGCTGGGAGTTGCCATTGTTGTGTTCAGGTTCACGTATGCATTGAACATGGGTGACATGCTGGTGGGCGCTGCCTGCCTCGTGGCGATGGACGCGTGGCGCCGTCCGGGCGACCTGACGCCGCCGTTTGTGCGCAAGTTGGCGGGCCGACGAGCCGACGGGTTGTGGCGGGCCGCCCTGTTGATCGGGGCCGGTTTGGCGGCTGTCCTCGCTGTCTACAGCTGGGCGACACTGTGGCCCAAGATCGGCAAGCCAGGCGGCATCACCGCTCCGGCGGCCGGTTGGAATCTCGTTGGACTCGTCGCGGCAATTGGGGCCGGGGTGGTCTGGAAACGCAGCCCCCGGTTGAGCCCGGGCCCCCGCCACCAGCGCCTGATCGATGTCACTTTGGCGATCGTCGCGGTCCCCGCGCTCGTCATCGTGTTGTTTCTCCTCGTGCCGTCTCTGCCGCGCGAATACTACTTCCACAAATACGCGCTCAACGCCCTGTTCATGGCCAGCGTCTTCGCCTGCGCCGCAGCGGCCAGCGCTTTGGGCAACCAATTGCTGGCCCACCCGGACGCGACTCGCCGCCGACCCTGGCTGCGCGTCGTGCTCATCGTCGCTCTGAGCGGAGTGGCCGTCCGTGGCATCGACAAGGGCGCGGCGCCGATTCGGCACAGCTACCTGGAAAGGGCCGGGACCGTAGCGCCTCCTCGCCATGCCGAAGCGCTGCATGACCCGTGGGTTGAACGGCAGGTGCGCGCTGTTCTGGCCGACCAAAACAAGCGATTGGCGGGCTTGATGCAGCCACGCTGGCCGGTGTTCAACTTCACCGAGAATATCCTGAGGGTGTGGCGTCCCGTCGCTGCGCGGCCGGTCAAGGGGTTGCAGGAGGAGCGGTGGGCGAGCTTCCTCGACGGCGTTGAACCGGCTGCTGGGAGCTGTGCTTTTTGGCTGGCAGGTCCCGGCGTCGATGCCCGCTTCGACGATCTGCAGTCGCGCCACCCGAAGGCCCGCGTCAATGCCCGTCGAAAGGCGCTCGCCGCGTCGCCCGACCATCGGTGCATGCGCTCGCCCGCAGCTCGCGGTGCGACGGATCTTTCGCTTTGTTGGGTCTGTCGATGAACGCAGCACCTACGAAGCGCTGGGGACGGGCCGAGCTCGCCGCGATCGGGATCATCTGGCTGGCTTCGGCCATCACGTGGATGCGTCCGTATCTGCTGGCCAACGAAATGGTGTACCTGCTGCCAGCGCTGCAGCGTTGGTCGCCCGGCACGCTCGCGACGGATTGGACGTGGGGCGGCGATCTGTGGCGGAGCACATCGGCGCTGTTCGGCCTTCTCTCCGCGCCGCTGTGGGCGGTGAGCGACCGACCGGAGATCGTGGCCATGCTCGGTCGCGCTCTCGGCTGGGTCGTCATCGCGGCCTCGATCGTGCAGCTGGGCAGAAGGCTGGGCGTCAAGGCGGGCTGGACGGCGTTCGGGACCGCGATGTTCATCCTCGCGGGGCAGGGCCACGCCGCGGGCGAGTGGATCCTGCTCGGCTTCGAACGCAAGAACTTCGCCCACGCCGCCGCGATCCTGGCCCTGTCCGAGTTGATCGGCGGGCGCACGGCGACCAGCGGCGCATTTGTTGGCCTCGCAACTGCATTTCACGTGCTCGTCGGCGCGTGGTGGGGCCTGGCGGTCGGTGGCGGGGCGCTGCTGTCATGGCCGCGGATCGGGTTTCGCGGCGTGGCGCGGTTGGCGGTTGCGGCGCTCGTCGTTGGCGTTCCTTTCGGGCTGCTGGCTGTCAGCTATTTGCTGTCCGGCGATATCACCACCTCGACGGGATTGCCCGCCGACCCCGAACGGGCGACCTGGCTGACGACAGTGTTTCGCAATCCGCATCACACGCTGCCACGGCATTTCCTCGACGCCGGCAAGATGGTCCGATTCGTGGCGCTGTCCGCGGCGACCGTGTTGGCGGCACGAAGGACCGCGCGACCCGAAGCTGTCCGCGTCGTCACCGGCGCCGTGATCGTCGGCGCTGTCGCCTTTGTCGGCGGGTGGGCGGCCGGTAAGTCCGAGGTGCTCGCGGTTCTCAAGTGGTACCCCTTTCGCCTCGCCGATGTGCTCGTGCCGCTGCTGTTCTGGTTGCTCGTCCCGGCGGCGGTCCACGATGTGTTTGTGTGGTATCGGCGCGATCCGCGCACGGTGGATGGCCGTCGATTTGTCGCAGCTGTGCTCGCTGTCGGCCTCGCCGCTTGGGCCCTGGCGCCTCGGGTTCCCGCTGGTCTCAGGCGTGTGCGGTCAACGTTCAAGTCATGGCCGATCGGCAAACACGCGCTGGCCGACGCCGGTCAGTGGATTCGCGCAAATACGAAAAAGGACGCCGTTTTCGCGGTTCCGCCATGCGAGTTCGACTTTTGGATCCGCGCCCGACGCCCCGCCGTGGTTATCTACAAAGCGGTGCCTCATGGCCCGCGCGTGCACCAGTGGTATGAGCGTCTGAGGGCGGTCGGCGGCGACCACGACCCGGCGACCACGGGATTCGAGGTCTGCAAAGAGCTCCAACCGCGCTACGCCAAGCTCACCGCCGACCAACTTGCGCGCCTCGGAAAACGCTACGGAGCCCGCTACTACCTGCTGCGAGGCGATCGAAAAGACCTCACGGCCGCGCGCGTCTACAAAGACGTGCGATGGGCGGTGTACGATATCGCCGCCGTCGCTGCTCGACGCCCACCGGGAGCCTCCCCGTGACCGCCGCTGCCGAATTCGCCGAGCCCACCGCCGAGCACCCGGTCGACGCCGTCTTCATCGTGATCGCCGCGTATCGCGAGGCCGAAGTGATCGCAGGCGTGGTTGAACACGCCCTGGCGGTCTATCCGAATGTGATCGTGGTCGACGATGGGTCGCCGGACGCCACCGCACAACGAGCACGCGACGCTGGCGCCACGGTCCTTGTTCATCCGATCAACCGCGGCCAAGGCGCCGCTCTCCAGACTGGAATCACCTGGGCGCTCAAGCAAGGCGCCGGCTTTGTGGTGACCTTCGACGGCGACGGACAACACGATATCGCCGACGCGCGACGCATGATCGATCAGCTCGTCGCGACGGGGGCCGACGCGGCTTTTGGCAATCGGTTCACCGAGCACGCCGACAGTGTTCCCGCCTCGCGTCGCGCACTGCTAAAGCTCGCCGTTGTGTTCTCGCGCGTCATGTCCGGCGTACGGCTGACCGATGCCCACAACGGCCTGCGCGCGATGCGAGCGTCGATGGCGGCCGAGCTCGATATCACCCTCGACGGCATGGCACACGCCAGCGAAATCGCCGACAAAGTCCACCGCAGCGGGCGCCGGTACATCGAAGTGCCCGTGCATATCCGCTACACCGACTACGCCCGGGCGAAAGGCCAGCGCTGGAGCGCCGCGTTCTCCATCGCAACCGACTATTTGCTCGGCCGGGTGATGCGATGACAGCGTTTCAGATTGTCGGCGTCGTCTTCTCTGGTGCGATGGCCTTGCTCAGCCTGCGCAGCGTCTTCACGCGACCGGGCCGCCGCATCACGCCGCTGTTCTGGCTTGTCACCTGGACGATCGCGACGGTGGCCTTTGTCGAACCCGATAACACGACGGTCGTGGCGCGCGCGATGGGCATCGAGCGGGGGGTGGACCTGGTGCTGTACTGCGCGGTCCTGGCCGGCGCGGTGGGCTTCTGGCTGGTGTCTGTCCGTCTGCGGGAACAGAATCGCCAGATCACGCAATTGACGCGCGAGATCGCCCTGCGAGATGCCGAGGACGTACAACGCTCGGGTGCCCAGGAGGCTCCGTGACCGGTGTCACGCTCGTCATCCCGGGTCGCAACTGCGCCGCAACGCTCGACGCGTGTCTTGCCGCCGTTACCCCTCGAGTCGCCGATGGTCAGCTTGCCGAGATCATCTTCGTGGACGACGCGTCGACCGACGAATCGGCCGCGATTGCGGCAAAGCATGGTGTTCGCATCCTCCAGGGCCCAGGCCGCGGTGCCGGACTTGCGCGCAATATCGGGTGGCAGGCCGCGTCGACCGAGCTGATTTGGTTCATCGACAGCGACTGTGTGGCGCAACCCGACGCGCTCGAGATCCTCGTCGAACATATCGCCCCGGACGACGTCGGCGCGGTCGGCGGAAGCTACGGCAACATGCGCCCCAATTCGCTGCTTGCCAGCCTCATTCACGCCGAGATCGTCCAGCGGCACCAGACGATGCCCCTGCATGTCGATTTCCTCGCGACCTTCAACGTGCTCTACAAGCGGGCGGTCCTGGCCGAGGTCGGGGGGTTCGACGTCCGTTTCGTCAAGGCGCAGGACGCCGAGCTTGCTTACCGCGTCCGCCGCGCCGGTTACCGCCTGCGATTCGACGCGCGCTCGCAGGTCGGGCACTTCCACCTCACCGACTTGCGACCGTATCTGCGCGTCCAACACCAACAGGGCTACTACCGTGCGTTCCTCTACGCGGCTCATCCCGAACGCATGAGCGGGGACGCGTACAGCGGCTTTTCCGACCACGTGCAGCCGCCGCTGGCGTTGGCGATGGTGGCGCTGTCGCCGACGTTGCTGCTCGGACCAGTGGCGCTCGTGGAATGGGCGCTTGCCGGTGCGTTGCTGGGCGCGCAATTGCCGATGACGTGGCGGATTCTCAAGGCCGAACGTGACCCGCGCTACGCCGCCTTCGCCCCGATGAGCTTCATGCGCGCGTTCTCTCGCGGGGTCGGGTTCGCGCGAGGAGTGGCCGCTGCCGCGATTCAAAGGGCTGCGCAATCGTGACCGAGAAGCGCAAACAGCTGCGGCAGAGCGCGGTTCTTGTCGCCGGCACCGG
Source organism: uncultured Enterobacteriaceae bacterium (assembly GCA_964560875.1). Lineage (GTDB taxonomy): Bacteria > Myxococcota_A > UBA9042 > UBA9042 > UBA9042 > CAZLMW01. The sequence goes on from CAZLMW010000038.1 coordinate 33,342, forward strand.
GGCAACGGCGGTCCTGACTCTTGGCTTCATGGTCGTCTGCGGCTGGCGTCTGGGCGCCGAAAAGGTCGCGGATCTCTACGCCGGGATCTTCCTGCTGTTCGCGGTCCACACCGTGTTCATGCCGGTCAACACCGCGATCGCTCGCTTCACAGCCGTCATCGCCGTCGATGCCGGTCGTGGCCAAATCCGCGCCTTGCACCGCGTCGTATTCGCGCGGGTCCGCAGTGTTGCTTTCGTCGTCGGCGCGGCTTTCATCGTCGGATCTCCGTGGATCGCCGACGCAATGGGCATCGATCCGGTCTTGCTGGTGGTCGCGTGGCTGGCTGCACTGCTGATCGGCCTTGCTTCGATCGATCGCGGCGTCATGCGCGGCACACAGTCGTTCGGCGTCCTCGCTGCAAACATGGTCGGCGAAGCGGGCGTTCGGGTGGCCGTCGGGCTCGCTGCAGTCTTCGCGCTGGGTCGGGCAGACGTGGCGATGGCGGCCTACCTCGTGGGAATCGTCGCCGTGTGGCCCCACCTGCGAGGCTGGCTGAGACGTCATGGTTCCGATAGCCAGCTGGAGTCGTCGCTCGGTCCATCCACCGCCCGGTTCTGGTCGTTCGTCTGGCCGCTGCTTGTGCTCGCGGTCGCCGATGCGGGGTTTCAGAACTACGACGTCCTCTACGTCAAACGGGTGTTCCCCGACGGTGACGCCGGTGCGTACGGTGCCGCCGCGACACTCAGCCGCGGACTCGGTGTTGCCGTCACGCCGTTTGTCATCCAGGTCGTGCCGTTGCTCGCCGATCACAGCGCCCGCAAGCGATCCACATCCGGCGCGATGGCCCGCCTGGTGGGCGCGTTTGTCTTTCTGAGCGTTGGCGCGATGCTTTTCTTCGCCGCCGCCGGGGACCTGCTTGTCGAGACCTTGTTCGGCCGCGACTTCGACGCTGCAGCCGACGTCCTGGTGCCCCACGCGCTGGGTTCGCTCGCGGGTTATCTCGCCATGGTTCTTGCGCAAGGACTCGCCGCCCTCGCCCGGTTTTGGTTCATCGGGGCCTACGTCGCCGCTTTCGTCGTCGAAATCCTCTTGCTTCACATGTTTGGCGACACGCCTGTCGCCGTCGCTGTGTGCGCCCTGGTGGTGAAGTTTGGCGTGCTCGGTCTCACCGCGATCGCATGGATGACCCGCAACCGCGGCTCAGGAGCCCCCGCTTGAACGCCACTGCGTTAGCGCGCCGTCATCCATGGTGGGTCGCTTTTGGCCTCGCCTGTCTCGGTCTCGGTCTGTTGAAATCGCACACGTTTTTGCAGCCGCCGGTCTGGGACACGGCGATGGGCGTCGTGCCGCCCGCGATTTGGTTGCATCGCCACGGATTCGATATCGCGACGTTGGTCGAGCTGCCGGCGTGGCAAGACGGCGGCCCCAACATCTACTCCTTGTCGCTGGTCACCTGGCTCACGGCGTTCGTCATCCGGCTCACCGGGGGCACGATGGCGTGGCTTCCGGCGATGCACATCATCCACCTGCTCGTGGCCGCCGCCGGTCTCGCGACGTTGAACCGAATCGCGTTGCGGGCCCTTGGGATGTGGCCGGCCGCGCTCGTGACCATTGCCGTCGCGCTGCTGCCCCTGTTCTCGACGCAGGCGGGCTACCTCTACCTCGAGATGCCTCTTGCCGCTGCGACGTTGGCCGCGCTCGACGCAACTGCCCGTTCCCATCACGGAGCGGCCGCCGCGTGGGCAACGGTGGCGATGGCGGTCAAACCCACGGGCTTGGTTATTGTCGCCGTCGTCGGGTTTGTGGCCCTCGTCGAACGTGCGCCGATCACCAGGCGTTTAGCGCGCGCCGCGATCGCCGCGATCGGACCCGTCATCATCCTCGCGTTGAACCTCTGGGCTGGCAGCAAGAAGGGCACGAACCCGTGGCACCTCGACTACTGGGCCTACGTCACCGACTGCTATCACCGGATGCGCACGATGCCGGATGTGCTCGCGATGCTCGGGTTCGCGTCGTTCGTCGCAGTCGGGTCCTTGCCTCGCACAATTGCCTCGGTCGCCCGTCCTGCTGGTGCTGATTCCGCGGAGGACCCTGCTGCACCTTCGCCAGGTTGGTCGCGCGACGCTGCCGTCTGCGCATTGGCCGTTGGTGCGTTTGTCGGTTTCGTTCTCGCCGTGCCCTTGAGCGGAATGCTCCAGCCGCTCTTGCCGCGCCATCTCGTGCAGGTCGTGCCCGCGATGTTTGTTTGTTCAGCGGCCGCGCATTCCCTCTTGCTTCCACGCCGCATCATCGTCGCCGGCGGCGTCGCCCTGGCCGCCATCTTCGTCGCCAACTCCGCCGGTCGCTTCTACCCGGTCGAGCACTTGTCGTTTGCCGTTGCCGAGCGCAGCGACGCCTACCGTGACTTCCTCGCCGTGCAGCGCTCCGTCATCGAAGCGGCCGCCAAACTTCCGGCCGACGTCGACGTGTTCTATCCGTTGCCCGACCACTACTTCATGAGCGATCCGTTGCTCGGCTATATCGAAAAACCACTGCAACGCGGTCACTGCCTGCGCTTTGAGGATCCGTGGCGACGCGGCCGCCTCGCCGACTTCCCCGATCGATTCTTCCTACTCGATAGCAACGCGTACCACGGCGGCGAGGCGCTCGCGAAGGTCGTGCGACAAGCTGAGGCCGATCGCGGCCATCGCGTCATTGAGCGGCGGCGGATCGTCGTCGGCGCGTACTCGGCGCGGATCCTGGAAGTGCGGCGACTGTAGTGTTCCGTAGATGCCCAGCCGGATCTGCGCGGTGTGCCGGCCGGACTCGTCGATATCGCTGTACGGCACGCTGGCAAACCCCGGCGCCGCGATCTCGGTCAGGTCTTTCATGTCGTCGGCGCAGCGGTCACCGGGGACGAAGTTGCAGTCGAGCGTCTTGTAGTAGCGCACGCAGGTCCCGCGACGCGCCAGGTACGTGATCACGTCGGCCACTTTCACACCGTGAGCGGGTACGCGATCGGCCATAACACCGTCGACCATGAGCGCGAGATCGTCCCCCGCGAAGCCGAGGTGGTGACGTTGGCTGGCCACCCGGGCCAACAAGATGCAGTCGTCGTACAGGCGCTGGTAGGCGAGCAAGAACCGAACCTCCAGCTGTTGGTTGGTGCGCAGGATGCGTCGGTGCGCCGTCCAGATGGGGCCGGTTTGCCAGGCGCCCGCGTCGCCGAGCTTGGGGTAGATCCGCGCCACTTCCTTGCCCGGCTTGTAGAAGTCGTGCGCGCCCGGGATGGGCGGTGCGAGCAGGAGTCCGGCGCCAAGGGTCGCTGCCAACATTCGGCGCGCGCTGTCCGTTCGAATTCGGTCGACGATAACGGGCACCCCATGCGCCGCCAGCAGCAGCGCGATCGGCGTGATGTACGTCATGTAGCGCAGCATCTCGTACAGGCAGCGATGGCCCGCGGACTCGTAGATTCGAAACCACATGACAACCGTCAGCGCGATGCAGCCGGTGATGAGCGGAGTGGCGAGGGCTCGGGCCCAGCCGATGACAAACAGCGCGACGGCGATCGGCGACACGACGGCGAGGAGCAGGGGCGGGAGGTCGAGCGCAGCCGGATTGAACGGCGCGATCCCCCACACCCCCCAGCGCGTGTATTGCTGCCCTTCGAGCTGCAGGCCCATCATGAACACGGTGATGAACGCGAGCGCCGCGACTATCGCAAGCGTCGCAAGGATCGCCCGGCGATCGCGCCGCTTCAGACCGCTGGTCCACGTCGTCGCGACAGAACGGAGCCTCGAGCCCGCGAAACCATCGAGAGCCCGCGATCCAATCGCGGCGAACCCAACGATCGAGCCTTCTGGCCGCGTGCCTGCGAAAAGCGCGGTCGCGATGGCGATGACGGCCAGTCCCAACACACGATCGAAGCCGAGGTCCTTGTGCAGGCTGAGCCACCAGCCGATGGCCCCGACGAGCAGGTAGAGCCAGATAAGTGGCGCGGCGGTTTCCGACAGAGCGGCGTGAAAGGTGCACGGGTTGAGCGCGAAAACAGCCGTCAGAGGGGCCGCGACCAGCCACGAACCGGCCAGTTGACGGGCGACGGTAGCAAACAGCCCGGTCGCCACGATCGCCATCGCGACGTTGCCGCGGACAACGCCCAACAACAGCGAATCGCCGCCTGAAAACGCCAGCGCGACCGCGTGAAAACTCGGCCAGGCGTGCGCGCCGTGTCCGTAAAGCGCTTGCAGATTGCCGAGGCTACGACCTTCCTGGAGCACGGTGACGTAGCTCCAGGGGAAGACCGCCTCACCGGCCCAACGCCAGAGCCCGACGAGCCCCAAGCCGACCAATCCCGCGACGACGAGGTGCGCGAAACGTCGGTCCTTCAGCCGCCACCATGCGCGCCCGATCGCGACCAGGGCCACGCCGGCACCGACGAGATTGGCCTCGAGTGCCAGCGGCATCGTCGCGAACGCCTGGCTCGACGACATGAAATAGAGCGCCCCGCCAAGGGCGACCACCAGTGCCACGCAAGCTGCCAGACCATCGCGCATACCCCGATGGTCCGCGACGCTCGACTCCACCGCAATGCGGCGCCACCATCGCTGTGTGGCGCCATCTTTCCCACCGCTGTCGTTCCTCGCTTGTTTCGTCGCGCTGATCGCTGGCGCCGCTGTCGCGCGTCGGTCCGAACTGGCCCGCGCCGCAGACCCCTCAGATCCGGCAACTGGCGCCGAATCGTTGCTCATTGCGCTGGGAATCGCGCTGGGAATGGTCCCGACGGCGGCCTTCTACGTGTACCTGGCAGCGGGCGTCCCAGTACGCGCAATCAGCGTCATGGCGATCGCTTTCGTCGTCGCTGCCGTCGCGATCGCCACGACGCCCCGGTCAGCTGGAAAAGGCCTTGGTTGCATCCTGCCGATCGTTTCTGTCCGCGCTTTCGCCAGGCGCAGGTGGCCGGTCCTGGTCGCCGTCTCCGCGGTCGGAGTGTTCGCGTACGCCCGGTACGGCGGCCCCTTATCGACGTTCACGTGCAGCCGAGAAGCGGCCGAAGTCGCCGCTGGTGTGCGAGGCGTCGTCGATCTTCTGCGCGGCAATGTCGGCGATGCGCGGCTCGGAAATGTCGGCGTCATGTCCGGCGCCGCGGGCCTCTTCGGCACGTTTCACTTGCTCTTTGTCGGCCTGGCGATGCTCACGGCGCTCTCGGGCTGGGTAATCGGCACACGTTGCGGGGCTTCTTGCGGCCACTGGCGAACAGCTTCGGGCTGGCTGGGGCTGACGACGCTGGCGCTCAATCCGTGGATCCTCTCGATCCCCCGCGTCGAAGAGAACGTATTGGCCTCCTCATTCGCTGCGATCGTCGTGGCGCTGGCCGTCGTCCGTCGTCCGCCCTGGCTGCTTCTTGGCGCCTTTTTCGGCCTCGTCTTCAGCATGCGCCACCCGCTTATCCTGGCGGCACCTGGGATCGGCCTGCTCGCCTTCTTTGCCGCCCATCGCGTCCGCGCCCTCGCCGCCGTGACCTCCGGGGCCCTCGCCTTGTCGCTGGTCGAACACTTGCATCACAAGATGGCGTTCGGCTCCGTATTCGCGTTCGAAAGCAACCCACAATTCCCGTCGCTCCCCTACGAGCTCTTCGGCCGCGAGGTCTCGCTGCGCGCGATGATGAACTGGCCCGTCTACGACAACCTCGTCCGGACCCCTCACAACCCCTACCCGATGCTCGTGGGCTGGTGGCTGCATCTCGCTGACCACCTCGGCCTCGTCCTGTTCTCTCTCGCGCTTGTCGGCGGTATGTGGATGTGGCGCCGACAACGCCTGCGTGCCGCGATGGTGACCGCCTGGTGGGTGCCCGTTTTCGCGATCGTGGCGCTCCAGGAAGCCTGGGATCATCCCAACAAGATGGGCGTGCTCACGATGATCCTGCCCGCGTGGGCTGCCATGTCCGCGGCCGGTGTCGACGCGCTTTCGACCCAACGCAAGGCGACACTCCTCGCGTGGGCCGCCGTCCTGCTCGCATCGTGGGCCGCCGTCGCAGGTGTTCGAAGCTGGCACGTCCCCGCAGATGGACGCTATTACTCGCGCTACTCCCTGCCCGAACACGAGAGCGCCACGTGGGTCGCATACGCCCGCGACGTGGCCACTTCCATCGCACCCTGGCCGGATTTCGGCCGGACGGAACGCCACGTGCCCCTGATCGACGGCGAGAAGGTGTCGCCCGAGAACTACGAGCCGACCTGGGGGTGGTTCGACCGCGAGCTGTTGGGCAACGAGACACCTGTGACCCTCGAGCTCGATCTCAGCGCGCCCCTTTTTCCCGACGGTCCCACGGTGCGGGTAAGCGACAAGCCGGCCGATATTGACCTCACCATCGACGGCGAACATGGCGCATCGGTCGACGTGGATTGGGAGCCACAACCCCTCATCGTCACCGCCACCCGCGGCCCGCGTCTCGGCCATATCGAGGTGGCATTTTCCGACTACGCCGCCCGCGAACCCGGCTGCGACCCACGCCGCATGCACTGCAAGTGCCGCAACTTCGACAACTACGAGCGCGGGGCCGGCAAAATCGCCTGCATCAAGCGCCACCCGCGCATCAAGCGTCGGTCGACGATCCGTATCAAGGCGCCGATGTCGGCGGTCAGCCTCACCGCCCTGATCAACCCCGTCGGCCACGTCGTGCAGCTGTGGAAACTGCGCATGATCGAAGGCAGCCTCACCGTCTCGGCGCCAATCCTCTACTGGCACGACTGAGGAACCCACATGTCGACCGGAGCATCTTCCATCGTCGGCCGGATCGCCCTTGTCACGTGCGGGTTGATCGCCGGTGTGATCGCCGCCGACGTAGGGCTTCGTTTCCTCGACCCACCGCGCCTGGCAGGAAAACGCCAGCTGCTCCCCGGCAACCGCCCATTCGGCTTCCAGTGCTACCCGGATAACCCGCACGGAGACTTCGCGCCTGCACCCCGTCCCGAAGCCGGCTGGACACTCTACGAGCTCGCCGACCCGCCCGTTCCGTTGCCCCTCTCGCGCCTGGCCGAGACGCCTTGGTGCGTGCGTTACGACGTGTCGCCACAAGGTTTGCGCGGCCCCGTCGTGCCGCCTCGTCCCGCGACCGGCACCGTGCGCATTGTCGGCATCGGCGATTCGTTCGCCATCGGAGAAGGCGTGCCCGCCGACAAGTCCGTGTTCGCCCACCTCGACCGCGCTCTCGACCCCCGCGCAGAAGTGCTCAATGCGGGACGGTCCGGCTACGACACCTACCGAGAGCTCCGCCTGCTGCGTCAATTGGCGACGCAGCTACATCCTCAACGTTCGCTCGTCGTGTTCTTGCTCAACGACGTCTGGATGCCCAAGCACATGCGCGCAAAGCAGCGCTGGATCAACGACCTGGTCAACGTGCGACGCGACAAGCTGTGGGGCGATGGTGGCCGGCCCTGGTGGCACGCTTCGGTGTTGTTGCGATGGATCGATAGCTGGCGACGGATGCGCGCGATCACCGACGCGACTGTGCAGTGGTATCGTGACGCGTGGGACCCGAAAAAGAACCCGGAGGGCGTCGACGCGTTCATCCGCGACGTGAAATTGCTCGCGAAAGTCGATGGCGTGCGCCCAGCGATGGTGCTCTACCCCATGCTTTTGCAGCTCGACGCGTACCCATTCGCCGACATCCACGACCAGGTCGCCGCCATCGCGAAGGACGCCGGGATCCCTGTGCTGGACCTCGCTCCTGCGTTCGCCGGCAAGCAGGCCCGGTCGCTGCACGTCCACAGCGCCGATCATCACCCCAACAGCGCCGCCCACAAGCACGCCGCCGAAACCATCGCCGCTTGGCTGAAGACGCTGCCGGGTTACCTGGATACGGACGAATAGCTACTTGGCCTTGTCCAACCACGCCTTCGCCTCGAGATGAAATGAGAAGCCGCGGCAGAACATCGGGTTGTCCTTGCACGTCAGCGCCCCGTCCTTGGTGAACTTCACAAACGGCGTGTGGTTGATGCGATGCACCACGTGCGCGCCGTGCATGCTTTCAAAGCCCGGTGGCTTGGCGGTCCCGAGCAGCTGTGACGTCATCCACGCCATCCAGAGCGCCATGTGCAGCAGGTTGTAGCGGGCCTCGATCGGCGCGAAACGAGGCAGCTTGGTCGCGAACCGTTCAAACAAGGGCACAAGCGCGTTCGCGAGCGGGATCCCAACGACTTTCGCGTAGTTGTCCATGCCGAAGATGTGCTTGAGCGCGAGCCCGGCGATTTGTATCCCGATCCCGACGGCGAACCCATACAGCAAGCGCCCCCATGCCGTGCGCGGGATCGTGGCGGGGTCGGTGATCAGCAGCACCAACACCAGGGTCACGGGTGCCCAGTACGGTGAGAACATGAGCTCGCCGGAGAAATGTGCCCACACGTGCAGCCCGAATACCGCCGCCGCCGACACGAGCACGATCGGAATCCGTGTCTGCACGACCAGCGCGAGTAGCAGAATCACCTCCGCCATGTTGGGCGGCACGCTGAACTCGTACGCGCTGTCTCCATAACCGAGCGCCGGCCAGGCGAGCGTGGCGATGCCCATGACCGAGATGCCGAGCGCCGACGGGTTCATGATGTGTCGGCCACCGCGGCCGTCTTTGCCAGCCGTGCGAATGAACGCCTTGGACAACATGGCGATCGTGATGGCGAACAGCGTCAGGTACGCCTCGCCCGGCAAGAACAGCACAAACAGGTTGGTCGACAGGACGATCGGCAACGGGCCGGCGGCGATCACCCACTTGCGGCGCACGATGAGCGAGAGCATTCCGTCCAGCACGTAGCCGAACAGCACCTCGACCGCGATGGCGGCGATGTAGGTCTTCAGCCCCCGCCAATACAGACCCCAGTACGTGAAGATGCACACCTGGATCACCGCAGGCAGCAGGTGGGTCGCCTTGATCCCGAGCATCACCGAAGACGCTTTCCAGCGGCCGCGCATACGCACCATGGCGAGCGGTCCGAGCGCCAGCAGAACCACCGCGATCGCCACAAGACCCTGTACCCAGTCGGGCAGGGCCCCGTCGGGTAGGTGCACCGTCGCATCCCAACCGCGGGTATGGCCAAGCGGATTCATCGCCGTATTTATACCGCTGCGGACCGTTCTCGGTAGGGTGGACCCACCAAGGGAGGCGACAATGGCGCGGATTACCACCTCGGCTGCGGTTTTGGTGGCCGCGGCGACGACGTTTGCGACGGCAACTTTCAGCGGCGCGACCTGCACGTTCGCTGCTTCGAATGCTGTCGTGCTCCCCGGTCACCCGACTCCATCCGCAGCTTTTCCGAAGGCGCCGACAGCCACACACACGGTCGACTCCGATTGGTGGACGACCAGCTACCTCGTCGACTACGGACTCGTCGCCCTGGGCGGCGCAGCCTACTTCTTGCGCCACGACGTACCTTCGACGAGCGCGATGATCGGCCCGGTGTACGATCCGGACGATCCCGCCGCGATCCTTGATCCGTCGTACAGCGATCGCATCGGTCGGACCCACCTCACCCAGCACGACGGCGAAACGGTCTCGACCGCCACAGCGACGATGATGGTCGCGGCCGGCAGCATCTATCTCATCGCAGACGGCGCGATCGGACTGCTCGGGGATCGGCCTGATGCGGTCCAGCGACTGCACGACACATTCATCGGCTACCTCGAAACCGTCGCCCTCACCACCGGTGGCAACGCCGTCATCAAGAACATGGTCGGGCGGCTGCGTCCCGACTTCCAGGATCGAGCTCGCCGTCACCACTGCGCCGCGGGTGACATCGACAAGAAATACTGCCCCAAAGACAACCAGCCGCTTTCGCTCGATGCCGATGAAGCCGAGGAAATCTGGCTCGACGGGCGCCGCAGCTTCATGTCCGGTCACGCGGTGTCGGCGGTGAACTGGACGACGTATGTGAGCCTGGCGATCGGTGGCGAATACGTCTGGGGGCGGGACGCGACATTCACGAGCCGCAGCATCGGGCTGGCCACGCAAGCGGTGCTGATGACGACGGGTGTTTTCGTCGCAGCGTCCCGAGTCGATGACGGCCGGCACCACGTCGGTGATGTGCTCGCAGGATCCGCGTTCGGGTTCGCGATCGCCAACTTCTCCTACTGGCGCCGGTTCGCCCTCGACGGCACACCTCGCAGCCGCAAGGACGAGGCCGTCGCGCTCTCCCTCGATCCTGGCCCTGGCGAGGTGGGGTTGGCCTTCACTGTGCGCTATCGGTAGCAGCGTTATCAGCGGTGCCGCGATCTCTTGCTATTGGGCGGCCAGCACAAACGCGCCAACTCTACACGCGTTCGAGCACGGCGGCGCGGCTGAGAGGGCCCGAGTACGCAAAGCCCTGGCCAAGTACGCAGCGCATCACTTCGGCTTTCTTCTGCATCGCCGGATTATCGACCCCGGTCGCCCAGACCTCGACACCCATGGCTCGCCACATGCCGGCGATGGCCAGCGGGATCAACTCCCCACGCTGGGTCCACTGGTCGCCGTCGAGCAGCCGCTTGTCGAGCTTCACGGCGTCGAACTTGATATCGAGTAGCTCGGGCAGATCCACGGCATCCCTGCCGAATTCGGCGAGCGCGACGCGGAATCCGAGCGCCTGGAACTCGTCGATTGTCGCCTCGATCGCGTCGGGACGAGCGGCCACATCGGAACACGGCAACTCGAACTGCAACATCGACGCGGATAACCCCAGCCCCATGACGCGGCTCAAAGTCTCTCGCGCCAAACGGTCCCGCGTGAACTGCGCGGCGCTCATGTTGACGCAGACGATCGGGCCGTTGCCGTCTTGGTTCGCTCGCCGGCACACATCGAGCGCCTGGCCGATCACCCAGCGGCCGACGGCGGCGAGGTGTTCGGAGCGCGAGAGGGCGGGCATGAATTCAACCGGCGTGAGCAGTCCGTGATCGATGTGTTGCCATCGCAGGAGTGCTTCGACGGCGCCGATAGACCCATCGCCGATTCGCATCGCCGGTTGGTAGTGGACGATGAACTCGCCGCGTTCGAGGGCGCCATCGAAGTTATCGAGCATGTAGCGGGATGACTGAAAACGCATTTGTCGCGGCCGATGCCAAAACTGCACCGCGGTCCCGCTGTCATCGCGAGCGCGTCGGGCGGCGGCGTCGGCGCGGATAATGAGCGTCTCGAGGTCGTTGCCGTCGTCGGGGAAGATCACCGCGCCGGCGTGGATCTGCGCCTTTATTGTGCGCCCGTGGACCACGAATGGTTCGGCGACCGCGGTGGCCAGCGCTCTTGCCAACTGGTGCGCGTCGGGTCCGTCGAGCTCTTCGGCGAGCACCAGGAATTCATCGCCGCCGAGCCTCGCCACGGTGTCGTGGTCACGTGCGCATCGCCGCAAACGTTGCGCAAGCTCGATCAGAACGGCGTCGCCAGAGATGGCGCCGTAGGTTCGGTTGAGGGTGCGAAAGCTCGCGATGTTCACATAAAAAACAGCGAGTTTCCGGCCCGTTCGACGCGATCTGTCGAGCGCGGCCCCCAGCCGGTCCCGCGCCGTTTGGCGGTTGATCAACCCGGTCATTCGGTCGTGCGTGCTCAGCCACTGGGCCCGCTTCACGGCTCGCTGGCGTTCGAGGGCATAGCGTATCGAGCGCGGGATCCGGTCGTCGTCGTAGCGGCCCTTCTCGACGTAGTCGGTCGCGCCAGCATCGAGCGCAGCACGGTCCGTGGCCGGGCTGCCGGCGCCGGTCAGCAGGATCATCGGTTCGTCGATGTCGTTGGCCCGCGCGTTGCGGATCAGCTCGATCCCATCGTCTTCGCCGATGTGTCGGTCGACGATGTACGCGTCGTGGCGCACGGTCGTCATGAGGTTCCAGGCTTCGTCGAACGAGCCAACCCAATCCAGCTGGCAGTCGAACGTGGACGACCGCTCGAGGCGATGCCGCAGCAACATGAAATCGGCGCGGCTGTCGTCCACCACGAGGATGCTGGCGGTGCGACCAGGCGCTTTCGACACGGATTCTGGGACGCTCACGGGACGATTCCCATCGGACACGAGACGCCTGTCCCGCCGATCCCGCAATAGCCGTGCGGGTTCTTGTGCAGGTACTGCTGGTGGTAGTCCTCGGCGTAGTAGAACGGCCCGATCGCCACGATTTCGGTCGTGATCGCGCCAAGTCCCGCCGCATCGAGCGCGATCTGATACGCCGCGAGCGACCGTTGCGCGGCTTCCCGCTGCTGGTCGTCGTACACGTAGATGCCCGACCGGTATTGGGTCCCGACATCGTTGCCCTGCCGCATACCCTGGGTCGGATTGTGGTTTTCCCAGAACACGCGCAGCAGCTCCTCGAAACCGATCGTAGCCGGGTCAAAGACGACGCGCACCACCTCGTTGTGGCCGGTCAGCCCGCTGCAGACCTCGCGGTAAGTTGGGTTGCGCGTGTAGCCAGCCGCGTACCCGACCTGGGTCGAATAGACGCCGTCTTGTCGCCAGAATTTCCGCTCGGCGCCCCAAAAACACCCGAGCCCAAACGTCGCCATCTGCAAGCCATCGGGGAAAGGCGCCACGGTTCGGTTGCCACTTAGCGCGTGTGTAGCGGCCACAACCAGGGCGTCATCGCGGCCTGTTAGCGCGTCTTCTGATCGCGGCATGCGCAGCTTGGCCATCCGACCCATGCAAACCTCCGGCGGCTGAGGTTACTTGTCGACGCAGATTCTGGCGACCTGTCGCAATGGCCCGCACAGGTGCCCGACACCGGCACAATCGCCGTGGGACACACAAATCCGCCGGCACGACCCCAGCCAACACATCAGCGGACGCACGGGGTGGTCGCACAGGTCGCCGTCGTTGGCATCGGGCTGGCATGCGTCGCCGTGCTTGGGCCAACCGCCGCCAACCCGGAAGACGATCGGCTTGCTTGTGGCCAGCAGGGACACCTGGTCGACCGCCTGGATGAAGAAATACAACGTCTTGTTCGTGGGCAAGTTCGCCACGTTCTTCGTCCACGAACCCGCCACGATAGCCTTGCCAGACGCGATCGAGGCTTCGGCCTTGCCCGATTTCGCGACGCTCATCCCCCAGACAGCGGCACGTAGAAGGTCGCCCGCTTTGGTCGGCAAACGCTCGAGTACGACGAGAATATGACCCGTCGATTCGGGCACCCAGGACAGGACGACGTCTGCCTGTGTGGCGAATACTTCCCCTGGCTTGGGCCGGAGGACCGCGATCGGTTCAGCCAAAACCGGCGTCAACCCGGGGATCGTCTGCGGTTCGGCGATCGCTGCCTGGCAAAAACCCTGGCTGCAGCGGTTGGTCACGTCGCTGCTGGCCAACCCGAATACCGGGCAATCGTTGGCCGACTTGCACGCCCCGTTGGTCGGATAACAAGCCTTGGCGAGCGTGTCGCACATCGTCCCGGCTTCGCTGCAGGTCACGTTTTCGCTGCAATCGACGGCCACGCACTCGTCGGCGATGCACTCTTCGTCGGGAGCACAACCGTTGGGCAAACAGCCGTCGGCAAACCCTGCCGCGTCTGCGGCGCCCGCGTCGTAGGAGACAGCGCCTCCGGGCAGCTCCATGCTCCCGGCGTCAGCGGCACAACCCGTCAACTGCGCGGCCACGAGGACGCCCATCACCGCGATCAGCTGGAGGCGCATCGAGAGGTTCGGCGGCGAGGCGGAGCTAGTACTCATAGGCGATCCCGAGCCCGACATGCACGCGACGTTCGTCCGCGGCGCCGACCACGTCAGCTCCGATTCCGGTCAGTGTCCAGTTTGGGTTTGGGCCCTCTTCCGTCACGATGCTCAGGCCGATCGCGAGCGCGTGGTAGCCGCTGACCGGCGTAATGGCCGCGCGAATCTCTGCAGCGAAGCCGAAAACGGTCGTTTCGTCTCCCGCACCGTCGGCCGTCGGGTTGGTTTGGTTCGACGCCCTCACGCCGACGTAAACGATCGGTCGCACCCGCTCGCGCCTTCGCAACCGCAGCTCGAGTCCCGCGTCGATGTTCAGCGCGCTGAAGTCTCCCGCCACTTCGTCGAAGAGCGCTCCGTCCGGGCCGAGATAGCGGCGTGAAACCGTGGCGGTCGCGTATCCAAGTGCGATTCGGCCGGCGATCGACATGTCGTGGCCCGGCTGCGGAAATTCGATCCATTCGGACGACAGGGCGATCCGGGGCTCCGTGGCGAAGGCAAGACCGCTATCGCCGCCACCGTGTCCCAGGGCGGTCATGCGCAGCCCGATGCTCACCAGCGATTGGTCGGATTGCCACCGTTTCGCTTCGTCGAGGACGCGCGCGTCGACCCCCGCGGTGCTCTGGCTTAGCGATGGCGCGATAAACCCAGTCGCACGGTTGTCGGGCCGCCACGGGATCCACGCCTGTTCGTCGGTCACGGCTTGCGCGTCGAGCAGAATCGCCCAGCCAACGTTTTCGCCCCGCATCCCGCCCTGGTGAACGCCGACAACCTCGCCTGGCCGGTCCGATCGTGTGATCGGTGCACCGGAGGTCCCTGCAGTAGCCGAACCCCAGTACTGCAAGATGCGCGTCTTGCCCTTCATCGACCCGCGCAGCTTCTTGTCGCGCGCCGTGTTGCCCCGCGCGATGTGGGCGGCGAGCCCGGCGACCGTCGTCTGACCGAGCACGAATCCGAGCCCTTCGGCGCACACGCTCGCCACGGACGTTCCGGCGATCCGGACCTGGCCACGCGATTTGGGCGGTCTGGCATCCAACTGCACGCGCGAAAGCTGTTCCTTGTACCGGTTGGCCAGCTTGGTGGGCAGGTTGTAGACGGCGAGATCCAGCCCCGGATGTCCGCGCACGCCGCTCTCGGCGGTGAGGCTGAACACCAACTCCTTGCTGCCGGCCGCCGCACAGTCCACCTCGTAGACCTCGACGACTTCGCACCCCCAAATCACGTGCAGCGCGGTGACGAATTGCGCTCGTGGGCCCTTTGAAGCGTCGTCCGCCTTCTCGCCCGGCGCCCGCCAACCGCCCGTGACGAAGCCGTTTCCCATGCGCTGTCGTCCGCTGCACATCGCCCGCACCTGGAAGACGGGCACGTCTGCGCTTGGCTCGGCCGCGCGGCATTCCGATGGGTAGACAACGATCGCTGACGCCACGACAGCGCCAACTATGGCGATGCGCACGAGCGCGCACTTGGCATCTGCAGAATCGCTCATCGCGACCAGTATCGCGCAAAGACGCCGATGATTTTAGAACCTGGCAGTTTTAGAATCGGGCAGCTCTAGAATTCTGCGGTTCGTGGCGTCCGCGGGAACGGAATCACGTCGCGAATGTTGTCCACCCCCGTCACGTACTGCACCGTTCGCTCAAACCCGAGCCCGAAGCCGGCGTGGGGAATGGTCCCGTAGCGGCGCAGATCGCGGTACCACCAGTAATCGTCGAGCGGCAGCCCCATCTCGGTGATGCGCGCGTCCAACACGTCCAAGCGCTCTTCGCGTTGGCTCCCTCCAATGATCTCGCCGATGCCGGGCGCGAGCACGTCCATCGCCGCGACCGTCTTCTCGTCGTCGTTGAGGCGCATGTAAAACGCCTTGATGTCCTTGGGGTAATTGACGACGACGACCGGCTTGCCGACGATCTCTTCGGTCAACCACCGCTCGTGCTCGGACTGCAGATCGATGCCCCATGAGACGGGAAACTCGAACTTGGCCTTCTTTGCCTTGGCGAGCATCGCGATGGCGTCGCCGTACTCGATGCGCTCGAAATCTGACGCCACGAACTCCTCGAGCCGCTTGCGAACGCCCTTGTGCACGAAGCGGTTGAAGAAGTTGATGTCGGCCCCGCACTCCTGCAGCGCCGCCGCGAAGATGTATTTCAGGAACTCCTCGGCCAGGTCGGCGTCATCGGCCAGATCCGCGAACGCGATCTCCGGCTCGATCATCCAAAACTCGGCCAGGTGGCGCCGCGTATTGCTGTTTTCGGCTCGGAACGTCGGCCCGAACGTGTAGACGTTGCTCATCGCGAGGCAATACGTCTCGACGTTGAGCTGCCCGGACACGGTCAAATGCGCTTCCCGGCCGAAGAAGTCCTGGCTGAAATCGACGTCGCCCTTGTCGGTCCGCGGCACGTTGACCAGGTCGAGGGTCGACACGCGGAACATCTCGCCGGCACCTTCGCAGTCGTTGGCCGTGATGATCGGCGTGTGAATCCAGTAGAAGCCGCGCTCGTGGAAGAACCGGTGAACAGCTTGGGCGAGGCAGTTTCGAACCCGCGTGATCGCCCCGACCAGGTTGGTGCGCGCTCGCAGGTGTGCGTTGTCTCGCAGGTGCTCCATCGAGTGCCGTTTGGGCTGCATCGGATAGGTATCCGGGTCGTCCACCCAGCCGACGACGTCCACCGATGAGGGTTTCAGCTCGACGCTTTGCCCCTTGCCCTTGGACGCGATGAGTTCGCCCTTGGCGACGATCGAGCATCCCGTCGTCAGCTTCTTGAGCTCTGATTCGTAGTTCGTCAGCTCGCCGCCCGCCACGATCTGCAGTGTCGCCAGACAGGAACCGTCGGACACGGCGATGAAGCTGATGCCCGCCTTGGAGTCGCGTCGTGTGCGCACCCAGCCCTTGATCGTGACGTTGCTGCCAACAGCAGGCTTGCCCGCCAGGATGTCCGCGATCCGGTGCCCGGTTCCGCCGGTGTGCGCGCCCTTGCCGCTCTTATCCATGATCGTCTCCTCCGTCGCGCCGGGTCAATCGTCGCGCCGTCCTGCATCGTTTTTCACCACCGGTCGCCCATGTCAAACACGTCTGCGCAGACCGAGAGGCCGCGCAGCAGATCATGCGCGATCGGCGTTCCCCATAAACGCTGGGGAGCCGGATTCTAGTAGGGACGGCGGTGCTTATTCGCCTTCGTCAGGGAGCTCTTCGACCAGCCAGTCGGCGCTGTCGAAGGCCATCTCGGGCCGCAAACCGCGCTCGAGTTGACGTCGGAAACCCGTGTACTTGCGCCACGGCTGACCCTTGTGGCTGACCGCTTTGATCGGCACCCGCGGATGACGCCATTGCAGCAACGCTCCGAAACCTGTGCAGCTCATGCGCATGCCGGAATCGGTGAGCACCTGCCACTCGACGCCGTCGACGGGGCTGGCAACGTGGGGGCCTTTTTTGCGCCCAACATCCTTCGGCTCGATTCCGGTGTAGACGGTCTTGTCGAAGAGTGTGAAGGACGCCATGGCAACTCCCAGGGGGTAGGACGACGGGCCGGCGGAACGTAGCACAACTGGGATTGGTTCAATTATGAGC
Organism: uncultured Enterobacteriaceae bacterium; assembly: GCA_964560875.1. Classification (GTDB taxonomy): domain Bacteria; phylum Myxococcota_A; class UBA9042; order UBA9042; family UBA9042; genus CAZLMW01. The sequence continues at coordinate 50,520 of CAZLMW010000038.1, forward strand.
GTGCATGAAGAACGGGCGGCAGTACGGCATACTTGCCCGTGTACTGCGGCGCATCATCGAGGCGGCATGGAAGCGATCCCTATCAAATTCAGTCGGTTGCCGACCCGGACCGTTGTTGCGCTGGCCCTGGCGGCCGTCGTTATGGCCGCAACGGTCTGCATTCTTCCCGGGCGGGCCAACGCCGGCGTCAGCACCAAGGCGCTCAAACGTGAAGCGCGGAAGATGTCCAACAAGGCCGCGAAGCTGTTCGCCAAAAAGCAGTTTCGCGAGTCGGCAGAGCTCTTCGAACAGGCCTATGCGCTCGATCCCAGGCGCCTGATTCGGATCCGCAACGCCGGACGCGCCTACGAGGAGGCGGGCGACAGCGCCAAGGCCGTGCACTGCTTTGAGCGCTTCCTGGAACGGACCGACAACGAAAAGCTCAAAAAAGACGCCAAGGAACGGATCGCGCGGCTGTCCAAACCGGCCGAAAAACCCGCGCCCGTTGTCGCGACCCCTCGACCCGCTCCCGCCACCAAGGCGCCCGTTGTCGCCGCCACGAAGCAGCCCGAAGCCGGGTCGTCCCCAATGCCCCTCGGGCTCGCTGCAGGCGGTGGTGTCATCGCGATCACCGGCGTCGTCTGGTTGGTCCAGACCCTTGGAGCCGAGGGCGAGATCGACGAGTCGAAATACGTCTATGAAGGCGGCGCCTCGGAGCTCGAGGCTGACAAGGACATCGTCGCCACCAACAAACTCGTGTCCTACAGCCTCATGGGGGTTGGCGTCGCCGCTGCCGGGGCGGGCGTGTACATGATGCTCAGCGAGCCCGACAGCAAACCCAGCCAAGCGCGCCTGCTCCCTGCGATCGGCCCGAATTACCGGGGTCTCAGCGCGCAGATCCACTTCTGAGCCCGGGTTTTCGGGCGGTGCGGAACGTCACTCCGCTATTTCGGCCGCGCCGCGGCTTTTTCATGCTCGCAGCGATCGCGTCGAACCGCGTGACGAACGCCTTGTATTGGCCGCGCACTTTCGGGACTCGTTTTCGCAAGGCGCGCGCCGAATCGAACGGCCCACTCCGCGCAGCCCACTTGTAGACCCATCGCGGAATCCAGCCGCCGGGGTCGGCTTCGACGCGAAAATCGTACTCGGTTACGTTTGGCCCCGCCCAGCGGAGCACGTACTGACCACGCATCGTCGGCATGCGAACCACGCCATCTTTCGGCTTGATGCTGTACGCCTTCACGTTGCGGAACTTCAGCGTGACCTCTTTGCCATGCTTGCTGATCATCACCCGCGTCGCCAGCTCGAAGTCACGGTCGCTCACCGGCCAAGGCCCTGACCGCCGCTGGTAAATGCGATGTCGGAACGGCCCGACCTGCTTGAGAATCCGCGCCTCTGCACAACGGCCTGCCCACTTGCACGCCTTGTCGATGTCCGACAGGACGGCGAGCACCTCGGCGATGTTTGCGTCGATCCGGGTCGTCACGCGAACGATCGGCAGGCCCGACCGGCGATTCTCCTTCATATAGACGGTCACACCGTCGTCTCGCTTGACCCGTTGCCAGCCAGCAAATGCGGGTCCGGCGATCAAGACAACGGCGAAGAACGCTGCGAGCGGCGCGGAGAATCGGCGCTTAGATTTCGGTTTCATGCCTACGTCCATCGGGTGCACACCTTGGCCCGGCTTTCTCAACACGTCGGTCGGTCTGACGCCCAATCTGCGTCCTTGCCAGATGTGGTCGACGTACCACATCTGGCAACTCACATCCGTTCGCGCGGCGAATCCTCGGTTTGAAGTGACGCTGCCACTCCTGCACCTCGCATTCGCCACATGACTTGCACCTTGAACGCCATACCTTCCCTCTGTGATGAGAAAACCAAGCTAAACACTTCGGCGGTCGATTCATGCACCGTTGACCAAACCTTTACATGACGAATACTGGCCGGCAGTTGTGCTCTGTATCTCCGGGTCTTCGCCGCCATGAAGCAAACCTTGCCTACCACTGACGTCACAGCCCTCTCTCCGTTTCTTGGGGCCGAGCTCCGCAGCATCTCGCTCGCCGATCTCGACGACGCTACCTTTTCAGTCGTCCAGCAGGCGCTCCTGGATCACCTGGTCATCTTCTTTCGCGACCAGCACCTCGCCCCGCGCGATCAACTTGCCCTCGCCAAGCGATTCGGCGAAGCGGCGCTGCACCCCGCATATCCGGTCCTCGAAGGCGCCGTCACCGTGCTCGAACACACCGAGGACAAGCCGACCAAGATCGACACCTGGCACACCGATATGACGTTTCAGCCGCGCCCGCCGATGGGCACTGTGCTGCAGGCCGTGGTGGTCCCCTCGTGCGGCGGCGATACGATGTGGTCGAGCATGTACGCCGCCTACGACGCGCTGTCCGATCCGATCAAGAAGCTCGTCGACGGTCTCAACGCGGTCCATGACTTCGCGCACGGCTTCAAGGAAAGCCTCGCCGAACCCGGTGGCCGCCAACGCCTGCAGCCCGCAGTGCAGGCCAACCCTCCAGTCACGCACCCCGCTGTCCGGACCCATCCGGTAACGGGTCGTCGCGCGCTGTTCGTCAACCGCCTGTTCACCACCGGCTTTGTCGAGCTCAACCGCGGCGAGTCTGATGCGCTGCTCGCCATGCTGTGCGACCACTGCGAGACGCCGGAATTCTCCGTCCGCTTCGCGTGGCAGCCCGGCTCGGTCGCCATTTGGGACAACCGCTGCACACAGCACCGGCCGGTCAACGACTACATCGGCCACCGCCGTTTACATCGCGTCACGATCCAGGGCGACTCGCCTTTCTGAACCTTCGCCCGCAACTTGGAGATTCCATGCAGCTTTGGAGCATCGACGGCAACAGCCAACGCCTCGACGGGGGCGCCATGTTCGGCAACGTCCCCAAGGCGTTGTGGACGCGCTGGATCGAGCCGGACGACCGCAACCGCATCCCGCTGTCCTGCCGGGCCCTCCTGGTGCGCGAAGACGATGGGCGCCTGCTGCTGTTCGAGACCGGCATCGGCACCTTCTTCGAGCCCAAGCTACGGGATCGGTTTGGGGTGCTCGAAGATCGCCATGTGCTGCTCGAAAACCTTGAAGACGCCGGCTTTTCGCATACGGACATCGACGTCGTCGTGCTCAGTCATCTGCATTTCGACCATGCGGGCGGACTGCTTACAGGGTGGACTGAAGGGGCCCAGAGCGACCTGTTGTTCGACAATGCCACCTACCTCGTTGGCCAGCGGGCGTGGCAACGGGCCTGCAATCCGCATCCGCGTGATCGGGCGTCGTTCATCCCGCGACTTCAACAGCTCCTGGAGGCCTCCGGACGCCTCGCGATCGCAGACGGCCCCACCAGCGATGTCCTCGGGTCGGGCTATCGGCTCCACTACTCGGACGGGCACACGCCCGGATTGATGCTCACTGAGATCGCAGCAAGCTCGGGTCCGATTCTCTTCTGCGGCGACCTGGTCCCCGGCTCACCGTGGGTGCACCTGCCGATCACGATGGGGTACGACCGCTTTGCCGAGCTGCTGATCGACGAAAAAACCAAGCTGCTCGGCGACCTCATCGGACGCGGCGCGCGCCTCTTTTTCACGCACGACCCCACGGTGGCGATGGCCGAGCTGCGACGCGACGATCGCGGACGCTTCAAAGCGGGCAGGGCGTGGCCGTCCTTTGCGAACCTGGCGGCCTGACCGCTGCCGATCCAAGCGCCACGATCGATCGAATAGATCGGGACCCGAGACGTTGGAGCCGCGCGGGATGCACCACCAGCCCCCGGAGTCATACATGACACCCAGTCACAAGATGACACGCCAGGCGATGTCCTTTGCCGCCACGCGCCTCTCGGCCGTCATCGCCGCCTTCGCTTTCGTCGCTACCGGCCTGCTCGCCGCCCCCGCACACGCCGGCAAGCTCAAAGACGTGCGCCGCGAGGTGCGCAGGCCACGACCCTCCAAGACCAACACCGCTCGGCAGCCGCGCAGCAACTACCAGCCTTCCAACAGCAACGACGACGGCCTTGGCGCGATCATCGCGTTGTACATCTTCACCGCGCCCTGGTGGCTACCGCACACGCTGACCGGCGACAGGTTTGGCCGCACCTACGCGTTCCCAGCCGCGCCCTATGCCAACGGCATCGATGGCTACGTGCGATTCGCCGACATGGGGCACACGCGCAAGGACGCAACCGGACGTGCCTATCTCGGTGGTGGCGGGGCCCTGCGCATGCGGCTCGAAAGCGGCTGGCTCGGCCCGGATCTGTCGCGACTCACGGTTGGTGGACGGCTGTCATCGTCGCAACGCATCGGCCTCGAAACGGAATGGACGCTCTACAGCGAGTTTCTCACCGGCAACGTCTCCGACCGCTTGTGGCTCGGCGACGTCAACGTCTCGTTCATCTTCGCGCAGAACCCGTGGGTGCAGTTTCACTCGGGGCTCGGCGTGCGGGTGATGAACGATGACATCCAGACCGATGTCGGCTTCAACTTCACCTACGGCCTCGATCTCTACGTGGCCAAGCCGGTCATCATCTCGGCGAGCATCGACATGGGCGGCCTCGGCGAAGCGTTTGTGACCCACCTCAAGGCCCACGCCGGCATCATCCTCGGCACGGTCGAGGTCTACGCTGGCTACGATCGCATCGACGTCGGCCGTTCCGTGTTCGGCGGCCCGATCATCGGCATCCGCAGCTGGCACTAGAGTCTGAGTGGCTCTGGACTACCGGCCTCGAACCGACTCGCCGCGACGTGGTTCGACCCTGATCTTGTCGATGACGGCTGGCTCAACTGCGGGCTTGGCGGTGTCTTTCGAAGCACCCTCGGCGTCGGGTTCTTTGCGGTCTTTCGGCGCCTTCAACGCCTTGATCGTGCCGATCAGGATGCGCGATTCGTTGCCGGTCTTCTTGCCGTCGATCGTCGGGATGTAGCGGTTGCGCGGCTTGTTCATGTTGGGGTCCCAGAAGCCGAGCCACACCTGGTATTCGCCGGGCGGGAAGTGCTTGGGAATGTGGAACATGTGCGGATCAACGATGTAGTCGCCCTGCCGCCATTCGTGCACGGGGAAGCCGCCCTTGACCGGCGTGTGGACCGCGTTGTGGTAGTGCGAGGTCTTGCCGTTGGGTCCGAAAACGTGCGTGAAGATGCCCGTGTAGCGCGGCACCTTCTTGAGCGCTTTGTAGTAGTAGGTCCAGGTCACTTTATCGCCGAGATGGACCTCCCGCACCGAGTTGTCGACGCCCAGCAGCTGCATCACATCGGCGAACGTGACGGTTGGCATCGACGGAATCCCGACCGGCCGCGTCTTGGTCACCAGCTCCTTCAGCTCCGGTTTGAGCTTCTCGTACGCTGTCTTCTTCGGCTCGCGTGGATGCTTCGGGTTGACCACGTCCAGCGTCGTGAGCAGCACGGATCGGCTGAAGGTGATGGTCGCTCCGGTCCCGCGGGGCACTGCGCGGCGGTTTTTCTTGTCGGGGTTGTAGAAGCCGAAGCTGACCCGGTAGTCGCCTGACGGGAAGCCCGGCTTCATGCGCAGCCAGTGGCGGTCGGTGATGTATTGGCCCTTCTTCCACTCCGACACCGGGTAGCTGCCTTCCACCGGCACATGGTCGCCGTGAATCATCTTGCGCTTGCCGCGGAACGTCGGCCCGTGGGCGTGCACGAAGATCTTCCACCCCGGTCCGGGGTCTTTGAGCACCTCGTAGTAGTACACGATCCACGTCGCTTCGCCGTCGGCCAGCCGCGTGCGCTCGATGTCGTAGCCGACAAGCCGGATCATCTCGTCGAACTTGATGTCAGCCGTGAACTGCACTTTCGCCGGCGGTTTCGTGCTGATGTAGGGGTGCTTGCGACGCTGTTCCTGGGCCTTGTACTTGTCGTTGACGCCGTCAGCCCATGACTTCATTTCGGCGATTCGCGCGTTGACCTCTTTGGCCGGGATCGCCTTGGACTTGAACAAATCCACCTTCTCGAGCGGGTCCTTTCCGATGTCGAAGGCCTCGGGATCGCGCTTGTTGTAGTGGTGGATGTACTTCATATCGCCGATGCGCAACGCTTGGCACCGCTCCTTGCGCCAGCACGCGTTGTAGATCCGGTCGTGCGGTTTTCCGGCGATCAGTGACTTGCCGGGCAGATCGCCCGCCGCGACTTCAAGACCCAGCGCATCGAGCACGGTCGGCAGCACGTCGACGTTCTGCCAAAGCCCTTTTTGCACCTTGTTCTTGGGGACGCCGGGCCCGACCACGAGCAACGGCACCCGCAAACCCTCTTCGTAGATGGTCTGGTCGTGTTGCCAACGGCCGTGCTCGCCAAAGCCCTCGCCGTGGTCGCCGATGAACACAAACACGGTGTTGTCGAGCAAACCGCGCTCTTCGAAGCCCTTCCACATCTTGGACAGGAAGCGGTCGGTGTAGGCGATCGAGTCGTAGTACTTGTTGAGCTTCTTGCCGGCGCCCCAGTCGCGCTTTTTGAAGCTGCGCGGAACCTCGTAGGGGTGGTGCGACACGACGTTGAGATACGCCAGGTAGAACGGGCCCTTTTGCTTGTCGACCCACGCCATCGCGGGTTTGACCATCACGTCGTCTTCGTACCCGAAGTAGCCGACGTACTGCATGCCTTGTTGCGGCATGTCCTCGTGGCCGCGCATCGACTCGAAACCGAACGCTTTGATCAGGTCGCGGCGCCGTTCGAAGACCGTCTCGGGGTTTTGGATGAAGTGCGTGGCGTACCCGTTGCGACGCAGCACCTTCGCGAGGCATTCGCTGGGGAGGGCGCCGGGTGTGGCTTCGTCGAAGTCGGGCACCTGCTTGGGGTAGATGCCGCAGTGAATCGGCACGAGCGACTTGGTTGTGTGCGGCACCACGGTGTACGCGAATTGTGCGCGGGTTCCCTGCTGGGCGAGCTTGTTGAGAAAGGGCGTCGTGAGCAGCTTCGGGTTGTCCATGGTCGTCGCCTGTGCACGGACCGATTCGAGCACCACGAGCACGACGTTGTGTTTCTTGGTGCGCGGCGTGCGGACGACGACGAGGGGTTGGACTTCTTTTTGGGCGAGCTTTTCGGTGGGCACGTCGCTAACAGCCGCGGCGACGGCGTCCTCGATGTGCTCGAAGATGGGGTTGTTGCGCACCATTTGCAGCTTTCCGGGCAGCGGCAACGTCGCGGTCATGGCGCGCAAGACAACGCTGATGCCGATGACGGCGATGATCATCGCCAGCCCGGCGCGCGGCCACTGGCGGTCGGTTGCAGCGCTGGCTTTGCGAAACGGCACCAGGGCGATGGGCAGCATCGCGATCACGATCATCGAACCCAGCGCCAACCACGTCGCTGTACCCATCTCGCTCGCGATTACCTTGCGGATCGCGGCGAGGTGTTTGATCGAGTACGTCAGCAAGTCGTAATCGAGCAGGGCGCCGGTGGCGAGGAAAGACCCGTGCTCGGTCACGAGGAAGAGCAGCACGATCATCGTCGCGAAGTGCATCAGCGCGGCGGCCATCTTCTTTCGCCAGCCGGCCGCGAGGTGCAGCGCCCACGTCCAAAGCATGGTCCAGAAGACGACGAACAACAGGTCCGATGCCACGACGGTCAGCCAAACGGCGAGCTCGGGCAGGTTGGAGCTGCCGTCGGTGGTTTCGCTGAGGCGCACGACCTTGTGCAGCTTCGCGCCGACGACAAATGCCCCGACAAATGCGGCGAGGATCGCGGTGTACAGCCAGGTCAGGCGCGATGGCGGTACGGCGAGGCGTTTGCGAATGCGTTGCGCGTAATCGGTCAACATGGGAGCAGGGCGGCAGTGGCGGAGGCTGGGCGGTTGGGCCGAAAGGGCGTGCTGTCGTCGTCGAGAGCGCCGCAAAACCGAGCGTTTCAGGCGTGCTCCGCGATCGGGGGCGGCAGTATGCGCAACGCCGCGTCGGTTGTCACCGCGACGTTGCGCGGCGATGCTGCCTCCATGCCCCACCGCTTGGCCATCGTGTGCGCCGTCTGCATGTTTTGCGGCTTGTGCAGTTCTGCAAGCGCGCTCGCGGCACCCGCGCCATTGCCCTGGAAAGCCGGCGACGTTGTCGGTTCACGCGGGGGCGAGGAGAAGGCGCAATGGCGGGTCACCAGCTGGGATCGCAAGCTGGAATTCATCCGCATCGACCTGGCTCGCGACGACGGCTCCAAGACCCGGGTCGAGGTGCGCTACGGCTCCGGCAAACCAAGCGAATACGCGACGGAACTCTACGCGGTGCAACCGGCGCCCGACGTCAAACCCGATTTGGATGCGATCGGTGCCGTCCTTGCAGACCTTCGCGCATGGCAAAAACAGCCTGGCCACGTGCCCTTCGTCGCCGCCGCAGCCGCCAAGAAAGAAACGCCCAAGCGTTCACCGCCAGTAAGCGCCGCCCCCCAGGCCAAACAAGCGACCTGGTCCACGCCGCAGGAATACGGTTGGGGCCGACACGTGCCGTGGCTTGCGCTGAACATCCTCGCCATCGCCCTGTTTTTCGTCGCCGTTCCCTGCCGCGCTCCGGCGTTGATCGCGTTTGTCGCGGGCTGCGTGGTCCTGCTTTGGTTTCGCGGCGAAGGGCTGCCGATTCAGTGGGTCAACTCACTGCAGGAAGGCGGCACAGGCCCCCGAATCGAAGCGCTCTACGGCCATGGGATTCACGCCGGTCCCAACCACGCTTCGGTGGCGAATGCCATAACCGGGGGACACGGCTACTCGATCGCGCACCTGGCCGGTCTCAATGTCGCGCTCTGGGTCGTCTCGAGTCTGCTCTTCGCGGCCTGGTCGATCGCCCGCGGCGGAATGGCCATCGGCATCGCGATGACGGCGTTGTTCGCGTTCAACGGCAACGCGCTGCAGACCAGCACGTCCGAACTCCCGGCCGGGCTTGTCATCGTGTACGTCATGATGCTCGTCGCGTCGGGCCTGTTTGCGGGACGACCTGCTGAATACGCCGAAAACAAGGGTCGTGACGAGCCTCGTCTTAAAATCGCCGCGCGAATTGGGCTCGTCGCTGCTGTCAGTGTGCTTCTGTGGGGCACGCGCACGGAGACGATCGCCATCGGAGCCGCCGTCGGAGCCGCGCTCGCCTGGGATCGCTTTGGCGCCGTCAACCTCGCGTGCATTCCGTCGACGCCAACGCGCAAGGTATTGATCGCCGCAATCGTCGCCGTGGCCGGCTGGCTCATTTTGCCCGTTCTTGGTCGCGCCATTGAGCCGATGTGCCACGAACACTGGTGTTACGCCGTCCGCGCGATGCAGGGCGAAGACCTCGGCAGGTCGTTGCTTTGGCTGCCGGGATTTCTCGTGGGAACCGCCATGCCGGTCGGCATCGGACTGCTTTTGCTTGCCGCCTTTGTACGCATCGCCCTGGCGCCGCTCGCCGTCTTGGGAATCGGGGTTGCAACGGTCGCGCTGTATCGCGTGTATTTCGTCGCCGGCCACGGCATCACCATCGAACACTACGAGCTGTACCGATACGCGGCTGTTTTCGCTCCACTCTGCGTCATCTTGTGCACGGATCTCGCCGCATCCATCTGCGAATCGACGTGGTGGGCGTCTCAATCGGGGCGCACGCGCCTTGGCATCTGGGCGGCGGCCGGGGTCTCGATGGTCATCTTTCCCGGCGCCACCTCCGACTACGATCCGCCGTGGGGTCGTCCGATGGCGCGCAACCAACAGATCGAGGCTCGCATCCTTCTCGCAACGGCCCGTAATCATTCCAAGTGTGCGGTAGTCAGTCTCGTCGCGGCGGGAGGCCCCGGCGCCGATGCGCGAACGGAATGGGCGCTGTTCGGGGGCGAGTCCAGCAACGTCACGCCTGGCCGCTATCCGCCGGATCAACTCGACCTTTTGCTCTCAGACACGCGCCACGTGGAATGCACGCTCTTCTACCGCGGGCTCGATTGCGCCAGCATCCCCGGCGTGTGTGACCCGTACACCAAGACCCCGGCCGTCGACACGGTCACGTTCGCGTCGGCGCGCTACCTCGCCGACCATTTTGCGCGGCCGCCAGCCGAGGGGCAGATCACCGTCTCGCTCCATCCATTCGATCCGCCCAGCGCTGGCCGGCCATGAAGGCGCACGTCGACAAGCTGCTTGCGCTCGGCGCTGCGATCGTCGTGCTCGCGGCGGCCAATGCCTTCGCGTGGGCGTGCGATGACGCGTTCATCACGTTTCGCTACGCCGAACAGCTCGTCGCCGGCAACGGCCTGGTCTTCAATCCCGGCGAACCGGTCGAGGGATACAGCAACTTCCTGTGGACCCTGTGGTGCGCGCTCGGCCTCGTCTTCGGCGCCGATGTGGAGACGTTCGCCAACATCTTGTCGATCATCGCAATGGTCGCCTGCACGAATTTGCTCTGGATGTTGCACGTCCGCTTCCGAGCGACCGCACCCGACTCGTCGCCCACAGTCGCGCGCGCCACCATTCCGCTCGCGTGCGTCGCGCTCGCCTTTCACCGGGACGTCTGGGTGTATGCGACCAGCGGCCTGGAGACGGCGCTGTACACCGCCCTGGTCACCGGCGCATTCGTCGCCCTCGTTCACGGCCCGGTCACTGTCCGGCGCGCTTTCGGAACCGGACTGCTGCTCGGATTGGCGGCCCTCACCCGACCCGACGCGCCGCTCATCGCGCTTTTTTGCGGGCTTTACGTGCTCTGGCAGGCGGACCGTCCCATCGCAGCCGGTGCCGCCATCATCGCCGGGTTCGCCGTCCTCTGGCTGCCGCATCTTCTTTTCCGCTACTCGTTCTACGGCGAGCTCGTTCCCAACACCGCGCACGCCAAGAGCGCCGGCGTCGCGTGGTGGGACCAGGGGTTGGCCTACGTTTGGTTGTTCCTGCAGCGCTATCCGTTGATCGCCCTCGGCCCCTTGCTGCTTGTCGTGCGTGTCGCGCGGGGCCGTGTCGACGCCGCTCGGAGCCGGCCCGACCTCGCGCTCGCCTCGGCAATCGGCGTCTTCTACTTCCTTTACGTCGCGCGCGTCGGCGGGGACTTCATGTTTGCCCGCTTTCTCGTGCCGGTAACGCCGATCCTGCTCTGGTCCCTCGAGGGTGAGCTCGACCAACTGCTACCTGCCGTCACGCTCCACCGCGCCGCAGCCGCCGCGATCGTTGTCGCCGCGGTGCTCGCCATTGCTCCGCCTGTGTCCGGCACCGAAATCGTGTCCGGCGTGGCCGACGAGTGGGACTTTTATCACGCGCGTCCCGCCGCCCTCGGTGGCCAATCACCTGCCGAGTTGACCGCCGACATGGGTCGCAAGCTCCGCCCGTTCTTCGCCGGCGTCCCGGTGAAGGTGCTGATCATCGGCAGCCAGGCGCGACTCGCGTGGCACAGCAAAGCGCACACCGTGATCGAGGCCAACGGGCTGACCGACAAGCACATCGCGCGCCAGCCGATCGTCAAGCGCGGCCGGCCCGGGCACGAAAAACACCCGACCTTCGACTACGTGGTCCGCAAGCGAGGCGTTCATCTCGCTTTCAGCCAAGCCGCCATGCACCTGACGCGGGGCCGAGTTCCGACCCTCGCCGTACGTTTCGGCGACACGCAGGGTCTCGTGCTCGCCTGGGACAACGCCGTGATGGCTCAACTCGCCGAGCGCGGCGCAACCGTCCCCGACTACCTCGGCATGCTCGACGCCACCATCGCCCGGCTCCCCGAACTTGACCTCGCGGCTCGCAAGCGGCTGTGGACGATGCACAACGACTTCTACTTCCGGCACAACGACGACCCGATTCGTCGCGCCGCGTTCGCTCCCGACCGGTCATGAACCCGCGATTGGCGCTGTACCTGCTCGCCGCGCTGGCCGGGCTCTACACGATGGCGCCGATCACCGACGGCGACCTGTTTTGGAACCTGAACATCGGGCGCTGGATGCTCGACAACCTGGCCTTGCTGCCGGCTGACGACCCGTTCACGTACAACGCCCAGCCCGGCGGTGTGCAGCACGAATGGCTCCTGCAGGTCATCTTCGCGGCCGTCGAATCGTTCGCGGGTCTCAATGGCTTGCGTGCCCTCGGGGGTCTCATCGGAGCCGCATCCATCGTGCTCGTCTACGTGGTCTTCGTGCGCAGAGGCATCGCGGCCGGAGATGCCGTCGTCGCCGCGGCCCTGTGGTGGATCGTGGTTGAGCCGCACGCGGTCTTACGCCCCCACCTCGCCGGATGGTTGTTCGCCCTCGCGGTCATCGGAATCGGCTTCGAGAGCTGCCATAAGAAGAACGAAAACAAGCGCCTCGTCGCCCTGTTCATCGCCTGTGTCGTGTGGGGCAACGCCCACGCGAGCGTCCTGATTGCGCCAGCTTATGCCGGCCTTTTCCTCGTGGGGCGTGTGCTCGCGGCCGTCTCCGGTCGGGGTGATCGAGCGACCGTATCCGTGTGGGCCAAGCGCGTCGCAGCGACGGGCGCCGGCGCGATGATTCAACCCGCACACGTGCTGTTGATCCCGTATGCCTTGTCGACACCCGCCATCAACAAGGAGCTCTCCTTCGAATGGTGGCCCCTGCTACGCGCGGATGTCTGGGTATCCCGACCCGGCGTGCTGATCGTCTGGGGCCTGTTGGTTGTCGCCGTCATCGCCGTCGCCGCGCTTCAACTCCGGGCGCCTTCCGAAGACTGCGCGGGCGCAAGCGACCCCAGTGGCACGTCATCGGCACCTGTTCACGACTTCCCGGGCGTGCTCGTCGCGGCCTTCGCCCTGGCCCACGCAGCGCTCACCCGACGGATGACCGTGTTCCTGTTCATCCCGATGCTGCTCATCGCCCGCGCGTTCATGTCGCGCGTCGAACCTGCTGGGCTCCTTGCCGCACGAGTCCGCGCTTTGTTGCCTTGGATCGCCGTCGTTTTCGTCGTCTTTCAATATGGAACCGGCGCGCGCGCGGCGTTGCGCGTTCGGCCATTGGTCGCAGCTGCCTTTCCCATCGACTCGACCGCCTTTCTCCGCGAGACCAAACTCGATGGCCGCCTCTTCAACCCCGACGGCTGGGGCGGATACATCGCCTGGCGCGTGCCGGGTCGACGCGTTTTTGCCGATGGTCGTTGGCCACTTGTCGGAGGGGGCGTGATCCACGACGGCTTTGAAATCATGCTGCGCCGCAAGCCGACGGAGCCGCTGCACGACAAGTACCGCATCGACTCGGCGATCTTTCGGCTGGCCGAGTACATGCGCGTTCCGGGGCCAGATCCCAAGCAATGGGTCCTGGCGTGGCGCGATGAGTTGAGCGTCGTGATGCTCCGCCGCGGCCCCTTCTTCGCCGCAAATGTCGAGCGGACCTGCGACTTCTACAGACGCTTCGAAGGTGCGCGCGACCGAGCAAGATGGGCCGTGACCGTCCGCGCGCCACAGGGAGTCGTCAGCCCCACCGCCGCTCCGTCGGTCCTCGACCTGTGCGCTCCCGCCGAGTAGCTGCACCGCCCCTTTCGCAGGCCTGCCCGTGAAAACAAATCGATCGATTGATTAGTTTGAGACAGTCAAAGGCCAGAAAGCGGCCTGAGCCGACCGCATCCCGGGCACAAGCTTTGACTTGGGGTCGGCCGCCAGGCTGGGCCGGGATTCGAACTCAGTTCGCGTCGTCGTAGATGATGGCGATGCTGTAGTGGAGCGTGCAGCCACAGCGCTCGAGTCGGAACGAATCGGTGCCGCTACGCCACCCGTCGCACACATCCACGCCGCTGACCTCGGAGCGACCCTGCGTGCAAGCGTCACGCACAAGGCGTTCAAGGTCATGGCCGCCGTCGAGACAGCCGCGCCGCGGACAATCCAACTCCATCAACGCGCGCACGTGCGGCTTGAACACCCATGTCTTCGCTGCGAGCTCGGTCGTTCCATGACGGCTCGACCACTGCAGCGTGATTTGGCGGATGGTGGGGAATCGGTCGCGCAGACGCGGATGAGCCTTGAGCCGGCTCCGCATTCCGCGGGGTATCACCGACGTGGTGAGCATCGGTGTCGTCGTAGTCATGACCACCTACACGGGGAGAAGACGCATGCAACAGACAGCGTAGGGCCTATCGCGTGGCGGCGCAATGACAAATGCGTTCAATAAGAACTGTACATTTCATTTAAAGTCGTTGTTATTACTGTTGAAACGTGCGCTTGCGGGGGGCTTCTCCAGCGAGAACAAAGCCGGCTCGGACAGCGAGCTGACAGGCTAGATGTGCCGGGCACGAGTGCTGAATCGTTTTTCTTGCCATGTGATCCCGTT
>CAZLMW010000039.1:0-40857 GCA_964560875.1 uncultured Enterobacteriaceae bacterium
ATTGCCGATGAGTGCGGCGACGCTCACGTCCGAACAACTCCGATCCGATCTGGATGTCCACGCGCTTCGGTTGCCCAGATCACGGCTGCCGGGATACCGTTGTGATCCGTGACACAGACCCTGCCGATGATGCCACCGAGGGTTTTGCGCGCGCGCGCCGCTTTTGGCGTCCTCGTCGCCGCTTCCATTGGCGCGATTTGCGCCCTCTCCGCCAGCGACGCCACGGCTTTACCGCCGCCGACCGAAATCGACGCCCCGATCGGCGGTGGCCGACCTGTCGTGCGCGGCGAAAAGCCACCCGAGCCGGGCAAAGAGCTGGGCAAGCGACGCGTCAAGACCGCACCCGCGCCCACGGCAACCGACCCCGGCGATCGCGCCTCGAAAACGCCCACGCCCGCTGCCGGCGATCCCGCGACGAAAAAGCCCAAACCGCCGCCGGTAGAGCCCAAGCCTGTCGCAAAAACGAAACCGCCGGTCGCCAAACCCGCGCCGACGCCGGTCGTTCGCAAGCCCGTCGCTACCGTGTCGCGCCGCCCGCGCCGTCGTGCCCGCCGCGTGCACGCCAAGACGATCCTGGTCTTCCTTGGTGGCGGCCGCTTGTCTGTTCCCCGCTCGGTCGTGACGCTCGCCAGCGGCTTTGACACCACCCCCGATCTCGTCGCAACCGCGGTCGATATCGCCGTGATGCGTCCGGCCGCACCCGGCCATTTCTATGGCGCGCGCATCGGTATCGCGTCACCTCAAGTTCCCGCCGCCAACTGGTACAACGCCGACGGCAGCGGCACCCCGCTGTGGCACAACATCGACCTCACGTTCATCGACCTGGCCTTCGAGTACGCCTACAGGCGCCCGATCATCGGACCGGTCGGTCTGCTCCTGCGGTTTGGCATCGGCGTGAACATCGCTGCCGGCGACGTCGAGCGCGTCGAAGTTCTGCCCACATGCTCCGCGCCGGCGCAACGCTGTCCTCACTGGCCGGAAGTTGGCCGACACTCGGGGATGCCGTCACCCATCTGGCCGTCGTTGCGAGCGACCGGTGGCCTCTTCGCCAACCTCGGCGACAACCTTGGTCTACACGTCGAAGGCGGCGTTCGCGATGCCGTCTACGTCGGCGCCGGCCTGTCTTTCCGCCAGTAACGCTCCGAGTTCTAAACAGCGAAAAACCGGCTTCTTGGATCCGGCGGGGTAAACGTCGTACGTATGCTCGTAGCGGGCCCGCCGCGTCTGCCCGAGCCGCGTCAAACCGGTCCGGCGCATTGCGTCTACGAGCAGTCGCGCGTCCTGTTCGTCCGGCGAAGCGCACGATCGTAGGCGTGCAACCGCGTTGGATCGCCGAGCAGGTTGGCGTGGTAGGCGATGGACGCGTCCTGTCCGCGCGCCCATGACGAAGCCTCGGGCTGGCTCATCCTTCAGTTCGGGATGCAGATGCCGGCTTTGTCGGGGAGCGGCGGTCCTTTTTGGCCCTCGACAAGCGTGAAGCACTGCGAATTGGCCGGGCAGACCAGCTGATCGGTGTGGCACACGGCGTAGCACTTGTTGTCGACGGCGTCGCAAATCAGCGGTGTCGTGCCCTCACGGCCGCACTCCTGGTTGCCGCTGCTGCACACCGCGCCGAGCTTCTTGGAGCCGTGGATGCGACAGAACTTCTTCTTCTCGGTCTGGTCGAAGTAGCAGCCCTGTCCGGCGCCGCAACCGGCCCAGGTGACGAGGTTGCAGTCTTTGAAGATCGGCGCGGTGTCCTGCGGACCGCTGTCGACGCTGCCGCCCGCGTCCTTGGTTCCGCCGGTGTCCTTGGTCGACCCCGCGTCGGTCGCGTCGGCGCCGCCGCCGTCACACTTGGTGACCTTCTCAGCGCCGATTTGCTGGCACCAACCGCACACGCAGGCGAATCCGCTCACGCAGTCGTCGTTGCTGCTGCACGCGTAGTAGGTGTTGGCGTCGTGCACGTCGCGGCTGTCTCCGCATCCGGGCAGGGCGAAGATCATGGCCGCGAGGCCCAGGATTGTTGTCGAGTAGCGCAGGCAGGCCATGGCTAGAACCTCCCGCTGATGGCGAAGACGCCGCCACCGTTTGTCGGACTTGCGCTGACCCGCGCGCTGCCGCCACCGTCGTCGGAGGTCCACAGCCAAACGGCCACACCGCCAGCGACGAGGCCGCCGAAGATGAGCACGTTCGCGGTCGCCGCTGTCGAGTTGTACGAATTGACGATCGATTCCGTCTCTTTTTGCGTGACGCCGCTATAGAACGTTCGGCCATCCATCACTTTGCGCCCTGCGACGAGCCTTTCGTCGAGCTTGTCGAGCTCGTCGTTACCCGCGTGGATCCCGATTCCGGAGATGAGGGCGACGGCGCCGACGCTGCCGACGATCACCGCGGCCGTCTCGAGCGTCGACCAGCCCCCGGGGTTGGAGATGCGCTTGAACAGATCGGGCCGATGAACCGCTTTGCGATTGGTCACCTCGGGCGGTGTCACGACCGGCGCCGGCTTGGGCTGAGGCATGGGTGGCGGCGGCTTGTTGGCTTGCCGCGCTTTTTCCTCAAGCTCGCGCCGTTGCCGCGCCTCGCGCGCTTGTCGGGCTGCAAGTTGCTTTTCGATGGCGACGATGTGGCGCTGGGCCTCGGCGCGACCGGCCCGCGTGTCCGGGTTGTCGTGATTTGCGACGGCGAGATAGAGCCGGAACAGAGGCAGCGCTTCGGCACCTCGCCCGTCTCGCTCGTACGCGCGGGCCGCGTTGTAAAGCAGCGTTGGCTCGGGAACCTTGGCGTACGCTTGTTTGAACAGGCGCGCGGCTGCGTCGTAGCGACCGGCCGCATATTGGCGCTTGGCCTCTGCGGCGATACGCACCGCTTCTTTATCGGCAGCGGAGTCGGCGGCCACCGGCGCGGCGACCAGCATCACGGCTGCAGCGGACCCACACAACACGGCAACGGCGAGTGTCTTCATCGTCGGCATCATTTGCCCCTTTCTGAGCGACGTCAACGCTACGCCTTCGCGATCGATTCATCGCGCCGACAAATCGACATGCCGGTCGCTGTTTGCGGCGCCCTGGGCAGCGTCCCAGGCCTCTGAAAGCGCGACGACCACGCCGTCGAGGTGCACGAACGCATCGGCGGTGGCTCGGATCCTCTCCCCGGCGACGAAGAGTCCACCGGCCCGCCCGATTCCGTTGGCGGCCTCGAGCAAGGCATCACAGCGTTTGTCTCCGGCAAAACCGCGCATCGAGGCGACATCGAACCCGTCGGTGAGCCGCAAACCGGTCAGCAACCGTTCGTGGACGTGCGTATCGACATCGATGGACTCGGCGAACGCTTCGGGCTCCCTGCCGGCCTTCACATCGGCCATCCAGTCGCGCAACAGCCGATGGTTTCCATAGCGTCGCCCGAGCCTCTCAGTCGTCGTGGGGCCGCCGGCCAAGCTCTCGAAACCGTGCGCTCCGACGCCGACAGCGAGGTAGGACGCACCGATCCAATACGCCATGTTGTGGCGGCTCTCGTGCCCGCGGCGGGCGAAGTTGGACACCTCGTAGCGGCGCAAATCGGCGTCGGCGAGCCACCGAGGGAGCGCGTCGAGCATGTCGGCCTGCAGGCCGTCGTCGGGCGATTTGGCGAGTCCGCGGGCGACCTGTTCAGCCAACGGTGTCCCGTCTTCGACCGTGAGCGCGTACACGCTTAGGTGTGGCAGGTCGGCGTCGAGGATGATGTCCACGTCGTTGCGGAGTGACGCCAGGTCCTGGCCAGGGCCGCCGAGGATGAGGTCGACCGAGGCGCTTGCCAGGCGACCGGACGCCAGCAGGTCGGCGAGGGTGTCGATGGTGCGGCGGGCGGTGGCTGCGTCATGGACGCGATCGAGGCGGCGCAAGCGTTCATCAGCGAGCGCCTGGACCCCGACACTGAACCGATTGACGCCAACATCAAGGTAGCTGCGCAAGTCCGCGGCGTCCGTCACGCCCGGGTTTGCCTCGAGCGTGATCTCTGCTGCGTCGGCGATGCCGCCCCAGTCGTTGAGCCAATCGAGCACGGCCCCGACCCCGGCGTCGCCCCAAAGAGACGGCGTGCCTCCGCCGAAATAGACCGTTTCGATCCGGCTGCGTGGCCATGTTCGGGTTCGCAGACGCAGCTCCTCGACGATGGCTTCGGTGTAGGTGTCGCGCGGGATCACGTTGGCGGCGACGGTCGCGAAATCACAGTAGGCGCACCGATGCCGGCAAAATGGGAAGTGGATGTAGACCGACAGCCCGTGACCGGCTGCGGTGGCTGGGTTGCCGCTCATCGACGGTACTTGCCGACTTCGGCCGGAAGCTCCGTGTCGCCCAACCAGGTCACGAGCTGCGGCAAGCGCAGATGACGGGCGCGAACCCGGCCTCGCTTGGGCACATCGAGCAGCGTCACCGTTCGGCTCTGGCAGTCGTCATGGCCCAGCAGGCGTCGGCAGCCCTTGCCCGTGGCGGCGCCGATTCCAACCGCTTCCACCCCGCCGTAGCGACCATCGAAGGCGACGCCCGAGGACGCGGAAACGACCGCGCGCGCCTTGTTTCGCAGGGCGTGTTCGTAGAGTCGGTATGCCGAAGGCGCCACCACGTCCGCATCCACCAGGGGCGCGAGCGGTAAGGTCGTGAGCATCACCAGCGCCGGATAAGCCGACGCCGCTTGCATCGCCTTGATCGTGCGCACCATTTGGCGTTCGTCGATCGCCAGTGAGCGGCTGTCGTGGGCCACCAGGGCGGCGTTTCCGATGACCGGGATCGATGCGGCGCCGGCGATAAGGCTGCGGACCGCGCGCTCGGGATCGTGAATCACGCGCAGCGGGCTGGGGATCGTCGGTGCGACGGCGGCTTCCCCGGGGACGTCGCCGGTCGGAGCGTCCAGGTGCAGCATCGGCGTATCGACCTGCTCTTCGACAGCCTGTCGGCGCGCGTTGGCCGCTGTTTCCGCGTTGCCGGAGACGACGATCGCGGCGATAGGGCCGGCTCTTTTCATGAGCTTGAACGCGGCGGCGAGGGTTGCGCGATCCGGATCTCCGAGCATAAGCAGACGCGTGCCTCGGGGGCGTGGGATTCTTGCGGCGACCGGTCTGTCTCCGTCCACGGGGACGACGGCCAGGCGCTCGATCGGCAGCTTGCGCGAGACGACGACCTTGTCTTTGTCGTTGCGCCACGCCTCCAGCGTCACGTGCCGGTCGGCGACGGATTCGGGGAAGATATGGGCGACGACTTCGCCTTGTTCGGGATCGCTGCCGTCTTCGAAGTGCCAGACATAGCGAACAAAGGTCTCGTCGTCGCGCGGCTGGGCTCGCAAGGTGATGCGCGTGTTATGCCAAACGCGCAGTTGCGGGGGATCGGCGACGATTCGCACCGGGTCGTCGTTAACGTTTGCCTCACCGCCATCTGGGGCGTTTTCAGCGCGCGCAGCCCCGTCGGCAGCTCCGCCACGAGCGGATAGTCCGTCCGCTTCGTCCGCGGCGTTGCGCTGTCCCGTGGGCCCGGCGTCTGCGTCTTTCAGGGAATCGTCGACGTCGCTGGCGCGTTCGGTTGCTGCGGGCGCCTGCGCGGCGTCCTTTGCGCGGCTGCCGAAGACCCAGATCGCGAGTCCGGCGGCAACAGCGGCGACGATCGCGTGCGTGGTGGCCTGTCCAAGCGCCGCGGAACCACGTTTGCTCGGCTCCTCGTTGTCGTCCGTTTGCGCCACTGACAACCCCTGCCGCCGTTGACCGTGCTTGTGCCGACCCATAGTATGGTGGCGCGGTCGTGGCCACAAAAACCGACTGATCACGCATCGATTCCCGGCTTCTGCATGCCAGCTCTGGCGTGGGTGTCCGGTCCCGGTGCCTGGCCGATGTGTCTTTGCGACACGTCGCGCATCCCATCTCCGACTGCAGAGGTGACCGCCGACATGAAATCCCGTTTGCCATCCCCCCGTTCGTCCCGCTCAAAGCCGCTTCGCGTGGCCGTGGTGCTGGTTGTTGCTGCCTGTTTCATCGCGGTCGGTGCGTTCGCCGCCGACTCGAAGTGGAAAAAGATCGAAGACGACTGCTGGCCCCTGTTCCGCAAGCCAAAGAAGGCGCCCGAAGCCAAGCTCGAGGCGTGCGCCGACGTGTGGGCGACCCATTCGCGCCGCCAGTTCAACTCGGACAGCGAAGACGACCTCGCCAAACGCGCGCTGCGCTACCTCTACGAATCCGGCAGCGATCGTGGCGCATCCATCGCGCGCGGCGGCCTGCTCCGCGTCGGCATCAAGGTTGGCGTCCGCAAAGACGGCCCGCGTCGCGGCGCATCCTCCGGCGGCAAAGCCACACGTACCCACAAACGCCGCCGCCGCTACAACCCGCCCCCGGCGAGCCGCGGCGACCGCAAAGAAGCCGAAAAGCTGGCCAAGGCCGGCGTGAAGGACCTGACCCGCAAGAAGTACAAGCCGGGCGTCAAGAAGCTGCAGGCGGCGTCCAAGAAGAACCCGCGGTCCGAGTACGCGTTGTACAACCTCGCCTGTGGTTACGCGCTGCTCAAACGCCGCGATCCCGCGGTCGCCGAGCTCCAAAAGCTCGCCGATCTCGCCACCGATGAGTCGCTCGAGCGCCTGATCCGTGCCCGACGGGACGGCGACTTCAAGCACATCCGCAAGGACGGCCGGTTCAAGAAGGTCACCGGCTACATGAACATCCTCGTGCTCAACACCATCGGCGATGACGGCGAAGAGGCGGTCGAAAACATCGAGACGATGCTGCAAAAGCTCGGCCACGCGCGCCCGGAGCTCGAGGAAGAGGACAAGAAGCGCGACGCCCCGCAGATCTTGTTCAAAGAGCACGCCAAGGCCCAGGTCCCGCTCATCGCCGAGCTGCTCAACCACCCGCGCGTGCGCATCGACCCGCTCAAGGGCAAAAGCCCCTACGACATGATCATCAAGTGGGGCGCCAAGATCGTGAAGAAGGACGGCAGCCGCAGAGCCGAGAGCCTCGGGCCCGACACCGCCGACAAGAAGCTCAACGCCGCCCGCCGCAAGCAAAACGAAGTGCTAAGCAAGCCCGAGAAGGCCATCGATCGCGTCGACCACGTCATCTCGACCCCCGACCGCGCCTACAACAAGGTCACCGGCATGGGCAAACGCGCCGAGAACACGGTCAACAAGGCCGAGGCCACCGGCAAGAAGATCGAGTCGATCGGCGACAAGCTCTCCAGCCTCTAAGCTCGCCTGACCACACCGGCTGAGCCGACTACCCCCCGACCCGGAAAAGCACCGCGATGATGTCCGAGCTGCTGCAGATGACCACCGACGAGTGGCTGCTGTTCGCGGTTGCGACGCTGCTGTGCGTAGGCGGGCTGTTGCTGCCGATGGCGGGCAACCTGCTCGGACGGATGTTCCTCGGGGAAGACCCGGCGGTGAGGAACTGGCGTCAGAAGCTCGCCGAACGACGGGCGCTTCGCCGCCAGATGCGCGCCCAGCGTCGCGCCGAAAAGAAACGCAAGAAGGCCGAACGGAAAGCCCGCCGCCTGGCCCGCAAGAAGCCGCAAGAGGCCTGATCCCCGCGGCAGACCCGACCCACAGACTCCAACGGGAGTGGCGACATGCCCTCGTCGACCTTGACGCTTGCCTCCGCTTCACCGCGTCGCAAAGAGCTGCTCGAACGCATCGGCTTTTCGCTGCGTGTCGTGACGACCGACATCGACGAGACACCTCTGCCCGGCGAGATGCCGCTCGACTACACCAAACGCCTTGCGCGCGAAAAAGGCCTCGCCGCCATGCGCCGCCTGATGGCCACGGCGTACCCCGATGAGAAGAGCAGACGCGGGTTCGTGACCGGCAACCTGCCCGCGCGCGGCGCCCAGGATGACCCCGGCCGTTGGATCCTCGGCGCGGACACAGTCGTCGCCATCGATGACGTCCTGCTCGGCAAACCGACCGATGAACAGGAAGCGCGCGAGATGCTGCATCGCCTGTCCGGCCGCGAACATCGCGTGATCACGGGCTTTGGGCTCTTCGACCTGCGCCGCAACAAAGAAGGCCTGCAGGCGGTTACGACGTTTGTGCGTTTCAAGCGCCTCTCCCGCAGCGAGATCGATCGCTACATCGGGTTTGGCGAGTCGATGGACAAGGCCGGCGCGTATGCGGTCCAGGGTGTCGGCGCCTACCTCGTCGAAGAGGTGCGCGGCTCGTACACCAACGTCGTTGGCCTGCCGCTCTGCCAGGTCATCGAGATGATGCAGGAAATGGGCGCCTCCGACGTCCTGCCTGTCTGAATTGCTGGCGGGAAGGGGCCGATGACGACGATCGCCGACCGGCTCGCCCGTGTGCGATCCGAAATCTACGACGCGTGTGTGTGCTGTGGGCGCGATCCCGGCAGTGTGACGCTTGTCGCCGTGTCCAAGGCGCATCCCGCCGCCGCGATTCGACAGGCCTTTGAAGCCGGTCAGCGCGTCTTTGGCGAATCCTACCCGCTCGAGTTTCGCGACAAATGCGCCGAGCTCGCCGACCTGGCCGTACATTGGCACTTCGTCGGCCATATTCAGCGCAACAAGATGAAGGTCGTCGCGGGCCGCACCGAACTCGTGCACTCGCTGAGCAACGAGGCCGGCATCGCGGCTTTCGATCGGCGCATCGCAGCGCTGGATAAACAGGCGTATGCGATGGAATTCGACCTCGAAAACCACCCGCCAGGCGTCTCGATCGCTGACGTCTTGTTGCAGGTGAACCTCTCGGGCGAGACCACCAAGCGCGGCTGCACCGAAGCCGAAGTCGACGGACTCGTTGCCCAGATCGCGGCATCGGAGCACCTGAGATTGCGCGGCATGATGACCTTGCCGCCGCCTGACGAGCCCGCGCGACCCTATTTCGCTCGTCTACGCGCCCTCCGCGACCGACTCGCTGAGGCCGATCCCGCGATCGACGTTCTCAGCATGGGCATGACCGCCGATTTCCGCGACGCCATCGCCGAGGGCGCCACACACATCCGCATCGGCACCGCGATCTTCGGGCCGCGAACCCGCTGACGGGCGGTCGACCCTTGACCTGAACCCGGCCACCCTCTATCGATCTGCCGGCACCGCACGTCTTGTCGCTCCGGCGGCTTTCACCCAACGCCTGACCGCAGCCCCAGCCGAGGCCCCATGCCCGAGACCGCCTACGCCAACCTGCGCATCAATGCGAAGGGCGAACTGCTCCACCACTACGGCGACCACGTCCACCTGTCCGCCGATCCGCTCGCGCTGACCTGGCTCGCCCGCCTCTGCGAACCGACCTGCCAGCAGCCCGAGGTCAACAACATCGTGCGGCGCCTGTATCGCGGGCTCGTGCGCGGTGTCATCAACGACTCGTTCCCGCGCCGCAACGTGCGCATGGCGACGCGGATGGCCGCGCTGACCGATAAAGGCCACTACGAAGGCGTCGTCATCGATCCCGACGTCGAAGTGACCACAGTCGACGTGGCGCGCGCCGGAATTCTGCCGTCGATGGTGTGTTTCGAGGCGCTCAACGAGATCCTGACCCCTGGCAAGGTGCGCCAGGACCACCTGATGATGAACCGCACGACCGACGCGATGGATCGTGTCACCGGCGCGGACATGCACGCCGCCAAGATCGCCGGGCCGATCGATGGTCGCCTGCTGCTGATCCCCGACCCGATGGGCGCGACCGGCGGCTCGCTCTGCAAGGCCATCGACTACTACCACAACGTCGTGGGCGGACAACCGAAGCACATCTTCGCGCTCAACCTCATCGTCACGCCCGAGTTTATCCGCAACCTGACCGAGACCTTCAGCGGCAAAGTGAGCATCTTCGCGTACCGGCTCGACCGCGGCTTCTCGAGCGACGACATCCTGCAGACCGTGCCCGGCGAGCGCTGGGGCGACGAACGCGGCCTCAACGACATCCAGTACATCGTCCCCGGCGCCGGCGGCATGGGCGAAGTCATGAACAACGCACTGTCCTAGGAACCCCTATGAGCGACCACGCCACCACCTACGCAAACGAAGAGGTCCAGCCCTACCTCGGCGCCGATAAGCTCCACGCGCGCATCGCCGAGCTGGGCGCTGAAATCACCGCGCTGCCCCACACCGACAAGCCGATCATCCTGGTCGCGGTGCTCAAGGGCTCGTTCATGTTTTTCGCCGACTTGCTGAGGCACATCGATCGACCCACGAACGTCGGCTTCCTCGCCACGAGCAGCTACGAAGGCGGCACCAAGTCGACCGGCGCGGTCCGGCTGACCCTCGACCTGTCCGAAGACATCAGCGATCGCGACGTCATCATCGTCGAAGACATCGTCGACACCGGCCTGACCATGGATTACCTGCTCGGCATGCTCAAAGCCCGGCGCCCCAAGTCCCTGCGCGTCTGCACGCTGCTGCACAAACCGGCTCGCGAAAAGGTCAACGTGCCGCTCGATTTCGTCGGGTTCACGATCGACGACGTCTTTGTCATCGGCTACGGCCTCGACTACGACCAGCGCTACCGGGACCTGCCTTTCATCGGTGTGATGAAGTTCCGCTGAGCCGCCAACGGCCCAGCGCACTACCGCATGATCGTTCGCTTTCTCGGCCACGCTGCCTTTGAGTTGCACGTGGGCGGGCTGCGTCTATGCCTCGATCCGCATCGGCCCGGTGCGGTCGGCGGCCGCTTTTCGTTGCCCGAGATCGCCGGCCCATTCGACGCCATCGTCGTCTCACACGGCCACGAGGACCACTGCGGCTGGACACCGGCACTCGGGACCCAACGCATCCTCGACCGCGACATGGACCTGCCCGCGAAGGACGGCTCCGGCGACGTCAGCTTGTCGTTTCGAACTGTGCCCCACGACGACTGCGGCGGCGCCAAGATGGGCTTTTCGCGGATGATCCGCATCGAACACGGCGACAACGTGCTGGTGCACTGCGGGGACGTCGGCGCGCTCAACGATGACGACTACGATTGGCTCGCCGATATCGATCTGCTGCTCGTGCCCGTGGGCGGGACCTACACCATCGACGGGCGCGAGGCCGCCGCGCTCTGTGCACGAATCAAGCCCACGTGGGTCATGCCCATGCACGCCGCCGATCCGCGCATCGACCTGCCCCTCGGCCCGATCGAGCCCTTCATCACCGCCGCTGGCCGCGCCGTTGTACGCGCCGACACTTTTGACAGCGCCGCGCCACCCCTTGCCGGCACGACCGTGCTCCTGACCGGTCCCTGAATGCCCGAGGAAAAGATGCCCAAAAGGCGCCCCCTGCTGCTGTTGATCGACGGCTCGCACGCGATGTTTCGCGCCTTCTATGCGATCCGAAACCTGCGCGGCCCCGACGGCTCGCCGACCAACGCCGTGTTCGGGTTCACGTCGATGCTGCTCAAGATGCTCGACGACCATAAGCCCGACTATGTGCTGGCGTGTTTCGACGGGTCCGAGCGCGGTTTTCGGGCCGAAATCGACCCCAACTACAAGGCCAACCGCCCGCCGATGCCCCCCGAACTCAAGCAGCAATGGCCGATCGCGTTGCGCGTCACCGAAGAGCTCGGTGTGCAGATGCTCGAAGACGACCGCCTCGAAGCCGACGACATCATCGCGACCCTGGCGGTCGAGGCCCGGGCGAAGGGCGTTGATGTGCTCATCTCGTCGGGCGACAAGGACCTCATGGCGCTGGTCGCCGACAGCGATCCGACCGGGAAATACGACGGGGCCCGCATCCGCCAGCTCGAAGAAAAGCGCGGCGCCTCGGTCATCTATGACGAAGCCGGGGTGATCGCCAAGTGGGGCGTGCGACCCGAACAAATCGGCGACCTGCTCGCGATCATGGGCGACTCGGTCGACAACGTTCCCGGGGTCAAAGGTATCGGCAAGAAAGGCGCGATGAACCTGCTGACCCAATACCCGGACCTCGAATCGATCTACGCAGACATCGACGCCGTCAAGCCGCCGCGCGCCCAGAAGGCCCTGCGCGAATACGAGGATGCCTGCCGCATGTCGCGCGTGCTCGTGGAGCTCGTTACGGACGCCGAACTCGCTGTTTCTGTGGAGGATTTGAACGTCTCTGAGCCCGACAAAAACGCCCTGACCAGGAGCTTTCGCGAGCTCGGATTCAAGCGCCTGCTGCGCGAGTACTTCACCGCCGACGAGGCCATCACCATCGAAGTGCAGACCATCTCCGACCGCGCAGGACTGGTCGGACTCGTCGCAAAGCTGCGGGCCGAGGGGCGGTTTGGCATCGACGTCATCACCACCGAACGCGACGAAGAGCGCCAGTCGCCGATGCGCGGTGGTCTCGTGGGTGTCGCCTTGGCCGGTGATAACTGCGGCGCGTTCTATGTTCCGATCGACGGCACTCCCGCGGGCACAACCGGCGACCTGTTCGGGCCACCACCCTCGCGCGGTGTGTCGCTCGCCACCTTTGTCGACGTCGCGGGCCCGCTGTTGACCGACCCCGACGTCGCCGTTATCGGCCACGACCTGAAATACGCGATTGTTGTCCTGCGTCGGGCCGGGATCGAGCTCGCAGGCGTTCGTTTTGACACGTTGCTCGCCGCGTACCTCGTCCATGTCGGGCGCAGTCGACCCGCGCTGCATCACCTCGCGCTCGAAAACCTCAACTGCAAGATGGTCGGCTTCGAAGACACGTTCGGGGCTGGCCGCAACAAGGTCGAGCCCGCCGCCGCGCGGGTCGAAGCCGTCGCCCGATTTGTCGGAGAACGCGCCGCGCTACCCCTCAAGCTGCAGGCCGGTCTGCAAAAAGGGCTCGATGACGGGGGCCTCGCCAAGCTGCACGACGAGCTGGAGATCCCGCTCACCATCATCCTCGCCGACCTCGAACACCGCGGCGTCTATGTCGACAAAGCCGAACTCGACCGCCAATCCATCGACCTCGCGACGCGCTGCGCCGACCTGCAGTCCGCCATCCACGGCCATGCTGGCGGCCCCTTCAACATCGGCTCGCCCAAACAGCTGGGCGTCGTGCTCTTCGACAAGCTCGAGCTGCCCGCCGGCCGCAAGACCAAGACCGGCTGGTCAACCAACCAGGCCGTGCTCGAGAAGCTGCGCGGCAAGCACCCGATCATCGATGACATCTTCAGCTGGCGGCAGCTCAGCAAGCTCAAGAGCACGTACACCGACGCGCTGCCGGCGCTCATCCACCCCGACACGGGCCGCGTCCACACGTCCCTGGGTCAGGCCATCGCCGCGACCGGCCGGTTGAGCAGCGCGCATCCCAACCTGCAGAACATCCCGATCCGCACCCCGGAAGGAAAACGCGTCCGTCGCGCGTTCGTTGGACGCCCCGGCTGTGTCCTGCTCAGCGCCGACTACTCGCAGATCGAACTCCGCGTGATGGCACATTTGGCCGACGAGCCGACCATGCAGGCAGCGTTTCGCGACGGCGTCGACATTCACCGGGGCACCGCCGCGCGCATCTTTCACGTCGACCTCGATGCCGTAACCCCCGAGCAGCGCAGCGCCGCCAAGACCATCAACTTCGGCATCCTGTACGGCATGGGCGCGACCCGGCTCGCGGCGTCGATCGGCGTCAAACGCAAGGAAGCCAAGGAGTTCATCGAGCGCTACTTCGACCGCTTCGCCAAGGTCAAAGACTGGGTCGATATGACCCTGGAGCGGGCGCGCGCCGAGCACGAGGTCCGCACCATGTTCGGCCGCCGCCGCGTCGTCGCCGAGATCAACAGCAGCGACCACATGACCCGCGCCGCCGCCGAACGGGTCGCCGTCAACACCCCGGTCCAAGGCAGCGCCGCCGACATCATCAAGCGCGCGATGGTGATCGTGGACAAGGAGCTGCGCGACCAAGGTGCCGGCGCCAGGATGCTGCTGCAGGTGCACGACGAACTGCTGCTCGAAGTGCCGCGCGACGAAGCCGACGACGTCACCAAGCTCGTGGTCGAAGCCATGGCCGGCGCCGCCGAACTCTCCGTGCCGCTCAAGGTCGACGCCCGCTACGCCGACAACTGGGCCGACGCACACTGACACGCGGTCCAACCAACAACCACCGTTATAACCGGGGTCTGACCCTTACATATTACACTTTGGTGAAAACGCCGGTTTGTCGCTCATTGGCGCGAATGCGGTACGACGACATCCTACGAATAAAGTGTAATATGTAAGGGTCAGACCCCTCTGGTGGGCGTGATTCATTACCCGGTCACGACCGCCATCAGGGGTCTGGGCAAGCGGACATGCCGAAGGCTGTCCTGGCGCGCAGTGGTGCTTGCACCACGGAGAAACGAAACAACGCCCCCGGGTGTGATCGGCCCGGACAGCGACAGCTGACCGGGTAAAAGATCACACCCCCTCTGGTTTATGATGATCGAGTTTAGGAATATCCACAAAGCGTTCGGCGATAAGGTCATCCTGCGCGGCGTTTCGCTCACGGTCGACAAGGGCAGCGTGCTGTTCGTCGTGGGTATCTCCGGCGCCGGTAAGTCGGTCCTCGTCAAGCATCTCGTCGGCATCATTCGGCCGGACAAGGGGCGCGTCTTGCTCGATGGCGAGGACATCACCGACCTCGATGAACACGCGATGTACCGGGTCCGCAAGCGGTGCGCGATGGTGTTTCAGCACAGCACGCTGTTCGACTCGATGAGCCTGGTCGAAAACGTGATGCTGCCGCTGCGCAAACACCGTGGGCTGCAGGGCGATGAGTGTCGACGGACAGCGCTCTCGTATCTCGCCAAGGTGAAGATGGACAAGCTGGCCGAACGCTATCCATCGGACATCGGTGACGGGCTGCGAAAACGTGTCGCGATCGCCCGCGCGCTGACGATGGAGCCCGACTTCGTCATCTTCGACGAACCCACCACGGGTCTGGATCCGATGGCGGCCGCGGACGTGGACAGGCTGATCCGCAACCTCAGCGACGAGTACGGGGTGACCAGCATCGTCGTCAGCCACGATTTGCGCTCGATCTTCACCGTGGCCGACCGCATCGCGATGATTTACCAGGGGCATATTCGGCTCGACGGCACCCCCGACGACTTCCGCGCAACCCGCGATCCTGTTATCCATCAATTCATCAACGGCCTGAGCGAAGGACCGCTCGAGCTCTAGCAGACCGTCGGGCAACAGGCGCTGTCCTGCCCGTCCCGCCGGCCAACTGAGAGATGTCCCCGTGGCCAAGGAAACGTCCATCGAGCTGAAAGTTGGCGCCCTGGTGTTCATCTGCACCGGCTTGCTGGTCGTGTTCGTCTATGTGCTCGGTGACTTCGGCGGCGGCTCCGGCCACGTCCTGCACGTCGACTACGAGACCGCCAGCGACATCAAGCCCGGCGCCCCGGTGAAGGTCGCGGGCGTCAACGCCGGCAAGGTGCAAAACGTCGAATACTGGGGCGGCCGCAAGGACCCCGATGTGGGTCGGCACGTCATCGTGCGCGTGACCGTCAGCGTTGACGTGGCGGTCGGCGCGACGCTGCACCAGGATGCGCGCTTCTATATCTCGACGATGGGCGTGCTCGGCGAGAAATACGTCGAGATCGACCCCGGCTCACCCAGCAAACCTTCGCTCGCTTCAGGCGCCAAAGTCGTGGGGATGCCGCCGCTGCGGATGGAGATCCTGGCGCAACAGCTGACCAAGGTCGCCGGTGTCGTCACGCGCATCCTCGAGACCAACGAAGGTCACCTGACCGGCCTGCTCAAACACGCTGATGAGACCCTGGTAGCGACGCGAAAGACCGTCGTGCACGCCGACGAAGTCATCCTGGAAAACCGGGACGGCATCAAGAACATCGTCAGCGGGCTCAACGGCACGACAACCAAGGTCGACAAGCTCGTCAGCGCCGCGCACAACGGCATCGGCGACGGCAGCACGGTCAAGCGCTCGCTGCACAATGTCGAGTCACTCACCGGGCGGCTTGACCGCGAATCCGGGCCCGTGCTGAGCGACGTCAAGCACACCGCGG
Organism: uncultured Enterobacteriaceae bacterium; assembly: GCA_964560875.1. Lineage (GTDB taxonomy): Bacteria > Myxococcota_A > UBA9042 > UBA9042 > UBA9042 > CAZLMW01. The sequence continues at coordinate 15,853 of CAZLMW010000039.1, forward strand.
CCAACGTCAAGGCGTTCTCGGGTCAGCTGCGCAAGGAGCCCACCGCGAAAGTGCTGTTCGGCGAACAAGGGCACCAGAAGATCGCGGGCGTCATCACCAAGGCCGATGGCGCGGTCGCCGATGTGAAGGCGATGACCGGACAGGTGCGTGACGGCAAGGGCAGCCTCGGCGGCGTGGTCAACGACAACGAGCTGTTCATGGACGTCAAGCTCATGGTCAAGGACCTCAAGCGCCACCCGTGGAAGTTCATCTGGCGCGAGTAGGTGACGGTCTGCGTTGAGCCGCCTCCTTTCCGCAAGCATTTAATTACCCGGATAAATTTGATTTATACCCGGTATTATTTCTAGCCTTCCCCGCGAATGAGCCGCTGCCCGGGAGGTCGCCATGTCCACCACGTCTACCAAGTCGAACACGTACACCACGTTCGCCGGCACCGAGAAGATCGCGTCCGGGACACTGGTGCTCGCTGCCGTCGCCGCGCATGAGGCACACCGGTCCAAGCGCGACAAGGTGCTTGTGTTCAACGACAAGACGGGCGCGGTTGTCGATGTCGATCTCGCCGGTGATGCATCCGACGTGGCCGCGCGAATCGAGGTAGAGTACGCGTCATGCAGCGATCATGTCGCCGCGCCGGCAGCCTCTCCCCCCAAGCGAGGTAGAGGGCGTCCGCGGCTGGGCGTCGTTGCCCGCGAGGTCACGCTGTTGCCCGAACAGTGGGCCTGGTTGGCGGGTCGATCGCGATCGGCGTCGGCGACATTGCGGCTGCTGGTCCAGCGAGAAATGCGCGCCAATCGCGACAAGGACGCCGAGCGCGCAGCGACGAACAGGGCCTACGCTTTCCTGACCGCGGTGGCGGGAGACTTGCCGGGATTCGAAGAGGCGTCGCGGGCGTTGTTTGGCGGCGATCGCGACGCGCTCAACCGTCACATGGACGATTGGCCGCACGACATCCGGGTTTACACGACCTCGTTGCTCGCCACGGACTGACTGAACCGGTCCGGGCTATCCCGCCGTTGTCAACGCCTGGGCTATTCTTCTTCGGCCTTGAGCCGCGAGATGTCTTTGACCAGCTTCGCCTGCATGTTGCCGGGCACGGGCTGGTAGGACGCGAACTTCATCGAGTAGCTGCCGGTGCCGCCGGTCATCGACTTGAGGCTCGGCGCGTAGTTGAGCATTTCGCTGAGCGGCACGTGGGCCTTGACGACCGTGTTGCGGCCGCGGGTCTCCATCGACTGGATGCGGGCGCGGCGCTGGTTCATGTCGCCCATGATGTCGCCGGTGTACGTCTCGGGCGCGACGACTTCGACGTCGTTGATCGGCTCGAGCAGCACCATGCCGGCCTCTTCGCCCGCCTTCTTGATGGCCTGGCGGCCCGCGATCTGGAACGCGATGTCCTTGGAATCGACCGGGTGGTACTTGCCGTCGTACAGGCGAACCTTGAAGTCGACGACGGGAAAGCCCGCGAGGATGCCCTTGACCGCGGTCTGGACGATCCCCTTTTCGACCGACGGGATCAGCGTGTTGGGGATGACGCCGCCCTTGATCTCGTTGAGGAACTCGAAACCTTCGCCGGGCTGAGCGGGCTCGACCTTGATGCTCACCTCGCCGAACTGGCCGGCGCCGCCGGTCTGTTTCTTGTGGCGGTAGCGGACGTCGGCACGCTTCTTGAACGTCTCCTTGTACGGGATTGTCGGGGTGCCAAGGTCGACGTTGACGCCGTACTTGCGGCTCATGCGCGCGCAGGCCATCGCGACGTGGTTGACGCCCATGCCCGACAGCGTGATCTCCTTGGTGACGGTGTCGAAGCCCTGCCGCAGACCGGCGTCTTCGACCAGGATCTTGTCCATTGCGTCGCGCACTTTCTGTTCATCGGCGCGGCTGCGGGGCTTGACCACGTACGCGATCATCGGGGCCGGGGCCGTCAACCAGCGGGCCGCGACGAGCTTGCCACCGCAGAGCGTGTCACCGGTGTGGGTCAGCTTGAGCTTTGGCACCGCGAACACGTCGCCGGTCACCACCTTGTCGGTGTTCACCGTGTCCTTGCCCTTGAGGTGGTAGAGGTTGCCGATGCGGTCGTCTTTGCCAACCCGCGAGTTCTTGGGCGCCTCACCGACAGAGAACGAGCCGCTGAGCATCTTGAAGATCGATAGCTGACCGACGAACGGGTCAACGACCGTCTTGAAACAGAGGGCCACCGAGTCGCTGCCGTTGGGGTCGATGTCCTGGGTGACGCTGGCGTCGTCGGGGTCGGCGCCGGGGTAAGCGCCGCGGTCGATCGTCGACGGCATGTAGGTCATGAGGTCGAGCAGCCGGTCGATGCCGACGTTCTTGGTGGCCGAGCCGAGCAGCACGGGGACGAGCGTGCCCGATTCGATGCCTTTGCCGAGGCCGGCCTTCATCTGCTCGGTGGTCAACGACTCGTTCTCGAAGTAGGCGTCCATGAGCTCTTCGTCGGTCATCGCGACCTGCTCGTGCAGGGCCATCAATGCCTCTTCGACCGCGTCGGCCATGTCGGCCGGAACGTCACCTTCCTGGGCCGTGCCGCTGTCGCCGCTGTACGTGTACGCCTTGCCGTTGACCAGGTCGACGACGCCTTTGAAGTCGTCCGCGGTGCCGATCGGCAATTGCAGCACCACGCCGTCGAAGCCGAGGATCTCTTTGAGCTCGCCGGCGACCGCTTCGTAGTCGGCGCGCTCGTTGTCCATCTTGTTGATGAAGACCGCCCGCGGCACGCCGATGGTGCCGGCTGCCTTGGACGTTCGCTCGGTGCCCACGCCGATGCCGTCGACCGCGCTGATGACGAGGACGGCGGCGTCCGCGCCCTGCAAAACGGTGACCGACTCGTGGATGAAGTCCATATCCCCGGGGGTGTCGATCGCGTGCATCTTGTGTTCGGCGAACTCGGCGGTGAGCACGGACGACGCGATCGAGCCGCCGCGGTCTTTCTCTTCGGGCTCGAAGTCGAACATCGATGAGCCGTCGGAGACCGATCCGAGACGGCTGTTGGCGCCGGTCACACGGGCCATCGCGTCGCCGACCGACGTCTTACCGGAACCCGAGTGGCCGACCATCGCGAAGCTGCGAATTTTGCTGGGTGCATAGGCTTTCATGGGCGTTTTCCTCGTCTGTAAGGCGTCGTGGCCCGGAAGTCGAAGGGGCCCCAAGCGAAGCGATCACGGCGATCGGCACACGTTCACGACGCGCGCGAGCCCATTCTTTCTCGATCCGGAAATGTGCTCACGAAGTCACAGGATTTACAGCACCCGGCATATCGCGCGCAAGACCGCGTCCGCAACATGTGGAGATGACGCACTGCGCCACGGTTCGAAAGCGACAGTCGGCTGGGTTATGGTCGCGCCATGCTCGTCACTTGCGGCTGTCCCGCGCCGTTCATGGCTCGCCTTTGTGCGACGACGGTAATCGCTGTCGTGCTCGGCCTTACAATCAGCCGGGTCGGACCTGTCAGCGCCGAGCCCGCGCCGCTCCCCAGCGCGGTTACCTCGTTGGACATCACGTTCACCGGGCGAACAGGCGGCCTGTCGTCGGGACGATCGTCGGGATCGGGGATCTTGCTGCTCTGGGATGAGCTCACCGCGCGCGGCGGTTCTACGACGATCGATGCATCCGGGCCCGCGATCTTGCGGCGCGGCGATGAGCTGTTGCTCGATCCGGTGTCGATGCGCGCTAGTAGCGTCGTGAAGTGGCTCAAGGCCGGGGCAGGCGGGCGCGCCAAGACCATCCCCGTCGATGTCATCGAGACCGACCAGCTGCTCGTCTTTCGCCATCCCGACGACCGCGGACTCGATGTGCTCGCGGCCATGAAGGCCCGTAACGACACCAAGGGCGACGAACCTGCGCTCAAGATGCGCCGCGGCCAGCTTCGCATCATCCAGGCCGGCAAGGGACCGCTGTGGCACATCCGGTTGGACGGCAAAAAGGGCGCTGTCGCCACGGATCTACACGCCTGGGATTATTGGTGGGGGATCCAGGGGTCGGCCCGTCTTGGTGACCAAAAGGCCCGCTATTTCATGATGATCAAGCAGTGGGGGGATGGCGCTCGTCGGGCCCGTTTGCTCGCGAAACGTCGTCGCGATGGGTTGTTGCTTAGCAGCGGCGAGGAGCTGTCGACGTTCGATCGCCTGCTCGGCAAACCATCGGCCTTGCGCAAGCTCGAGTGGCAGGTCTTGAGCAAACTTGGCTATGACGCGCTGGTGCCCGGAAGGCGTGAGCTTCACTACGGAATCGACCGGCTGCGCAAAGCGGCGAAACGCAACTCGGTGCCGCTGCTAGCGACAAACCTGTACGAGGGCAAAGGCAAGCGGAAAGGCAAAGCGGCGACGACCCGCATCATTCGCACGACCGTCCATGGTGTGCGTGTGGCGATCCTCGGGTTCGTTTCGGCAGATGCTTTGCTCGACCCACGGCAGGAAGCTGACCGCGATCGGCTCGAGGTGCGCGATGCGGTCGCCGAAGCCACGCGTGCCGTCGACGAGATCCGCCGCCTGCCCGGCGCCCACCCCGAGGTTGTCATCGCCGTCACAAACATGCGCCGCGCCGAGCTCGACCGGTTCATCTTCAACTGCTACGGCGTCGACGTCGTGCTCGGCCAGGCCGGCACGTTTGATTCCTATCGGCCCGCGGTCACGGTTGATGCGCGCGACCGGCACAAGGAGAGGCTGCACGGACGCTTGCCGCTCGCCTTCGCCACCGCGGGCACGGTTCATGTCGGACGGATGAGCATCGATCTGGCGTTGAAGTCGGCAGCTGGTGGACGTCCGCGCCCGATTCGCAAGGTCCGGTACACCTCGACCGCGGTTTCTCCCGACCTGCCGCGCGACGAAACCATCAGCAAAGCCGTTTTGCAGCGGTTCATCGGCCGCCTCGCTCGCAACGAACGCAAGCTGCTGCCCTCGCTCGAGGAGCTGGCGGGCGACAACAAGTCGGTCTACGCCGCGATCCGCAAAGACCCCGAGTTCTCGTGGTTTGTGCCCGAGGCGAGCACCAAGCGATGGCGGCAGCTTTGGTTCACGGCGCGTTTGTGGAGCCTCGTGGTCGCCAACGTCTTGCGGCGAGCGTCGCAAACCGAGGTCGCGATCGTTCCCCGGCAGCGTCACCTGTCGACCACGATCCCGGGGCCGTTGCTCGAGTCGTACGTCGTCCAGTGGCTCGACACCGAAGATCCCGTACGGCTGTATCGGCTCACCGGAGCGCAGGTGTTGCGGCTCGCCAGGCAGCTGGGAGACGACGCATCTGTGACCGGCCTCGACCTGAAATCACGCCGCATCGCCGGGCGCCGTGTCGTGGCGAATGAACGGTATTCCGTCGCCATGACCGCCTCGCTGTCGCGCTTGCCAGCCGCAGCCAAGGTGTTGACCGGCCAGAAGCCCGTCTCGCGCCTTGCCTTGAACGCAACCGCGGTCGCTCCCGATAGCGCCAATCGCAACCTCGCCTTGCGCGACGTCGTGCTCGCGAACCTCCGTTCCCTGCGTGACAAGGACCCGACGTTTTCCGCACCGACGCGAGCCACCATCGCCAAGTGGCTGCTGCCCGCCGGACGCCAAATCGAGCCGCGGTGGACGTTCGCGATCAAGAAGCTCAACGTCTCGTTTACGCGCTACAGCAACCACGCATCAGGTTCATGGCTGAGATTCCCGGGTGTCCGCGAGCAGCGTGTGGTCACGCCGGACAACTATTCGCTTGGACTGCGCACGCATCTCGCGGGCGGCTACTCGTCGGCGAAGGTGAAGTGGCTGACGTCGCTGCAGACGCAGTTTGCGCGCACCGTTATCGACCTGGCTGACGTTGGGGCGGGCGAGGTCATCCAGGAAAACGCCGACGATGTGCTGGCCCAGACTGAAATGCGGCTGCGGTCGCTGCAGTTGCGCCTCGGAAAAGCTGCTGGATGGGCGCTGGTGCCGTTCATCAACGCGACGTACGACACGGAATTCACGGCGACCACGGACAACTTCACGAAGAAGGCGTTCCCGCACCAAAAGGAGCTTCGCGCGTCGGCGGGTGTCGTGTTGCGTCCCGGCGGCTGGTTGTCGGAGTTGCGGCTGGCGGGGCTGACCAAGACCGATTTCGCGGCCACGCAGGGGCAGTTTGAGGCCGGAGTCCTGGCGGGGATGAAGTTCGCGGTGCCGGTCGGTCGCGCGATGCTCAAGCTCGCGGGGGAGCTGCGCTGGTTGGCGCCGGATCCGGAAGATACGCCGCCGGATCTTGGAACCATCGCGACGGGTCAGGCGGTGCTGATTGTGCCCATCGCGCGTGGACTGGCGGCGACATTGGCGGCTGACGTCTTTGCGTTTTCGCCGAAGGTCAAGACGATTGAGGCCGCCGGAAAGACGATTGAGCGCGAGGGGTCGGCGAGCTTGGTGTTGTCGGCGGGGCTGAACTTCGCGCGGCTTTGGAAGTGGTGACGCGCGGGTCTGAAGAGCTCGGTTTGAAGGTCTCAGAGACGATTTGAAGGTCTCAGAGACGTTCAAATGGTTCGTTGTTTCATCTGGTTACATCAAAACGACGCGCGCCCCGCCGGTCGATGGCGGGGCGCACGAATCGCTTGGGTGAGATTGCTCAGGAAGGCGCGTTCGAAAGGTCGGGCGTGATGAGGCCGACGACCGAGCCTTGGGGATCGGCGACCGAGACGAAGCGGCCGACACCGGGCATGTCCATCGGGCCAGCGAGGATGTTGCCCCCGCTCGAGGTTGCCGTGGCGGCGGCGGCGTCGACGTCGTCGACCGCGAAGTAGACGCTCCAGTGGCTGGGTGCCTGCACACCTTCGGGCATCGCCATGCAGCCGCATGAACCGTCTTCGCCGACCGTGAACACCGTGTATTCGCCGTTGGGCATCGGCATCGTCTGCGTGCCCCAGCCGAGGACGTGGGTGTAGAAGTCGACGGCGGCAGGTGCGTCCTTGGCCATGTACTCGGCCCACCAGTAGTCGCCGTGCGGGGGCGGCGGGTTGTGGTGGTCGGGATCTTCGGTCTCGCCGTGGAAGAGCGCGAAGACGCCGCCCTGCGGGTCCATCAGGATCGCGATCTCACCGACGCCGGGCACCTTGAACGGTTCGGCGAGCACCTGGCCGCCTTTTTCCTTCGCGCGGCCGCATCCGCCGGCGACGTCGTCCACCGAGATGTAGGTCAGCCAGTGGGCCGGTGCGCCCATCTTTTTCTGGTCTTCGGCAAGCTGGCAGAAGCCGCCGAGCACGAGGTCGCCGGCCTTGAACATATCGTACACGAAGTCGCCCATGTCCTGCGCTTCGTGGCCCCAGTTCATGAAGCCGTTGTACCAAGCCCGGTTGGCCGCCGGATCGTCGCTGAAGTTCTCGCGCCAGGTGTGTCGTCCGTGTCGGTAGCCCATCTCGTCTCCTTGCGCCGCGCGATGCGGCCGGTGTTCGTGCAGTTGATTTCGGGGGAGGCGCGGGACGCTAGATCGAACGGTTGATTGCGGCAAGCCGGACGCTGCTGGCCGAGACGCCGCCGTGGTTGGGAGTCGTCGTGACTCCTCAGGCTGAAACCGTCGTGCTGCGGTCCTAGGTTGGCTGGGACCCGCGCGCCGGACCGCTACGTCATGATCACCACCCGCCACATTTTCGATGGATGCGACCTGCCGCGGCTGGGCTGGTCGTCGTCGGTGTCGCCGGTGTCGGAGCTGGCCGATATGGCCGCCGAGATCGGCGTCGCGTGGTTGGGGGTCAAGCGCGACGATCTGCTCTCGGTCGGTTCGGGCGGCAGCAAGGTGCGCAAGCTTGACTACGTCCTGGCCGCCGAGCCCTGGGCCAGCGCGCCCGGTTTCGCGACGTCGGGCGCCATCGGTTCGGGGCACCTGGTGGCGTGTGTCCAGGCAGCACAAAGGCTTGGCCGCACAGTCGATGCGACGTTGTTTTGGCAGCCGCCGTCGGACGATGTCCTGGCCAACCTCGCGTTCACCGCCGCTGGTGCGGACCGGCTGAACTACCGTCGCAGTCGGCTCGGCGTCGCCATGCGGTCGCCCGGGTTGCTGTTGGGCGGGCGGTCCACACGGGGGCCGGTAGTCCCGCCGGGCGCGAGCAACGCGATCGGGACGCTGGGCATGGTGCGCGCCGGCTTGGAGCTGGCCGACCAGGTGCGCGCCGGCGAGATTCCCCGGCCCGATCGGCTCTATGTCGCGCTCGGATCCGGCGGCAGCGCGGTCGGTCTCGCGATCGGCTTGCACCTCGCCGGCTTGGAGACTGAGGTTGTAGCGGTCGCGGTGGTCGAGCGGCTGCTGTCGACTTCGTGGCGAATCGCTGCGCTCGCTCGTGCTACCTGTCGCGTGCTGGCAACCGCTGGATTCAACGCCAATGCCGACTCCTTGCGCCTGCTGATCGACCGCGGCCACCTCGGACGTGGCTACGGAACGCCAACAGACACGTCTTTAAAAACGCGCACGCGCGTGAGCCCGGCCGGGATAGAGCTAGATGGCGTGTACACCGGCAAGGCCATGGGCGCCCTGTTGGCCGACGCTGCAGCCGGATTCAGCGGCAATGTGGTGTTCTGGCAGACCCGTCGCGGGCCGTTGCCACCACCGACTGCGGCGTGGCGCGAGAGACTGCCGCCTCGTCTTCGGGCCGACCTCGAACGTCATGAAACCGGCGCTGATGCCCGACGCCGGCGATTTCTTGTGGCGACGTCCGGCGCGGCTGTTGCTGCGACGCTCGGTTGGCGTCTGTCCGGATACGAGCCGGTGGACGTGAGCCTGACCTACCTGGCGACAACCGAAGCTGCGATCCTTGCCGCCATTGCGGAGTGCGTCGTTCCGGCCGCGACGTCAGCTGCGATCGAGGCTTGTGTCACGGCGATCGATCGCTACCTCGGCCACCTTCCGACCTCCGAGCGTCGTCTTTGTCGCGCCGCGACCTGGCTTGTCGACCAGGCCTCGTCTGTGTCCGGCTCGTGGCGTCGACTTTCGCGATTGCCCATCGCCCGAAGACGGGAGGTGTTCGCAACCATGGTTCAGCGCCTCGACAAGCTGGGAGAGGCGTCGCGCGGCGTTCGTGACCTGGTCATGCTCGGCCACTACCAGCGTCCGGCGACCTGGAAGGCACTCGGCTACAACCCGGCGCCCGCTCCGTCCCTGCGGATTGCACCTCGCTACGCCGCCCTGTTCGTGCGGCGTGCGAACGCGGGCGGGTCGAGCCGATGATTCTGAGCGCCCATAGCCCGGAGGTCGAGTCCCGTATCCAGGCCGATTTGTGCGTCATCGGGTCTGGCGCAGGTGGGTCTGTTGTCGCCGCTGTGGCTGCTGAAGCCGGCATGCGTGTGGTCGTCCTCGAGGCGGGTGGCGTGGTCCTGCCGTCGACGTCCAACCGCCGCGAGGAGTCCATGGTGCCGCGTCTGTACTGGGACGCAGGAGCGCGCGGCACGCTCGATCGCGCCGTCCGCGTCCACCAGGGCAAGGGCATTGGCGGCTCGACGTTGCACAACCTCAACCTTTGCAAACGCATCCCCAAACCGGTGCTCGAAGGGTGGCAACGCACGCGCAAGCTCGATGCCCTCGGCCCCTCGCGATGGGCGTCGCTCTATAAAGAGGTCGAAGAAACCATCGGCGTGCGGGCGATACCGCAGTCCGAAGCCAGCCGCGTCAACGCTGTGTTGCGCCGCGGAACGGACGCGCTCGGCTGGCGAGGCGGCCCCTTACATGACAACCGCACGGGCTGCGTGGGCAGTGGATTCTGCGAGCTGGCGTGCAGCTTCGACGCGAAGAACAACGCGCTCAAAGTGTTCATCGTCCGCGCGATCGAGGCCGGGGCGACCGTCATCCACCACGCGCGTGCCACAGACGTAAATCATCGCGACGGTCGGGTACGCGGCGTGACCGCGATCGCCTGCGACGACGACGGGAGGCCCAACGGGCGCAAAATAGAGATCGTCACCGAACACGTTTGCGTGAGCGCGTCGGCCACGGCCACGGCTGCCCTCCTCCTTCACTCGCGTGTGCCTCACCCCAATGACGCGATCGGCGCCACGCTCCGCCTGCATCCCGCGGTTGTTGCCGTCGGTGATTTCGATGAGGAGGTGGCGGCGTGGCGCGGCGTCCCGCAGACCTGGGAGTGCACGGAGCTGCTGGATTTCGACGCCTCCGAAAAAGGACAAACGGGCCTGCCCGGGGATGGACGTATGTGGATCGTCCCTGCCACCGCCCATCCGATGGCTGCGGCGACAATGATTCCTGGCGTTGGCGACGCGCACCGCAGCTGGATGGAGCGATTCGCTCACCTCGCTGCCTTCACCGCCATGCTGCACGATCGAACCCGCGGACAGGTCGCAGCAGACGGCGACGGCGGCCCGCAGATCGACTATTGGCCCGACGCACCGGACCGTCGCGCGTTGATGCAAGGCCTCGCGGCGACCGCTCGTCTGCTCTTCGCCGCGGGAGCGCGCCGCGTCATCGTCCCGGGCCGGCTCGGAATCGAGCTCACCTCGGCCTCTCAGTGTGCCGAACTCGGAACGAAACGGTTGCAGCGTCATGCGATCGAAGTCGCCGCCGTACATCCGATGGGATCGATCGTCATGGACGACGATCCGCGCCTCGGGGCCGCGGCGAGTACCGGGCGAGTCCACGGCGTTGAGGGTCTTTGGGTAGCCGACGGCTCGCTCTTTCCGACCTCGATCGGGGTACCGCCCCAGCTCTCGATCTACGCGCTCGGTCTGCACGTCGGGCGCCACCTCGCGAGCGCCGGCTGAAACCTGCCTGCAGATCGCAGCGTGCTTGCCTTTTTCCCTTGACACCGCAAGCCCAGTCGTAGATAACGCGCGCCCCGCTGTGAGGCAGGTACGCCTTGCACGCCCTTCAGCACCACGTTTTCGACCTCCGGGAAGAAGCAACGCGGCAATGGAGAGAGGGACCGGGAAACCGGTGCTCCTGACAGGAGCTTCAATTCCGACCGGAAGGTGCCAGCGGCAAACCACCGGTCATCCGTCGAGCGCCATTCATGGAGCGCGCCGGCAATTGAGGCTTTGGAGCAAGCCGCCAACAACTTACGCCCTGGCGCGCCGACGGAAGCGCGACAAGAAAACGGGGCTACGGACCGCCACAAAGCAGGGCGGCCAACGGTGACGATCGTCATCGGGCTCGAGAGGGCCACAGGGATTGGGAGACCAAGAATGCCGACCATCAACCAGCTCGTGCGCTCGCGACGTCGCCAGAAGCGCCGCAAGACCACCGCACCCGCGCTGCAAAGCTGCCCGCAAAAGCGTGGCGTCTGCACCCGCGTCTACACGACCACGCCCAAGAAGCCGAACTCGGCGCTGCGCAAGGTCGCCCGTGTCCGTCTCAGCAACGGGATCGAGGTCACGAGCTACATCCCCGGCGTCGGCCACAACCTGCAGGAGCACAGCATCGTCCTCATCCGAGGCGGTCGTGTGAAAGACCTGCCGGGCGTTCGCTACCACATCATCCGCGGCACGCTTGACGCGACCGGCGTGGCCGACCGCAACCGCGGCCGCAGCAAGTACGGCACGAAGCGTCCCAAGCAGAAATAAGCGGGCTCCGAGCCTGACCGAACGCAAGCAAGAACGAGACTGGAGACACACAGATGCCACGTCGTAGAGCAGTACCCAAGCGCATCCCCGTTCCCGACACGAAGTACGGGGACGTGCTTGTCGCGAAGTTCATCAACAACCTCATGGTCGACGGCAAGAAGTCGACCGCCGAGAAGGTGATGTACGACGCGTTCGACAAGATCAGCGCGCGCGCCAAGACCGAAGACCCGGTCGCCGTGTTCAAGAAGGCGCTCGACAACGTCCGCCCGCAGGTCGAGGTGAAGTCGCGCCGCGTCGGTGGTTCGACCTACCAGGTCCCCGTCGAAGTCCGCCCCGAGCGCCGCACCGCGCTCGCGATTCGCTGGATCCTCACGTTCGCCCGCAACCGCGGCGAAAAAGGCATGTCCGAAAAGCTTGCCAACGAGCTGCTCGACGCCAGCCAGATGCGTGGCGCTTCGGTGAAGCGTCGCGAAGACACCCACCGCATGGCCGACGCCAACAAGGCGTTCGCCCACTACCGCTGGTAAGGCCAGCCTCGGCCCGGCAGTGGGAAGGCCCACCGCGCCCCAGGAAGAATCGTCATGCCTCGCACGGTCCCGCTAAAGCAGATTCGCAATATCGGCATCATGGCCCACATCGATGCCGGTAAGACGACCACGACCGAGCGCATCCTGTACTACACGGGGCGCAGTCATAAAATCGGAGAGGTCCACGACGGCGCCGCCACCATGGATTTCATGGAGCAGGAGCAGGAGCGCGGGATCACGATCACCAGCGCTGCGACGCAGTGCCAGTGGCGCGACTGGACCATCAACATCATCGACACCCCCGGGCACGTCGACTTCACGATCGAAGTCGAGCGAGCGCTGCGCGTCCTTGATGGCGCGGTCGGCGTGTTCTGCGCGGTCGGCGGTGTTGAGCCGCAGTCCGAGACGGTGTGGCGCCAGGCCAACCGCTACAAGGTTCCCCGCATCGCGTTCGTCAACAAGATGGACCGCACCGGCGCCGACTTTCTGAGCGTCGTTGACCAGATGAAGGAGCGCCTCGGTGCCAACCCGGTGCCTGTGCAGCTGCCGATCGGCGCCGAAGAGCACTTCAAGGGTGTTGTCGACCTCGTCGAAAACCGCGCCATCGTGTGGGACGAAGAGACCCTCGGCGCCAGCTACCACTATGAAGATGTGCCGGCCGACATGGCCGAGCTGGTCGAGACCAAGCGCGCCGAGATGGTCGAGCAGATCGTCGAGTGTGATGACGCGCTGATGGAGAAGTACCTTGAGGGCGAAGAGCCCACGGTCGACGAGCTCAAGAACGCGATTCGCATCGCCACCTTGCAGTTGACCATCCAGCCGGTTCTGTGCGGCACCGCGTTCAAGAACAAGGGCGTACAGCCGCTGCTCGACGGAATCTGCACGTTCCTGCCGAGCCCGCTTGAGGTTCCGGCCATCGAAGGCACCGACCCTGACGACGACAGCGTCACGCTGGTCCGCCAGGCTGACGACAGCGAGCCCTTCTCGGCGCTGGCGTTCAAGCTCTGGAGCGACCCCTTCGTCGGTCACCTGACCTACGTTCGCGTCTACTCAGGTACCGCCACGGTCGGCGATCAGGTGCTCAACGCCAACAACGGCAAACGCGAGCGCCTTGGCCGCATCATGAAGATGCACGCCGACAAGCGCGAAGAGGTCAAAGAGATCCACGCCGGCGATATCGTCGCGGTCTCGGGCCTCAAGGACGTCGTCACAGGGCACACGCTCTGCGCGCGGAACAAGCCGATCTCGCTTGAGTCGATGAGCTTCCCCGATCCGGTGCTCTCGGTCGCCATCGAGCCGGACTCCAAGCGTGAAGAAGACAAGCTGTCCAACGGCCTGGGCAAGCTCAGCCGCGAGGATCCGTCCTTCCAGGTCCGCACCGACCACGACACGGGGCAGACCATTATCTCGGGCATGGGCGAGCTTCACCTCGAGGTCATCGTTGACCGCCTCAAGCGCGAGTTCAACGTGGCGGCCCAGGTCGGCGCTCCGCAAGTCGCTTACCGCGAGACCATCACCCAAGACGTCGAGGTCGACCACAAGTTCTCCAAGCAGACCGGTGGCCGCGGCCAGTACGCCCACGTTTGCCTGCGCGTCACCCCGCGCGGGCGCGGCGAAGGCTTCGAGTACGTCGACAGCATCAAGGGCGGCGTGGTTCCGCGCGAGTACATCCCCGCGGTCGGCAAGGGCTGCGAGGACGCGATGGCCAACGGCCTCATCTACGGCTACCCGATGGTCGATGTGGGTGTCGAGCTCTACTACGGCAGCTACCACGACGTCGATTCGTCCGAAATGGCGTTCCGTACCTGCGCGTCGATGGCCATGAAAGAGGCCGCGCGCAGGGGCAAAGCGGTGCTTCTCGAGCCGATCTTCAGCATCGAGATCGTCACCCCCGAGGAGTACATGGGCGCCGTTATCGGTGACCTGAACTCGCGTCGCGGCAAGATCGCCAACCTCGATGATCGCGCCGGCGGCAAGGTCATCACCGGCGAGCTGCCCCTGGCCGAGAGCTTCGGCTACGTCGGCGACCTTCGTTCGCTGACCCAGGGCCGCGCCAACTACACGATGCAATTCGCCCACTACGCACCGACGCCCCGCGCGTTGGTCGAAAAGATGCTCAAGAAGGCTTCCTAGCGTTACCGCCGAGCCTACGAGAACAAGGAGCAAACAATGGCTACCAATCGCATCCGCATTCGCCTCAAGGCGTATGATCACAAGCTGCTCGACCAGTCGGTCAGCGAGATCATGACAACGGTGCGCAACACCGGTGCTCGCATTGCCGGCCCGATCCCGTTGCCCACCCGCATCAACCGCTACACGGTGTTGCGCGGACCCCACGTCGACAAGAAGAGCCGCGAGCAGTTCGAGATCCGCACCCACAAGCGGCTCATCGACATCCTCGACCCGACCCAGCAGACGCTCGACGCCCTGATGCGCCTCGACCTGGCTGCCGGTGTGAGCGTCGAAATCAAGACCTGATTTCCTGCGCGGACACCCGGGCCCCGAACGCACGAACATCCCACACGGGAGAAAGACGATGCCAACCGTCAAGATTATCAATACAAACGGACAAGAGCAGGGCGAGTTGGAGCTTGCCGACGCCATCTTTGGCGCCGAGGTCAAGCCGCACCTGCACTGGGAAGTCGTCAAAGCGCAGCTTGCCAACCGCCGCCAAGGCACGCACAGCACGCGCAACCGCTCCGCCGTCAAAGGCAGCGGGATGAAGATCTACCGCCAGAAAGGCACCGGCCGCGCCCGCCACGGCGACCGCAAGGCCCCGATCTTCAAGGGTGGCGGCGTCGCCCACGGCCCGCAGCCCCGCAGCTACCAGCAGCGCGTGCCCAAGAAGGTGCGTCGCGCGGCCCTCTGCTCGGCCCTGACCACGCGCACGGCGGGCGGCAACCTCATCGTGCTCGACCAGTGGACGATGAACGCCCCGAAGACCGGCGCCGCGGCGAAGGTCCTCGAGAGGCTGGGCACCAGCAAGGTCCTCGTCGTCACCGGCACCGAGAACACGAACGTGCACCTGTCGCTGCGCAACATCCCCGACGCGAAGTACATCCGCGCCGAGGGTGTCAACGTCTACGACGTGCTCAAGTACGACCACCTGATCCTGACCGTCGACGGCGCCAAGGCGCTCGAAGCGCGGCTGTCGGCCTAGGCACCGACGAGCCGGGCCGACGCCAACACGACGACGAACGGAGCACGCTATGCGACTTCACAACACGCAAATCCTGATTCGCCCGCTGATCACCGAGAAGAACAACCTCCTTCGCGAGGAACTCAACGAGTACGTCTTTGAAGTGCACGCCGAAGCGAACAAGAACCAGATCAAGACCGCCGTTGAAGAGCTCTTCGCGGTCAAGGTCACCAACGTCCGCACCGCCATCCAGCGTGGCAAGCAGCGGCGCGTCGGCCGCTTCACGGGCTACCGCCGTAACTACAAGAAGGCGTTCGTGACCCTTCGTGGCAACGAGTCGATCGACTTCTTCGAGGGTGTCTAGGACCGCATCAAGCGGCACCTGGCTACACGAGACGAACCGATAGGCAGCTGAACCAAAGAGATTGGGGATAGAGCAATGGCCATTAAGAAGCACAAACCGATGACGCCGGGCAAGCGTCAGCTGATGACTTCCGACTTCAAGGAAATCACCCGCGACCGGCCCGAAAAGTCGCTCACCGCGCCGCTCAAGAGCACCGGTGGACGCAACAACAAAGGTCGGATGACCTCGCGTCACCGCGGCGGCGGCCACAAGCGTCGGTACCGCATCATCGACTTCAAGCGCGACAAGGTCGGCGTGCCGGCGACGATCGCGCACATCGAATACGACCCCAACCGCACGGCCCGCATCGCGCTGCTCCACTACAAGGACGGCGAGAAGCGCTACATCCTGGCGCCCAACGGCCTGACCGTCGGCGACACGGTTGTCAGCAGCAGCAACGCCGACATCAAGCCCGGCAACACGCTGCCGCTCGCGTCCATCCCGGTTGGTACCGTCGTGCACGCTGTCGAGATGAAGGTCGGCAAGGGCGCACAGCTCTGCCGCTCCGCCGGCTCCAGCGCCCAGTTGATGGCGCTCGAAGGCAAGCACGCCACGCTGCGTCTGCCGTCCGGCGAGATGCGCAAGGTTATCGCTCGGTGCCGCGCCACCATCGGCATCGTCGGCAACCAGGAACACAAGAACGAGAACCTCGGCAAAGCCGGCCGAACCCGTTGGCTGGGTCGTCGTCCGAGCGTTCGCGGTGTCGCGATGAACCCTGTCGATCACCCCCTCGGTGGTGGCGAAGGGCGCAGCAGCGGTGGCCGTCACCCGGTCACACCCTGGGGCAAGCCAACGCTTGGCTCGCGTACCCGTAACAACAAGCGCAGCGACAAGCTCATTGTCGCCCGCCGCAAGAAAAAGCGCTAAGACGCGATGCCTCAAGGGGCTCGCTAAGCACCCGGCATATCGGAGAAAACGATGCCACGTTCACTGAAGAAAGGTCCGTTCTGCGACAACCACCTCCTCAAGAAGGTGGGAGAAGCCAACCGGACCGGCAACAAGCGCCCGATCAAGACCTGGTCGCGCCGTTCGACGATCTTCCCCGAGTTCGTGGGCCACAACTTCATGGTCCACAACGGCCGCAAGTTCGTGCCGGTGTTCGTCACCGAGAACATGGTCGGTCACAAGCTCGGCGAGTTCGCCCCGACCCGCACGTTCTACGGCCACGCCGCGGACAAGAAGGTTCGGCGCCGTTAGTCGACAACGCGGTGTCTTTATCGAGCCGCGTCGCCTGACGAACCAGAGCCCTCCACCCAACGGAGCAGAAAATGACCACCACAAAGGCCAAGCTCAGCTACCTGCGCGTCGCGCCCCGCAAGGCGCGGATCGTCGCC
Organism: uncultured Enterobacteriaceae bacterium; assembly: GCA_964560875.1. Taxonomy (GTDB): domain Bacteria; phylum Myxococcota_A; class UBA9042; order UBA9042; family UBA9042; genus CAZLMW01. Next base: position 32,757 of record CAZLMW010000039.1, read on the forward strand.
GACCTCATCCGCGGCAAGAACGCCGCCGAAGCGCTCGACATCCTGGCGTTCACCGTCAAGAAGTCGGCCGAACCCATCCGCAAGCTGCTCGACAGCGCGGTGTCCAACGCCGTGACGAACCATGCGATGGACGCCGACGCGCTCTACGTCCGCGAGGTCTACGTCGACCAGGCGCCGACCATCAAGCGATGGCGTCCGCGTGCGATGGGCCGTGCGACCCGCATCGAAAAGAAGCAGAGCCACGTAACCCTCGTGCTTGGCATCCGCTAGCGCGACACGAACGACACGAAACGGAACAAGGAGTTCATCGTGGGACAGAAAACGCATCCGAACGGCCTCCGCCTGGGCGTCACCCGGACCTGGAGCAGCAAGTGGTTCGAGGAAAAGAAGTACGCTGAATGGCTGCACGAGGACCTCGCGATCCGCAAGCTCATCAAGAAGCGCATGCACCACGCGGGCATCTCGCGCATCGACATCGAGCGCCGCGCGCGCCAGGTGAAGATCGGCGTGCACACCGCGCGTCCCGGCATCCTGATTGGCCCCAAGGGCAAGGAAGCCGAGAAGCTGAAGGTCGAGATCGCCAAGATCAGCACCGGCGAGGTCTACCTGAGCATCCACGAAGTGCGGCGCGCCGAAACGGACGCGCAGCTCGTCGCGGAGAACATCGGCACGCAGCTCGTTCGCCGAGTCGCCTTCCGCCGCGCCATGCGCAAAGCCATGCAGGCCGCGCAGAAGTTCGGCGTCAAGGGCATTCGGGTGGCGTGCAAGGGCCGTCTCGGTGGCGCTGAAATGGGCCGCTACGAGTGGTACCGCGAAGGCCGAGTTCCGCTGCACACGCTGCGCGCCGACATCCAGTACGGCGAGCACATGGCGCTGACGACCTACGGCGCGATCGGCGTGAAGTGCTGGATTTACCACGGTGACGTCATCCCCGAGAAGGCGGCGCCGCAGCAGTAAACGAGCCCCGAGCTCGGGACGTTCATTTCGTCCGACGAGACGACGCCGAGCCTCCGGGCAAGGCACTGACGAAACGGAGAAGAGACCATGTTGGCACCCAAACGGATCCGCTGGCGCAAGGTTCAGAAGGGTCGTAATCGCGGCAAAGCGTCGCGCGGCTGTGACGTGTCGTTTGGCAACTGGGGCCTGCAGGCCACCTCGCCAGGCCGGCTCAACAGCGCGCAGATCGAGTCCGCTCGTATCGCGATGACCCGCCACATGAAGCGCGGCGCGAAGATCTGGATTCGGGTCTTCCCCCACAAGCCGGTCAGCAAGAAGCCCGCCGAAACCCGAATGGGTAAGGGTAAGGGCGGCCCCGATCACTGGGTCGCCGTTATCAAGCCCGGCCACATGCTGTACGAAATCCAGTCCGACGACGCGCAGTTGGTCCGCGAGGCGTTCACCCTCGCCGGTCACAAGCTCCCGCTCAGCTGGCAGATCGTCAAACGCGACGAGATCCGGCTGTAAGTCCGCGAGGACGGACCCGCCGACGAGGAACGAGCGATGTATAAGAAGAGCGTGATCAACGAGATGACCGTGGCAGAGCTGCGGCGCGCCGAAGGTGAGATGCGGGAAGAGGTCTTCCGGCTCCGCTTTCAGCACCACACCGGTCAGCTGCAGAACCCGATGAAGCTGCGCGACGCCCGTCGCGGCCTGGCTCGCGTCCTGACCCGTATCCGCATGTTCGAGCACGGTGACGTGACGACGATGAAGGAGGCCTGAGATGGCTGAGAACGAGAACAACAACGAGCAGGTCGAAGCGGCCGTGCCCCCGCCCCCACCCGAAGCGCCGGCTCCCGAAGCTGCTGCTCCCGAAGGTCCGGCCCCCGAAGCCGCGGCACCCGTCGAAGCGGCTCCCGAAGTGGCTCCCGTCGAAGCGGCTCCCGAAGGTCCGGCCCCCGAAGCCGCAGCACCCGTCGAAGCGGCTCCCGAAGCTCCAGCCCCCGAAGCCGCAGCACCCGTCGACGCGGCCCCTGAAGCTCCGGCCCCTGAAGCTCCGGCGGTCCCCGAAGTCCCGGCAGCGCCCGCGGCTCCGGCGGTGGCAGTCAAGACCGAGGGCGGCGCCGAGCGTCACCGTCGTCAGCTGACCGGCATCGTCGTCGGCACCAACAGCGAAAAGACCGCCGTTGTCGCCGTGACCCGTCGCTTCCTGCACCCGCGCTACCGCAAGTACGTCAAGCGCACCAAGAAGTACCTGGTGCACGACGAGCACAACACGTGCGGAATGGGCGACGAGGTCCTCATCGAGGAATGCCGCCCCATGAGCAAGCGCAAGCGCTGGCGCCACCGGTCAACGATCCGGCAGGGCAAGCGGTAGGAGCCTCCAGCTCCAGTAGTCAACAACCCTGCGGCCGGTCGTAAGACGGGCCACGGCGGAGGACGAAATGATTCAGAGCGAAAGCATGCTCGGCGCGGCGGATAACTCCGGCGCCAAGCGTCTTCGGTGCATCAAGGTGCTCGGCGGCAGTAAGCGGAAATACGCGTCGGTCGGCGACGTCATCGTCTGCTCGGTGCGCGAGGCCATGCCGCACAGCAAGGTCAAAGTCGGCGACATCGTGCGCTGCGTGGTGGTCCGCACCACCAAAGAAGTGGGTCGCGAAGACGGGTCGTACATCAAGTTCGACAACAACGCCGCGGTCCTCATCAACCCCACGGGCGAGCCCGTCGGCACCCGTATCTTCGGCCCGGTGGCTCGCGAACTGCGCGCCAAGCGGTACATGAAGATCGTGTCGCTGGCTCCGGAGGTCCTGTAGTCATGCGCAAGATCAAGAAAGGCGACCTCGTCTTCGTCCTCGCGGGCAAGGACAAGGGCAAGACCGGCAAGGTGCTCCGCCTCATCAAGGGCGGCGAGCGATGCCTGGTCGAAGGCGTCAACCACCACATGCACCACATCAAGCAAGGTCGCGGCCCCGAGGCCGGTATCGTGCGGAAAGAGGCGCCCATCGCCATCAGTAACCTGGCGCTCGTGAGCCCGACGACCGGTCAGCCGGTTCGCGTCGGATTCACCACCGTCGAGGACGCCAACGGCAAAGAGCGCAAGGTCCGCGTCGTGCACAAGACTGGCGAGATCCTCGACCAGGTCTAGGACCAAGCAACCACCACGTCCCGAGATCAGCTGCCGCCCACAAGGGGTATGAGAGCCGCCTGAAGCCCGGAACGAGAGGAAAGAACGATGACTCCGCGATTGAAGACGAAGTACAGCAAAGAGGTCGCGCCGAAGCTGCGCGAAGAGTTCGCCTTCGCAAACACCATGATGATCCCGAAGATCACCAAGATCACGGTCAACTTTGGCCTCGGCGAGGCCGTGTCCAACCCGAAGATCATCGACCCCTGCGTCGACCAGATGACGAAGATCGCCGGTCAGAAGCCGGTGGTGACGCGCGCCAAAGGCTCGATCAGTAACTTCAAACTCCGCGAAGGCATGCCGATCGGCGTCAAAGTGACGCTCCGCAAAGAGCGCATGTGGGAGTTCCTGGACCGTCTGCTGTCCGTCGCCCTTCCCCGGGTGCGCGACTTCCGCGGGGTCAGCCCCAAGGCGTTCGATGGCCGTGGCAACTACACGCTCGGCCTCAAGGAACAGATCATCTTCCCCGAGATCAACTACGACAAGGTCGACAAGATCCGCGGGATGAACATCACGATCACCACTTCGGCTCGCAACGACGACGAAGGTCGCGCGCTGCTCAAAGCGATGGGGATGCCGTTCCGCCAGTAGGCGGCGCGCCAATCCAGACGACACAGCTGGCCAAACGACACAGCTGTCCAGACGACACACAGAACTCAGCAATCAAGTAGAGGAAGCACCGATGGCCAAGACATGCAAGATGGTCAACATGCACAAGAAACCGAAGTTCGCGGTGCGGCAGAAGAACCGCTGCAACCGCTGCGGACGTAACCGCGGTTTCATGCGCAAGTTCAAGCTTTGCCGCATCTGCTTTCGGCAGCTCGCGCTCAAGGGGCACCTGCCCGGCGTGACCAAGGCCAGCTGGTAGACCCAATCGGTTTGCACGGAATGAGGCGGCGCCCAGGCGCCGGCCATCCGCAAGCAACGAGGAGAAGACAATGACGTCCACCAACGATCCAATCAGCGATTTCTTGACCCGGATCCGCAACGCGCTCCTCGCGCGTCACGATTCGCTGCGTGCGCCCAAGAGCAAGATGCTCGTGCACATGGCGCGCATCCTCCGCGACGAGGGTTACATCGCGGGTTACGAAGAGCTCGACGAAGGCCCCCGCGGCAAGATCGTCGTGCACCTTCGCTACCTGCAGGACAAGAGCAGCGCGATTACCAAGCTGACCCGCATCAGCCGCCCGAGCCGTCGTCGCTACGTCGGCGCTGGGGAGGTCCCGCGCGTCAAGAACGGCCTCGGCATCGCCATCATCTCGACGTCCAAGGGCGTGATGACCGGCAACGACGCGCGTCGCAACAACGTGGGCGGCGAAGTCCTCTGCACCATCTGGTAGCCGAGACACGGACCACCACCGACCGGGTAGAGCGGCGCCGCGGCGTCCGAGCCAAGCCCGAGCGAGGAAACCATGAGCAAGAAGAAGTTCACTCCCAGCCGCATCGGCAAGCAGCCCATCGCGATCCCCAAGGGCGTCGACGTGAAGATCAACGGTAACGTTGTCACGGTGAAGGGCCCCAAGGGCACGCTGAGCCGCGAGTTCCAAGACGTCGAGATCACGTCGGACGGCAAGCGGATCGTCGTCGCGCCGGTCGTCCAGACCAACCTGGCCAAGGCGATGCACGGTCTTGGCCGCGCGCTGCTCAACAACATGGTCACGGGCGTCTCGACCGGTTACAAGCGCGAGCTCGAAGTCCAGGGCGTTGGTTACCGTATTGCGCAGTCTGGCCAGACACTGACGTTTAGCGTCGGCTTCAGCCACGAGGTGAAGTACGAAGTACCCAAGGGCGTCACGGCGAAGGTCACCGCGCAGACGAAGCTCTCGCTCGAGGGCATCAACAAAGAGGAGCTCGGCCAGGTCGCGGCCAGCATCCGCGGCATTCGCCCGCCCGAGCCGTACAAGGGCAAAGGCATCCGCTACGCAGGCGAGCACGTGCGCCGCAAAGCCGGTAAGGCCGCTGGCAAGTAGCTCAAGCAGCTGCCCGCCACCCACGAATCAACGATTACGACGAAGAAAGAGCGACGGAGACAACCATGCTCGCACGAAAGTTCAGCAACAAGCGTCGGCACCGCAAGTACCGTCTGCGTTTCAAGATCCGCGGCACCGCGGACCGGCCGCGCCTCTCGGTGTTCCGTTCGGCGCGCCACATGTACGCCCAGGTCATCGACGACGATTCCGGCAAAACGCTTGCCGCCGCGTCGACACTCGACAAGAGCTTCGCAGCCTTTTCGGGCGACAAGACCGAGGCCGCCAAGAAGGTCGGCGAGCTGGTGGTAGCCCGCGCACTCGACGCCGGCGTCCGCAAGATGGTGTTCGATCGCAACGGCTTCATCTACCACGGCCGAATCGCCGCGGTGTCGAAGTTCGCCCACAGCAAAGGCCTGCTCACCAAGACCGGATTCAACGGAACCTGGCCGGAGCCTGCCGCCGAAGAACCCGCTGCTGAAGCCGCGCCGGCCCTCGATGCCGACGCTGGTGCAGCAACCGACGAGAACAAGGAGTAAACGATGGCTAATCCCCGTCAGCAGCGCGGACGGCGCGATCGCGATGAGCTCGATGAGGGCTTCGAGAGCAACACCGTCAACATCAACCGTACCGCCAAGGTCGTGAAGGGCGGTCGCCGCTTCTCCTTCGGCGCGCTCGTCGTGGTCGGCAACGGCTCCGGTCGTGTCGGCATCGGCAATGGCAAAGCCAACGAGGTGCCCGAGGCGATCCGCAAGGGTACGCAGAAGGCACGTCGCGCGATCTTCGATGTCCCGCTCGTCAGCGGCACGATCCCCCACGAAGCGATGGGTCGTCACGGCGCCGGCAAGGTGCTGCTCAAGCCCGCCAGCCCCGGTACCGGTATTATCGCCGGCGGACCGGTCCGCGCGGTGCTCGAGTCCGCTGGTGTGCGCAACATCATCACGAAGTGCATCGGCAGCAACAACCCGCACAACGTCGTGCACGCCACGGTGGACGCGCTCAAGCAGCTGCGCACCCGTGAGATGGTCGCGCTTCGTCGCGGCAAGAACGTCGAGGATATCCGCGGCTAATCGCCCGGTCTCGTCAACCTCATTTGACGTACCCGCGTCGCTGACCCAGGTGTCGGCGGCGCGGTTCGTCGTTTTGGCGTTGGCGACCAGGGCATCGACGTCGCCACGATCGCCCGGTGCTCATTTGTTGCAATTCTAGCACCGTGGACTCTAACCAGCTGTAGTTATGCGTGTTTTGAACGTCTCTGAGACCTTCGAATGAACCTTGAGTCGGCGCTGTCGTATTGGCATGAAAGCGGTCTTCGGGCCCGGGAATCGGCGCGCTGGAAGCCGTCGGCGGTACGGATCGAAAAAGGGCTTGCAATCCCCCGAAGTATCCCTATAGTCCGCGCCCCGCGCCCCGGACCGCGTTTGGTTCCGAGGCCCGCTACAACAAGCTGTAACGCGAGTCTCCCGACAGCCATCGCAGTCGGGTAGGCGCAAGTCGACGGCAAGGCCCGAGCCATCATGGCCCAAGCCCCCGTCGCAGCGAGGTAGACGATGAACGAACTCAGCAATCTGCGCCCCCCGAAGGGAGCCACTCGCCCGCGTAAACGCAAGGGTCGTGGTATCGGTTCGCGCTTGGGCAAGACGGCCGGTCGCGGCCACAAGGGCGCCGGTCAGCGCACCGGCAGCAAGCGCCCGGCGTGGTTCGAAGGCGGCCAGATGCCGATCGCGCGCCGCCTCCCGAAGGTCGGCTTCACCAACATCTTTGCCAAGCGCTGGGCCATCGTGAACGTCGGCGATCTCGATCGATTCGAGGCTGGCGCGCGCGTGGACGAAGCCGCGCTCAAGGCCGCAGGGCTCATCAAGGGCCGCTACGACCTGGTCAAGATCCTCGGCGACGGCGAGCTCGAAATCGCCCTGACCGTTGTCGCCAATAAGTTCAGCAAGGGCGCCGCGTCCAAGATCTCCGCCGCCGGCGGCAGCACGGAGGTAGTGGGTGGCTAACCCTCTGCGCAATATCGGCAACATCCCCGAGCTGAAGAACCGTATCCTCTTCACGCTCGCGATGTTGGGCGTCTACCGCATCGGCGTTTTCGTCGGTGTGCCGGGCGTCGATCCGCAGGTGATGAAGGAGTACCTGCAAGCGCAGGGCGGGGGCCTGTTGGGCATGTTCAACATGTTCACGGGTGGCGCTCTGGAGCAGGTCTCCATTTTCGCGCTCGGCATCATGCCGTACATCAGCGCCAGCATCATTTTGCAACTTCTCACCGTGGTCATTCCGGCCGTCGAACGCCTCAACAAAGAAGGCGAGGCCGGGCGCCGCAAGATCAACCAGTACACGCGCTATGGCACGGTTCTGTTGTCGGTCATCCAGGGAGCCTTTATGGCGACGTGGTTGCAGTCGATGAACAACCAGATGCTGGGTGCGAGCAGCACGGTGGCCGCGACGAGCGGTATCGGCTTCATCCTCATGACGATCCTTGTGCTCACGACGGGCACGGTCTTCATCATGTGGCTGGGCGAGCAGATCACCGCGCGCGGTATCGGTAACGGTATTTCGTTGATCATCTACGCGGGTATCGTCGCGGGCCTCCCGTCCGCGATGAAGCAGACCTACGACTTGTGGTCCAACGGCCAGATGTCGCTACCAGTGCTGATGTTCATCTTCGCAACGGTGTTCCTGGTCATCGCCGTCATCGTCTACTTCGAGCGCGCTCAGCGCCGCATCCCGGTCCAGTACGCCAAGCGCGTTGTCGGTCGCCAGGTGATGCAGGCTCAGGGCTCGTTCTTGCCGCTGAAGGTCAACACCGCGGGCGTTATCCCGCCGATCTTCGCGTCGTCCATCCTGATGTTCCCGGCAACCCTGGCGCAGTTTGTGCCCGACAACCCGGTCATCATCGAGATGCTCAACGCGATCGTGCCGGGACGCACGTTGTATAACGTCGTCTACGTCGCGCTGATTATCTTCTTCTGCTACTTCTACACCGCGGTCACGTTCAACCCGCTCGATGTGGCAG
>CAZLMW010000039.1:40957-62594 GCA_964560875.1 uncultured Enterobacteriaceae bacterium
ATCTTCTTCTGCTACTTCTACACCGCGGTCACGTTCAACCCGCTCGATGTGGCAGACAACCTCAAGAAAGGTGGCGGCTTCGTCCCCGGCGTCCGCGCTGGCAAGAAGACCGCCGAATACATCGACAAGGTGCTCTCGCGCATCACGTTTGCCGGCTCGATCTACGTGTCGGCAGTGTGTGTCCTGCCGGGCTTCCTGCAGCTCGAGTTCAACGTTCCGTTCTACTTCGGTGGCACTTCGCTGCTCATCGTTGTTGGCGTCGCGATGGACACCGCGCAGCAGATTGAGAGTCACCTCATCACCCGCAGCTACGACGGCTTCGCTGGACCCCGCGGTCCGCGAATGCGTGGCCGGCGCGCGGCGGCCTGATCGCTACGGCGACTGCAGCAGCAAGAGGATAAGGCAATGAAGGTTCGACCCTCCGTCAAGCGCATGTGCGACAAGTGCCGCGTCATCAAGCGGCGTGGCGTGGTGCGCGTGATCTGCGAAAACCCCAAGCACAAGCAGCGCCAGGGCTAGGCCCAAACGCCCGTTAGGATAACTGGAGTCCCACCATGGCACGTATTGCTGGCGTCGACCTTCCTCGTCGGAAGCGCATCGACATCGCCCTGCGTTCGATCTACGGCGTCGGTCCGAAGATCTCCAAGGATGTCTGCCGCAAGGCCGGCGTTCCTGGCGACAAGCGCACCGAGACCCTGACCGACCAAGACATCATTCGTATCCGCGAAGTGCTTGAGACGCAGTACAAGGTCGAAGGCGACCTGCGTCGTCAGGTTGCGATGGATATCAAGCGCCTGATGGACCTCGGTTGCTACCGCGGCCTTCGCCACCGCAAGGGCCTGCCGGTCCGCGGACAGCGCACGCATACCAACTCGCGAACCCGCAAGGGACCGAAGCGTCAGGCGATCAAAAAGAAGAAGTAGTCGTCGCTGACCCAGCGCACGTACGAACAGAGAGGAACAGAAGATGCCACCTCCCAAGGGAAAACGCGGTGTTCGCGTCAAGCGCAAAGACCGCAAGAACGTACAGACCGGTGTGGTTCACATCGTGTCGACGTTCAACAACACGATGGTCACGATCACCGACGTCGCGGGCAACGCGTTGTCGTGGAGCAGTGCCGGTCGTCGCGGCTTCCGCGGCTCGCGCAAGTCGACGCCGTTCGCGGCGCAGATGGCAGCCGAAGATGCTGCTCGCAAAGCCATGGAGCACGGTCTGAAGACCGTCTCCGTCCGCGTCAAAGGTCCCGGCTCCGGCCGTGAGGCCGCGATGCGTGCCCTGCAGAACGTTGGTCTTCGCGTCACGCTCATCCGCGACGTCACCCCGATCCCGCACAACGGCTGCCGGCCCCGCAAGCGCCGCCGCGTCTAGCCGAAGCGATTCGTCGCAAGAGAACAGAGGAATACGAAAATGGCTCGTTACACCGGACCCGTCTGCCGCCTGTGCCGCCGCGAAGGGCTCAAGCTCTTCCTCAAGGGCGAGCGCTGCTACACCGAAAAGTGCTCGTTCGAGCGCCGTGCGTTCGTGCCCGGCATGCACGGCCAGTCGCGCCGCAGCAAGGTGTCGGAGTATGGCCGTCAGCTTCGCGAGAAGCAGAAGGTCAAGCGCATCTACGGCCTGATGGAAAAGCAGTTCCGCAAGTACTACACGCAGGCTGCGAAGAAGCAGGGCGTCACGGGCGAGAACCTGCTGCGTTACCTTGAGCGTCGCCTCGACAACACCGTGTTTCGCCTGGGCCTCGCCGCCAGCCGCTCCGAAGCGCGCCAGCTCGTGCGTCACGGCCACATCCACATCAACGGCCACCGCGCCAACATCCCCTCACTGCTGGTTCGCTCCGGCGACGCCATCTCGGTTCGCGAGAAGTCCCGCGAGCAGGCCCGCATCGTCGAGTCGGTTGACGCCGTCGACCGCCGCGGCATCCCCGCGTGGCTCGAGTTTGATCGCAAGGCCATGACCGGCAAGGTCGTCACGCTTCCGCAGCGCAGCGACGTCCAGATGCCCATCGAGGAGCGCCTCATCGTCGAGCTCTACTCGAAGTAAGAGGACCGCGACACAGGATCCCGCCCCCGCGGACGCGCGGAGGCATTGGAACCGGCCCACACAACCGCCGAACTGGCGCTTGTACACGGGCCTATCAACCGACAGTTGATCGCAACAAGCGACGACCGGAGACATCATGCACCGCAACTGGCGCACCCTCATCCGACCCAAGGCCCTTGAGGTCGACAAGCTCACCGACACGTACGGCAAGTTCACGGTGGAGCCTCTGGAGCGTGGCTACGGCCAGACGTTTGGCAACAGCCTGCGTCGCGTGCTCCTGTCGAGCATCCGTGGCGCCGCGATTACCGGCGTCCGCATGGCGGCCCTCGGTCGCGTGGTTCGTGAAGACGAGAGCAAGGGCAAGACCAACCGTCGCATGGTCGAGCAGATGCAGTCTGCGCTCCACGAGTTCCAGGCGCTGCCCGACGTCGTCGAAGACGTCGCCGAGGTCGTGCTGAACCTCAAAGAAGTGAACCTCCGCGTCGAGTCTGAGTCCGACGAGATCGAGTACCTCGGCCTCGCGGTGGAAGCTCCCGGTGATGGCGCGCCGCTGGCCGTCACGGCCGCTTCGCTCATCTGCCCGCCCAACATCACGGTGCTCAACACCGACCAGCACCTGATGACGATTCAGCCTGGTGGCCGTGTTGAGGCCGAGCTGACCGTGCGCGAGGGTGCCGGTTACGTTCCCGCCGCTCGCAGCAAAGCGGACGACGAGGACGCCCCGGTCGACCTCCTGCCGATCGACGCGATCTTCTCGCCGATTCGTCGGGTCAACTTCCGCGTCGACCACGCCCGCGTCGAGCAGAAGACTGACTTTGACAAGCTGAGCATCGAAGTGTGGACCAACGGCGCCGTCGACCCCGAGACCGCGGTTGGCATCGCCGCCAAGATCCTGCGCGAGCAGCTGCGCGTCTTCATCGGCTTCGAAGAGCTCCCCGAAGAAGAGCACTACGAGGACGAAGAGGAAGAGGAAGAACCGCTCAACGAGCACCTGTACCGCCCGATCGAAGACCTCGATCTGTCGGTGCGCTCGGCCAACTGCCTGCAGAACGCGCAGATTCGCTTCATCGGCGAGCTCGTTCAGAAGACCGAAGCCGAGATGCTCAAGACCAAGAATTTCGGTCGCAAGTCGCTCAAAGAGATCAAGCAGGTCCTCGAAGAGCTCGACCTCGAGTTGGGCATGTCCCTGGACAACTTCGACCCAGAGAAGGCGCCGCCGCCGGCCAACTGATCGGATGATCGGTTCGCCTGGGGTAGCCCAGACCATCGCGCCCCGCTGCGCGTAGACGAGAAACGAGGAGGCGAAGATGCGTCACTTGAACAAGGGCCGAAAGCTCGGCCGTGACTCCGCCCACCGCAAGGCGATGATGCTCAACCTGTGCAAGTCGCTGATCGAGCACGAGCGCATCACCACGACCGAAGCCAAGGCCAAAGAGCTACGGAGCTGGGTCGAGCCGCTCGTAACGCTCGCCAAGGACGATACGCTGGCTCACCGTCGTCGCGCGTTCGACAAGCTTCGTGACCGGGGCCTTGTGCACAAGCTGTTCACGGATCTCGGACCGCGCTTCAAGACCCGGCCCGGCGGCTACACCCGTCGTATGCGTCTTGGACCACGCAGCGGTGACTCGGCGCCGATGACCATCATCGAGTTCCTGCCGGCGTAATCGCCCGGCCTGACGCTTCCGAATCCATACGCCCTCGCGGCGCCTCGGAGCCGTGGCCGTCTAGGCTCGCCACTTATAACCGACGCCGCGAACCGTCTGCAGCCGAGCTTGGACTTCAGCTCCGAGCTTTTGGCGCAGCCGACGCACGTGGATATCCACGGTCCTGACTCCGCCGAAGTAGTCGCGGCCCCAGACACGGTCGAGCAAGTTCTCGCGGTTCAGCGCCCGTCCCGGGTGTTGCACAAGGTGGCGCAGAAGCGCGAATTCCTGGGGCGTCAAAGTGACCGGCTCATCGTCGATCAGCGCTTCGTGGCCATCGACATCGACGGTCAGGGCGCCGAATTCCAATCGAGACGGTGGCGGCATGTTGTCTGTGGCACCGAGTACGCGATCGACCCGGGCGAGCGCTTCTGCTGGTGCGAACCCACGGGTCAGGAAGTCTGCGCAGGGGAGCCGCGCCGCCATGCTCAGCCATTCGGGATCGAGGATCAGCAGGCAAGGCACGCTTCGCACGGCGGGAAGACGATCCAACTGCGCGACGAGTGGGGCGACAGGGGCGCGCGGTGTGGCTTCGAGGATGACAAGCTGCGGTGGCAACGTGATCGGGCAGTGGACGCGGCCGTTGCGGATGGCAAACATCTCGACGCGGTGCGGCCCAAAGCGCAAAGCTTCGCGCATCGGGGACTCGTCGGGTGACCACGTGAACAGGAAAACACGCCTCATCGCGATGAACCTATCAACGATTCCCGCCCGTCGCCACGGACGCACAGTGTCACAGTTGGCGGCATGACCCGATTCTGGCGCGGGCTGTGCGCGGGCGGAGCCACGGGGCTGCTGTCGGCGTTTTCGTATCCGGATCCCGGCATCTGGCCGCTGGCGATCATCGCCTACATTCCCTTGCTGTGGTGGCTTCGGGTCGATCGACCGTCGCCGCGGCAGGCGTTTATCGGTGGTTGGGTGGCCGGCGCATTGATTCACGGCATCGGCCACAAGTTCCTCGCGTTCACCATGCAGGAGATGAGCCACATGCCGCCGTGGCTGGCCTGGATCGTCGTGGTCGCATACAGCCTCGCGATGGGCGCGCACCAGGCGCTGTTTGCCGCTGTGGTCGCCTTCATTTGCCGAGAACATGGACGAGACGGCCGCTTCGTAGCCGTCGCCGTCCTTGCCATCATGGCCGTCGAATTCGCAGTCCCGTGGCAGTTTCGGTGGTTTCTCGGCAACGCTTTGTATCGCGTCCCCGTGCTCCTCCAGGTGGCCGACCTCGGGGCGGTGTATGTCGTGAGCGGGATGTGCGTCGCCGTGTCGGCCGCTTTGGTTGTCGTCGTCACCGCAGACTCCGCGAGAAAGCGCGCCCAGGCCGCGTTCGGAGTCGTGGCGCTGTTGGCGGTTTGGATCGGTTACGGCGTCTTCGCGATCGCTGCGGTTGACGCGGTGGAGGCACAGAGAACGGTGCGTGTTGGCATCGTGCAGCCCAATCCGAGCTTGAAGGAGAAGACGTCGAGCCTGCCTGGTGTGCGCACCCGGATGCAGGACCGCGCTGAAGCGTTGACCCGCTCCCTGGCCGCTGATGACGTCGACATGTACATCTGGCCGGAGGGGTCGCTGCCCTATTACTTCGTGCACCGAGAAGTGCCGCCCCATCTGCCGGCCGATCGCAAGTCCAGGGCGCCGCCGATGCTCAAGAAGACGACGATTCGCGCTCAGCGCTTCGCTCGGGGTCAGGGAAAGCCGCTTTTACTGGGTTCGCTCCGCCGCGACGACGCTGCGTGGTCTGGTAGGGCTACGAACAGCGCGATTGTGCTGGATGGCGACAAGCCGCCTCGGTTCTACGACAAGCGGAAGCTCGTCGCGTTTGGCGAGTACATGCCGGGTCGTGAGCTCATGCCGTCGCTATCGACCGCTGTCCGAGGCGTCGGCGACTTGGAGTGGGGAGAGCTGCCGTCGATCCTCCCCATCGCGGGAGCTCAGGTCGGCGTCAATATCTGCTACGAGGCCCTTTTTTCCGGGTTCATGCGCACGCATACAGCCGCCGCGGACTTCCTGGTCAACCTGACCGACGACTTGTGGTTCGGGCCCGTGGATGCCCCACAGCTTCATTTGATGGTGCAAATGCCCCGTGCGATCGAACTCAGAAGGCCGTTCATTCGGGCAACTGCGACAGGGATCTCGGCGCACGTCGACGCGGCGGGGCGCATCGTTGGGGAAACCGCCGTTTGGAAGACCGCAACGCACGTCGCGGATGTCAAAGTGGCTGAAATCGACAGTCCGTTCCGGGTTGTGGGGCTGTGGCCGATGCGGCTTGTGACGGCCCTGGTCGTGTGGTTGTTGGTTGTCGCTTGGCGACGACGACGGACGGAAACGCTGCCGCCCTCGCACTGAAGCGGCCTGTGTGCTATCTGGCGGCGGCGCGATGGAGCCCTGATGACGCCGCCGAAAAACAAGCCAGCCGCCCCCGACACGTCCGGGTTCGAGCGCGTGCAGAAAGTGCTATCGCGTTGCGGTATCGCGTCGCGTCGTCAGTCCGAAGAGCTGATCAAGCAGGGCAGGGTCACGGTCAACGGCAAGGTCGCCACGCTCGGCGATCGGGTGAAGTCCGGTGAGGATGAGCTGCGGCTGGACGGCGAAATCGTCCGTGTGACGCTGCCCACGATCGTGTTGGTCCTCAACAAACCTGTCGGAACCTTGTGCTCCGAATCCGACCCGGAAGGCCGGCGACTGGTTCATCATCTCGTTCCGCGAGACGCCGCGTTGCGCTTGGTCGGCCGCCTCGACTTCAACACCGAAGGCGTCCTCCTGTTGACCAATGACGGCGAGCTCGGCAACCGGCTCAGCCACCCTCGTCATGGCGTGCTGCGCGTCTACGAAGCCCGAGTTCGCGGGATCCCGAGCGATGAAACGATCGCGCGCCTCGTTCGTGGCGTGATGCTCGATGATGGCCCCGCCCGCGTTGAGAGCGCGTCGATCAGCAAGCGCACCGACAAGAATGCGTGGGTCCAGCTGACGTTGACCGAGGGGCGCAACCGCGAGGTGCGGCGCCTCATGGAACGGGTCGGGCATCCCGTGATGCGATTGCGGCGAATTCGTTTTGCCGGCATCGGGCTCGATGGGCTCAAACCCGCTCAATGGCGCACGTTGACCGAAGCCGAGATCGAGGACCTACGAGCCCGTGGGCACGTCGGCGCGTTCGAATTGCCACCCGATCCGCGCGGTCCGGCAACCAAGCGTCGTCGCCCCGCGCCGGGTAAGTCGCGTGGCAAGGAAAAATCGAAGGGACGCGGTGATCGAAACGTTGAGCCTTCGGGCCGCAGCGGCTCGGGCAAACGCACCCGGCAGTCACCTCGCAAGCCGCGGGGTAAAGGCAGAAAGCG
Organism: uncultured Enterobacteriaceae bacterium; assembly: GCA_964560875.1. Taxonomy (GTDB): domain Bacteria; phylum Myxococcota_A; class UBA9042; order UBA9042; family UBA9042; genus CAZLMW01. The sequence continues at coordinate 48,030 of CAZLMW010000039.1, forward strand.
ATGACACCGAAGAAAGTCACGTGCGTTGTTGGAGCGCGCCCCAACTTCATGAAGGTCGCCCCTGTTTACCGGGCGTTGCAGGCCCGTGGGCTAGACGTTCGCCTCGTCCACACCGGCCAGCACTACGACGAACGGATGAGCGAGATCTTCTTCAATCAGCTCGATATGCCGCGTCCGGATGCGTTCCTGGGCGTGGGCTCTGGTAGTCATGCCGTCCAGACCGCCAAAGTCCTTACTTCGTTTGACGAAGACTGCGACACGTTCGGTCCAGACCTCGTCCTCGTGGCTGGTGACGTCAACTCGACCGTGGCCTGCGCAATGGTCGCTGCCAAACGCGGAATCGCTGTCGGTCACATCGAAGCCGGTCTCAGGTCGCGCGATTGGGCGATGCCCGAAGAGATCAACCGTATCCTGACCGATGCCCTGTCGGACCTGCTGCTTACGCCGTCGGCGGATGGTGACGAAAACCTTGGAGCCGAGGGCGTGCCCAGCTGGCGAATCTACCGTGTGGGCAACCTCATGATCGACACGCTGCGGCGCAACCTGGAGCGTGCCCGGGCCTTGCCCACGCTCGACGAATTGGGCCTCGAAGCCGCCAACTACGCTGTCGTGACGCTGCACCGTCCGTCCAACGTCGACCATCCCGACCAGCTCGCGCGGCTCTTCGCTGCGTTGGGCAAGGTCGCCGAGAGGCTACCGATCATCTTCCCGATCCATCCGCGTACCCGACAAAGGCTCGAAGCGGCGGGGATCGACGTCGCCGCGGGGATCGAGCTGCTCGAACCGCTGGGCTACTTGCAGTTTCTCGGCTCCATGGCGTCTGCCAAGCTGGTGTTGACCGACTCCGGCGGCATCCAGGAAGAGACGACGGCGCTCGGAGTCCCGTGTCTTACGCTGCGTGACAACACCGAGCGCCCGATCACGGTGGATGAAGGCACGAACACGTTGTTGGGCAGCGACGCCAGCAAGATCGTACCGGCCGTCGACCAGATCCTGGCCACCGGCGGCAAGACCGGTCGCGTGCCGGACCTCTGGGATGGTCGCTCGGCTGAGCGCGTCGCGGATGTCGTCTGCGGTGGCTTCCCAACCCTGCTCGAGGGCGGGTGAGCGTCAAATTCTGGAAGCCCGTCGCCGCCGTCGCTGTCGTCGCAGCGATCGGCGTCGGTGTCTGGCTGGGCCGAGACGGTTCCCGGTCGGTCGAAGCGGTCGATCCCGCTACCCTCGTTCCTGAGGATGCAACCGCTGTCGCTTGGGTTGATTCGTTCGCCGAGGTCGCTGACGGCCTCCGTGCCTTGGCCCGCAAAGTCCCCGGAACCGCGGGAGTTGTGGAAGCCGCCGAGCTGCTGCTCGATGTCCCATCACTGGACGAACCCGGATTCCAAGCGCGTGGTCTCACGACCGCAGCAGGAGCGGTGCTATTCCTCTGGCGCGACGCATGGTGGCTCGTCACATCCACCCCGCGCTCGGAGGGGGCAGAACACCTCGCGACTCTCATCACCCGTCGCGGACACCCCGTGAAGGCGACAGCGCTCGCCGGTGTGGAGCGTGCGTGGGCCATTGGCAAGCGGGCCGGCGCCGAAACTGCCGGGCACATGTGGCTGAACGGGGCCGAGGTTGTCATCCGACTTGGGGCACCCGCCGTGGCGTTGGCTCGGGGTGCGACGCCGGCGGAGTTGTCGGTCGACGATATCGTCGCATGGCGCGAGGCGAAGAGACTGGCGCCCGGCTCCCTCGCAGGCACGGAGGGCGTTGTGCATGCCCGCTGGACGATCGGAGAGGATGATCCTGTCCGTCAGAAACTGCGCGAGTCGCTCGGGCCGGCGACCCTGCTTTTCGGGCGCTATGTCAGCAGTTTCATCTCCGCGCGCGCCGACCTGGGCCTCGAGGACGGCCGCGCTTCATTGCAGCTGAAGATGCGGACCAAACCCGGCGGCGGCGCGGATGTTCGTCGCTATCATCACGGCTACTTGGCCAAAGAGAGGCCGCGACTCGGGCTTGGTGCCGTGTTGCCCGACGAGACGATGGCGCTGGCCCGTGTGCGCATCAACCCGAACCTCGCCGGAATGGTGGCAGGACTGTTGCGGTTCGCGGGCGGACGCGGACTGGGCGAGTTGCACGCGTCATTGAGCGGGCTCGACATCGGCGGGCTGCTATTGAGCCGAACCGATGGCCAACTTGCCGTGGCATTGCTGGGGCTGACGGACGAGGCGGTACCCGATCCGCGCGCTTGGCGTGGCGACCGGTGGCGCAAACAGGCTGGTATTGCTGTGGCCTTGTCGATGAAGACGGACACGGCAGCCAAAGACGTACTTGAACGGATCGCCGCGACATTGCACGAGTCGAAGGTGACGACGCAGCCCCTGTCCCTGGGAGCGTGGCAGGGTTACCGCGTGGCCGACAAGCGCAGCGAATGGGCTTTGTTGCGGCGCGGGATGGCCGTGCTCTGCGTGATCGGCGACGGCGAATTGAAGCGCTTCGAAAGGGTCCGAGATGGGCGTTTTCCTGGACTCGCTTCGATCGCGAGGGCGAACCTGTCCAGCGACGTGGTAGTCGGCAAGAAGCAGTGGCTGGGTGGCGTGCTTACGACGGGCCGCCTTGTCCGCAGCGCGCGTCGAAGAGGCATCCCGGACTCGATCACGGCGATGATCGCGAGCATCGAATCTCTCGCCCTCGGCGTGGAACTGCTCGATGACGGCATGGTGCTGCGAGCCCGGCTCGAGCCAGCCCCCACGGAACCGTCGAAATGACGCTGATCGTTGCCGATAAGCTGGGCCGGACCTTTGGCCGGGGTGGCGATCGCGTGCAGGCCTTGGTCGACGTGACACTCGAGATCAGCGCCGGCGAGCACCTGGCCATCATAGGTCGAAGCGGCGCCGGGAAGTCGACGCTGCTGCGGCTGATGGGCGCCCTGGACACCGGATACACCGGATCGCTGCGCGTAGACGGCCGCGAGCTGCGCGGCCTGGGCGACTCGGACCTCTCGCGATTTCGAAACACGCGCGTTGGCTTCGTGTTCCAGGCGTTCAACTTGCTCCCAAACCTCACGGTAGGGGCGAACCTGGTACTGCCGGCCTTCTTCTCTGACGCGCTCTCTGAATCCGAGGCGGAAAAACGCGCGAGGAGCCTGCTTGAGCGCGTCGGTTTGACGGATAAATGGGACACTGCTCCGCTCAAGCTGTCCGGTGGTGAGCGCCAACGTGTCGCCATCGCGAGGGCCTTGCTGCTGCATCCTCCCGTGCTCATTTGCGATGAACCAACCGGCGCCCTCGACGAAGAGACCGCCGCCGATGTCCTCGACCTATTTGAAGAGGTGCGGGCCGAGCGCAACAGCACGCTGATCGTCGTTACCCATGATCACAGCATCGCGGCGCGGGCTCAGCGGACGATTCGACTCGACGGTGGGCGGCTCGTCTCGGACGACGGAGCGTCGGCATGAACACGCGTCGCCTGGTCGGCTTGGTTGTCGCGAACGTGCGCGGTTCGAAAGCCTCGGTCGCCCTTGCCACGGTCGGGGTCGCGGTCGGTATCGCCTTCTTGAGCTTCTTCGTGGGGCTCGGCGAGGGCCTGCGCGAACGGGTTCTCAACCGCATCTTTCCCGCCAACCAGCTCGAGTTGGAGCCGCGCGCGGTCCGCATTTTCGGCGTCGAAGGGACTCTTGGCCAGGCTCCACTCGACGACGTGCGTCTTGGTGCAATCGCAAAGATCGCAGGTGTCCGTCGAGCGGTCGGCAAGCAGAAGAGCGCGTTTCCGGCGCGTCTGTGGGGAGGCAAGCGACTGCTCGGATTCAACCTGCACGCCGAGGCGTTTTTCGACGGCCTTCCTGCTGGCCTGATGAGGCCCGAGTTGCAGAAGACGGAGGCTCAGCGAGCGATCCCGTTGGTGGGCGCTGCGGGCGGTCGCTGCGACGTCGATATCGATTGCAGACCCGGGCAAAGGTGCGTCGACGGGGCCTGCGAGGTCATCGTCTGGTCGAGATGGTTCGACACGGAGCTCGCAAATTTTCGCTGCGATGCCGACGACGAGTGCCGTCCGGGGCGCGCCTGCGTCGATGGACAATGTCGGTCTTCCGCCACGTCCGGGCCGGAGTCCACCGGGAAGGCTCTTGTTCAACGATGTCGACTGCGATCCGACGCGGAACAATGGGCCATTCTCGCCGACAAGTCGCGCGGACACGTCGTGGTGACGTGCGACTCAAACAAGGCCGGCTGCGTTACATCGCGCCGTTGCCCCGAGCCGCAGTATTGCGCGCCCGACCACCCGGGAACGCTCGATGGCACGTGTGAATTGCCGGTTCCAACGGTGCTTAATCCGCTCTTGCTCGAGGTCTTCAACTCGGACATGGCGGCCTCGCTAGGGATCGCGAAGATGGCGTCGACCGACGTCCTGTACGGGGTGCGCTATCACATCAAGATCGGCGACTCGCATTTCACGCAGGACGCGGAGAGACGGCGGCAAATGGTGAAGCAGGCGATCGTGGTCGGCTTTTCGGCCAAGGCGCCCGAGCTCGGTGTCGCGATGCCGCTGGAATGGGTTCGCTACTTCAACGCACGACTGGCCGGAAAGGAGAAGGCTGGGCTCTACGACGCAGTGATTGTTGAAACCGCCAGCAACCAGGTCGTGCCCGGGGTCATCGACGCCGCGGAAGACCTGGGATTTGCGCTTAGTCGTCGGTCGCGAATCGCTCGTACGTTCGGAACAGTCGTGTTCTTGGTGTACCTGGCGCTGGTGCTCATCGCGCTTGTCGTGCTCGCGGTAGCCGCGCTGAATATCGCGCAAACTCTGGCGATGCTCGTGCATGAACGACGCCGCGAGATCGCGATTCTGCGAAGCATCGGGGCGAATCGGCGCGCGATTTGGGCGCTTGTTGTCGGTGAAGCCGTCGCCCTCGGAGCGGTCGGCGGGCTCGTCGGATATGGGCTGGCGTGGGGAGGTGCCGTTGTGGTCGACGCGGTCGCGGCTGAGTTGCTCGCGGGGATGCCCTTGGTGCCGGAGAGCTTCTTCCTGTTGCCGGCCTGGTTGCCTGCCGTGGCCGTTGTGACGGCGCTGTCGTTCTGCATACTCGGCGCTCTCGGGCCCGCCCGGCGCGCGACGCGGCTCGACCCGGCAGACGTGCTGTCCCAGGGTTGAGTGTGCGGCATCGGGGGGCTACCGCCCGGACTCCATGCTTGCCGCATCCGTGGCGATTCGAAGGTCTCAGAGACGTTCAAATAGACAGATAAAACGGTCAGTTCGGCCACGTTGGTCGGGCTCTCTGATTTCGGCTTGCCAACATCCCGGGTGCATCCGTACTCTTGCGCGTCGTTTTGGCGGAGGATCCCATGTTTAGCCCCCTCGCACGTGCTCTTGTTGTCGCGCTGCTTCCTTTGGCCGCTGTCGCTCTGAGCGCCTGCGGTGGGGACGGATCCGGGGGCAGCGCAGGAGGCTCTGCCCAGACCTGCAGCTTGGACACCGACTGCCCCAGCGGCCAGAAGTGCAACAACGGCGTGTGTGGCCAAGGCGGCGGATTCTCAGGTGGCGACGTTGCTTCAAGCTCGGGCGGCGATTCGGTCAACGGCGGCGATGCATCGGCCAGCAGCAGCTCATCGGGCGGGACCAGCGGCGGAACATCTGGCGGCACGAGCGGCGGATCCTCAGGGGGCACCGACGGCAAACTCTGCGCCGCCTGTCTCAAGGACTCTGAGTGCGCTTCTGACTTCGGCTGCGTGCTGCTCTTCAACAGCGAAAAGCACAACTTCTGCCTCAAGAAATGCACGTCCGGCGGCGACTGCCAAGCCGGCTTCTTCTGCACAAAGGCCAACAGCGATTCGGAGCAGAAGTTCTGCGTGCCACCCAACAGCAAATGCGACGGCTGCACCTTGACCGGCTGCAAGAAGACTCAGAAGTGTGATTACGGCAACTCCCAGGCCGCTCCCAAGTGCGTTGACGCGGGCGGCGAGTGTGCGTCCTGCAAGGTCAGCGGCGACTGTGTGGCCGGGATGGACTGCCTCGAGGTTGGTGGTTCGAAGGCGTGTGTGCCGTCTTGCCTGAACGGCAAATCGTGCCCCGCCAACTCGACTTGCCAGGACTTCGACCTCGGACTGAAGGCCTGTGTCTTCCAGGCAGATTCGTGCTGCTACGGCGCTGCCTGCAAGAAGGCCAGCGCTTGCGACAAATGCCCCGACAAATGCGTTGCTGGCAAATGCGTCGAGTGCACCAAGGACGACCACTGCAAGGACGGCAAATGCGTCACCAGCAAGAACACCTGTCAGACCAAGAGTTGCCCCCAGGACAAGCCACACAAACAGCAGGCGACGGGACTGTGCGTCGAGTGCCTCAACGATACCCATTGCGGCGGCAAGAAATGCCTCGGCAACAAGTGCAGCGACGGCGGACAGAACAACGAGTGCTCGGTCTGCAAGGATCCGTACCCGGGCTGCGTGCAAATCAACAGCGTGTGGTCATGCGTCGAGTGCGCTACCGACGACGACTGCAAGAAGAAGAGCGCGGGCACCTGCAGCGCCAAGACGTACACGTGCAGTGGGACTGTTAGCGGCGGCGGTAAGACGAAAGGCACCTGCAAGTCTGACGCCGACTGCCCCAAGGGCACGACGGGCTTCGACCTCAAGTGCGATACAGGCACCGGTCTCTGCTACGACAAGAACGGCAAATGCGACAACGTGACAGCGTTCTGCAACGCCGCGAAGGGCTCCAAGTGCGTGCCCCTGCAGGATATTGCTGGGATGCCTTTCCCCGGCGGCGGTGGCAGCGGCGGGCTTCCGAAAATTCCTGGACTGCCCGGTGGTGGCGGCGGCAGCGGCACGCCCAACCCCGGTAGCGGCGGACCCGGTGATGGGGTTTGCACGTGCGGCATCTCAGGCGGCAGCAGCAGCGGTGGCGGGACCTGCAATTACGATTCGTCGTTCTGCAAGCTGTTCGGCATGGACAAGAAGGGCTGCGACTGCTGCAAGGACGCCAAGTCCAAGGCTTGCACCGGCGCACTCGGAACGTGCTGCCAGAAGAGCTCTGGCGGCAGCAGTGGCGGCGGCGGCAACCCGCTGCAGTTCCTCGGTCTGCTCGACTGTTTCGCCAAGGCGCAAACGGGCACCAAGGACCCGGCGTGTTTTGGGGGCAAGACGTGCCTGAACACCAAGTGCCTGACAGAGGCGCTCAGCGGGGGCGGCGGTAGCAGTGGCGGGTCGACGAAGGGGCCGAAGGGCTACTGTGGTGGCGGTCCCGGCGGCGGCACGCCCTGATCGTCAGCGCGATCTACCGCGCGTCCGAGAGGCGCGTTTTCTCACAGTTTTTCGCGTGGCCTTGCGCAACCGTCGCTTCTTCTTTGATGCGGGTCGGGTCTTGACGCGGCGGCGCGGCTTTGGAGCAGCGCGCTTGGCAGCGGCCTCCTTCTTGCGGGCAGCGATGCGTGCCTTGCGGTTTTCCCGATACGCAACATAGCGGGCTAGCAGGTCCGGCGTGGACTGGACCAACAGGACTTGACCCCGCTTGATCTCGGACGTGGACAGCTGATTGACCGCTATTATCTCGTCCACGGACGTTCCGAGCGCCCGAGCGATGTTCGTCAGGCCGACTTCATGTTCGACTTCCAATGTCAGTCGTTTCGGCGCCTTGCGCGTCGGAATCACCTTGGCTCGCTGGCGGGTATGTTGTCCGCCTGGAACCATCGCTGCGCTTGGCATCGAAGGCACAGCGTCGCGGATCTTGTCGCACCCGGTCGCAGCGATGGACGCCGCGGCCAGCACACTCGCAAGAAGACGTAGGCGCCCGCCTAACCGCATTCGAACAGACCCCAAGAGGAACGACGACCATTGGCTCAATGCGCGACTGATCGACTTGTGCCGAGGCTAGGTGATCCGGCCGCCCTTTCAATTTTTTTCGGCTCGCGAAAAGCTCACCGTCCTCGATGACCCAACCCTCCCCACAACCCGAGCCTGTCATGACCACCCCAGCGGTGGTGTCGTTCTACTTGGCCGTCCTTTGCGCGGCCATTGTCTGGGCTGGCTTCTCAGAGCCCGGGCTCGTCATGCTGTGGCGTCTGCCGGTCGAGGCCTCGGTCCCTGGCTGGGCCGCTGGCATCGCGACCGGACTCGCGCTTGTCGTCGCGTCGATTATCGCCGAGCCCTTCGTGCCATCGTTGCGGCGGCTCTCCCGCGAAATCCGCCAGGCCGTGGCGCCGATAACGACGACGCGCGTTGCCGTCCTCGCGCTCACAAGCGGCATCGCCGAAGAGGCCTTGTTTCGCGGTCCTGTGCAACACAGCTTTGGCTACGTGGTTGCTTCGGTCCTTTTCGCCCTCCTCCACGGCGGGCTGTCGAAGCGATACATCGCGTGGTCCACGTTTGCCCTGCTCGCGGGCCTCAGTTTTGGATTGCTCGTCGAGGTGTATCAATCGATTGTCCCGGCCGCCCTCGCCCATGTCGTTGTCAACGGGATCAACTTGGCTAGACTCGCGCGCGCTGACGACGACGATGAACTCGACGCCGATCTCCACGATGACGACGCCTCCACTCCGTTCGACGACGGATTCTGAACGCGACAACGGGATGCGAAGTGACTGAAGCGGGCTTCCGATACGCTGGATGGTTCATGCTGGACGTACGTCTGGCAGCGACCTTGGTCGTGATCAGTGTTGCGCTCGGAGTCCTGGTTCTCGCTCTGTGGTTCAAGGGGCGCCGCTGGGACGAATACGTGGTGGGATTCATCGCCGTTTTCGGCATAAGCCTGCTGGTCGGTGTCCTGGTGACCAACGCGATCGCCGCTTATCCCGCGCTGTCGGTCGAGACCATATTCCCGGTTCCATAGCGACGCCCGCTCGTCGATGCTATATGGGAACACCGATCCGCCGGTTCGAGCCGGGAACCGTACTGCTGCTGAGCAATCCGCCCATCGGGACGCGCAAGAACACGCTTGATGCCAGGCGCGCCGCAGTCGCCGCCAACCTACACTGGCTCCTGCGTCGGGAAGCGGCGTGACGTTACCTGTTCGGCGCTCTACAAATGTATGAACGTCTCTGAGACGTGAGATCACGCAAAATGTCAGCGGGCCGCGCCGGATGTTCCCGGCGCGGCCCGCGTTCTCGATCCTCTGCTGCGACTACAGCTTGCCGGCGAGCAGCTTCTTGAACGTGCCGGCGAACGCGTCAGCCGAGAAGCCGGCGCCCGGCTCGTACTTGCGGCCGTTGATGTATACCGACGGGGTGCCCTGCACGCCGGCCTTGTTGCCGGTCGCCATGGTATCGGCGATCAGCTTCTCGTGACGCTCGCGGTTCTTTTCGACATTCGCCCACTTCACGCCGTGCTTCTTCGCGATCTCTTTGATCACGGCCTCACTCAGCTCTCGCTGGCGCGCAAAGAGGTCGTCGTGGACCTTCCAGAACAGGTCCGAACCACCCTGCTCAAAGGCCTCCTGCGCCATCACGGAAGCCGGCTTGGCCTCTTTGTGGAAGCGCAGCGGGAAGTGTGCGAACACGACCTTCACCTTGCCTTTGAAGCGCTTCATCGCCTCCATCACCGGCGTACCAACGCGCGAGCAGTAGGGGCACTGGAAGTCGCTGAATTCGGTCACCACGATCTTGGCACGCTTCGGGCCCTTGAAGGGCAGCTTGCTGAGATCCCACTTGTTTTCCTTGCCGTCGAGCTCGGTGAACACCTTCCCCTCAGCAACGATCTTGTTGTACCAGGCGTCGCCTTTCATGCCTGCGTCGTTGGCCTTCTTGATCTCTTCGTCGATGACCGCCTTGAACACGCCCTTGGGCTGAGCACCGACAACCTTGCGGCCGTTGATCAGGAAGTTCGGCGTGCCCTGGACCTTGATCGTCGCGGCCATCTCCATGTCCGCCTTGATGCGCGCGTCGGCCGAAGCGTCCTTGCGGTCCTTGTTGAACTTGTCGACGTCGAGGCCGAGCTCCTTGGCCCAAGCCACGAAGTTGTCCTCGTTAAGCCCACGCTGGTTCTCGAATGCTTTGTCGTGGAACTCCCAGAACTTGCCCTGCTTCTGCGCCGCGATCGCCGCCTTGTGGGCCGGACCGGCGTTGCGGTGGAAGGGCAGCGGGTGGTGCTTGAACACGACACGGACTTTGTCGCCGTACTCGTTCTTCACGGCCTTGACGGTGTTGCCACCTCGCGAGCAGAAGGGGCACTCGAAGTCGCTGAACTCGACGATCGTCACGAGCGCTTCGTCGCTGTTGCCGAGGATGGCGTCGGTCTTCGGGTTGATGACCGCCTTCCAAATCTCGCGGCTCTCGGGCGGGGCTTGGGCGGGTGCATCCGGCTCGGCGGCAGCTTCGCGTCGCTCTTCACGCTTGGGCGCCACGGGCTTTTCACCCTTGATGAACCACTTGTAGACGTTCGTGCCGGTATCGGAGCCATGCTCGGCCCACGCGGCTTCCATCAGCGCGGCACCGGTCTTGCCCGCGTCTTTGTGCTTCTTGGCGGAGGCGAGCGCCTCGTCGACGGCGGACTTGAACGCTTCGTACGGCTGGGCGCCGGAAAGGAGTTTTCCGTTGATGAAGAATCCGGGTGTGCCGCGGGCGCCGGATGCGTTGGCTGCGGCCTGCTCGCGGTCGACCTGGCGAGCGAGCGCTGGGTCTTTGAGGTCGGTCTCGAACTGAGCGACGTCGAGCCCGAGCTCCTTGGCCCACTTCTTGAAGTTGTCGTCGGTCAGGCTGCGCTGGTTGGCGAACATCTTGTCGTGCATCTCCCAGAATTTGCCCTGGCGGTGTGCAGCAAGTGACGCGATCGCGGCCGGCTTGGCGCGATCGTGGAACGACAACGCGTTGTTCGACCACAAGATACGGACATCGTTGGGGTAGTTCTTGGCGATCTTCTTCAACGTCGGCCCGACGCGGCTGCAGAAGGGGCACTGGAAGTCGCTGATCTCGATGATCGTGACGGCTGCGTCCTCTTTGCCTTTCGATGGGATGGACTTGGGTACGGCGCTCGCGGCGGCGCCACCTGCCTTCACTTTGACAGGTGCTGCGCCGGCTTTCTCTGCCGCTGCACCTGCGGCGGATTTGGTCTCTGACGTGTAGTGACCGACGCCGAACGCGACCAGCGCGGCGGCAACAATGGCCAAGAGGGCGGTTTCCTTTTTCATCTCGATGCTCTTGTGTCGGTGAGGAGGTTCGTGGTCTGGCGCGGTGCCCGAGTCGTCGGCCCGCCTCAGCCTCTCGTTTGCCGCTTCCGTGGGGAACATCGGGCGCGACGTGGCGGCGGACTATAGAGTTGTGGTATCGGGCGGTCAATGAGCAACGACACACCCCAATCAGCTGGTTCTTGTCCCCAATGCAAGGGGCCCCGGCGTCTGCGCCGAAGCAACCCGACGTTTCCCTTCTGTTCGGACCGCTGCAAGCTTCTCGACTTGGGCCGTTGGCTCGATGGCGAGTACCGGATCCCCGTGGGGGCCGGCGTCACCGAGCGAACGATGCCCAGCGCCGACGAGGTTGCAGCGGCTCAAACCCGGGACAAGCCGTCTTGATTCCCGACTTCGATCGATAACCCGTCAGGCGCAGCCGGGGCCGGCACGCGATCCCGCGCCATTCCGCTGGATTGCCGCGGCTGCCGACGCATCGAGCGCGCTGGTGACGTTGCGCACGAGCGTCTGTTCGACGTCATCGAGCGCGGGCGCATCTTTGCCGAGTTCTTCAAGCTCGCGCCACATGCTCGTCATCACGACGCCGTCCAGCGCACACGCAGTGATGAGATCGAACCCTTCGAGCCGGGGGCACACGTTCAGCGCGAGTCCGTGAAACGACCAACCACGGCGCACGGCGACGCCGATCGAGGCGATCTTCTTCGTTTCGTTGACCCAAAGGCCTGCAAATCCCGGTCGCGCACGCGTCGCAAGCCCAAACCCCGCACAGGTGGCCTGCAGCGCCGACTCCAGCGTGCGCACGAATGCGGGCAGATCGCCGTGCGGGAATCTCTCCGGCGCGCCGGACAGCCGAGGAAGTTGCACCACTGGATACAGCACCAGCTGGCCGGGCGCGTGGTACGTGACCGAGCCGCCCCGCGCGACGTCGTGGACTTGCACATCCATCGGCTTGAGACCCGGCACATCGAGCACTCGGCCATGAATGTGCTCGTGGCCACCGCGTCGTCCCACCGTGATCGTTGGCGGGTGTTGCACCGACAGCAGCACGTCCGGACTATCGGCTGGCCGCGCGACCAGCTTGTCCATTCGCGCCAGCGACGTTTGGTAGCTGCACAACCGACGGCCATCGTGGACCATGTCGGCTGGCCGTTCGACGATCATGGGCGTTTGTTCAAGCGGGCCAGGGCGCGTGGCGCCATCGGAATCGGCGCCTGTCGGGGCGTGGCATCCAAATCCTGCAGGGTCAGCACACCCGCGAGCACGCGGTCGCGTACCGTATCGACCTGCCGCTGCTTGTAGTCGCGATACGAAGCCCGCCCGGCGGTCGCCTGATCGTAGGCAGCCACATCCATGATCTGCACTTCGTAGGGAAAGAAGAAGCGAATCTCCGGTTCCACGCCCACGAGCGACAGCGAATCGAGCATTTCGGTCAGCCCGTCGCCGTTCATCTCGCGCCGCGCCAGCTTTCGCGCCTTGACGAGTCGTTGATACAGCGGATTGGCCACGCGGATCATCTGCCGGCACGTGAACTGCAGAGCGTTGTACCGGTGCGACGAGTGCGGGTTCCAGGCCAGGCCTTCGGCTTGTTCGGGCCGCCTGTCGAACGCGGCGAGCATGGCGACCGCGGCTTGTTCATCGATCGCGCCGGCGCGCCACTGACCGATCAACCGACGCGCTTTTTCGGCATAGCCGTTGATGTCGACCAGCGTGTTGTGTGAACGGGTCGGCTTCACGTTGGCGTAGACGATCGTGTTCTGCTCGTGAAGCTCTCGAACGGCGAACAGCGCATCGATTGGCCGCCGAACGATCATGCGTACGCCAATATGGTCGAAGAGGTCGGTTGCGACGTTTTCCTGCTTCTGCAGGAGCTTGAGCACGACAGATCGCAGGGGCTTTTGCTGCTTGACCTCAAAACGCATCAGTGGAACGTCGTAGTTGCCCCCGGCCAGGACCTGGGAGCCGTTCTCGAGCGTGCGCACCTGCGCCACGAATCGTTCGATGACGGCTTCTCGGATCTGCCAGTAGTAGTTCTGCTGAAAGTAGTTGTCGGCGTGAGCGACCGTGTGCATGACGCGCAGGACGCTGCAGGCCCACGCTTGGTTGAGCTTGTCGGCCGGGGTGTTGACCTTGCGGTTGGAGGCAAGCAGCAGCAGGTCGAGGATGTGGATCGTGTCGTACAACGTCGGCACGTCGAGCCCGATGTCGTGGCACAGAACGCCGCGAATGAACCCGAGCGCTTCGTGGCGGACGCGCTCGATGTCCTTGATGTGCTGCGGCTCACTGAGGTCGTAGCCGTACCGCGCGAGAAAGCGTCTTGCCGCGCCCCGATCGGCGACGTGAAGGCGGGGCAAATCGAGCGCGCTTTGTCCGCCGACGATGGCGCGTAACGCCCCGCCATGGAAGAGAAAACGGCGGAGCCCTGGGGGCAGATCATCGGCGATCAGACGTTCCAAGCTTGACTGCTCCTTGCGAACTGGCGTTCGACATGGTGATGGCTGTCATTCAGTGGTTTGACTCCGCGGCCTTTGGGGCGGGAGGGGACCAAGGCTCGTGCCATGTGCCGGCGCGCTGGGCGCGTTCGGCAGTTGCGCGGCTGCGGAACGAACCACGCGACCCGTCGGGTTATTCCCGATGGGCTCGGCACGCGGTGATCCTGTGCTACGGCAGGCGGCCTCATACGACAATTCGTCGCAATTGTCCCGCCAAAAGTTCATCGCGGTCGTGCCGGATGTCCGTTTACGCCTGTGTTTTCAGTCGTTTGGTCGATCGAGGCAGGGAGCCCGGGCTATGCCTCGGCAGGACCGCCCGGGACCACGAAACTCGATTCGGCGCCGATGATTTGCAGGGCCTGGTGCCAGCGCGTCGACGTGTCGGATGTGAACAGCAGCGACTCGTCGGCGTCCGTAGGCAGCCACGCCCCCATCGCGATCTCGTTGTCGAGCTGGCCCGGCGCCCAAGACGCCCACCCGAGGTAGAGCGCATAGACGACAGGCCCCCGGCCATGGGCGATGTCCTGGAGCAGCTCCATGGACCACGATACGCGGAGACCATCGCCAACGGTGAATCCCGGCTCGTATGCAGCGAGGTCGGCTTGCGCCTCGTACAGCACCACACCCGACTCCGGGTGCACGGGCCCGCCCCACCATACGGGCTTGGTCAGCGGGATCTTGTCGCCTGGCAGGTCCGCGCCCTCAAGGAGCTGGCGAAAGTCGATCGGCGCCTTGCGGTTGAGGACGACGCCCATGGCGCCCTCTGCGTTGTGTTCGACAAGCAGAATGACCGTCTCGCGAAAGAACGGATCACGCATCTGCGGCACGGCGATCAACATGCCCGCGGACATGCTTTCGAGGCGCAGCGATCGGTCGTCGTCAGCCACGTCTGGAGCCTACCCCTTGTCCGAAAACAAGGCGAGCCGCGGACGCCGCGTCGCAGATCGGATCGGAGTTGTTCGGACGTGAGCGTCGCCGCACTCATCGGCAA
>CAZLMW010000040.1:0-61385 GCA_964560875.1 uncultured Enterobacteriaceae bacterium
TATCGGCGACGGCTTCGGTATCGGCGACGGCTTCGGTATCGGCGACGGCTTCGGTTTCGGCGCCAGCGTCCTGTTTGGCCTCGGTTTGCGTGTCAGCCGTGTCGGGCTCGAGCGCCGGCACATCAGCGACGTTCGTGCCGGTGACTGTCGCCGGCGATTCGTCCGATCCGCAGGCGGCGGCAAGGAGCCCGCAGCTCAAGGCGATGACAAAGGTGTGACCCCAGCGCATATGTCCTCCAAGCCGACGCTGAATGATACACCAGCCGCAGGCGCAGCCGCGGACCAAGGGTCGGGTGGCCCCCGTGTCAGCGTCGACGTGATCGTCGTTGGCCGCGGACCAAAGGTGGGGTGGCCCCGCGCCCCGGGCCGGCCGGAACCGGGGTGCATCGAGGCGCCAGCCGCGATGCTGCGACCCCAGGTGATCGGGGGATCGCGAAGTTTCTTTTCGAAACGTATGACTGAGACGGTCCCCTTCGGACGGTGTGTGTGAAGCGATCGGGGGACGGACCCTTTCATATTACATTTTCGTCCAAGCACACGAACGGCCGTGTTCCTTCGTTGGAAAAAGTAATATGAAAGGGTCAGACCCCCTTGCCGCCGTGCACCCTCACCGCCGTGCACCATCCCCGCCGTTGAAGTCCAGCACAGTTTAGGCGGTTCTGCGAAGCAGGTTCGTCGACCGGATCCCGAACGGGATCCGGGGACGACCGGAGCCCGAACGGGATCCGGGGCCGCCGTGCACCATCGCCGCCGTTGAACTCCAGCACAGTTTAGGCGGTTCTGCGAAGCAGGTTCGTCGACCGGAGCCCGAACGGGATCCGGGGTCGACCGGATCCCGAACGGGATCCGGGGCAAACCACGAGAGTAAAACTTAGCATGATAACTTTTAGGTATGACGATTTGCGGCGTTCCCGGCTGGCATCGGGTTGCGGATCGTGGTGCGGACGGTGGGTTCTTTACGACTACGCGCTCGGCGTATCTTCGCTGACATCCGAGCCAGCCTGCGGGCCAACTCCGCGCAGTGCCACGAACACGACGACGGCGATGAGGCCGAGGTTCTTGACGACGGCTGCCATCTGCCCCCGCTTCGCCAGCTGCGACAGCTCACCGACGACCGGCTGCGCAGCGACAACCGCCGGCTCAGCCAATTGCACCGCATGGCCCGCGGCGATGACGTGGCGGATCGTTGCCGGGACCAGGAAAGCGAGTACCAACAGCGCCCCCACACGCGTGTGCCGGCCGGTGAGCAGCGAAAGCCCGCCTGCGATCAGCGCTCCGATGGCGAACGCCGTGGCCACGGGAGCGAGGGTGTTTCCCGTCAGCAGCGCGTTGAAGTCGACGGTTGCTTGCCAATGCGCGGCGCTGAACACGCCCGAGGCGAATAGAAATCTGAGAAACCGCCTTGACTCCGTACTGAGCTACGGACTTAGCCTGTGATTGCGGGGCCGGTTGTGAATGCATGCGGCCGGCCCGAAGACAAGGAGGAAACGATGCAAGCAACTACAAAATCCAACCGCGAAAGGACCGGAATCTATGCGGCGGTCGCCGCCGCCGTCGCGGCCTCCATCTGCTGCCTGGGGCCGCTGGTCCTGGTTGGGCTCGGCGCATCCGGCGCGTGGATCGGAAACCTGAGCGCGATGGAGCCGTTCCGCCCCTACCTGATCGCCGCCTCGGCGGCCGCGCTCGGGTACGCTTTTTGGCGCGTCTACCGCGCGCCAGCCGCAGAGTGCGGCCCCGATGGCGAATGCAAGATCAACAAGGCGCCCAAGTACAACAAGATCGCGCTGTGGGTGGCGACGATCGGGATCGCGGCGATGCTCGCCGCACCCGGGCTGCTTGGCGCCGCAGCGGCCAACGACGGCACGGCTGAGGCGCCGGTGGCCGTGGCCCGCTCTCTGGCCGACACACCCGCAGCCGCGGCCCCGGTCAAGGAGGCTTCCGTAATGCTCGTGGTCGACAACATGACGTGCACCGGGTGCTCTGCCACCGTGCACAAGGCCCTGACCCGCGTCGACGGCGTGCTGGGCGCCAAGGTGACGCACGATCCGCCGTGCGCCAACGTCTGGTACGACGCGAACAAGACCGGGCCGGACAACTTCACCGCCGCGACGACAGCCGTGGGGTATCCCAGCAAGGTGGCCGCGCAAGGTGGCGACAAGAGCAACAAAACTGCAGTGTGCCTGGCAAAGGCCGCGCGCAAGGGGTAATCGGATGGACTGCTGCACTACAGGAAAGAATGACGGCGCTGGCGGAGGGCCCCGCGACGCGGAGACCTACGACTTCGTGGTGATCGGCGGCGGCTCGGCAGGGTTCGCGGCGGCGCTGCGGGCTCGGGAGAGCGACTGGAAGGTCGCGCTCGTCAACCGCGGCACGATCGGCGGCACGTGCGTCAACATCGGCTGCGTCCCGAGCAAGGCGTTGATCCGCGCTGCCGAAGCGATCCACGCGGCCGGAAGCCACAGCTTCGATGGCATCTCCGCCTCCGCGAGGCTGGTCGACTTCAGGGCGGTGATGGCGCAGAAAGACGCGCTCGTTGGCGGCCTGCGCGAGGCGAAGTACGCCGACCTGGTGGCGGGCGATCCCGGGATCGTCCGGATCGACGGCGACGCCCGCTTTGTGTCGCCCAGCGAGGTGGACGTGAACGGTCGCCGGATCCACGCGAGCCACTTCCTGGTGGCTACAGGCGCGCGCCCGTCCTTGCCCGATATCCCCGGGCTCGCGGACAGCGGCTACCTGACGAGCACGAGCGCGCTGGAGCTCAAGGCGCTGCCGTCATCGATGATTGTGCTTGGAGGTGGCTACGTCGGGCTGGAGCTCGCGCAGATGTTCGCCCGGTTCGGCACCTCTGTGACCATCTTGCAGCGCAGCGGCCACCTGCTGAGCGACGAGGACGCCGACCTGGGCGAGGCGCTGCAAGGCTTCCTCGCGGACGAGGGCGCAGAGGTCCACACCGCGGTCGATGTCCGAAGCGTTGAGCGCTCGGCCGACGGCGTGACAGTCGCCACCGTCGTCGGCGGGAGGGAGCGGCAGTTCACCGCGGAGGCGCTCCTGTGCGCCACGGGCCGGCGCGCGAACACCGAGGGGCTGAATCTTGAAGCCGCGGGGGCCGCGGTCGACGCCAGGGGTTTGCTCATGGTGGACGATTCGCTGTGCGCCGCGCCGGGGATCCATGGCGCTGGCGACGTCATCGGCAACCCCGCGTTCGTGTACACGGCCGCGTACGAGGGGCAGCTCGCCGCGTCCAACGCGATCAACGGGGTCGCCACCACCCGCGACTACAGCGCCCTGCCCTGGGTCGTCTTCACTGACCCACAGATCGCGGGTGTGGGGCTCGGCGAGCGGCAAGCAGCCGCGGCAGGGATCGAGGTCGACGTCGCGCGGCTCGACCTGACCAATGTCCCTCGCGCGCTGGCAGCCCGGGACACGCGCGGATACGTCAAGCTGCTGCGGCGCGCAGGGACCGATGAGCTCGTCGGCGCGCGGATCGTTGCACCGGAGGGAGGCGAGCAGATCGCGGTCGCGGCGCTCGCTATCCGCCACGGCATCGGCGTCCGGGCAATCGCGAGGGGCTTCACCGCCTACCTGACACAGGCCGAGGCGTTGAAGCTCGCCGCCCAGGCGTTCGACAAGGATGTGAGCAAGCTGAGCTGTTGTGCCGCGTAGGAGTTGACACCCGGACCGGGGTACGGACTTACGCTTTGCTGGCAGCCGGTTGAATTACGACTGTCGAGGAGCTGCGCAATGAAGTTCAAGCCACAGATCGTAAGCACTGCGGTACTCGCCTTGTTGGCCGCCTGCGCCGCCGAGCCGGCGCCAAGCGGCGGCGCGGCGCCAGGCGGTGGCGCGGCTTCACTGGATGTCGATGGCGGCAGCAGCACCGGGGACGCGGGACAGCCGGGCCCTGGCGCCGATGCCAGCGGTCAACACGCGGGCGCCGCATTGATCGCGCACGGGTCCGCGAAGTTTCTTCTGAACGGCACCGCCAAGGTGCTCGACTACGAGGGCGCGACGGCGACTGTCGCCCTTGGTCACCCGAGCGCTGGCGGCTGCGTCGGTAAGGCCTACATCGCCGTCGAGCAGACCGGGGGTGCCTGCAAGCTGGAGCTGTGGTTCGGACCTGTCGCGAAACCTGCCCAGCTCAAGCTTGTGCACGCGATTGTGCACGGCCGACGCGAGGTCGCCGGCGCGCTCATCGGGTGTGACGCGCTGGGCTCAATGCCGGGCTCCGGTCCGCTCATGTGGCAGTTCAGCACCGGCGACACGATCATGGCGATGCCGACTCTGCCAGGTGGCGACGCCTCCTCCCGCTTGACCATCAAGTCCGCCACATTCGACCCGAAAGAGCCGTCGACGCTCGTGCAGGGCGCAAGCCAGGGGACGCTCGAGCTGGACGGCTTGTCGATCGATGGCGACGCCTTCAGCGACCCTGACAACGACGTCACGTGCAGCGGACCAGCGCCGGCCAGCCAACATCCCTCATGGCAGGGCAAGGACATCCAGCCGAAGAGCCCGGATTTTGGCAAAGTGCACGGCCTTTCGACGTACGCGGGCAAGCGGATCGCGGTCTTCCTTGCCGAAGGATGGTGACCCACATGCCTGAGCCAGTTGGCTTATATCGAGAAGAATATGTGGCAAAAGATCGTCGCGGACGGCGTCAAGGATGTGCAGTTCGTGGCCATCAACGGCATCAGCGGTCTGTCGCCGAGCTACCAGAAGAATATTATCAACAAATGCTCGTTTCCGGTCCTGCAGGACACCAAGTCTGCGAAGATCTGGCCGCAGCTCAACGGCAAGAAGCACGACGCCTTCGTCTACGACAAGACGGGTAAGCTGATCCTCCACTGGAAGGCGCCCTGGTCGATCAACTTCAGCAAGTTTCAATCCGACATCTTCAACGCCCTCGACGCGGCCAAATAGCCCGGCAGTCGAGCACCGTCGCGGTCCAACGAGCACCGTCGCGGTCCAAGCGGACTTCTTGGTCCGCAGCCAAGGGAGAGCCTCATGCGCCACCACCCCGCATCAATCCAGCACATGACCCCCATCATCGCCGTCCTGCTCGGGACCGGGCTCACGTTCTCGTGCGGTGGTCAGCAGCGGGCGACGGACGTCACGGGTTCGACCCCCGCCAAAGCCGAGCGGACCGTCGTCATCCAGGTCGGCAAGATGATGAAGAGCAAGTCCGGCGCGACGTGAATGTCTTGACCGAATTCGGTCGTGAGCGCCCTGGAAGGGTTGCCAGGTGTTAGCAAGGTCGAGATGGATCTGGCCCGTGATTTGTTCACGGTCAGCGCCGAGCGCATGCGCCCCAGTGATTTCGCGATGGTCAAGGCGATCCGGGACCTCGGGTTCGTGCCGATGGTCCTGGGGGCTGTGGCCCCGGCCGTCGCCCCGCCGTCCAGCAAAGCCGCAACAGAGCCAATGCCCAAGCTGGTGGCCGACGCGCTCGCCCAGGCCAAGCGCAAGGGGAAGCTGGTGCTCGTGGACTTCTACGCGTCCTGGTGCGGCCCGTGCAAGCGCATGTTGAAGGAGACGTGGCCGCACCCCGACCTCGCGAAGCTCATGGGGCGCATCGTGTTTCTCAAGGTCGACACCGACAAGCACCCGAAGGTCGCGCAGCACTTTGGGGTCGCCGGCCTGCCGGATGCGCGGCTCCTCGGCGCGGCAGGAAAAGAGCTGATCAAGCTGCGCGGGTTCAAGGACGCGGCGGCTGCAAAGACAGCCCTGGCGCCGTATTTCAGCTCCGAGTAGCTCCCTCGGACAGCGTCTCGACGAAGGGGCACGACAGCGCGTCTGCCCGCGAGTGGCAGCGGTCGACGAGCTCGGCGAGCGCTCCTCTCATGGCCCGCAGGTGGGCGATGCGGCCATCGATATCCGCGATCTTCTCCTCGGCAGGGTGTTGGGTTCGGGTGCGGCAAACCACTGTCAGCAAGGTGCGCAAGATTGGCCAAAATACGTGGCCGCAATGATGATATTCGGAAACTACGGCGCCTGCTTGACCGCAATTCTCGATTGGATTTCGTCTCCCTTTTCAATGTCAACCCGGATGACGTCCCACCCGGGATGACGCGGGTTCGGCTTTCGTCAGCACCTTGATCTCGTTGTGCAGGGTCTTGTGCACCGGGCAGCGGTCGGCGATCTGCAACAGCCTGGTGCGCTGCTCGTCGGTCAGCTGCCCGGTCAGCTCGATGCGCCGGTCGATGACGTCCACGCGGCCTTTGTCGGACTCGCAATCGTCGCAGTCGCGGGCGTGGATCTTGCGGTGGGTCAGGCGCACGAACGCTTCGTCGAGCGGCCACTTCTTGCGGTCGGCGTACATGCGCAGCGTGATCGACGTGCACGCCCCCAATGCGGCGAGTAACAGGTCGTAGGGGCTCGGGCCGAGGTCGGTTCCGCCGAGGGCTTGTGGTTCGTCGGCGAGCACCGCGTGACCGCCGGCGCGGATGTCGGTTCGGAAGTGGTCGGCGCCGGTTCGGACGACAACTTCGGCGCCGCGCGTGTCGAGGCGGTCGCGGCTGTGTTCGGGGTCGGCGACGAGGTAACGCAGGGCCCACGTGGCGATCACCGAGCCGGCGTAGCGCGCATCGACGGCGCGGCTCAGCAGGTGGTCGGCGCCGTCGAGCGAGATGAAGCTCTTGGGGTGGCGGGCGAGCTGGAAGATGCGGCGCGCGTGATCGATGCCTACCACGTCGTCGAGCGGGGCGTGCAGGACCAGGAGCGCCTTTTTCTGGCGGCCGAGCGACTCGATGGCGCCCTGCATGGGGACCTCGGCGATGTCGTCGAGGAACGCCGCACGAACCGGGAATGGGCGCCCTGCGATCGACACGATGGCCTCGCCGGTGGCGCGGATCTCGGCTTCGTCGTTGGCGAACAAGTGGCCGACGTGAGCGGGGTCGGACGGGGCGCCGATGGTCACGACCGCTCGCACAGATTCGATCTCGGGCGCGGCGCGGAGAACGGCGGCCCCACCGAGCGAATGGCCGATCACGAGCTGCGGCGCTTGCCACGTCTCAGCCATGAATCGTGCGGCCGCGTGAAGGTCGCTGACCTGGCTCGAAAAGCCGGTGGACGCGAATTCGCCCTCGCTGGCGCCGAGCCCCGTGAAGTCAAAACGCAGGGTCGCGATCCCTTTGCCAGCCAACGAGTTGCAGAGCTCGCGCGCCGAGCGAAGGTCCTTGCCGCACGTAAAACAGTGCGCAAACAGGGCCCATGCGACCGGTTCGTCGTCGACCGGGCGATGCAAGATCGCGCTGAGTGCGTGCCCATCGGCGTTTTCGAAGCTATGGGTGCTGAGCCGCTTCATGAAGGGCCTCCGCGGGGTTGAAGGAGCGAGCTATCCGAGGTCGGCGGACGCCAGCGATTGTTTCAGACGTCGCAGCCCTTCCTGCATCGAAACAGCCGGATCGTAGCCGAGGTCTCGCCGCGCCGCGCTGATATCGAAGTGGTTGGCCGTGCACAGCTGGCGGGCGAGAAAACGGGTCATGGGCGGCTCGGATGACAGGCGCAGACCCTTCCAAATCCACTCGATCACCGTGCCGGCGATCCACGCGACGCGAGGCGACACACTCTTGGTGACTGGGGGCATATCGGACGCGGCGAGGATCGCGTTCATCAGCTTGCCGATCGGCCACGGCTCGCCGTTGGTGACGAAATAGACGCGGCCGGCGCACGGTGCCTGGGTCGGATCGTCGTGGGCGGCGAGGGCATCCCACGCACACATATGCGCGTCGGCGGCGTTGTCGATATAGACCGAATCAACGAGCGGGCTGCCGTCCCCAACGACGCGCAGGCGCCCCTTCTTATGCCGATCGACCAGGCGGGGGCCGATCTGCGTATCGCCGGGGCCCCAGATCATGCGCGGACGCAACGAAACCGTCGCGAGTCCCTCGCCGTTGGCGGCCATCACAAGGCGCTCGGCTTCGGCCTTCGTGGCCTGGTAGGCGGTGCTGTGATCGTCGGGGTAGCCAAGCGATTCGTCGGCGCCTTCGATGCTCGTCAAGCGCTGCACGACGCTGGGCGTGGACGTGTAGACGAGGCGGCTGATCCCCCCGTCGCGGCAGGCCGCGATGACGTTTTGCGTCCCGACCACGTTGGCCTGGTGGTAGCTGTCGTAGGCGCCCCACATGCCGGCCTTGGCCGCGACGTGAAAGACAACATCACACCCGGCAGTGGCCTGCACAACGACGGAGGCGTCGGCAAGATCGCCCCGCAGGGTCTTCACGCCCTTGGCACGCAGCGCGGGATAGTCACCGCGAGCGAGGCTCCTGACGGTCACACCACGGGCGAGCAGCCGGTCGATGATGGCCCCACCGAGGAAGCCGCCCCCGCCGGTGACGAGCGCCGTCTTTGTGGCACCTGGAGCGGTCGGTTCGGTCATCGAGGTCCTCCCCACAGCGCGACCGCCGACGTCAAAGCGGCCACCACATTCTTGGGCACGAGGTTGTTGTCGGTCACCCAACGCGCCAGTTCCGGGCGGTTGATTTTGGCGTTGTGGCGGATGTCGACCGGCAGCTGCTCCCGCCAAACGAAGTGCTCGACGCCGCGGCTCACGTCCACCCCCTCGCCCATCGCGCGCAGCTCAGAGACGATGGCGGACCGCACCGGTTTCGACAGACCGGGCTCCGGCTCGAGCACGACGACGGGCACCTGGGCACCCGAATGACCGATCCCGACAAGCGCACACCGTCTCACCTTCGGGTGCGCGTTGAACACGCCCTCGACCTGCACGGTAAAAAGCGTCCCGTTCGCGGTCTGCACCCGATGCGCCTTGCGCCCACAAAACCAGATCCGCCCCTTGCCGTCGCGCCAACCCACGTCGCCCATGCGATGCCGCAAGCCGCCGTCATGGTCCATCTTCGCCAGCGCCATAGCCCGATCGCGACCGTAGTAGGTGTCGGTCGTGGTTGGCCCGAGCACCGTGATCTCGCCCATCTCCCCGTCGGCAACGTCGAGGTCATCGCGCCAGACCGGCAGCGGGCCGTCGTCGATCGCGATAATGCGCACATCGTTGCGTGGATGCGGCCGACCGACGCAGACGCCTTTGCCCCTGGCGGTGTCGGACGCGGTGTCGCCGAGGATCTCTGCGGCGTCGATGCTGGCGACCGGCAGGTTCTCGGTCGCGCCATAAGGCGTGTGGATCTTGCCACCTTCGCCGATCATCGCGAGCGTGCGCCGCAAGATATCACCGCGGACAGGCGCGCCGGCCGATATAACTCGACACATTGTCGATATATTCTGGCCGTGCAACTCCGCATATCTCGACACTGTGTCAAGCAATGCGGGCGAGCCGAACATATTGGTGGCTGAAAAGCGGTTGGCGGCGTCGATGATCTCGCGTGGATCGACCTTGGCGGGGCGGGTGAAGTCCATCTTCGGGATCACGGTCGTCATGCCGAGCGCCGGGTCGAAGAGCCCGAAGAGCGGAAACGTCGGCAGGTCAATCTCGCCGGGTTGGATCGCGTACATGCCGCGGATCATCTCGACCTGCGCGGCGAAGTGACGATGGCGGTAGACGACGCCCTTGGGCGGCCCGGTTGCGCCGCTTGTGAACAGGATGGCGGCTACATCGTCGGCGTCGGTCGCGGCGATTTCGGCGTCTTCCGAGCCAGCAGCGGCGACCTGGTCGAAGGTCATGCCACCCCAGAACCAGCGCCGGCCGACGGTGATCAGGCGCTTGACCGATGGTTTTCCCCAGCCGAGCACGAGGCGTACCGCGTGGGCTGGCGAGATGCCGATGAAGCCGACCGGCTGCGCTTCAGCGAGGCACCGTCCGAGGCGCCGCATGCCGATGCCGGGGTCGATCATCACGGGCACGATGCCGGCTTTGTAGAGGCCGAAGACGAGGCCGAAGAGCTCCGGGCTGGGCGGAACCATGAGCGCGGCGCGGTCACCGGCTTGCCATCCCTGCGCCAGCAAGCCGGAGGCGACCCGGTTGGAGAGCGCGTCGAGCTCGGCGTAGCTCAGGGTGCGGTACCGACGGGTCGCGACGGGACCGCGACCGACGGGGAGGTAGATGGCGGCTTTGTCGGGTTGCTCGCGCGCCATGGTGGTCAGCGCCGACGCGATGTTGACGTTCTGAAGGACGTTGTCGGCGGCTTCATGTGTCGGGTCGGGCGGCGTCATGGCGGCCGAAACTGCCACGCGGGTCGTGCACCGGCAATGGCGCGGCGGCCCAACGTTGCCGAGCGCACCGGGGATTGGCCTGCTACGGTTTGCAGCCGCTGATCGCCGTGTGCCGGCAGCCCTTTTTCGCGTCGCACCAATCGGTCGTGCATGCGTTGCTGTCATCCAACGCAGCGGTTGTGCCGTCCTTGTTCACCCGAATCGCGTCATATGCGCGGCCGATGAAGTTGCTCCAAGCGTGCCGGTAGTTGTAGAGCAGTCCGTCGGGTGCGGTCTTGCAGCTGCCGGCCTTGCAGACACCAAACCGGAGCAGCCGTCCTTGGCATCGCACACGTTGCTGTCGAGCGGCACGTGGTCGCAGCCCGTCGTCGGAGAGCACCCGTCGAGCGTGCAAGCGGAGCCGTCGTCGCACGACTTGAGCGTCTTGCTGGAGCACTTGCCCAGCCCGTTGCAGCGCGCGAACCCAAGGCCGCTGTGCACGGTCAACAGCGGAGTTCGACGGCCCCCGCTCGTTCGCCAGCCAGCGGCCGCGGCGCCCCCTTTGTCGAGGACCGCGACGCCATGCAGCTCGCTGGTCGACCCGTCAGCGAGCGGCACGCGTAAGCGCAGGCTGCCGTTTTCGTCGAGCAACCCGAAGACGCCGATTCTGCCGCCCAACCCGGTGTTCGTACCCACAAACATGGCGCCCTTGCCGGCCGAAGCCATCGCATGAACGCGGGTCTTGTTGCCTATCGATGGGGTGTCGCGCCGCGCCTGTCCCGTCTTCTCAAGCAAGCGCAGGTGGGCGGGGCCTGCGGATGAGCCGTGGTGCGCGATAACGAATCGGTCTGCGCCGAGCTGGCAGATCGCGCCGCCCTCATGGCTGCCGTATGTGCCCGGCATGGTGGCGAACACGCGCGCGCCGGTCTTGGCGTCATAGGCGTCGTACCTCCACCGGTGTTTATTGCCCAGCGGAGTGTCGTAGAGGATGGCTACGAGATCGCCGGATGCGGCAACATCGACGGGACGTGCCGGGCGCGATGTGAACCACATCAACTTGCCGGCCGAGTTGCGCACGTGCAGCCCCGTCTTCTCGGTTTTTCCAACGTTGAATGCCCCGATCATGGCGACCCCACCCCCGGCTACCGCCGCGGCGCCTTCGACCCGATTGTAGGGATAACCCACCTTGTCGTCGTACGCGACGAGCAGCTTGCCGTTGTCGTCGAGACGTACCGCAGCTATCCGATGCTTTCCGTCGGTCTGCGTGTAGACGCCAGCGACCCAAATGGCGCCTGTGGTCGAGACGACGACGTCGCCGGCCGCGACAAGCGGCGCATACGGGGTCCCGGTGCGGGCGGAGAAGGCCCGTCAATGGTGCAGGACCCCGTTGCCTCCGTCCATCGGCGGGCCTTCACGGCAATCTTGTCATTTACGCCGCGATGGTGGCAGTTTCCGCCGCAATGTCCGATCCCAGCGCCATGCCCAGACCCAGTGCCATGCCCAAACCCGGTGCCATGCCCAGACCCGGTGCCATGCCCAGACCCGGTGCCATGCCCAGACCCGGTGCCAGTCAAACGGCCCCTACACGACGCCTCCGCGTGCTTGCGTTCGTGGCGCTCGCGTTCGTCGTGGCGGCCGGACTTGTGGGGGAATACAAGCCGTATTCGTTCCTGCACGGCGACGGCAACTTCTACCGCGCCATCAACCGTTCGCTCGTCGACGGCACGCTCGACCAGACGCGCTACCAGCCGATGTCGTGGTACTGGCAGGACCTGGGCTGGAACCACAACCTCGACTCGGGCTGGTCCAACGTCTCGCTCGGCGCCGACGGCAAGACGCCCTACCCCAAACACCCGCTGCTGCTGCCGATCCTGACCACACCGGTCTTCTGGCTATTCGGCGACCTCGGGCTGCTGTTCGCCAACGCCGGCTTGCTCGTGGCGATGCTGTGGTCAGCCTTTCTCATCGCATCCCGCTTCGCAGCTCCGTCATCCGCACTGGGCATGGCGGCCATCTTCGCGTGCCTGCCGCTCTTTGAACGCGGCGCCCACAGCTACAGCAACGACGTCCTTTATGGATTCCTCGTCGTCGCCGCCCTCGAACGCTTCATGGCGCGCCGCATGGTTGTCGCCGGGCTCCTGCTGGGTCTTTCGATGTGGGCCAAGTCGACCAACGTGCTGTTCTGCGTGCCGTTCGGCGCGATCCTGCTATGGCGGCGGCAGTGGAAGGACTTCGCGATCCTCGCTGGCGTGGCGTTCATCCCGTTTGGCATCCACCTGGTCATGAACTGGGCGATGTTCGGCGGCCCGCTCGAGACCGCATACCAGCGCATCCTCATTCGCGAGGGCGGCCAGCCCGTCATCTACGACATCGCCAACAACTTTGGCCGGGCATTCGGCGAAGGCGTCAAGTCGCTCTGGTCCGACAAGTGGCAGGGCCTCGACGAGTACATGTCGTTTGGCTTCATCGCCCTGCTCGGTCTGCCCCTGATGCTTCGCAAGGCGCCCGCGTTTACAACGGCCTTCATCGTCAGCCTGGCCGGCTTCGTGGTGCTCTACGCCAAGTACAACTTCACCTACGCGCGCTTCTTCACGCCGTGGGCGGCCTTGCTCGTGATCCCGGGCGCGATGTTGCTCGATGGCACAACGGGGCTGGTGGCGGCGGGGATCGACAAGCTCGGCGAACGCATCGTCGGTGAAAAACAGCGGATGGTCGCCGGTTTTTTGGGGGGCGTAGCGGTGCTCGTGGCGATGGTCGTGTTGAAGTTGGCGACCGCCGATCCGTACACCTGGCACGCCGTCGACCACGTCGAGTTCGCCAAGGTCGAGCACGTCCGCAGCAACCGCACCGTGCCATGCGACTTCTACAACCCGCGCTACGCGAAGATGGAGTGCTCGCACATCGACGGCCAACCGTGGCACCGCTGGGGACGCGCGATCGGCAAGCAGTGCTCCTTCGACAAGGAGCCACGGTCGATGCTGTGGCTGCATCCCAACCCGGATGCGACGCGCACCATCACGTTCAACGACATCCCCGCTGGCGATCTGGTGGTGCAATACGGGCTGAGCGAGGAGTCGCGCTACGACGGGCTCAAGTTCACCGTCTCGTCGGGCAAGGCGTACAGCCGGGACCTGCGCGTCAACGGCACCAACAAGCTCGCCACGGTTACGATCCCGGCGGCCGATCGCGGTGGGTCGGTGACGATTACGGTGCCCGAGCAGCCCTACGACTGGCGGCAGTTTTGCGCCGATATCTGGGTGAAATAGAAGAACGATTCCTGTGACGGTATCGCAGCGCTCGGCGAGAAAGCCGGGCAAGGGCGGGCCAAGGTCCGATGCCGGTCACTTAGGGTGTAAGGCCATGACTTTCAGTGCTTGTGAGGTCGCCGCCTGCGGCGACCACGGTGAACGAAACTGACGTCGGTATTCGGCAGAAGGAGGCGGCCTGAGGTGGTGAGTTTCTACTTAGCATCCACCGCCTGCGGCGACCACGGTGAACGAAACTGACGTCGGTATTCGGCAGAAGGAGGCGGCCTGAAGTGGTGAGTTTCTACTTGGTATGGTGCTGCACCATTCCATCATGTTTTCATTATTTTATGGCCTAAACGATCGGCATTGGGGCCAGGTCCGGTCCCAAAGCAGGAGCCCGAGGCCCGAGACACGGTCGACGTCACGCTTGACCGCTTCTTGCAGCACGTCGCGTGTGCCCGACCACAAGATGCACCACTTGGCGCGGGTGATCGCGGTGTAGACCAGCTCGCGTGTAAGGATCGGCGATCCGGCCCGCTCGGGTAGCACCAGGGCGATGGCGTCGAACTGGCTGCCCTGGCTCTTGTGCACGGTCATCGCGAGCGCGGTTTCATGCGGGGGCAGGCGTTCGAGCGGAATGTAGCGCGGCGGGGGACGTTCGCCCTGGCCGGTGTGTGCGACCGGGAACGCTACGACCAGTTCACTGCGATTGCCGCGGCCGACCCGCTGCACGACCAACCCGACGTCGCCATTGCGCAGGCCGACATCGTAGTCGTTGCGGGTGACCATGATCGGCTGACCGAGCCAGTGCTTGCCGCGCTCGATGAGCTTGCCGCGCGCCGTGTCGATCTTGGCCTGCGCCTCCTTCCGGGCGGCATCGGTGCTCGCGGCGTCGAGCTGCGCGCGGGCGGCGGCGATGCAGCGCGTGAGGTCGGCCTTCCTGAGTCGCCCCTGGATGTCGTCGGTCAACCACTTGTTGAGACCCGCCACCCCGCGCGGTCCACGGCGATGAGCCGTCAGCACCCGATACGAATCGAGCGCATCCAACAGGCAGCTGTGAAATGCCGGGTCGCGAAGCTGCGCGTCCTTGCGCCGGCGCGCGAGCTCCTCGGCAAGCAGGTGCACATAGCCGCTGGATGGCTGTTCCAGCTTGCCGGGCGCGTCCTTTTTGCGGCGCATGTTGTCGACGGTCGCGCCGCAATAGCCGTTCGCGATTTCAGCGAGCACGTTCACGTTCAAATCGCGGCTGATCAGGCTCATCTGCGCGGTGTCCTTGCGCGGGCGATCGAGCCACCGGATTCGGCGCGGTCGGCGGCGGCCTCTCTCCGCGGGGTCAGCGCGCAGTTTGGCGTCCCAGTCTGCATCGTGAGCCTCGGTGGATTCATCTTCGCAGAGCAGCGCGACGGCGGCCGGCAGAAAATCGCCTCGTTTTTGCAGCGCATCGGCGACACAGGCCACCCGCGCGGCGGCGTCGAATCGGAACGAGTGATTCAGGCGAATCACGCGACCGTCGACGGGACCCGACAAACCGTCGAACGCGCCGCCAACGAGGTCGGACAACACGGTGCCGGCACCGACGCTGGCCAGCTGGTCGCGGTCGCCCAGCAGAATCAACCGGCTGTCGTCTCCGATCGCTTCGGCGAGGTGGCGCATCATGCTGACGTCGACCATCGAGGCCTCGTCGATTACGACGACGTCAGCGGCGAGACGCTGCGCCATGCCGTGGCGGAACCCTTGTGGCTTATGGGGCAGGTAGCCGAGCAGCTTGTGCACGGTCCGCGGCTTCAAGGCTGTGAGCTTGGCGAAGATGTCGTCGGCTATGGTGTCGTTTCCTTCGCGCTCCTGCATCGCCTGACCCATGCGCACCGCGGCTTTTCCGGTCGGCGCGGCGAGTTCGACGACCAGCTCCTTTCCGGCCGCGCGGGCGGCCTCGAACAACACCGCCAGCACACGTTTGACGCCCCAGGTCTTGCCGGTTCCGGGCCCGCCGGTGATGACCGAGAGCCGGTTTTGCAGCACGCACTCCGCGGCTTTTCGCGCCTGTTCAGCGCCGGGTCCCGAGGGATAGACCTCGTCGAGCCGCGTTCGCCACTTCACCGGGTCCACCGCGAAAAACTTGTCGCTCTTGACCGTCGCCAGCGTGCGGAGGGCGTCCGCGAGGCGGCGTTGCTCGCGCCACATGCGATTGGTCAACACGATGCCGCGTTTGCGCTTGTTCCTGTCAACGCCGGTGGCTTGAAAGACGAAGGGCTGGGTGGGCCGGGGGATCGGCAGACCGACGACGGTGTTGGTCGGATCGTTGGCGGCCTTTTCGAAAAGCGCCTGCCACGCGGGGAGCGACGTTGGCCACGGCAACGGCTTGATGTCCTCTTCGGCGCGCCAATGCTGACGGTCCGCGGCGATTTGGTCGGGCAACGCCAGCAGATCGGCACCGACATGACCGCGGCGGGTGGCCGCGAGAGCAAAAGCCATCCCAAGCGCCATATCCGCGTCGCTCGTGAGGTCAAAGCGGCCACTGGCGTGGTCGAGCACAGCAAGGTCGGCCGCCGAAATAGCGCCGTCAGCCAGGAACGGCGCAAGTCGTTTAGCGAGCTCGCCATGGCGCACACGGAGCGGGATCGCGCCCGCGGCGTCGACACGAGTCGAATGGGTCCAGTGTGATGGGCTCATGCGGCCCCCAACAGGTCTTCAAACAGGCGCGGGTCCAGCGCTTTGTCCAGCGCGACGATGCACGCGCGCGGCCACCGATCGGCGTAGACCCCCCGAACGTCATCGGCGTCGCGGCGAACAAAAGTGCCGTTATCGCCCACCTGCATACCGCGCAGGTACAGGTAAAGGTGCCCACCAACATGGGTGTCGTAGTCGTAGCCGGGCAGCCGGTCGCGCAAAAACCGATGCAGGGCGAGACAGTAGATCAGCCCCTGCAGGTGGTAGTTGGCGTGGCTCATGTTGTAGCCAAGCTGGTTGCGCTTGTAGAAAGCCGGCTTGAGGACGCGGTCGCCCGGGGCGGTGATCTTGTTGGTCTTGTAGTCGGCCACGTAATACGCGTCCGCGCCGTCTTTGCCGCCGCCGGGTAGCCGAAACGTCAAGTCGATAAGCCCGGTCAGGATGCCCGCGATCGGGGGAATGACCGAAAACGGCTTGGGCTTTTTCTGCTTCTTGCGCTCGGATTCGGGCAGTCTCTGCCAGTTTTCAATCTCGGTGTGACTGTGGGCCACTTTCGCGACGAGGTTGTTGAGCCAGCCCTTGCCATCCCACGCGGGGTGGATCGCGAGCCGCAGCTTCATCGCCTCGATCACCTTGTCGGGATCGATGTAGGCATCGCCTTTGCCGGACGTGTTCCGCGACCACCGTTCGCCGCCGACAAGCGACAGGTCAAACGCCATCTCGTCGAGCCTGTCCTTGTCCCCGAGCCGCGCCAGGCAATAGCCCTCGGGCAGCGCCCAGTCGCCCATCCGGTCGTCTCGCAGCGGCGTGTGCATGATGTGGGGCAGCGCCAAGACAAAGTCGACGTGGTCCGCGCGGCGCCGATGACCGTGGCTGTCGCCGAGCTCGTGTGCGAGTTGGCTCGCGGACACGTGCTCAGAACCTTCGTGTCGCTTGCGGTAAGGGCTCGCCGCAGCGGCCTTGGCGCGGTCTTCTTTGTCGACGAGGCGCCACTGGCCAAAGTGTTCGGGTTGAATGGCGTCCTTGCCGTCGAGTTGAGGGGGCGCGAACTCCAGCCACTCGAGCACGGCGTGCGCCCAGGTCCCGACCGTCGTGCCTCCCCACATCTTCGCCAGCGGCAGCCGCAGTCGGTCGATGTCCTTTTCGTCGGCGGTCTGGTCGGACGCCACCTCATTGCCGGCGGCGTCGAGGTCGGGATCGGACTTGGCCGCCGCGAGGTCTTCTTCATCGTTGGACGCTTTCAGTTGCTCGATCTGCAGGTCGGGATCGTCGAATCCACGACCTCGCGGCATGGACGAGTAGCTCGCGCGCTGCCAGGCCGACGAAACGTTGTCGCGGCGGTCGAATGTTGCCGCTACGAGCCCTTCGGTTGGGTCGCTGTCCGCTTCCAGCTCGACACGCTTGGGGCGTCCGACCGGCGGCGTGACGATGCGCAGACCGATCTGGCCACCACCACGCTCCACGACGGCGCTGAGCGCGGCCGGTAATCGCTCGTCGGCGCTGTTTATGGCCTGCCAGCGCGCCTCCACCTTGGCCTTGCCGCCCGACTTCAGAGGCCCCTGCACCAGCCCCTTGAAGCGCTGCCCGTAGCGATCGTGAAGCTCGTGTGAGTCGCTGCCGCGATCGTCGGCTGAGTCAGACGCCAGGCCCCGCAGAATCATCGCGTTGGCGGTCGCTTCCTCGAATCCAGAACTGGTTTGGGCACCCCACAAGACGCAGTGGTGTTTGGCCCGGGTCATCGTCACGTACAGCTTGCGGATGCGCTCCTGCCGTCTCTCGAGGTTGTGTTGCGCCGCGCGGGCCACGCGATCGGGCGAATCCTTGTGGTGCAGGTCGAGCACCGCTTCGCCGCCGCCACCGGGGTGAACGATCAGCGGGCCGCTCTTGTCCGGGTCACGGCCCTTGGACCAGCCGAAGGGCGCCATCACGATCGGGTACTGCAGGCCCTTGGCGCGGTACACGGTGACGATTTGCACCGCGTTCGCGTCGCTCTCGAGCCGCGGGCTCTCGGCCTCGAACTCGGCGCGCGTTTGCTGTTCACGCACCCATTCGGCGAGCGCTGCAGGGGTGAAGTGATGCTTGCGCTCGGCCACGTGACAAAGCTCGGCAAGGTGACGCAGATCCGTAGCGAGACGCTCCCCATCGCGGCACCGCAGCACCGATTCGATCACGTCGTAGTCGGTCAGCATGCGGCCGAACACGCCGATGAATCGATTCTTCTGCCACAACGACGCCCACTTCGAGATGGTCGCGACCCACGTGGCCCAAACCAGCGGCTTGTCTCGTGAGCGAAGCGCCCTCGCGTCCGACTCCTCGGCCTCATCGGGGCCACCGTCGGCGTCATCGGCAGCTGGATCGGAGCTGACGGACGCCGTGTCGGCTTCGTCCAGGGCGCGACCCAGCTGCTCCAACGTGCGCCCGATCAGGGGACTCACAGCCAGCGAGCGTGCGGCGGCGTCGAAACCGGGATTGCCGACCGCGTCGAGCCACTGCAGCAGCCATTGGGTGACCGGGCTCTCGAAGACGGTGCCGTGACCGGCCCGCACCGCCATGATGCCGTGGCGAGCCAGCGCTGATTTCACCGCGGCCGCCTGCTTGTGCATCAGCACGATGACGGCGAAGTCCCCCGGAATGAGGGCGCGCCGCTCGGGCTGTCCAGCGTCGGTATCCCCCGGCAGCGTCCAGCCGCCCTGCAGCATCTCGGCGATCTCGACCGCGCAGGATCGGGCCGAGCCGAAGAGCGCATCGGCCGCCGACAGCGCCCTGGGCCGCCCGGTGCTTTCGTCCTTGTGGCCCTGCAGCCAGCGAATCTCGAGCGGCTTGCGCGCCGGCTTGTCGACCCCATTTTGCTGCAGCCGCCATCCCGCGTTCTTCGGCGCAGCGGCGACGTCGACAAAGTCCATCTGCAGCGCGCCAAACGCCTTGGAGTCC
Source organism: uncultured Enterobacteriaceae bacterium (assembly GCA_964560875.1). GTDB lineage: Bacteria > Myxococcota_A > UBA9042 > UBA9042 > UBA9042 > CAZLMW01. The sequence continues at coordinate 18,945 of CAZLMW010000040.1, forward strand.
GGCACCCAGAAGCGCCCCAGGGCATCGACGAGCTGGCCGTCAGAGCGCCAATTGGTCGTCATCGTAAAGCGACCGCCGTTGTCCGCGCCGGAGTCGATCGTCTTCTTCGCGGCCAGGTAGACAAAGACGTCCGCGCCGCGGAACGCATAGATCGCCTGTTTGGGATCGCCGACCAGGAACAAGCGCTTGTTTTCGCGGCCCACAAAAACGTGCTTGAAGACCTGCCACTGCGCCGAGTCGGTGTCCTGGAACTCGTCGATCAGCGCCGCGTCGAAGCGCTGAGCGATGGCGTCTGCGAGCGGGGTCGCGCCGCCGCGTTTGCGCTCTTTGGCGATGGCGTCGGCGAGCCGCGTGAGGATCGCGTCAAACGTGAGCAGCCGCCGCTTGCGCAGCTCCGTGTGCACCGTTTCGGCGGCCTCTTGGGCGAACGCGGCGAGCGGTGCGGCGGTCGTGGCGGCGGTCTCCAGTTCGGCGATGAGCTCGGCGATTCGTTCGGGCTCGGGGTGGGCGAACTTGGCGGCGCGATTGCGCTGGTTGTTGACCGTCGCGCCGTCCGTGGCTCGCTTGGAGAACACGCGGAGGGTGCCGAATCCGTCGTTGTAATTGGTGACCTTGTCGATCGTGTAACTGCTGGAATCGGCGCACCACTGGTCGATCTCTTGGCGTTGGGCGTCGAAGTACTCCCACCTGCGGCTGGGCTTGTAATCGCCTGGGCGACGCGCGATGTCAGCCCGCAGCTCGGCGGCGACATTGGATGCCAGCCACCACTGCACGAACGCCTCTTTGGCCGCGCGCTTGTCGGCGCTGAAAGCTTGTGGCGCTCCTCCCACGTCGGGCTCGATGCGACGACCAACGACCGACGTCGCGGCCTTCACCGTGTCGTTGAGGTTGGCGGCGGTCCAGCCACAGTCTTTCCACTGCGCAAACTCGCCCGCAGGTGTCCGCGCCTGGACGTTTGCCAGGGCGTCCGCGACGAGCTGCTCGCGGATCGGTCCGAGGTCTTCGAGCAGCGTCAGCCCGGGATCCTGTTCGCTTTCGAAGGCGAGCACGTCGAGCATCCGCTGGCTGAACCCGTGGATCGTCGAGATCGGCGCGAGATCGAAACAGGACAGCGCCGTCATCAAGCGGGTGTGGTGCATTTCGGCGGTGTCCTGGTCGACATCACAGAGCAGGTCGAGCACGGGATCGGCCGCCTCGCCGCGGTCATCGCGCCTAGCGACATGCAATCCCGTATCGAGTCGCTCCAGCAGCGCATCGCGGACCTGGACCAGGCGGTCGCGGATTCGGGCCCGCAGCTCACCGGTCGCAGCGCGGGTGAACGTGATGACGAGCACGCGTTCGATCGGCACACCTTCGGCCACAACAAGCCGAGCTACCAGGTTGGCCAGCTGGTACGTCTTGCCGGTGCCGGCGCTGGCCTCGAGCAGCCAGGTGCCTTCTTTGGCGAGTTTGGCGGTGTCGCGCCATACGGAGTCGGTCATGGCGTGCCCTCCGACGGCTGGCGGGCCGAAGCGGTGGACAGGGTCGGTGGGTCGGACAGGATCGGTGGCTCGGAAAGAGTCGGCGGGTCGGGCGGGGCCGGTGGGTCGGGCGGGGTCGGTCGTGGCTTCTTGCCCATGTGCCGGGCCGCGGCGATCGGCTCATAGACGGCGATGGCGAGCTCGACGATCGGCGGGACAGGCTGCTCCTCGGTCGGCTCGGGCATCAACGAGTCGAAGTCTGGCGATCCCCATACGGCTTCAATCCACTCGTCGTCGCCGTCGCCAAACGCGTTGTCCCCCGCCGGATCCCACTTCTCGTCGATCTTGCCCCGAATCTCCATGCGCTCGTGCGGCGAAAGCTGATCCCACGGGCGTCCCATCCTGGCGAGCATCTTGGCGATCTCGGCCGATGTCTTGGGGAACAGCGGTGTCTGGACGCTGTGGGCCGTGCGAAAAATCTCGACAAGCCGCGTGGCGTGCGCCCGGGCGTCGTCAGCAGCCGGCGCGTTGAGCCAAATCGACCGGCCGCGTTGGCCGCCTTTCACAACCAGCGCTGCACCGCTGAGGGGCCGCTCCCCGTTGTCTGCGCGTGAGACAACCGTCGCGAGCAAACGCAGCCAACAACGCAGCACGTACTTGGGCGACTCGCTGCTCGGCACCGCGTACGTGACCATGTCCCACGCTTCGTTTTTGGGATCGACGGCGAAGCCAACGTCGCCGGCGTGAAGCGCCCAGGTCTCGCCGTCCAGGTCGAGGACGGCGCCCACATCGTGGGTCTTGATGGATTCGTTGAGTGGCTCGCCGCCGGTTGCGCCGATGACGTCCTGGAGCGCGCTGACGATTCCGCCCGCCTCCTCGACCGCATCGTCAGCGATCAGCCGCCCGTAGTCGCCGATGGGCAGGCTCCCTTCGGCCCGCAGCCGGCTGGCGACCTGGGATTCAACCTCGGCGCCGCCGCCGTTGACCAGCGCGGTGAGCGCCATGTTTCGCACACTCCATCTCTCCAGGTTGTTCATGTCGAGCGGTTCGCGGTCGGGCGAATCCTCGGGTTTTCGCGGCACGCGCAGCTTGAACCGCGTCTTCATCAACAGCCGCGCGGGGTTTTCGAGCGCCGGCGACAGTGTGTCGACATGGACGGTGTTCGACTCGGCCTCCGCGTCCGTGCCACTGGCCAGTCGCCCAAGATCGCCCGCCTGGATCGTCGCGGACAGCGCCTTGTCGTCGATGCGGGCAGCGAACAGGTTGCGCGCGGCCGACAGCATCCTCACGTCGTAGCTCGGCGCCCTTTGAACACGTTTTCGCGGTGTCTCGAAGGCCTTGGTGCTCCACGGCTGCAACGAGCCGGCGAGCGTCAGGAATTGGGACGCGGTTGTGGTTTGGGGCGGGTCGCCGGGCTTGACCACGATCGGGTCCAAGCGCGTGTCGACCGCGTCCATGAGCTCCCGAACCGGCACCGCCGCCGGCATCTCCTCGCCTGTGTGCACGTCAAAGCCGTTCCACAGCACGACCACTTTGTCCCGCGCGCTCAGCAGCGCTTCAAGCAGCAGGTGCCGGTCGATATCGCGTCGGTCATGTTCGCCGGCCTTTCGGCACGAGCCGAGGGGATCCCACGCCCGATAGCGGCTTGCGCGCGGGAAAGCGCCATCGTCCATGCCGAGCAGCGCGACCACCTTGAACGGCACACTGCGCATGGGTTCGAGCGCACAAACGGTGACGGCACCGGTGATCGGTCGGCCGCCACCCCGCGACAGGTCGAAGCGTCCTTGCAGAAGTCCCCGGACTGCATCGAGCTGCACCTCGGCGTCGGCCGTCGCGGCGTTCTTGGACGTCTTGGTGTCCTGGGAGTTCCTGGCGTTGTCCGGGCGGGGATTGTCGTTTTCCGGAGCTTTGTCGGAGGCAGCGGGCGTCGTGACCAGACCCGCCGTCTTGGCGTCGTCGACGAGGGCGTCGATCTCAGCCAATACGCGGCCGGTGAGCCACGCAGCGGCGTCGCTCGTCGCGCTCATGTCGGCGAGGATGGCGCGAAAGCGGTGTCGCCAATCGGCAAGATTGGCGGCGTTCTTCACGGCTTGGCGGTGATGCAGCAGGGCGAGAACCAGCGCGTTAACCTTGCCGAATACCGTGAGCGAGTGACCGTCTGTGGCGTCGAACGGCACGAAGCCGCGAGCGACCCCACCGCCAGCGTTGCCCGGCGCCTGCATCACCCGAAACTGCCCCTGGGGCCCGTCAGCGTAGCTGTCGTCGATGTCCGTCTCGTCCAAGAAGAGCGCGCCCAGGGCGGCACGTTCAAGCGCAAAGGACAACGTGTTCTGGTCCAGCTTCGGCTGTTTCCACGCCTGAAATCGGTCATCCGCGTCGATCCCCCAGCGGAACCCGGAGCCCTCCAGGATGCGGCGCGCCTCGGCGACGTCGTCGATGTCCAGCCCGAAGCGACGCCGAACCGGTTCGAGGGCGAGCAGGCCAAGCACCGCGGAGAGCGTGACGCGTTCGGTGGCGAGCTCGAGCACGGTGAGCAGCACATCGGCGACCGAGTTGGTGGCGCGAAGGCCCAGGTCGGCGATCTCGACGGGCATCGACGGCAGCTTGGTGACCTTCTTCGCGGGCCCCGAGCTGGGCTGATAGGTGCGTTCGTTGCCGATGCTCTCGCGGCCGAAAACGGCGGAGACAAGGGGCGCATAGGTCGTGATGTCAGGCGTCATGACGAGCACATCGCGGGGCTGCAGCGTGCGGTCTTCAGCGAAAGCTTGCAGCAGGACCTGGCGCAGCTCTTCGACCTGGCGGAGCGGCCCGAAACACGGATGAAACGTCAGGCTCGTGTCGTCGGGGCGGATACCTCGTTCACGTTCGTCGTCGTCGCCATCAACGCGAAACGAGCGCGCGTCGAGGATGTCGCGCTGCAGTCGGTGCAACAGGCTTTGCGACTGCGACTCCCGAAAGAGGGTGCCGTCGACCTCGTAGGGTTCGACATAGCCCGCGTGCACGTCGAGCAACGCCTGCACATCGCGGCTGGGGCGGCCGAGGTCACCAAGCAACGGATTGACGAGCTGGTGCGCGTCGATCAGGCCGCGCTGCTGATTCAAGAGCGACTGAACGGTCCGGGTGTCGTCGGCACCCACGTCGTCGCTGACCTGCAAGCGCGTATCGATTCGGCGCAGGGTCGCGACCAATTCGCCGCGTGAACGCTGGTCTTCAAGCCCGACCCGGCTCGGCGCCAACATGTACAGGTGAACGTGCAACCCGGGCGCGCGGCTGATGAGTCCGAGCAGCCGGACCTCTTGCAGCGGCAACGTGGACAACCCAAAGATGTGCAGGCTGCCCTGAACCTCGGCGAGCTGGGGGTCTCCCGCCGCGTGATCGAAGGGCTTGATGAGGTCGAACAGGCGGGCGAAGCGGTCGGCGGCGTGGCGCGTGCCCGGCGGAAGTTCATCGCGTACGTCGCGCAGCAACGTGGCCAGCCAGCGTTCGTTGGCGGGGAGCCGGGCATCGTTGCCCTTGTCGAACCACCTGACGGCCGTCTCGGGGCGTTGCCGCAAGACGCCGTCAAGAACCGTCGCGACCTCGTCGGCGAACGCCAGCTCGCGGCTCGAAAACGCCCGACTTTGCTTTTCGCCCTCGCGAACGAGGTAGCGGCGCACGCTCTGGAACACCCGGTCGGGGTCGTCCGCTGCGATGCGGCGGCGAATGATCGGCAGCAAACGCCACGTCAGGGTGCCGACCGACCACGGATCTTTGGCGGCATTGCGGCGCCAAAACGGCGTCATCTTGTCGGGGTCGTCCAGCAACGCGGCGGCCGCACCATCGAGCGCAGGCTGCGGAAACGGGAACGCGAGTCGGGCCGCTACACCGCGCTCAGTTGCGACCTGGTGTTTGATCCACCGCTGCATCCCGCGGCTGCCCGTTACGATCGGAATCTCGACAAATGGATCGTCGATGAACTCGGCGTGGCTGTCGTCAGCGTGGTTGGCGAGGTTGGCGCAAAGCACCTGTACGAGCCGCTCCGTGCGGTTGCTGCGGTACAGGTACAAGGGCATGAAGGACTCCGAGCCGCGCAAGTCTCACCGCTTACTACGACAGCTTGTGTCGCATCCGAACCGGGGTCTGGTTGTCCGATCGTCGCGAGGAACTTGTCCGATGCTCGCGCGGGGCTCAGCGCTCGCCGGGACGCAGGTTCTTGTACAGTCGATACGGGTTTTTCTGGATGACCAGCTTGAACCGGTCGGTCTGCCCGCGCAATGGCTGCCCGTCGCCGCGCACAAGCACATAGTCGTACCACCAGCCGTGATCGCGGACGGTGAACCGGTGCGGTGTCCACTCAAATCGCATCGGCAGGTGCGGCGGGCCGTCGATGGTCGGGTAGAGCACGGGCGACTGCGGGAAATTCACGAATGAAAAAGATGCCATGCCGCCGTTTACGAGCACGTGGTACTGGCCGACATGGATCAGCGGCGAGTGTGCGAGGACCCGCGAATTGGGGCCGTAGACCAGCGACATGAGTCGGCTTCCCTTGTCCGCTTTGGCGACCACCTCGCGGATCGGGCCGACCTCGGATGTGAACGCCCGTGCCTTCTGCACGTGGATCATCGACGACCACAGGATGAGCACGGTCGCAGGTAGCAGCATCGTCCAGGTGCGCCACGGGATGCGCCGCCACATCGGGACGGCGAGGAGCAACAGCGCGAGCACCGGGACCAGGCGTGTGCTGATCGGCCAGATCCATTTCCAGCTGATCGGGCTGAGCACGTAGGCCACCAGCGTCACCATGGCGAAGATCGCGGGGATGCGGCGTTTGAGCAGGCCGGGCTCGTCGGGCTCGTCCGGGTTATCGGGGGCTCGGTTGTCGGGGCGATGGGCGCCTTTTTCCGTCCACGGCCGGGCGATGAGCACCCATGCGATGAGCAGACCGAAAGTGAGCACCAGGATCTTCTCGTCGCTGTCGTCGGTGTACGCTTCCATCACAGCGCGCGGAATTTGCGTCAGCCGGTCGAGCAATGGCTGAAACTTCACCTTGGTATCCGCCACGTTGCGGCCGCCGTGGGCTTTGTGCCAGACCTCGTCGGACGCCAGCAGCGCGGACCGCACCACCCAAACCGTCATCGCGATGAGCGATGGGACGATGTGACTCGCCTGGCGCCACCAGTGCCTTGGATGCAGCCCGCGGGGGCCGATGAACGTGTTGAGACCGGCCAGGGCGCCGTAAAGAACGAAGGCCTGGGCGTGCGTGTAGAACATCAGCAGCGACAGGCCGACGAGGATCGCCCAGCGCTTCCAGGTGAAGTCGTCCAGAGCGCGCTGGTAGACGGCGAGGCCCCAGAATATCATCGGGATGGCGCCGATGTAGTTAGCAAACCCCATGAAATAGAACGTGTTGAACACCAACGGCGCGGCGAGTAGCGCGACGGCACGGTCGCGGCGATGGGCGCCGAGATAGGACGCGACGGATAGCGGCAAAGCGACCGCGTACAGCGACAGGGCGACGCGCACGGCCGCCTCGATGCTCATGAGCTTGGCGAGGCCGAGGACGAGCAGGTACCACGACAGGTATTGGGTGGCGGACAGGTCGACGACGTGCCACTTGCTCACGCCAAAGGCCGGGTCGTCGAAGCTGTGCAGGATGCGGACGGTCGCGAGGTGCTGCGGCATGTCCATCATCGGCAGCAGATCGGACGCCCAGATCGGCACCACGGACGCGACGAGGGCCACCAACATCGCGCCGACGAAGGGCGGGTCGTCGCGCATCATGGCGACCAGGCTGGCGATCCAGCCGGGGCGATTGCTGCGTACTGTGGGGAGCGGCTCTGACACGGCGGCGCACTGTATTCCGGCGCGTGATGCAGGGGCAAGCAGGCGCAATCAAAGCGCAGGTTCGATCGGAGTTCGCGGGGCGCGAGGGTCCGCAGGTGCTGCCGCACTGCCGTTCGCTATCCCGGCCGGCCCGAGCGCGCACGTCGCCCTCCCGAACCCGAACGCGAACACCCACTCGCTCCTCGGGCATCCGCACCCGAACGCGAACCCGAACGCGAACACCCACTCGCTCCTCGGGCGTCTTCAGCGCCGCTTGATCGGCGCCCCTCTCGGGGTGAGGGCATCGCGCGAGGCGACCGCGACCTGGCCGATCAACTGCGGCGGTCGGCAACGGCGCCGGCGCTGCTGATCGGCGAGGGGGCCAACCGACTCAACCCAGGCGACAAGCGGCAGCGCTTCAACGAGGCGCGGGGCGGGGCGAAGCGTGCGAGGCGGCGGCGTGGGTGGACGGTCCGGGGCTGATGGGTCAGCTGCGCGACGGCTTCACGACACACTTGGACTCGGGGCGGGTTAAGCTACGCTTGATGCATGACAACCCGGTCGGTCCGCTTTCTGTCCGCCGCGCTCTGCGCGTTCGCCGCCGTTGTGCTGGCCGGCTGTGGCGACGGCGACCGGTCCGGCGAACCATCGACCAACGCCGGCTTTGATGAGGACGCGCTTGTCGACACGAGCGGCATCGCGGACACGGTGCGTGGTCCCGGCACGGATGCGGCGCAAATCGGCGATTCGGGCCACGGCGTTGATGCCGACGAACCATCGGACGTGCAACAAGACGCCGTCATCGACATCGCACTGCCAATCGACACAGCTCTGCCAATCGACACCGCTCTGCCAACCGATATTGCGCCGCCGGCTGACGCGATCCCAAACGCCGACGCAGGTTCTATCGAGGACTCGGCACCGGGCGCCGACGTAGCACTGCCACTGGACGCGGCTGGCCAGGACGAGGGTGGAGAAGACGGCGCCGACCTGGCACCTGACGCCGTCGCCGATGCAGCGCCGGATGCGGCGCCCGACGCTGTATCCGCGCCGCCATGCGCGACGATCACCTGCGATGACGGCAACGTGTGCACAGCAGACTCATGTGTGGGTGCGGGGTTCTGCGTCGCCAAACCGCTGGGCGGCACCTTCTGCAGCGACGGGGACCCGTGTAGTTACGGCGACAGCTGCAACAACGGCGTCTGTGCGGCCGGCAAACCCAAACCGTGCGCTGACGCCAACCCGTGCACGGCCGATTCGTGCGTGGCCAACAAGGGCGCTGCCGTCTGCGTGCACGCGCCGACCAAGAATCCGTGCGACGACAACAACGCCTGCACAACCGGCGACCTTTGCAGCGGCGCTGCCTGCTTGCCGGGCGCGGCGACCGTCTGCGACGACGGCAACCCGTGCACGACCGATGGGTGCGCTCCCTCCGGCCAACACGCGGGCTGCACCTTCAAGGCCAACACCGCACCGTGTTCGGACGGCGACCCGTGCACCGTCGGCGATCGCTGCGCCAAGGCCGCGTGCAAGCCCGGCGCCACCAAGGACTGCGACGACAAGCTGGCGTGCAGCGTCGATTCGTGCGCCAGCAAGCCGGCCAAGGGGGTCACCGCAGGCAGCTGCGTGCACAACTACACCACCTGCACCAGCAAGCCCCGGCCGCTGCCGTTTTCAAGCGGATTTGGGTGCAAGGATCCGCTCGCCTTCGCGTGGCAGCTGCAGGGCGCCAAGGCCGGTCCGGTGTGGGCCTTCGACGCGACCCCCAAGGTGCCCGGGTCGCGGTCGGTCGGGTGCTCGCTCAACTTCAACGACGGCGTCAATTATGAGTGCCCCGAAGGCGCCAAGCAGGTCTTCGGCACGGCGACCAGCCCCGCCATCGACGCCACAAAAATCGATCCGAAGACGCCCCTGGACGCCGTATTCTGGCTCGCCGGCCGTTGGGAATCGGGCAGCTACGATTCGTTCGACGTGTCGGTCAGCACCGACGGCGCGATCGGCAAGACCTTCAAGAAGGTGGTCAAGCTCACTGCTGGCACCGCGTCGACCTGGACCACGTGGCGCAAGACCACGGTCGACCTGACCGCGATGGCCGGCAAGGTCTTTCGGCTGCGATTCGGTTTCGTGACCAAGGACTGCAAGATCAACGCGACTTCGGGTCCGTTCATCGACGACCTGATGGTCAAAGACGTCTCGTGCAAGGGCAACTCTGACTGCAACGACGGCGACTCGTGCACCGCGGACACGTGCATCAAGGCCACGCAACGCTGCGCCTACGCCCCCCTTCCGTTCAACACCGCCTGCAGCGACGGCGACCCGTGCACAACCAACGACCGCTGCACGTCGACCGGCGCCTGCAAAGGCGTGCCCAAAGCCTGCACCGACGAAAAGAGCTGCACGACAGACAGCTGCAACGGCGCCGACGGCAAGTGTGTACATAAGCTGCTGCCACCCGGCTCGCCGTGCACCGACGACAACACCTGCACCGACCTCGACAGCTGCGACAACGCCGGACAGTGCAACGGCGTCAGCGCCAAGAAAGGCAAGCTGTGCAGCGTCGCCGCGTGCAGCTCAGACGCGTGCGACGGGCTGGGCAAATGCGTGCCGGTGAGCGCCAAACCCAAGGGCGCGCCGTGCAACGACGACAACGGCTGCACGGCGCCCGACGTGTGCGACGGAAAGGGCGCATGCATGGGCATCGACGCGACCCGATCCAAGTGCCACGACGCCGACAAGTGCACCATCGACACCTGCGTCCCCGAACCGGGCAGCGCCGTCAAGACCACCTGCACATTCAAACCCGTGGCGGACCAAACGGCGTGCGACGACAACGACTTCTGCACCGTCAATGACCGTTGCAAGGCCGGGGTCTGCATCGGGCTCGACCGCTGCGACCACAAGATCGCTTACAAGGACAACCTGGACTGCGGTACCGGCGGGGCTTGGCAATTCGTCCCGACGCCAAAGCCTGGAGAGACCGGCTGGCGCATCGACGGCACCCCCAAGACGCCCGGCTTCTTCTCGCCGTCGTGCTCGCTCAACTTCAACAACGGCGTCAACTTCAATGACGGCCACAGCATCTCGGGCACGGCAAAGAGCAAGGCCTTCAAGATGCCAACCGGCGACAACCTGCGGCTGATGTTTTGGAGCTGGGATGGCACCGACTACACGTCATCTGGCGACAACCTGCGACGGATCGCGATATCGACCGACAACTTCTTCACCGGCAGTCAATGGCAGCAGTTTAATGGCCAGCGCCCTCGTCGGTGGCGGCGGTCGCTGCTCGACCTGAACAGCTACGCGGGCAAGACGGTGCGGCTGCGCTTCGAGTTCCGATCGACGTTGCAGTTTGTCACCAATGGCCCTGGCTGGTTCATCGACGACATCCTTGTCGCTTCGAGCAAGCTGCCCGCGAAGCTGACGTGCGAGATCGCGGCGCAATGCCCCGACGACGGCAACCCGTGCACCTCGGTCGCGTGCCTCAAGGGCGTGTGCGGTCACAAACCGGTGCCCGGATGCAAGCTGGTTGTGGGCCTGCCGTACAAGGCGACGTTTACATGTGCCGACGCGTTCATGGACGGCTGGACCGTCTACAACCAGCTCGACAACGGGCCGCTGTGGAAGGTCGACGCGTCTCCCGCGAGCCCCAAGGCCCACAGCGGCGGGTGCACGCTCAATTACAACGACGGCAAGGGGATCACGTGCCGCCACGGCCTGCGTGCGTCACCGGCGATGGCCCAGCTTGGCGAGATGCAGTCACCGCTCATCGACACGTCCATCCTCGGCGCGAAGGCCAAGCTGCGAGCTCGGTTCCGCTTGGCCGGGACATGGCCCACGGGCAGCGCGACACATCGGCTGAGCGTGTGGCTGACATCCGACGGCGGCAAGTCATGGGATCGACTCGAGGCGTTGGGACCGGTCGGCAGCACGTACAAGACGGTCGAGCTCGACGTGGCGAAGCTCGCCGGCAAGAAGCTGCGATTCGTGCTCACCTACATCAGCTACAAGTGCCCGAGCAGCGGCTACACGGGGCCGTTCATCGACGACTTCGAGGTCTGGGACGACACCTGCGCCAAGGACGCCGACTGCAAGGACAGCGGCCCCTGCCGAACCGCGGAGTGCGACACCAAGACCGGCACCTGCGGCTACATCAACCTCGGCTCGACCGTGCAGTGCAACGACGGCCTCAAGTGCACCCAGGGCGATCGATGCAAAGCCGGGACCTGCCTGGGCACGTGGCGAGGCTGCAACGACGGTGACTCCTGCACATCCGACTCGTGTTCGGGCTCAACCGGACTGTGCGTTTTCCAGGCCAAGAAGGACGGCAGCTACTGCACAGACGGGGACGGCTGCAGCACCGGCGACAAGTGCACCAACGGCGCCTGCAAGGGGACGCAGCGCAAGGACGGCGGCACGTGCTACGACTCGTACGACTGCCGCTTCTCCACCAAGTGCAAGGATGGAAAGTGCACGGGCGGCACCGCGTACCAAGACGGCTCCAAGTGCGAAGAGGGCGACCGCTGCACGGGCCAGGACACGTGTGTCGCTGGCGTTTGTGTCGCGGGCCCCAAGAAAGACTGCGATGACGGCAACACGTGCACCCTCGATTCGTGCAAGCCCACGCTGGGATGCCGCAACGCGTGGTTGATCGATGGCGGCGGGTGCGACGACGGCGAGGCCTGCACGACCCAGGACCAATGCTACGGCGGGGTCTGCGGCGGCGTCGCGGTCGGCAGCGGCAAGACGTGCTCGGACGGCAAGGGGTGCACGGTCAACGACGTCTGCAGCAACGGCACATGCACCGGTGTCCAGCTGCCCAAGGGCGCGAGCTGCAGCGACGGTGACGGCTGCACCAGCAACGACCACTGCGACGACAACGCGACGTGCGCGGCGACGAAGAAAGCGTGCGACGACAACAACACCTGCACCGTCGACAGCTGCAACAAGAAGACGGGCATGTGCAACCACGCCAAGCGCGCGGACGGCCTTATCTGCAGCGACGGCGACACCTGCACCATCGGCGACACTTGCAAGGCGGGTGTGTGTTCTCCCAAGTCAAACGCCAAGGCCGGCGCGCCTTGTTCGGATGCGACCCCATGCCTCGTGGATCGGGTGTGCAAGGTCGGTAGCTCCGGCAAGATGCAATGCGGCGGCAAGAACGCCCCCGACAGCTCGCTGTGCATCGACGGCAACCCATGCACCAAGGGCGAGCGCTGCAAGTCGGGCGTCTGCACGCCGCCCAAAGCGCCCGCGATCTGCGATGACGGCCTCGGCTGCACGGTTGACGCCTGCGTGGATGAAGACGGGCTGGCCAGGTGCGTGTTCGCGATCGCCAACAACGGCACAGGCTGCTCCGACGGCGATCCGTGTACGGCCAAGGACGCCTGCACGGGCGGCGTCTGCAAAGGCGTCGCGGGCGGCTGCATCAAGGTGCTCACCGAGGCCTTCGATTGCGGCAAAGCCGATGGGTGGACCCTGGCTCCCGACGGCAAGCCGGGCGCCGTTGGATGGGCGGTCGACGCGACGCCCAAACCACCCGGTTACAGGTCCAAGTCGTGCTCGCTCAACTTCAACAACGGCGTGGACTACAGCACCGGCTCGAGGGTCAAGGGCGACGCGACCAGCCCCGCGTTCACCGTGCCGGCCAAGGAGGCGACGCTGCGGATGTGGACCTACAACGGCGTGGAAAACAACAACAAGTACGACGCTCGCTGGGTCCGGGTGCTCGACGCCAAGTCGCTGACGCTGCTCGGCTCACATCGCTTCATCAACACGGCCGACCGCGGGACCTGGGTGCCGTTCTCGCTGCCCTTGAAGACGTGGGCGGGCAAGTCGATTCGCATCCAGTTCAGGTTCGACTCGATCGACCATTTCACCAACAAGCTGAAGGGTTGGTTCGTCGATGATGTCGATGTGATCGGCGCGAAGTAGATGTGCGTGGCGCAAATAGTGACGCGTTTCCGCTCCCGCTCCCGCTCCCGATCCCGCTCCCCATCCCGCTCCCGGAGGGGCGACGAAACAACGGAGGTCAGATCGGCTGTGGTCCGGTTGCGAAGGCTGTCGTACCCAACCAGCACACTGAGTCCGGGAGCGGAAGCGGGAGTGGGAGCGGGAGCGGGAGCGGGTACAGGCTAAAGCCCGTAGGCGCAGCGGAAGCCCCATTGCGGGCGGGCGTCGGTGACCGTGGCGCTGTAGCGGTAGTAGCCGGTGAGCTGTGACGCGAGGCTGGAATAGCCGCCGCCCCGAATCGTGCGCTTGTAGCCGGTCGTCGGGCCCTTGGGGTTCTTCTCGGGGCTCTTGGCGTAGTAGCCGGCGTCGTAGTAGTCGGCGACCCACTCCAGCACGTTGCCAGCGGCGTCGAGCAGCCCATACGGACTGGCCCCGGCCGGGCGACTTCCGACCTTCCACGTGCGTCGCGTTCCGCAGCCGTCCTTTGCGCCCTCGCGCATCACGGCGAGCTTGCACGTCGGGTTTTCGTTGCCCCAGGCGTAGTGCGGCGTCGCCTTGGTGCATTCGCCGCCGTGCTTTTCACAGCCGCCACGGGTCGCTTTTTCCCACTCGGCTTCGGTCGGCAGGCGGCCCCCCGCCCACTTGCAGTACGCGCTGGCCTGCGTCCACGAAACGCAGTTCATCGGGTGATTGGAGCGGCCTGGGTAGGTGGTGTTGTTGGCGCCGTCCATCTTGTAGCCGCAGTAGTACGCCGACACGTTGACCGGTGCGCACGCCTTTGCTGCGACACAGGCCTTGTAGCTGGCGACGGTCACCTCGCGGCGGTCGATAAAGAACGTCGCCACCTGGACGAGATGCTGCGGCATGGCGTTGCTCGAACACGCGGGCTGATTCTTGGCGCACCCCATCGCGAGGAAACCGTCGGCCACGACCGCGCGGTCGTCCTGGCTGCCGATGCAGGCCCCGAACTTGCACGTGCCGGCTTTGCCACAGGTCTTCTTGCCGGCGACAGGCGCGTGCGTGCAGCCACCGGCGCTCGCGTCACACTTGTCGGCGGTGCACGGGTTGCCGTCGTCGCACGTCTTCTTGGCGACTGCGGTGTGGCTGCACTTGCCGGTCGCCGCGTCGAGGCTGTCATCGGTACAGGGGTTGCCGTCGTCACAGGCGCTCGCATCGCGCGCGCACCGGAAACCAACGCCGCTGCTGAACTTCGTCGGCGTAACGGCGATCCGATTGGCGGTTCGACCGCCGCCCCCAGCGTTCAGATACGCGCCACCGCGAGCCACGCGCTGAGACCCTGACGCGGGTCCCTTCGGATCTTTGGTCGCCCCGCCAATGTAGTACTTGTCGCTGTACCAGTCGGCGACCCACTCCCAGACATTGCCGGCCATGTCGTCCAACCCATAGACCGAGCGCCCCGCGGGCACACTGCCAACCGCGACCGGGGCGTTCTTGCCGCATGGCGCGCCACCGATATGGGCCTTGGTACACGCCGGCGGAGCGCTGCCCCACGGGTAGATCCGCGCCGCCTTGCCACAGGCCGTGTCTCCGCTCGCGCTCTTGCTTGCCGTCGTCGTGCAGCCGCCGCGCGCAGCCTTTTCCCACTCCGCCTCGGTGGGCAGCCGCTTGCCGGTCCAGCCGCAGAACGCCTGCGCGCCGCCATGGGACACACAGTTGACGGGCAGCTGCGCGTTGTTGGCCTTGAGCGATGTGTTGGGGTTGGAGGCGCGACAGCCCTGGCCGGTAAACATCGGCGGACACACACCAGCGTCGATGCAAGCCTTGTAGCTGGACACCGTGACCTCGGTGCGGTCGATCCAGTAGCTGCTCAACGTGACGATGCGCTGAGGCTGCTCATCGGCGTCGCAGCCCTTGTCGACCTTGGGATCGCAGCCCATCGCGAAGGTTCCGGCCGGGATATTCACCTCGCCGCTGCCTGCGCGAACGCAGTTGCCGTGAAAACAGATCGCGCCGCCCTCGCCGCACTTGCCGCCGTTGCTGGCGTTGGTGAACGTACACACCCCGGTCTTGGCATCGCAGCCGTCGACCGTGCACGCGTTGTCGTCGTCGCACGCCCTTGGTTTGGCCTTGCACGTGGTCGCCGAACCGCCCCCCTTGCCGCCACCAGCGTTTGCCGCGACGCAGACATCGCCAAGCGTGCACTTGTCGCCGTCATCACACGTCGCGCCGGCTTTGCTGAACGCGTGCGTGCAGCCGACCTTGGCCTGGCAGCCGTCCTTGGTGCAGTCGTTGTTGTCGTCGCAGCTCGTCGCCTGACCGGGCAGGCACACGCCCTTGTTGCACGAGTCGCCCGCTGTGCACAGGTTGCCATCGTCACAGGCCGCGGAGGTCTTCGTGTGCGTGCACCCACCTGTCTTGACAGCCTTGGGGTCGCAGACGTCTTGGGTGCATTGGTTGCCGTCGTCGCAGCTCTTGTCGCCGCCGCTGCTGCACACCCCCGTCTTGCAGCTGTCGGCCACCGTGCAGACGTTGCCGTCGTCGCACACCGCGTTGACCGAAACCGGCGTGTTCTTGCAGCCCACCAGCGGCGCGCACTCGTCCTTCGTACAAATATTGGCGTCATTGCAGCCGACCGCGGTGCCGTTGCAGAAGCCGGCCACGCAGACATCGTCCTTGGTGCACTTATTGCCGTCATCGCAGCCGGCCGCGTTGAGCTTGGCGTGCGTACAGCCGACATCGAGCTTGCAAGCGTCCGTGGTGCAGGGATTGGCATCGTCGCAGTTGCGCTTGGGTCCGGGTTTGCAGGCGCCGTCGTTGCACGTCGAGATCGCCGCGCAGAGGGTGCCCGGTTTGCAGGCCTTGCCCTCCCGGACCGGCTTCATCTTGCACTTGCCGTCGGCCTCATCGCAGCGATTCCGGGCGCATTCCGTGTCCTTGTCGGCGGCGCACGCGACGATGTTGTTGGACGAGGGCTTGCACAGCGCATGCGGCCCCGACTTGTCGCAGACCAGCGGCCCGGCGCACTTGTTTGTCGGTTTGGCCGCGCAGTCGCTGTCCTTGCTGCATTCGCACACGCTTTTGCCGGGCTTGCAGGCGCCGCCGAGGCAGCCGTCGCCCTTCGTGCACGGGTTGCCATCGTCGCATCCACCGCCCTGGTTGGCCTCTACTTTGGCGCATTTGCCGGTCTTGGGTTGGCATTCGCTGACGAGGCAGGCGGTGTCGGCCACGGTCTTGCACAGCACCTTCGTCGCCGGGTTGACCGCGCACTTGTTGGTGCTCTTGTCGCAGTAGAGCGCGCCTTTGCACGCGTCGCCATCGCCCTTGTTGGCGCACTCGGCGTCGGTCTTGCATTCGCAGGTGTTGGTGCCGGCTGCGCACACGCCGGCGGCGCAGTGATCGTCCTTGGTGCAGCTGCTGGAGTCCGCGTCGCAGGCCTTGCCCTCGTGGATCGCCGTCAGCGTGCAGGCGCCCGACAGCTTCACGCAGGTCGCCTTGGCACATACCGTGTCGTTGGTGGTCGCGCACGAGATCACGGTCGCAGGATTGACGAGGCACTTGTTGGTCTTCGTGTCGCAAAAGAGCGTGCCGTTGCAGACGTCGCCGTCTTCCTTGGCCGCGCAGTCCTTGTTCTTGGTGCACTCGCATGTGTTGGTCGTCGCGACGCAGGCGCCGGACTTGCAGCTCTCGTTGGGGGTGCAGGCGCTGCCGTCGCTGCACGGTGTGCCATCTTTGCGCGGTTTGGGGGCGCACAGGCCGGTCAGCTTGCTGCAGGTGTTCACCAGGCACGCGGTGTCTCCGACCGTCTGACAGGTGACGACTGTCTTGGGGTTGAGCTCGCAGCTGTGGCTGACCTTGTTGCAGAACAACGTGCCGTTGCAGAGGTCGCCGTCCTCCTTGAGCGCGCAATCGGCATCGGTCTGGCACACGCAGGTGTCGGTGCCCGCCGTGCAGCTGCCCTTGGCGCACACGTCGCCGGTCGTGCACGCGTCGCCGTCGTCGCAGATGGTGCCGTCTTGGAGGGGGACAGCCGCGCACTTGCCGGTTTTTGAAAGGCACGCCTGGCGCTTGCACTGGTCCTTGGCCGCGGGGCACTTGACGACGGTCGTGAGGTTCGTTCGGCAGACGAACGGCGGCTCGGACTTGTCGCAAAACAGCGTTCCATTGCATGCGTTGCCGTCGTCTAGCTGCTCGCAGTCGGCGCTCTTGGTACACGCGCAGACATTGGCCCCGGCCTCGCACTTGCCGTCGCCGTCGCAGCTCTCCTTGTAGGTGCATGGATCGCCATCTTCGCAGGCCGTCTTGGCGGCTTCTTTGGCCGTTTTGCAGCTCCCGGTGGCCGGATTGCAGACGCTCTTGGTGCACGGATGCGGCCACGGCACGCAGGTGACGATCGTGCCGACGTTGACGCGGCAGCTCTTGGACGACAGCTCGCAGTACAGCCTGCCGGTGCACGCATTTCCGTCCTCGAACGGCGCGCAGTCCGCGTATTTGCTGCAGATGCACAGCGCCACGCCAGCGGTGCAAACGCCCGCTTTGCATGTGTCTTGCACGGTGCACTCGGTGCCATCTTCGCAGGCGGTGCCGTCCTTGGCCGCGTCGAACAAACACGCGCCGGTCGCCGGATCGCACGTGTCCGCGGTGCAGGCGCGGCCGTCGTCGCATTGGCGTTTCTTCAGCGGCTCACACGCGCCGTCTTTGCACGTGGCGGTGAGGACGCAGCGGTCCTTGTGCGTGCAGGCGGTGCCGGCCACGAGGCATGACTCGTCTGTGGCCGCATCGGCGGTCTTGCCGTCGTGCGTGGCGATGTCGGTGGACGTCTTTGCAGAATCTTCAGCGGCGGACCCGTCATCAACAACCGCGTCGCCGATCGCGCCGTCACCGGTCGCGCCATCCGTGGTCGCGGTGTCACCATCATCTGGCGTCGGATCGTCGCTGCAAGACGCGCACGCGAAGACAGTCGCTGCGGCCATCGTCATCGCGACGGAATATCGCGCCAACTGCGAGAACATGTGGCCTGTATACCATGTCCGGCGCGTCGATCGGCCTGCGACCAACCTTGTTCAAATCACGTGTACGTGTTGCGACTGTCGATGCAAGCTCGACGCCGGATGGCCTTACACCTTAAGTGACCGGCATTGCGGCTAATTGCACTTGTCGTTGACGGTTCCCGGCGTGCCCTTGTCGCCGGCCCCGTACTTCTTGGTGCCGTAACACCACGAGTTCTTGATGTCGTCGTTGCTCTTGAAGTCATACTTGTCGACGCTGAGCTGGTTGGACAGGCCCGACTTGTCGTCGCCGCTGCCGTACTTGACCTCGTCGACGACCGTCTTGCCGCTGGTCAGCTTCAGCCACCCGCCGCTGTTGCCGAGGATGCCCGACCTCTTCCACACGTGGTTGCAGTTCTTGATGCCGCCGTTGGCCTTCTCGGTGCTGCTCAAGCAGATGACGAAGTAGCCCTTCGACGCGATCTTGAAGCTCTTTTTCGCGTCGAACGTCATCGACCCGCTCTTGGTCGCGAAGACCTTGCCGGCCAAGTCCAGCTCCGCGCCGGTGGTGTTGTAGAGCTCGACCCACTCGCCGCTGCTGTCGGACACCGCCTTGGGGTTGGGCATGAACTCGGTGACGATGATGTCGCCTTGCTTCAGCGCCGCGCCGACGACCTCGATCTTGCAGGTATCCGAGCAGCCGTCGCCCTTGTTCTTGTTGCCGTCGTCGCACTCTTCGCCCTTGTCCTTGTCGACCACGGCGTTGCCGCAGATGCCGGGCTTGCAGGCGTCGCCCTTGCCGTCCTTGTCGGCGTCTTCCTGCTTGGGATTGGCCACCTTCGCGCAGTTGTCGCAGGCGTCGCCGATGCCGTCCTTGTCGGTATCGAGCTGGCTGTCGTTTTGTTTGTCGGGGCAGTTGTCCTTGCCGTCGAGCGCGCCATCGCGGTCCTTATCAGCGGGGCAAGCGGGGTTGGCCTTGCCGGGGGTGCCGGAGTCGCCCTTGCCGAACGTGACCGCCGGGATGCACCAGTTTTCGCCCTTGTTGTTGTCGCCGGTGAGCTTGGCGGGGTTGAGCTGCAGCGTCTTGCCGCTCGCGACCGTGGGCCAGTTGTTCTTGGCGTCGCTGTAGGTGACCTCGTCGATGAGGCCCGCCTTGTTCTTGAGCTTGATGACGCCGCCGCTGTTGCTCAGGAAGAAGCCCTTTTCGTAGACGGTCAGCGGCTTGAACCCGCCGTTGGTCTTGTCGTCGCCGTTGAGCGCGATCGCCGCGTAGCCGCCGGCCGGGATGGGCAGGGGTTTGCCGCCGATTTTGAACTCTTTGCCGGCCTTGTCGACGAGCTTGATGCCGTTGATGTCGATGATCGAGCTGGTCGCGTTGTGGACCTCGAACCACTCGCCCTTCGAGTCGCTGACCGCCTTTGGGTCGGGGTGGATCTCGGAGATGACGAGCTGGCCGGCGTTGATGTCCTTGGCCTTGATGGTGTTGCCGGGGCAGCTCGCGGCGACGCACTTACCGGCCTGGCAGAGATCGGGCTTGGCGCACTTGCCACCCGCGTCGCACTTGGTGCCGTTGGCGACGTTGACGTTGGAGCACTTCTTGATGCCCATGCACTTGTCGACGGTGCAGGAGTTGCCGTCGTCACAGATGTTGCTGACGTTGTCGATCTTGCCATCGCAGTCGTTGTCGACGCCGTCGCAGACCTCCTTGGGCTCCTTGGTCTTCACACACGTGGTCCCGGCATCGATGGCCGTCGAACCCGCGTCAGAGGTGCTCGCAGCGTCTTTGGCGGTTGAAGTGTCCTCCGGTGCCGTCGAACCCGCGTCAGCGGTGTTCGCAGCGTCGGTCGAAGCGGATCCGGTGTCGGTCGCAGTGGAACCCGCATCCGTCGACGTCGACCCAGAGTCGGTTGAAGTCGAACCCGCGTCAGTTGGCGTCGCGGCGCCAGCGTCACCAGCGGCACCCGCGTCTGCGGCCATCCCGGCATCCTCAACGGCCCCGGCATCGGTCACCGAACCGGCATCGGTCACCGAACCGGCATCGGTCGCCGAACCAGCATCGGTGGCGTTTGCGGTGTCCGTGGCGTTTGCAGTGTCTGTCGCGTTCGCAGCGTCCGTAGCGTTGGCAGTATCCCCAGTTGCCGTCGAACCCACGTCAGCGGTGTTCGCCGCGTCGGCGGTGTTCGCAGTGTCAGCGGTGTTCGCAGTGTCAGCGGTGTTCGTCGCGTCAGCGGTGTTCGCAGTGTCAGCGGTGTTCGCCGCGTCAGCGGCGTTCGCGGAGTCGGTGGCCGTGCCTGTGTCCGCGGCAGGCGTGGTGCCGCCGCCGGTGTTGTCTTCGCCGCAAGCAGCAACGAGCAAGGTGATCGCCAAGAGAGCCGGGATTCGCAGGTGGATCGAGCGCATAAGTTCCTCCGTTAGCCCGCAGGTAACGTACGCCGCGTCCCCGCGTCAAACACAGCGGCCGAAGGTGTCTGCACACGGCCCTTGACCGCCGGCTGCATCGACGTGTCAATCCGTGTGTTCAAACGCTGCAATGCGGCGCCGATCGTGGTAGACCGCCCGTCCTTCGCGCGCGGGAATCGACCGCGGAGGCCCTAAACGACGTCCTGTAGGAGCGCGCCATGACCGACAAGCCGACGATCATCTACACCAAGACCGACGAAGCCCCCGCCCTCGCGACGCGCTCGTTGCTGCCGATCATTCGCGCGTTCACGAGCGGGACGGGCATCGACGTGCAGACCCGCGACATCTCGCTGGCCGCACGCATCCTCGCCAACTTCAACGATGTGCTCAGCGACGATCAGAAGGTCGACGACGCCCTCGCCGAGCTGGGCGAACTCGCCAAGACGCCCGCCGCCAACATCATCAAGCTGCCCAACATCAGCGCCTCGATCCCCCAGCTCAAGGCCGCCATCGCCGAGCTCCAGGCCGCCGGATTCCCGGTGCCCAACTACCCCGATGAGCCCGCCAACGCCGCCGAAGAGGCCACCCAGGCCCGCTACAACAAGGTCAAGGGCAGCGCGGTCAACCCGGTGCTTCGCGAAGGTAACTCCGACCGCCGCGCGCCCCGCGCCGTCAAAGAATTCGCGCGCCGCAACCCCCACTCGATGGGCCCGTGGACCAGCGACACCAAGTCGCACGTGGCCACCATGTCGAGCGGCGATTTCCGCAGCAACGAGAAGTCGGTGACGATCACCGAAGCAACGACCGCCACCATCCAGCACGTCGGTAGCGACGGCGCGATCACCGAGCTCAAGTCCGGCATGGAGCTGCAGCAAGGCGAGATCATCGACGGCACGTTCATGAGCAAGGCGGCACTGACCGCGTTCTTGGCCGAACAGGTCGCCGAAGCCCGCGAGCAGGGCGTGCTCTTCTCGCTGCACTTGAAAGCCACGATGATGAAGGTCAGCGATCCGATCATCTTCGGCCACGCGGTGCGCACCTACTACGCGGACCTGTACGCCAAGCACGGCGCGGTGCTTGAGCAGATTGGCGCCGATCCGAACAACGGCTTTGGCGACATCGAGGCCAAGATCGCCGAGCTCCCCGCCGATCAGCGCACCGTTATCGAAGAGGACATCAAGGCGATCTACGCCGCCGGCCCCAGCCTCGCGATGGTCAACAGCGACAAGGGCATCACCAACCTGCACGTGCCCAGCGACGTCATCATCGACGCGTCGCTGCCCGCGATGATCCGCACGTCCGGCTGCATGTGGAACAGCGAAGGCAAGCTGCAGCAAACCAAGGTGACGATCCCCGACTCGAGCTACGCGGGCGTGTACGAAGCGGTGTTCACGTTCTGCAAAGAGCACGGCGCGTTCGACCCGACCACGATGGGCAGCGTGTCCAACGTCGGGCTGATGGCGCAGAAGGCAGAAGAGTACGGCAGCCACGACAAGACCTTTGAGATCACGGCCGACGGCAAGGTCGAGATCATCGACTCAGAAGGCACGATCTTGATGGAACACGACGTCGAGGCCGGCGATATCTGGCGCGGCTGCCAGGTCAAAGACGCCCCCGTTCGCGATTGGGTGAAGCTCGCCGTGACCCGCGCCCGCGCAACCGGTGTCCCCGCCGTGTTCTGGCTCGACGAACAGCGCGCGCACGACACCCAGCTCATCGCCAAGGTCATCACGTACCTCGCCGACCACGACACCGACGACCTCGACCTGCACGTCCTCTCGCCCGTCAAGGCGTGCCGCTTCTCGCTCGAGCGCATCAAGGACGGCCTGGACACCGTGTCGGTCACCGGCAACGTGCTGCGCGATTTCCTGACCGACCTGTTCCCGATCCTCGAGGTCGGAACGTCCGCCAAGATGCTGTCGATCGTGCCCCTGATGAACGGTGGCGGCCTGTTCGAAACCGGCGCCGGCGGCTCGGCTCCCAAGCACGTCCAGCAGTTCAACCGCGAGGGCCACCTCCGCTGGGACTCCCTCGGCGAATTCCTCGCCCTCGCCGTGTCCTTGGACCACCTCGCCGACAAGTACGACAACGCCAAGGCGCGCATTCTCGGCGAAACGCTCGACGAAGCGACGACGAAGTACCTGCTGACCAACAAGTCGCCGTCGCGCAAGGTCAACGAACACGACAACCGAGGCTCGCACTTCTACCTCGCGCTGTACTGGGCCGAAGCCCTCGCCGCGCAGGACGAAGACGCCGACCTCAAGGCCAAGTTCGCCGCCCTCGCCAGCACGCTCGCCGCCAACGAGGCCGCGATCAACGCCGAGCTCCTTGCGGCCCAAGGTGAGCCGGTCGACATCGGCGGATACTACCTGCCCAACGAAGAGACCGCGGCCGCCGCCATGCGCCCGAGCGCGATCCTCAACAGCATCATCGACGCGATTTGAGCCGAGGGTTTGTCGCGGAGGTAAACCTGCGGCTGCTGTCCTGCAGCGGGTCGGCGCTGTGCCATAGTGCGGCCATGGCCATCGGCGCGACCATCTACCGCTTCTCCATCGCGCTGTCGGACGTCGACCGCGGCGTGTTCGAAAGCGTCGAGCTCCGCATCGCGCAGCATCCCAGTGAGTCGCCGCTGTTCTTTGTCGTTCGTGCGCTGGCCAGGTGCCTCGAACATGACGAACGCGTCGAGCTGACCAGAGGTGTGAGCGACACCGAGCTCCCGGCGCTTGTCATCCGCGATATGGAGGGGCGGCTGTCCGATTGGATCGAGGTCGGCTTGCCGGGCCACAAGCGCGTGCACAAGGCGACATCACGCTGCGATCGCGTTGTCATCTACGCGCACAAGCAGGTGCCGCCTTACATCGAGAAGCTGCGCGCGGCCGAAATCCGCCGGGCCGATCGCGTCACGGTTGTCCACTTCGACGACGAGATGCTCGATGCCTTGCAGGACGCGCTGCAGCGGTCGGCACAGTGGTCGATCACGGTCAGCGACAACGTGCTGTACATCGAGGCCAATGGCGCCGCGATCAGCGGGCCGATTCACCGCACGAAGCTCGCCGACGTCGCTTAGACCACCCTTGTCATCGGGTTGGTCGGACCACATTCGCGCAACCTGGAGCCGGTTTTGGCATCAGGAGCTGAAATTGAAACCGCCGCTTGGGGCACAACACGCGATTGACTTGCCAGCGACCCGCACCGACGCTGCTGCGCGATGAACGACACACAGCGCGCGGCGCATTTCGCCCTCTTCGCCAGCCTCATCTCGGTCGCCCTGGTCGCGGCGGGGTGTGCCGGCAGCTCGGCTTCCGAACCCAGCGGCTACGTGGGCGGCGGCTCCAGCACCAGCAGCGGCGGCTCCAGCACGTTGTCCAGCGGCTCAAGCACATCTGGCGCGTCGAGCAGCGGCGCGGACGCGTGGACAACGCGTTTCTCGACCACAAGAGCCCCGATCCAAAGGGCTACGGGTACGCTGTGTTCGGCAAGGTCACCGCCGGCATCGATGTCGTCACCAAGATCGGCGCCGTGAAGACGACCGGTAAACCCAAGGACAAGCCGCTCAAGGACGTGCTCATCACGTCGATCACCCGCGTCAAGTAGTTCCCCCGCAACACCATGCGCCGTAGCCCGCTTCACAAGAACCACAAGGCCCTCGCCAAAGCCGAATCCTACGAGCAATGGCTCGAGATCGCGTGCGCCATCGACCGCCTGACCGGCGCCGAGAAGTGGCGGGATGAAGACCACTGCGACGTCTACCACGCGTCGCTGTTGCGCGAACAAAGCCGCCAGATGAAGGACCTGCGCGAGTCCGGTCGCGCCGCGGAGCTCAGCTACGCCTTGACCCACAGCCTGTATCGCAACCTCAGCGACATCCAATCGCCCGAGCTCTACGAAACAGCGCTCGGCGGACCCAAGCGGCTGGTTACAACCTACCTCGACGAGTGCGAAAACGCGCTGCAATGGCTGGCCGAAAGCGACGCATTTGCCCTCGCTGACAAGAAAGAGCGCTTCGAAAAGGCCGCGATGGTCTTTGGGCGTTCCGCCTTGATGCTCTCGGGCGGCGCAACGCTCGGTTTTTATCACCTCGGCGTCGTCAAAGGCCTCTTTGAGCAGGGAATCCTGCCGCACGTCATCTCCGGGTCAAGCACCGGCGCCATGGTGGCCGCTGGCATCTGTGTGCGCGACGATGATGAGCTGCGGGCGATGTACGACGACCCGAGCCAGATCCGCCTCGACGGCCTCGCGCGCGCCGACGTCCGACGCTTCCTCAAGACCGGCGCCATGCTGCGGTCCGAGCAGCTGTACGAGGTGCTGCGCCACAACGCCGGGGACGCGACGTTCGGTGAAGCCTGGGACCACAGCGGCCGCGTGCTCTGCATCTCGGTATCGCCGACCCGCGTGCGCCAAAAACCGCGCCTGCTCACGCCGTTGACCGCCCCCGACGTGCTCGTTGCGTCGGCCGCCCTCGCGTCCAGCGCGCTGCCCGGTTTGTTCGAGCCCATCACCCTGCAGATGCGCGATCACACAGGCGCCATCGTGCCGTACATCGACACCGAGACCTGGGTAGACGGCTCGATCCACGGCGATCTGCCCAAGATGCGGCTATCCCGGCTGCACAACGTCAACCACTTCATCGTCAGCCAGACCAACCCGCACGTGTTGCCCGTCGCCCAGCTCCGTGGCGGCATGACCGGGACGCGTACAACCATCACCGGGCTCGCCAGCTCCGTCGCCCGCAACCAGGGCTCCACAGCCATCGACGCGTTCCGCCGGGTCAGCGGCCGCGGCACCCTGCAAATGCTGGCGACACAAGCCCACACGGTCGTCAGCCAAGACTACCGCGGCGACATCGACATCCACCCACGATTCGAGCCGCGCATCTACAAGAAGGTGCTGAGCAACCCCACGCGCGACGACCTCGACTTCTTCATCCGCGAGGGCGAACGTGCGGCTTGGGGCAAGATCGCGATGATCCGCGACCACACCCGGATCAGCCGCGCCTTTGACCGCTGCTTGCGCCGCCTCGCCGAGATGGACCCGGCGCTCTCATAGCCGTTGCCGCCTCTTTTGAATCGCTGACTCCGACCGGCCGTCGCGACACGACGAGCGCGGGTAAATGGAGTCACAGATGCACCGATTCATCCCGGCGTTGGCCCTCGTTTTCATGGGCTGCGGCGAACCGATCACCAGGCGCTGAGCGGCCGGACTGGAGGCAGCGCTATTCGCCTTTGCCTTTGCCGCCGTCTTCGCGCTGTTTGCGGTCGCGGCGTCGCGTCGCGGCGTCTTTCTTGTAGCCGGGTTTGGTGGCGCCGTCGTTGCGCGGCCGGTCGTCTTTCTTGAAGCCGTCGCGTTTGAAGCCGCCTTTGTTGAAGCCGCCCTTCTTGAAGCCGTCCTTCTTGAAGCCGTCCTTCTTGAAGCCGTCCTTCTTGAAGCCGTCTTTCTTGAAGCCGTCCTTCTTGAAGCCGTCTTTCTTGAAACCGTCCTTCTTGAAGCCGTCTTTCTTGTAGCCGCCCTTCTTGTAGCCGCCGCCCCTGTTGCCGCCGTTGTCGTCGTCGCGACGCTTGTAGCCGCCGCCTTTCTTGTAGCCGCCGCCCCTGTTGCCGCCGTCGTCGTCGTCGTCGCGTCGCTTGAAGCCGCCGCCTTTCTTGAAGCCGCCGCCTTTCTTGTAGCCGCCGCCTTTCTTGAAGCCGCCGCCTTTCTTGAAGCCGCCTTTCTTGAAGCCGCCTTTGCGTCCGCCTTCCCTGCCGGGCTTCTTGGCGCCGCTCGCGATCGGGTAGTCGTCGCCGCGGATCTGCATGGTGTCGTGGCTGGCGAGGATGCGCTGCAGCTCTTCGACCGGCATCTGCACGAAGCTGCGGTTGGGCAGGATCGTGATGCGACCGAGCAGGCCGGCGGGCACTTCGAAGCCGCGGACGAGGGACGCCACGATGTCGGTCGGACGCGCCCCGGCTTTGCGGCCGGCGAGGATCATGAGCTCGGCCATGTCGCGGCCATCGGTGGCGTCGTTTCGGGAGCGTTGCCGGCGTGGCAGGGCCCAGTCCGGGGGTGAATCGTCGGGGTTGAGGTCGAGCTCGACGCGTTCGTGCACGGCGAGGCGTCGCAGCGCGGCGGCGGCGATTTGTTTGGCCGACAGGTCGGTGTTCTTTTCGATCGCGTTGTAGACGTCCCACACGGCGTCTTCGCGGTCACCGGCGTCGGCGAATGAGGCGACGAGGCGTTCGCGTTGAGACGCGGCGATCGATGCGTCGGAGGGCACGGTGAGGGGCTCGATATCGGCCTTCAGGCGCCGGGCGAAGTGACCGATCTTGCTGCGTTCCGAGTGGGTGACGAAGGTGATCGCGACGCCTTTGCGGCCGGCGCGCGCGGTGCGGCCGATGCGGTGCGTGTAGACCTCGGCGTTCATCGGGATGTCGAGGTTGAAGACATGGCTGATGCGGTTGATATCGAGCCCTCGCGCGGCGACGTCGGTGGCGATGACCACGTCGATGAGCCGTTCGCGCATGCGATGGACGACACGTTCGCGGGCGGGCTGGCTGAGATCGCCGTGGAGCGCGTCGACCTTGAGGCCGCGACGTTCGAGCTGTTCGGCGGCTTCGGCGCAGGCGGCGCGGGTGCGGGAGAAGACCAGGATCGCGTCGTGTTCGATGGAGCGTACGAAGCGGGCCAGCGCGGCGAGCTTTTGATGTGCCGGGACCACGACCACGTGTTGTTCGACGTGGTTGACCGACGTGCGCGGGGCATCGGGGCGGACGCGGACTGGATCGGTCAGGTAGCGGTCGGCGATCGCGCGGATCGGTGCGGGCATGGTGGCTGAGAAGAGCGCGATTTGGCGGCCGTCCGGCGTCGCGGCCATGATCTTGCCGACCTCGTCGATGAAGCCCATCTGGAGCATCTCGTCGGCTTCGTCGAGCACGAACACTTCGACGTCATCGAGCATCAGGTTGCCGCGCTCGATGTGGTCGATGACGCGACCGGGGGTGCCGACCACGATGCGCGCGCCGTTGCGGATGGCGCGGATCTGGGGTTGGTAGGGCGCGCCGCCGTAGATGGTTGCAATCGTCAGGCCGTGGACGTGTTTGGCGTAGGAGCGCAGGGCGTCGCCGACCTGGCCGCAGAGCTCGCGGGTGGGTGCCAGGACGATGCCGCGGACGGTGTTGGGGCCTTCGGAGAGGGCGTGCAGCAGCGGCAATCCGAACGCCGCGGTTTTGCCCGAGCCGGTGCGCGCGCTCGCCACGATGTCGGAGCCTTCGAGCATCGGTCCGATGGCAGCGGTTTGAATCGGTGTCGGTGCCGTGAAGCCGAGGTCGGCGACGGCTTTGAGCAGGCGCGCGTCGAGAGCGAATTGACCGAACGCCGGGTCCGCTTCCTCGGGTTCTCCAGGTTCCGTGGCTTCGGCGGCTTCTTGCACGGGTTCGGCAGGCGCGGCGCTTTCTTCAGTGGGTTCGGCGCTTTCTTCGGCGGGTTCGGCGGATTCAGCAGCTGCAACAGGCGCGGCAGTTACGGCAGTTTCGGCGGCTTCAGCAGCTTCAACACGCGCAGCAGGCGGGGCGGATTCGGCGGCCTCGGTGGGCTCGGCTCCGGCTTCGTCTTTCGCAGGAGCGGTCGGGTCAATCCCGGTCGCAGCGCTGTCTTCGGCGGGTGAATTTTCGGGCTGGTCGGCCTGATCGGTGTCGGTCATGCGCCCGTGTACCACGTTCGAAAGCAGCGCGCTTGACCATTGGGCCGGCCGTCGATCGATCGCGGCACCGTTGGGGTGAATTCCCCAACGCTCCCAGTGGTTGGCGATACATCTTGCTTGACCTGTCGGGCCACTTCCAAGAGACTCCGCCGCCGCTTCAGCCGGGCCTCATGAGCGCTTCCATGCTTGTGCGCGCCCGCGAGTCGCTTCGGTTTGATCCGGGGCCGACCCTGCGGCAACTCCCTTTTCGCGCCAGCGTCGTGCAACCAGCCGACAGTTCGCGCAAGCAAATGCACGATGGGAACACCATGACGGCAGTGAACGCAGCACAACTCGACCCGACTGACGCGCCCCCCAACCTCGCTCCGGCGCCCGATTCCGCGGCCGACAGCTTCCCGCTCGGCAACCGTGGTCGCGTCGAAGCCGCTGCGTTGATGTGGAATTGGCGCGATGGCGGCAAGACCGACGAAACCGATCGCGCGGCCGCGCTGCGCAACAAAGGCATCGGCCAGGCGGTTGTCGGCTACATCGCCGCGGGCGTCATTTTCTGGCTTGGCATCGCGATCCTGCCCTTCATCGTCGCTACCATCGCGTCGATCACGCTGCTCACCGCGCTCTTTTCACCGCTGGGCGCGTACGCGGCCATCGAGGGCGGTCTGACGAAGTTCGCGATGTGGTTTGGCGGCATCGTGTCGTGGCTGGTGTTGATGCCGGTCTTCCTGCTCTTCTTCGTGCCTTTCGGCCTGCTCTTCCGGCGCGGCGAGAGGGATCCGATGAAGCGCGTTTTCGTGCCCAGCGCGCCGTCGTATTGGAAAGAGCGCGAGCGCGATGAAGACGTCGCCGGCCGCCGCAAGAGCCAGTTCTAGGCGACCGGTTCCGGACTCGATCGCACCTCTCGGCCACCGCCTGACGTCGATCCGACCAAACAGCTCCAGGAGCGAGCACCCATGAAGATTCTCGGCATCAGCTGCTACTACCACGACTCCGCCGCGGCGATTATCGTCGACGGCAAGATCGTCGCCGCCGCCCAGGAAGAGCGCTTCACCCGCAAGAAGCATGACCCCGGTTTCCCGACCGAAGCGGTCAAGTACTGCATGGCGGAAGCGGGCATCCCGGCCGGCCAGGGCCCCGACGCCGTGGTCTTTTACGAGAAGCCGATCCTGACCTTCCACCGCTTGCTCGAGACGTACCTCGCGGTCGCGCCCAAGGGCGTGCAGTCGTTCATGAAGGCGCTGCCGGTGTGGATGACCGACAAGCTCTGGATCGAGCCCAACATCACCGACGAGCTCGCCAAGTGCGGCGTCCCCGAGCCGACTCAGATCTACTATCCCGAGCACCACGAATCGCACGCAGCGAGCGCTTTTTACCCGTCTCCGTTCGACGAAGCGGCGGTCCTCACCGTCGACGGCGTGGGCGAGTGGGCCTGCGCGACCATCGGTGTCGGCGAAGGCAACAAGTACCACATCGTCCGGCAGCTCGATTTCCCGCACAGCATCGGCCTGCTCTACTCGGCGTTTACGTACTTCACGGGCTTTCGCGTCAACAGCGGCGAGTACAAGCTCATGGGCCTCGCGCCGTACGGAGAGCCCGTCTACAAAGACGTCATCATGGACAAGCTGATCGACCTCAAGGACGACGGCTCGTTCCGCATGAACATGGACTACTTCGGCTACCTCGATGGCCTGGTGATGACCAACGACAAGTTCGCCGAGCTGTTCGACGGCCCGGCGCGCAAGTCCGAGAGCCAGATCACGCGCCGCGAGATGGACATCGCCAAGTCGATCCAGGAAGTGACCGAAGAGATCGTGCTGCGCATGGCCCGCTACGCCCGCGAGCTGACCGGCAAGAAGTACCTGTGCATGGCCGGAGGTGTGGCGCTCAACTGTGTCGCCAACGGCAAGCTGCTGCGCGCCGGGATCTTCGACGATATCTGGATTCAGCCGGCGGCCGGTGACGCCGGTGGGGCGCTCGGATGTGCGCTGACCGTCTGGCACAACGTGCTCGATAAGCCCCGCGTGTCCGATAACAGCAACGACAAGATGGGCGGCAGCTACCTCGGGCCAAGCTTCAGCAACGACCAGATCCGCGAATACCTCGACGCCAACGGGTACGTCTACGAGTCGCTGGACGAGGAAACGTGGGCGCCAAAGATCGCCAAGCTCCTCGCGACCGAAAACGTGGTCGGCCTCTTCACCGGCCGCATGGAATACGGCCCCCGCGCGCTGGGCGGCCGCAGCATCATCGGCGACGCGCGCAGCTCGAAGATGCAGTCGGTCATGAACCTGAAGATCAAGTACCGCGAGAGCTTCCGGCCGTTCGCACCCAGCTGCCTCGAGGAGCGCGCGTCCGCCTTCTTTGAGATCGACCGCCCCAGCCCGTACATGCTGCTCGTCGCGCCGGTCCGCAAGGAGCGCTGCAACCCGCCCAAGGGTGACGAACGCGAGCTGACCGACCTGATGGAATGGGTCAACCGCCCGCGCAGTGACGTCCCAGCGATCACCCACGTCGACTACTCGGCGCGGATTCAGAGCGTCGGCGACAAGTACAACCCGCGCTACCACCGGCTGATCAAGGCGTTCGAGGACGAGACCGGTTACGGCATTATCATCAACACCAGCTTCAACGTGCGCGGCGAACCGATCGTCTGCACACCCGAAGACGCATTCCGCTGCTTCATGCGAACCGAGATGGACTACCTCGTGTTGGAGAACAATATTCTCTACAAGAAGGACCAGCCCAAATGGGACGACCAGGACAACTGGCGCGAAGTCTTCAAGCTGGATTGAGCGAGGATCGACATGGGAAAGCTCGCGCATAGCGGCAAGCTCTTCGGCGAGTTCATGAAATTCGCCAAACAGAACAAGGTCTACTGGATCGTCCCGCTGCTCGGCGTGCTGGTGCTCGCTGGCCTGCTGGTAGCGGCCTCGCAGTCGGCCGCGCCCTTTATCTACACGCTGTTTTAGTCTGTCGCTGAAGGCGACTCTTCGGTGTGGAGCGACGTGGCGGGTTCGAAACTTCAGTGCTGGACCACGGGTCGCGGTGCACCAATCCTCGTCTTGACACTGCTCCTCGTTGCCGGATGCGGTGGCGGGACGTCGCAGGTCAGCGGCTCGGACACGACGGCGGCCAGCGGTTCGTCCGAGGGTGTCTGGGTCCGGGTTGCGAGCCCGGCGCCTGGTGTTTGGCAGGCGTCGTTGACCGGCAAGCCGATCGCCAACCAACCGGTTCGCTGGGGGCTGTTGACGGGCGAAGGGGCTGCGGTCGAAACCGGCGCCGCGACCACCGACGGCACCGGGACCTTTCAGTTCAAGGCAAAACGTGATCTTGCGGTCGTGCTGGTCGTCGAACACGAGCGGTGGTCGGCCTGGGTCGAGCTGCCGAAATAGCGTCAGGCGCCGACAAAAGCCGCGATCTTGCTGCACACCGCCTCTTTTTCGTCTTCGATGACGAAGTGTCCGGCGGGCCAGCTTTGAACCTCGGCGTGCGGCCAGCGCTTCTCGAACTGCGCGCGGAACCCGGGATGGAAGACGTAGTCCTTGTCGCCCCAGAGCACGAGGATCGGCGTCTGCGCAAAGAGGTCCAGGCCAGCGTCGGTGGCTTCGACGAGCGCCCACGCGCCGTCCTTGGGGGACAGCGGGATGTCCTGCACGAAGCGGAGCGTCGCGATGCGGTTTGCAAAAGTGTCGTAGGGGGCGGTGTAGCCCTTCTTGGCGGCGCTGCTCAGCGGCTTTTCGGTGCACGTGACGGTCGCGCCGATGGCGAACGCGTTGAAGCCCTGGACGAGCGCGGTGCCCAGCGGTGAACGCGCCAGTTTGAGCTGCCACGGCAGCTTGATGTCGTCGTTGGGCATAAACGCCGAGGTGTTCGTCACCACGATCCGCGCGACCCGGTCGGGATTCTGTACCGCCCAGGCCATGCCGATCATGCCGCCCCAGTCATGCACCGCGAGGGTGAGCTTGCCGGACGGGTACAGGCTGTCGACCACCTTGGTCAGGTCGGAGACGCGGCGGGCGAGCGTGTACGGATAGGCGTCGTCGGCGGGCTTGTCCGACAGCCCCATGCCGATGTGGTCGGGCACGATGCAGCGATGGGTGCCGCTGAGCGCGCTGACGAGGTGACGCCAATAAAAGGACCACGTCGGGTTGCCATGGACCATCAGCACGGGCTCGTCCGCCGCGCCTTCGGTCGGTCCGACGTCGAGCACGTGCATCGTGTGGCCGTCGATGTCGATGAAGCGGCCGGTCCACGGGTATTCCGAAGCGGCCACGCCGATGTCGCGGGCGGTCTTGGTCATCGTTGGCCTCTCGTCGCGCTGTTTTCGCTCACCATGCGACCTCGACCATCGCGCAGTTCAGCCCCGAGCCGATGCCGAACAGACCGACCGTGCTACCGGAGCCGATACGACCGGCGGCGACCGCCTTGCTGAGCACGATCGGCACCGCGGCGGGCCCGATGTTGCCGAACTCGCTGACGATGGACAGCGTGCGTTGTGGATCGAGGCCGAGGCGCTTGAGCAGCTTGTCGGTGTGCACCTTGCTGACCTGGTGCAGGCAATACTCGTCGAAGTAGCCGCTGTGCCAGCCGAAGTCCTCGCAGCCCTTTGCCCACGTCTGTTCGGCGAGGCCGATGCCGGCGTGCAGCAGGCCGTTGCTGTCGGTGACCATCTTGTCGTCGTTGCCGCGGCACAGGTGGTTTTGGTCGCTGGCGGCGAGGGACAAGCCGCCCTTGTAGGTGTGCACGGGCCGACCGGCGGCGGAGACGAGCTCGGCGCGCGCGAGCACCATGGCGGCGGCCCCCGAACCCAGGGTCAGTGCGGCGAATTCGGCGCGAAAATCGTCGACCGTGCCGTCGGCGAGCAGCCGCGCGATGGTCTGGTCGGTCACAAAGCGGCTGCCCTCACCGTCCACGATGAGGCCGTAGTCGACGTCGCCGCGCTCGATCATCGCGGCGACGAGATCCATCCCGGACAGAAAGCCCAGGCACGCGTTGGCGACATCGAAGTTGCGGCAGCCGGCGTGCAGGTCAAGGTTTCCGTGCACGATCGACGCGGTCGACGGTTCGACCCAGTCGCGGCAGACCGACGTGTTGACCAGGATCCCGATGCGGTCGTTGGCGACTCCGGCCGCGGAGATGGCGGCGCGCGCGGCGTCGGTTGCGGCGTCAGACGGGCGTTTTCCTTCGGTCCAGAAGCGGCGTGCCACGATGCCGGAGAGTCCCTGCAAAGCGCGGCGTGGAAGGCCGATTCGGTCCAGAAATGGCCCGAGCCGTGTCGCGAGCTCTTCGGTCGGCACACGGATCGGTGGATCCACATGGGCCAGACCGGCGATGGCGACGCCTGAAAACCGCACGATGCGACCTGTTGAGCTGAGGGCCGATGGCCGGATCAGTTGACCGTGGGTGCCCGCGCAGCCGCGTTATTCGAGGTGGACGCGCCCGCTTTCGCTTCGCCGGTGCCCGCCGCCTTGAGGTAGCGGAAGATCTCGGTATCGGTGCTCAGGATCAGCGACGTCTTGGTGCCCTTGCGACGACGGAACCCGATGACGTTTGACCAGGTCTCAAGGCTCTGCATGAACGCGTAGAACTCGGCGTCCTGCCCGTAGGCCTCCGCGTAGATCTTGGTCGCCTCGGCGTCGGCTTCACCTTCGATTTCCTTGGCTTCCCGGTAAGCGCCGGAGCGGATCTGCTTGAGCTGCTTTTCCATGCGCCCGAGGATCTCCGCGGCCTTGCCCTTGCCCTCAGACCGGTATTGAGCCGCGACCTTGTTTCGCTCGGCGATCATCCGGTTGAAGATGCTCTTTTGAACGTCCTCGATGTAGTTGATGCGCTTGACGCGGACGTCCACCAGCTCGATGCCGTATTCCTTGACGGTGGTCCGTGACGCGATCTTGAGGATCTTGTCCTGCAGCACCTTGCGGCCCTTCTCGATGCGCGCCTGGGCGGTCTGCACGGTGGCGGCGCCCGGTAGCTGCACCAGGTCCAGGTCGGTTCGCACCGCCTCGATAAGATCATTGCCTGAGATCACCGATCTCACGCCCGAGTCGATGACGTCGTCGAGCCGGGTTTGCGCGCCGCTGTAGTCGCCGACGGACACCAGGAATTTCAGCGGGTTGATGATCTTCCAGCGGGCCGTGGTGTCGACCCAGATGAAGCGTTTGTCGGCGGTGGGGATCTCGGAGCGTTCGCCGTCCCAACGCAGGAGCCGGCGCGAGAAACGGTGGCGCTGGTACCACGGCATGACGAAGTAGAGACCCGGATCGGTTCGCGCTTCCCCGACGGGCTTGCCGAACTCGGTGAGAACGACCTGCTCGTACTCGGGAACAATCATCACGCAAGTAGTGACGATGGCGTAGGCGGCGACGAGGGTGGCGATGGCGATAGCGGCGATCTTGTTGCTCATTTCGCACCTCCCTTGGCCGTGCTGGGCTGGCCGAGTTTGAGGTGCGGGAGCACGCCCTTGATGTCCTCGTCGATGACCGTGATGTCGCCGGTGTGGGGCAAGACCTTGCCGATCTGTTCGAGGTAGAGCCGGCTGCGCGTGACCGCAGGCGCCTTGCGGTACTCCTTGAGGATGCCCAGGAAGCGCGCGACGTTGCCGTGAGCGCGGTTGACGCGGTCGGCTTTATACCCCTCGGCCCGGTCGATGGCGCGTTTGGCCTCGCCCTTGGCGTTGGGGATCATCTTGTTGAACTGCGCGAGCGCCTCGTTTTCGAACTTCTCCATATCCTGCTCAGCGCGGTTGACGTCGTTGAACGACGCCTGCACCGGCTCGGGCGGCGTGACGTTCTGGAGCTGAACAACGGTGACGCGGATGCCGGCCTTGTACCCATCGAGCACCTCTTGCATCAGGTCTTTGGCGCGCGCCTCGATACGGGCACGTCCGGTGGTCAACACGGCGTCGACGGTCCGGTTACCGACCACCTGCCGGAGCACCGATTCGGCGACATCGCGGACGGTTTGCTCCGGTTCGGAGAGGTTGAAGAAGTACACGTCCGGGTTGCGCACCTTGTACTGCACGACCCACTCGACATCGGCGACGTTGAGGTCACCGGTCAGCATCAGCGATTCGTCGTCGAACCGCGCCGAGCTGTACTGCGTGCGGGTGCCGGCGCGATGGGTTCGGAAGCCAAACTCCTCTTTGTGCACCGTCTCCTTGGCGATCTTGTGCACCTCGTCGACGCCAAACGGCATCTTCAGGTGAAAGCCCGGCTGCGCCGTGGTGTGCAACCGACCAAACCGCAGCACGACGCCGACTTCCTCGGGCCCGACCGTGAAGAACGCGCCGCGCACGGCGACGAGAATCATCAGGCCGGCCAGTCCGTAAAAGACGAGCGTCACCAGGTTGGGCGGCAGGTTGAATTCGGGCGTTTCAAAGCCCCCGGGAGGGCCGCCTTGACCGCCGCCTTCCGGCTGATTTTCGTAGGGATTCCAAGCCATCGGAGGGCTCCGAATGCGGGTGGAGAGGGCCGCGGACGATGGCACGGGGCACACAGTCACACAACCCCGGAAAGGGGCGTTGTACCAACCCCAACGAAAGGGCGCAGACGGCCTTTGTCGAGGCTTTTTTAGTGGCGCCTATTCGTCGACCTTGCCTATTCGTCGACCTTTATCGCGCCTGAATCCGAGTAGTGGACGGCGGACAGCCGCAGCTCACTGGTGAACACGTGGGGCTTCATGATCGAGCGGCCCAAGAGCATGCGCACGCAGTCCTGCAGGCCCTCGGTAACAGCGGGGTGGGGATGGAGCAGCTCGGCGAGATCGTGCAGCGAGCGGCCCTGGCGGATCAGCAAGGAGACGGCCTCGATCGACGACGAGGCGTGCACACCGAGCGCGCGAATGCCAAGAAGGCTCATGGTGTCGTCGTTGCTGACGAGCAGCTTCACAAAGCCCTGGGTGTCGCGCATCGCGATGGCGCGGTTGACCAGCGAGTAGTCGTAGACGGCGACCTTGTAGGGCACGCGCTGCTTTTGGGCCTGTTGCTCGTTGAGCCCGACCGCGGCGACCTCGGGATCGAGGAACATGATCATCGAAACGTTTTGGTAGCTCAGCGGTCGGTCGACCTCTCCCCAGATGTGGTCGATCGCGCGTCTGCCCTCGATCTCGCCGATGCTGACCAGCGCGATGTCGAGCGTCACGTCGCCAACCGCGAAGATGTGCGGGACCTCGGTGCGCGTGTCGTCGTCGGCAATGTGGCCGCGTGCCGACAGGGTGAGGCCGGCTTTTTCGAGGTCCAGGCCGCGGGTGTTGGGCACGCGACCGATGCTGACGAGCGCGCGCTGCACGCGGATGGTCTCAAGGCCGCCCTGGCGGTGGCGGATGGTGTATTCGACCTTGCCGTCAACGACGTGGAGCTGCTCGAGGTTGGCGCCGCGGTGAATCGTGACGCCCTTGGCTTCGAGGTTGGTCGCGCAGAGGTTGGCGACGTCGTAGTCCTCGAACGGCAGGATGCGGTCAGCACGGTCGATCAGGTAGACCTTGGTCTGGCCAAAGTTGCTGAGAATGGTGGCGAATTCGCAGCCGATGACGCCGGCGCCGACGATGACGATCGAGCGCGGAAACGCCGACAGCCGGGTCAGGTGGTCGCTGGTGAGGACGTATTCGCCGTCGACCGGAATGTTGGGCGCGATGCGGGGACGGCTGCCGGTCGCGATGACCATGTGGTCAGCCTGGATGCGGTGGATGTCGCCGGGATCGGTGCCTTCGACGCAGACGGTGTGGGGGTCGAGAAAGCGCGCGTTGCCCTGGATGGTGGTGATCGAGCCGGGGAAGCCGGCGCCGGGTTCGGAGAGCACGCGGAGCTGGCGGTCGAGCTGATCGACCTTCTCCGCGACGGCCGTCTCGACGGTGTGAATGACCTGCTGGTAGTCGACGTGTACGTTTTCGGCGACGAAGCCGCGGTCGCGTTTGAGCGCGGAGCGGTAGTCCTTGGACAGCTCCCACAAGGTCTTGGACGTGAGCGCGCCGTGGTGCACACCCGCGCCGCCGAGCGGGCCTCGTTCGACCAAACAGACGCGCTTGCCGTAGTCCCATGCGCGCATTGCAGCGGCGAATCCGGCGGGACCGGCGCCGATCACACAGACGTCGTATTGCATGGCAATGTTGTAGCATGGCCGCGCTGACCTCGCTCCTGGAGCCCCGCGATGGAGCCCCTGCACCTGCCGACAACCCACGTATCCGCAGACGGTGACGCGCTGCGAAAGGCGCTCGAGTCCGCCGAATCCGGCGCGGTGCTTCGGCTTGCGGCCGGTGTGTACGTTGGACCTTTCGTCACTTCGGCCAGCGTCAAACTTGTCGCCGATGCGCCCGGGGACGTGATCCTTCGGGGAGAAGGGCGCGGCGGTTTGCTGCGATTGGAGGGACGTCGCGGCGAGCTGGCTCTGTTCGGCCTCATCCTCGAAAACGGTGGCGATACCAGTGCAGGCGGCGGTGTTGCGGCGCCAAACGGCGGGCGCATCGTGCTCAACGACTGCGAGTTCCGCGACTGCCGCGCGACCGGGTTCGGTGGCGGCGCTGTTGCCCTTCGACGCGGGCGCCTGATCGCTCAGAGCTGCCGGTTTGTGCGCTGTCACGGACGCCAGGGCGGCGCGGTGCTGGTGACCAACGATTGCGACGCGCAGCTGATCGATTGCCGATTTGACGGGTGTACCGCCGAACATGGTGGCGCGGCCGTTGCCGTTCGCGATCGTCCCGACGTCCTCTTGCAGCGGTGTGACCTGCGCGGGCTCGAACCGCCGGCGATCATCGATGAACAGCTCGGCTGGGCGGTCGACGTGCAGCTCAACGGTCGCGGCGGCGGATGCGAGCTCCGAAGCTGCCGAATTCCCGGGGATCTTCACGCGGTGCGTGGTGTTTAACGCCTGAGCGTCGGGCAATTTGCTGGTCGTTTCTGCTATTTTGCCGCCGCGTCCGGCGTTTCGAGGCCTCGACGCGCTCGCCCGACACTTTCACGCTGTCGTGATCGCCCGCTGCTGGAGCCCGCCATGACCCCGCATCGCCGCCCCCTTGGCCATCTCGCGACCCTGGTTGCGCTGCTTTTCGCGGTGAACCTGGCCACCGGTTGCTCCGACGAACCCGACGGCGACGCCAAGAAAGCCGAAGACGCTGGCGTGGATGCGGGCAACAAAGACGCTGGCGGCGGCGACGACACGTTCGAGAACAACTGGGTGCAGGGCTACACGGTCATCATCGACTTCCATGGCAGCTACCCCGACGGCAAGAAGGTGCGCATCGATCGCGACCTGTACGACCGCGCCGATACCAAGCAGTTCTTCTCCTTTGGCAGCACCCACTATTCGCTCGGTGAGATCGGCTTCGCGCTGACCGAGTCGCTGACACCCGAGATCGACGGCAAGACCCTGCCGCTGGAGTTCCAGCTCAACTTCGGCCTCGTCAAGGGCAGCAGCGCCAACCCCGTGCATGTCGGCAAGCCCGGCAAGTACAAGTTCTCCTGCAAGGCGCCCGAGGTGCGGGTCAGCTTCATGTCGGTCAGCTATCGATCGACGTGCGACGGCCTCGACGGCGAGTTCGAGATCACCGACTGGTCCAACGAAACCGGCGGCGAATTCCGCGGCACCTTCGAAGGCCGCATCGCCCGCTATTTCGACAAGTCGAGCAAGCCCGACCCCTGTAAACCCGACCAAAACAAGCTGATGTGCAAGCAGCCGGAGACGTACGCCACTGTCAAAGGTTGGTTTGGTTTCACGCTCCCCAACAAAGACGGCGACCAATAGCGGCGCTGGCCGCCTGGATCTCTGCCCGCAACGGTCACGACCTGGTTTGAAACGCCCGCGCCGCTTGCCGCCCGCGTCGTTGCTGAAGACGGTGCGCGGCTATGCCAGGGCGATGGGCGACAGTTGGAGCGACACATGTCGCCTCGTGGACGTGAACGATCGCGCGGCTGGCTCGACAAGGCTGCACGCGGTGAGCGCCGGGGATGGCCCCGACGTGCTGTTTTTGCATGGCTACGTGCAGTCGTCGTGGTGTTGGCGCCACCAGCTGCACGGCCTCTCGGACGATTTTCGAATCCATGCGCTGTGTGCGGCCGGTTTTGGCTGGTCGGACAAGCCCATGGATGCGTCGTACCGCGTCGCTGCCCGGGCGGAACGGACCCTTGCGTGGATGGACGCGGTCGGCATCGAGCGCGCATCGCTGGTCGGCAACTCGTTGGGAGGCGCGCTCGCCGTACAAATGGCAGCGATGGCGCCCGATCGCGTGGACAAGGTCGTGCTCGTCAACCCGGCTGGACCGGGCCGCTATCCGATGTTGTTGGTGTCGCGCTTGATGCGGCAGCAGTGGTCCCTGGCGTTTATGGCGCCGGCGATCGGAGCCGGGCTCTGGCTGGGGTTGCGCTATGCCGCGTACAGCCAGATGCCTCTCGACGACGAGTACATGCAGCATTTCCTTGCACCCCTCGCGGCGGATGGTGCCGTGCAAGCAGCGATGGCAGCGGCCCGCTACTACACCCGTGACATGCAGGCGGTCGGCGACCTCGCCCGCGACGTGACCCACCCGACCCTGGTGCTCCGCGGTCGCCACGATCGCATCATCCCGGCACGCGCGGTGGACCACTATCGCAAGGCGATCCGCGGCGCAGAGGCCAGGATATTCGACCACAGCGGCCACTGCCCGCACGAGGAAGAGCCCGCCGCATTCAACGACGCGATGCGCGCTTTCCTTGGGTCGCACCAAAGTCGGTCATCACGGCTCGCGTCGGGCAATGAGCGGCGCCTCCCATGAATCGCCAATGACCTCCACGCGTCCTCGGTTGCGCGCATGGGGTCCTTGCGACAAGCTTCGGCCGGCTCATCCCAAATCACATCGCGCCACAACCGGGAGAAAAGATGATCCCCGTCCGCTCCAAGCTTTGCCTCGCTGCCGGCCTCACCCCACTGCTCGCCGCAACCGTCGCTTTCGGCGCGTTTTCGACGCCCGCCGACGCCGTCGCAGAAGGTAAGACCCGCCTCGTCGCCGTGCCGACCGCGACCCTCGGAAATGTGCGCGAGATCTTCGTCAAACGCGCCGATAAGAAGATCCGCGACGTCCTGTCGTTCGCCGGCCGCATCAAGGTGCTGCGCGACACCGACCGGCCGCCCAAGCACCTCAAGCCCAAGGCCAAGGCGCCTGTCGTGAGCAAGGCCGCCAAGCAGATCGCCGAAGCCGGCCGCCTGCGCCTCGAGGGCATGGATTTGGCGCGCAAGAAGAAGTACAGGCGCGCCTACCGCCGGTTCATCCACGCCACGCAACTGTACGAGAAGTACTTCGCCGAGCTCGTCGACTACAACAACATGGCCGACGCCTACGCCCGCGCCGCGGTCGCCGCATGGCACGGCTGGAAGAAGAAAGACAACGTCCGCTTCCTGTTCACCAACGGCATCGTGCTGCAGCCGACCCTGGTGATCGACCGACGCAAGGCCGACGCAGACCTGCTCAAGCTCTTCGACAAGCTCCACGCGCAGGTCAAGACCGCCAAGAAGTACGCGATCCACGTCAAGTCCAAGAAGCCGGTCAAGGACGCGATCGTGTTCATCGACGGCAAGCGCGCGGGCCCCATCCCGGCCCGCCGCGGCGGCCTGCTGTCCGGCTACCACTACGTCATGGTGCGCCACCCCGACTACAAGCCGTGGGGTCGCCAGGTGCGCATTCGTGGCAAGGACGCCCACGTCAAAGCCGCTCTCAAGCCCATCAAGAAGAAGAGGAAGAAGGCGCCCCTCAAAGAGCTGGTCTTCGACGACCTCGGCTGGTGCCGCAACACGGGCAACTTCCACGACAAGAAGTGCAAGGCCCTGTCCAAGCGCATGGGCGAGCAAACCGCCGCGAGCCACCTGTTGTTCACGGCCCTCAAGTCCGACCGCTACGGCCGCCTGAGCCTGCACCCGTTCCTGATGAGAGCCGACAAGGCCCAGATCGTGGCGCTGCCGGTCATCGAGCTCGGCAAGAACATGCGCAAGCTCAACGCGGATATGCCCAAGCTCGAGGACGAGGTGAGCAAGCGGATTGCCAAATGGCCGAAGGCGCGGGTGTTGAAGAAGAGGCCGAGGGCCTTTGACTAGCCGTCAGCTTCTTTTTTGAGTCTCCCTGCCGGGGGCTATGGCGCTTGTTTCTGCCAATGGGTTGAATTCTCTTGGATTCGTCTTGGCAGACGGGGCCTGGAACAAATGGATCGTCTTGGCAGACGGGGCCCCGGATCAAAGGGGAAAGGACCCAACAGGGGAAGGCATTTTATGATCTGCGTGGCACCCGTCGGTTGCCGCCCTGGCGTCTTCGGCAGATGACAGACTGCCTTCCCCTGACCGGTCCTTCCCCCTTTGGAACCCCCATCCCCGCTTACCCCAACCGCCTGTTTTTGTGGTTTTTTGTTCGCCGGACGTCGGGCGTCGGGCGAAGCGTTCGATCGTGCCGCGTTTGGGGGGTGTGATCCATCACCCGGTCAGGCCGCAACCGGATGCCCGCGCAGTGTGTGGTACGGCACGTCGCGGAATTCGCCGCCAAGGCTTTGCCACAGCTTGTCTTGCCCGAAGAATTCGTCCCACCGACCGGACAAGCGAAGCATCCTGACTTTCAGCAGCGCGTCGATGGTCTCGGGCAGCCACGTCGCGCCCGCAAGCTTCATCCTCATTTGGCTGCCGCTGGTGTGCAATGACTTCATCGCACCGGAGCCGATTTGGTAGCCGTGGTGGCGGTAGCGGGCGTAGTCGATCCGGTCCTTGTTGCTCTTGAAGTACTCGATGAGCTTGCCGTGCTCCTCGGAGTCGTCTGCCATCTGTTCGAGCCATTCGATCAGCTCCTGCCCAGAGCCCTTGCGGTCGGTGGGCAACGGCGGCCGTGGCGCGCTGGGCACTGGCTGGTCGTGACGCCGAAGCTTCTTGTGGCCGCGTCGGCGGAACTGTGGCTGCCGGGAGTTGCTGGGGCGCGGGCTTCCGAGCAGGTGCCGCTTGGCCTGCTCCAGGAATTGGCGCGGGCCGTTCATGTGCGTTCGCCCATGCTCCGCGAGCCGGTCCACGGCGTGGTAGAAATCCAAGATCGGCACAGCGGCCGGGAGCTTGCTGATGAGCAGGTCGGCGATCCACGGCATCCCATCCGCAACGAACACGTAAGTGGCCTTCACGCCGCCCCCGAAATCCCCGTCACGCGGCAGGGTGCCGCCTTCGATGAGCTGCTCGAGCAGCGCGGCCATCCTGTGGGCATCGCCGCACGTGAACTGTCCGCCGAGGTGGAT